>OMIC01000032.1 GCA_900298995.1 Hyphomicrobiaceae bacterium | reverse complement strand
GCGTCGAGCACGCTCTCATGCATCATCTCCGAGAGGGTCGGATGCGGGAAGACCGTGTGCATCAGCTCTTCCTCGGTGGTCTCGAGACCCATGGCGACGACAAACCCCTGGATCAGTTCGGTGACTTCGGCGCCAACCATATGGGCCCCCAGGAGACGCCCCGTCCGGGCATCGAAGATGGTCTTGATCAGGCCCTGATCCTCTCCCAGCGCGATCGCCTTGCCATTGGCAAGGAACGGAAAGCGCCCAACCTTCAGTTCGAAGCCTGCCGCCTTCGCCTTGGCCTCTGTCAGCCCGACGCTGGCCACCTGCGGGTGGCAATAGGTGCAGCCGGGGATCTGTTCCTTCTTCATCGGGTGAGCGTCGAGGCCCTTGATCTTCTCGACACAGATCACGCCTTCATGCTCGGCCTTGTGGGCGAGCATGGGTGGACCGGCCACGTCGCCGATGGCGTAGACCCCCGGCACATTGCTGCGGCCGAAGCCGTCCGTCACGATGCACCCCTTCTCGGTCTTGACGCCCAGCGCCTCGAGCCCAAGGTTCTCGATATTGCCCTGCACGCCCACCGCCGAGATCACCCGGTCGAACGAAAGGGTCTCGGACTTGCCGCCTGCCTCGATGGTGGCCGTGACGCTGTCGGCTTTCCGGTCGAGCTTCGTGACCTTCGCGCCCAGCCTGATATTGAGCCCCTGCTTTTCAAGCTGCTTCTGGGCCAGTTTGGAGATCTCTGCATCCTCCACCGGCATGATCTGGTCCATGATCTCGACCACCGTTACATCCACTCCCATGGTGTTGTAGAACGATGCAAATTCGATGCCGATGGCGCCCGAGCCGACCACCAGGAGTGATTTCGGCATGGTCTTGGGGGCCATGGCCTCGAAATAGGTCCAGACCAGCTTTCCGTCTGGCTCAAGCCCTGGAAGCACGCGCGGTCGGGCGCCGGTGGCGATGATGATGTGCCTCGCCGAATAGGTGCCCGGCCCCAGCCTGTCCTTCGGCTCCGGGTGCTGGGGCTGCACCGCTTGCTTCGCCGGTGCAGAAACAACGATCTCGTTTGCCTTTGTAAGTTTCGCCTCGCCCCAGATGACGCTGACCTTGTTCTTCTTCAGCAGCATGGTGACACCGCCGTTGAGACGGCCGGACACGCCCCGCGAGCGCTGCACGACGGCGGCCGGATCGAAGCTGACATTGTCGGCTGACAATCCGTAGCTCTTCGCGTGCTGCATGTAGTGATAGATCTCAGCCGAGCGCAGCAGGGCCTTGGTTGGAATGCAACCCCAGTTGAGGCAGATGCCACCCAGATGTTCCCGCTCCACCACGGCTGTCTTGAAGCCCAGCTGCGCCGCCCGGATCGCTGCCACATAGCCCCCGGGCCCGCCGCCGATGATGATGATGTCGAAGTTGGTGTCTGCCATTCGTCGCGGTCCTTGTCTGATCGTCCGTCTGAAGAAATGGAGCCGTCACACGGGCGAAAGCACGGGCCCAGCTCCTGGCGCCCAAAGCGGGGAACCGGCTTTCGCCGGAATGAGGGAGATTGCTTTGAAGCGGAGGTTCATCTTCAAATGCCCAGTATCCCCTTCACCACCGGCGCCAGAGCCGTCCCGATCGCCTTGGTGTTCACGGCATCGAGGTGGCCGCCATCCGTGCGGTCGGCGGTCGCCACGGTGCCCGCATCGAAGAAATGCACACCGCCCTCCTTCGCAACGTTCGCATAGTGTTTGGCGAAGAGTTTCGATTCCTCGAGTGCGTGGCCCCACAAGTCGTTGAACCACTCATCGTTCGTGGGAACCAGAGCGGGCGGCGACATGATCAGGATCTCAGGGGTCTTGAAGGCTGGAAGGAATGAGAACTTCTGTACGATCTCAATGAGGCGCGCGACGCCCATCGAGGCATCAAAGGCACGGCAGCGGTTTGCAAACTTGATGTCGTTGGTGCCAAGCATGATGATCACGAGATCGAGCGGCTGGTGGGTAGACAGCAGCACCGGCAGCGCTCTCGAACCATTGCGGTCATCGAAGCATGTGGGATCGTCGAATACCGTCGTGCGGCCGTTGTGGCCCTCCTCGATGACCCGAGCCTTGCCGTTGAGCGCTGCCGCCAGTGCATTGGGCCAGCGCACCTCGTGAGGGTGGCGCTCCCAACTCCCTGCGATGAAACCCCAGGTAAGCGAGTCGCCGAAAGCAAGAATTGTCTTCATGTCTTGCCTCACACCAGCATAAGGCCGGGTTCTTCAAGAAAGGCCTTTATCGCGCCTATGAACTCGGCACCCAGCGCTCCGTCTATGCAGCGGTGATCGGTCGAGAGCGTGATGGTCATCTGTTGCTCGATCACAATGTCGTTGCCGCGCACCACAGGGCGGCGTTCCCCCGTGCCGATGGCCAGGATCGAGGCATGAGGCGGGTTGACGATGGCAGCGAAATTCTTGACGTTCAGCATGCCCATGTTGGACACCGCAGCGGAACCTCCGGTGTATTCCTCGGGCCTGAGCTTCCGGGTGCGGGCCCGGGCCGCATAGTCCCTCATCTCACTGGAGATCTGCGCCAGACCCTTGGCTTCGGCCTTGCGCACCACCGGCGTTATGAGACCACCTGGGATTGAGACAGCCACTCCAATGTCTGCGTGCTTGTGTTTCACCATGGCATTCTCGGTCCAGGACACGTTGGCATCGGGAACCTTGATCAGGGCCATGGCCATGGCCTTGATGATGAAGTCATTGACGGAGATCTTCCAGAGGGGCTTGCCGTCCTTGTCCTTCGGGGCCTGAAGGTTGAGGCGCTCGCGAACGTCCAGAAGGTGGTCGAGCGTCACATCGACCGACACATAGAAATGCGGAATGGTCTGCTTGGACTCGGTGAGGCGGCGCGCAATGACCTTGCGCATGGAGTCATGCGGCACGAGGTCGTAACTGCCCTCTGCAAAGAGTTTCAGAACCGACTCATCCGTGGGTGCTGCCATGGGCGCCACGGCTCTCGGCGCGCCAGTCGTGGGGGCGGCGCCTGGCCTTGTGCCGTCCACATCCTTCAGCACAATGCGGCCATGCGGACCCGAACCAGACACAGCAGCGATGTCGATGCCCTTCTGCTTTGCCACCCGGCGGGCCAGAGGAGAGGCGAAAACGCGGCTGCCCTCAGCCTTCACTGACGCGGCAGGAACAGGTGCCGAAGGCGCTGGAGTTGGCGGTACCGATGCGGGAGCGGGTGCAGCAGGACCCGTTGCAGCGGGTTTCGCGGCGGGGGTGGGCGAATCCCCCATCTTTTCCCCTTCGCCCAGTATCACCGCGATCGGTGTATTGACCGCGACATCCTCTGTTCCTGCGGCCACCAGCAGCTTGCCGATTGTGCCCTCGTCCACGGCCTCCACTTCCATTGTGGCCTTGTCCGTCTCGATCTCAGCCAGCACGTCGCCTGACTTGACTTGGTCGCCCTCTTTCTTGAGCCATTTCGCAAGCTTGCCCTTTTCCATCGTGGGCGAGAGCGCAGGCATCAGTACATTCACAGGCATTGTCGGACTTCCCCAATGGTCGTGGAGTCGGGCGGTTCTCAGCTCTTTGCGGCGAGCGGCGAGAGCTGGGCCGCCACCTTGTTGAGATCCTCGTTCAGAACCTTGCGGATCGCCGCGAAATTCTCTGAGGCATTGCCGTGGCCCATTTCGGCGCAGGCGGCCGCCACCTGCTGGGCCATGCCGGCCAGCACATGTCCCCAGATCTCGGGCTTTCCGAAGGCCATGGCATGCAGCGAAAGGCTCAACCCACCGTTGGTGATCCAGGCGCGCGCTACTTCACCGGCCTTGGGATCATGAAAGACCTCGTGCGGCGGCTCCAGCTGGTGTGGGTGCATCTCGCCATGGTGATTATGGTGGTGATGATCGTGATCAGACATAAAGGACTGCCTTTGCTGCGGCGACCACCTCATCGGCATTGGGTAGCGCCAGTTTCTCGAGATTAGCCGCATAGGGCATCGGGACGTCCTTGCCGGCGACGCGTGCGACAGGCGCGTCGAGGTAGTCGAAGGCGTGGGTCATGACCTGGGCTGCAAGTTCACTTGTCACGGAGAACTGCGGGAAACCCTCTTCAACGCACACGCAGCGGTTGGTTTTCTTGACGCTTTCGATCACGGTCGGCAGATCAAGCGGGCGGATGCTGCGCAGATCGATCACCTCGGCTTCTATTCCTTCCGCTGCTAGTTTCTCGGCAGCACTCAGGGCCAGGATCATGCTGATGCCAAAGGATACGATGGTGACGTGACGCCCGGTGCGGGCGATACGTGCCTTGCCGATCGGGACGATCCAGTCGTCACCCTTGGGAACCTCAAAACTCTTGCCGTAGAGGATTTCGTTCTCGAGAAAGACGACCGGGTTGGGATCGCGGATCGCTGCCTTCATCAGTCCCTTTGCGTCGGCGGCGGTGTAGGGCATCACGACCTTCAGGCCGGGAATGTGGCCATACCAGGCTGCATAGTCCTGACTATGCTGGGCCGCCACCCGCGCAGCAGCACCATTCGGTCCGCGGAACACGATGGAACAACCCATCTGCCCGCCCGACATGTACAGCGTCTTCGCTGCGGAATTGATGATGTGGTCGATGGCCTGCATCGAGAAGTTGAAAGTCATGAACTCCACAATCGGCTTCAGGCCCGCGAAGCCCGCACCAACTGCCAGTCCTGCGAAACCATGTTCGGTGATTGGTGTATCGATGATGCGCTGCGGCCCGAATTCCTCAAGCATGCCTTGAGAGATCTTGTAGGCGCCCTGGTACTGGCCGACTTCCTCGCCCATGAGGAACACCTCGGGGTCCCGGCGCATCTCTTCGGACATGGCAGCGCGGATGGCCTCGCGCACCGTCATTGTCTCCATCTCGGTACCTGTCGGGTTCGCCTCCTCGGGCGGCGCGGACTGCGTCACGACGGGAGGCGCGGCAAGGGTCGCCGGAGCTGGCTTCGGCACCTCCGTTTTTGGCGCAGGAACAGCATCCGCAGCACCAATGACGGCTATGGGCGTATTGACCTTTACATGCTCTGTCCCGGCAGGAACCAGAATGGCGGAGAGCGGTCCCTCATCCACAGCCTCGACTTCCATGGTGGCCTTGTCGGTTTCGATCTCGGCGATGACGTCGCCGGGCTTCACCATGTCGCCAACCTGCTTCAGCCACTTGGCGAGCTTGCCCTCTTCCATCGTGGGAGACAGGGCGGGCATCAGGATCGAAGGCATCTTGCTCTCCCGGTCTCAGGCGTTCACGTAGATGTCGGTGTAGAGTTCGGATGCATCCGGCTCGGGATCATTTTGCGCAAACTCGGCCGCTTCCGTCACGATGGCCCGGATCTCGGAATCGATCCTCTTCAACTCGTCCTCACTGGCCATCTTGCCGTTCAGGATGCGCGCCTTGACCTGCTCGATGGGGTCATGCTCCTCGCGCATCTTCTGAACTTCTTCCTTGGAGCGATACTTCGCAGGATCAGACATGGAATGACCGCGGTAGCGGTAGGTCATCATCTCAAGGATGTAGGGACCCTCGCCGGCCCGGCAATGCGCCACCGCGCGCTCGCCGGCCTCCCGCACTGCCCGGACGTCCATTCCGTCAATTTGTTCAAAGGGAATTCCGAAGGCCGAGCCGCGCGCCCCCAGCTGTTCCGCCATGGCGGTTGACCGCGTGGCCGCCGTGCCCATGGCGTAGCGGTTGTTCTCGATGATGAAGATCACCGGCAGCTTCCAGATCGACGCCATGTTGAACGTCTCATAGACCTGGCCTTGATTGGCTGCGCCATCACCGAAATAGGCTACGGCGACATGGTCATTGCCACGATATTTGTTGGCAAAGGCAAGCCCCGCACCGAGCGGTACCTGCGCGCCGACGATGCCATGACCGCCAAAAAAATGCTTTTCGCGGCTGAACATGTGCATCGAGCCGCCCTTGCCCTTGGAGAGGCCGCCCCGCCGCCCCGTGAGCTCCGCCATGACACCCTTGGGATCCATCCCGCAGGCGAGCATGTGGCCATGGTCGCGGTAGGAGGTGATGACCTGATCGCCTTGTTTCTGGGCCATTTGCATGCCCACGACGACGGCTTCCTGTCCGATGTAGAGATGGCAGAAGCCGCCGATGAATCCCATGCCGTAGAGCTGACCGGCTTTTTCCTCGAAGCGGCGGATGAGAAGCATCTCGCGATAGGCGTGAAGCTCTTCCTCGGCGGTGAATCCGCTGTTGGAGGGCGCTGGCTTGTCTGACTTGCCGTTCTTGCGAGCAATATAGGCCGACTTGACCGCCATGCTTGCCTCCCTCACCTCGGACCAAGGCCAGAGCATAGCACTAAACACTTGAGAATGCGCAGGAATTCAACGATTAACTGGAATTCGGTTTATGCTTCGGAAATTACTGAGCATATTTGGCGGTGAAGGCCACCACATCGCCTGGCTTGGCGAGTTCGAGCGTACCGCGCGCCAGTTCATCCAGAAGGTCCGGGTCAATGCTCTCTGGTCTGAGCAGCGCGACCTTGTTTTCAAGCTGCATGCGCTCGGCGCGCAACGCCTCGTGTTTCACATCAAGGCGTGCAGCCTCTATGGCAAGGCCGTCCCGGTAAGGGAAACCTCGTGGTCCTTCAAAGGCATGCCAGGCAAAATAGCCAAGAAGTGCGCAACACACGAGGGACACGACCAAGTCAAAGCGGCGCATGTTCAAAGCTCCGGATCAAACGCTGAGACGTTGCTCGGACTCAGTTAACATTCCCTTTCCATGACCGTGATATCACTTGACCTTTTACGTGGTCATGCCGATGTAACGTTCGGAGTTACGATTATGTTGTCGAGCAGTCGTTTCATCGTTGCAGTTCATGCCATGAGCGTGCTCGCCCGCAATGGCAACTGTGGGCCGCTGTGCTCCGCCCGTGTTGCTGCAAGCGTCCATACCAACCCGGTTGTCATCCGCAGACTCATGGGCGAACTGGAGCGTGCGCGCCTCGTCAAATCCGTTGCCGGCCGTAGCGGCGGGTTCCAGCTAAACCGTGATCCGGCCGACATTTCCCTGGCGGACGTCTATTTCGCTGTGGAAGATGAGAACGTGTTCAGGATGCACAAGACTGATCCGTCATCGCCCTGTCCAGTCGCGGCCCAGCTCGGCCGCGTGCTGACCGTGCCGCTGAAGGCGGCGGAGTGCGCCTTTCACAGCTCGCTTGCCAAGACGTCGATCCGCGACGTGGCAATGGCCATCGTCTGAAGCAAGCAATCGATCTAGCTGACGACGGCCTGCTTCAGGTCGCCGATGAGGTCGGCGACATCCTCGAGCCCAACCGACAGCCTCAGCATGCCATCGGTGATGCCCATGGCGGCACGGGCTTCCGCACCAATGTTGCGGTGGGTTGTCGATGCGGGATGAGTCATGAGCGATTTTGCGTCGCCGAGGTTGTTCGAAATGTCGATAATCCGTAGCCGCCGTAGCACTTCGAAAGCCTTCTGCTTGCCGCCCGACACCTCGAAGGAGACCATGGTGCCGCCGAGCCTCATCTGCTTGCGCGCGAGAGCCGCCTGCGGGTGAGAGTCGAGGTGCGGGTAGAGGACGCGCTCGACACCCGGCAGAGTGGCGATGGTTTCGGCAACGGTCAGGGCGGCATGGCTCTGGGCTTCAACCCGGAGCTTCATCGTCTCAAGACCCTTCAGAAGCACCCAGGCGTTGAACGGCGAGATCGACGGTCCGGTGTGGCGCAGGAACGGCTTCAGCAATTCGTCCTTGAACTTCCTGGTCGAGACGATCGCGCCACCGAGCACCCTGCCCTGACCATCCATGTGCTTGGTGCCTGAGTAGACGATGACATCGGCGCCGTAGGTGAGTGGCCGTTGCAGGATCGGTGTCGCGAAGATGTTGTCGACAACGACCGTCGCGCCTTTGGACCGGGCGATGGCGCAGATGGCTTCGATGTCGAGTATCTCCAACCCTGGATTGGATGGCGTCTCTAGAAACACGCATTTGGTGTCGGCCGTGACAGCCTCCTTCCATGCGTCGAGGTCCGTGCCATCGACCAGCGTCGTGCGGATGCCGAAGCGCGGGAGGATGGAGGTCACGATCTGATAGCAGGACCCGAAGAGTGCCTTCGAGGACACCAGATGATCGCCCGCCTTCAGCTGGCACGCCAGCGCACCGAACACCGAAGCCATGCCGGATGCCACGGCATAACAGGCTTCCGCGCCTTCAAGCAGGGCGAGCCGCTCCTCGAACATGGTGACGGTGGGGTTGCCGTAGCGGCCGTAGACATAGCCATCATCCTCGCCCGCGAACCGCCGTTCGGCGGTCTCCGGGGCGTCATAGACGAAGCCCGAGTTCAGATAGAGCGCCTCCGAGGTCTCGCCATGGGCGCTGCGGTCAAGCCCGCCGCGCACCAGCTTGGTGGCATCGCCCCACGTCCGAGGATCGGATTTCACTTTCATGGGTTCGGGTCCCGTCAGCTCTGGACCCATGGCAGGCCGGCCGCCTTCCAGCCGCCCAGCGTGCCGCGATGCCCCTGACCGTCCTTGTCGCCCTCGAAGCCCTGCGCGACGTTCCAGGCGTTGCTGTAGCCTGCCTGGGTGAGCGCGGACGCCGCCGACGCCGAGCGCGCCCCCGAGCGGCAGATGCAAAGGATCTCCGTATCCTTCGCAAGGCCCATCTGGTCGATCTCGGTGACAAAGCCGCCATTCACCTGCATCGACGGGAACACCTGCCAGGACAGCCGGATGAGGCGTTCAACGGCGGGTACGCCGACAAACACCCATTCTGGCTGGGTGCGCACGTCGATCAGCACTGCGGAGGGGTTGTTCTGGAGCCGCTGATAGGCTTCGGCCGGAGAAATATCGCCCTGATGCATGGAACGGTCCGTTCGTTGTTTCGAACGGATTTAGTCGAAACACCCTCGACCCGCAAAGGAAAATGCCGACTGGCCTTGGCGACGGTGAAAGGCTGGCCATGTCCCGTGAGACAGTCTGGCGCTTCCCCAAACCCACGACCTCCTGTTAGATCAAACTCTTACTTGAAGAGGTGAGCCCATGTCCAAGTCCCTGCCCCCGCGTGCCGATGTCGTGGTCATCGGCGGCGGCATCGTCGGCTGCTCCGTTGCCTATCACCTCACCCGCGAGGGGATCACGGATGTCGTGGTTCTGGAGCGGAAGCAACTGACATCGGGCACCACCTGGCATGCAGCCGGTCTGGTGGGCCAGCTTCGCGCCACCCGCAATCTGACGGAACTGGCGAAATACACGACCACGCTGTTCGAGGGCCTGGAGAAGGAAACGGGTCAGGCGACAGGGTTCAAACAGAATGGGTCCATCTCGATTGCGCTCACCGAGGGCCGTCTGGAGGAACTCATGCGCGGCGCGTCGATGGCGAAGAATTTCGGTCTCGACGTGCAGGTGATCTCGACGGGAGAGATCAAGGAGCGGCTTCCGCATTACAATATGGAGAACGTCAAGGGCGGCGTGTTCCTTCCCAAGGACGGCCAGGTGAACCCGATTGACGTCACGCAGGCGTTGGCCGCAGGTGCCCGCTCGCGCGGGGGCAAGATCTTCGAAAACGTCAAGGTGAACCGCATCCTGGTGAAGGATGGCAAGGCCTATGGCGTCGAGACCGCCGATGGCACGATCCTCGCAGACAAGGTGGTCGTTGCGTCTGGCATGTGGTCGCGTGAGCTTGGCCGGTCCATCGGAGTGAACATTCCGCTGCACGCCTGCGAGCATTTCTACATCGTATCAGAACCCATCGCCGAGCTACCACGCAACATGCCGGTGGTTCGCGTGCCGGACGAATGCACCTACTACAAGGAGGACGCCGGCAAGCTCATGGTCGGCGCATTCGAACCCAAGGCGAAGCCCTGGGGCGGCGGCGGCATCGATGAGGAACACGCCTTCGTGACGCTGCCCGAAGACATGGATCATTTCGAGCCGATCCTGACCAGCGCCATCAATCGCGTGCCACTGCTCGAGACGGCGGGAATTCAATTGTTCTTCAACGGCCCAGAGAGCTTCACCCCGGACGTTCGCTACTATCTTGGCGAGGCACCCGAGGTGAAGAATGTATTCGTGGCCGCCGGGTTCAACTCGATCGGCATCCAATCCTCCGGCGGCGCGGGTCTCGTTCTCTCAAAATGGATCAAGAACGGGCATCCGCCAATGGACGTCAGCGGCATGGACATCCGCCGCATTCATCCCTTCCAATCGGTCAGAAACTATGTGCGCGAACGCGTGTCCGAGAGCCTCGGCCTTCTCTACGCCATGCATTGGCCCTACCGGCAGGCGGAAACTTCACGCGGCGTCCGCCGCTCGCCCCTCTATGCCTATGCGAAGGAGCTCGGTGCCGTCTTTGGCGAAGTGAACGGCTGGGAGCGCCCGAACTGGTATGCCCGTGATGGCGTGAAGCGAGAGTATGAGTATTCCTATGGGCGCCAGAACTGGTGGCCTTGTGCCGACTTCGAGGCCAAGCAGTTGATGAGCAACTGCGCCTTCTTCGATCAGTCGAGCTTTGCCAAATATTCAGTCGAGGGCCGTGACGCTGTAAAGGTCCTCAACAAGGTTTCCTCAGCCAATGTCGATGTGGAGCCGGGCCGGGTTGTCTATACCCAGTGGCTCAATGAGCGCGGTGGCATCGAGGCTGACCTCACAGTCACACGGCTAGCGGAAGACCGTTTTCTCGTCGTGACCGGCGCCGCTCCGCAGACCCGCGACATGGCGTGGCTCAAGAGGCATACGCCCGTCGACGCGCACTGCGTGGCGACGGACATCACGTCGGGGTTGCCGATGATCGCAGTCATGGGGCCGAAATCGCGTGCGCTGCTCGAGAAGCTTTCCGGCGCCGACCTGTCCAATGCTGCATTCCCCTTCGGCACATCGCAGGAGATCGAGATCGGCCATGCGCGCGTGCGGGCGAGCCGCATCACCTATGTCGGCGAACTCGGCTGGGAGCTTTACATCCCAACCGAATTCACGGCGCATGTCTTCGAAACCCTCTGGGCTGCCGGGAAGGCGTTCGGCCTTACGCCAGCCGGCATGCACACAATGAACAATTGTCGTACCGAAAAGGCCTATCGGCACTGGGGGCACGACATCGCCGACGAGGACACGCCCCTTGAAGCCGGACTTGGTTTCGCAGTGGCCTGGGACAAGCCGGGCGGGTTCATCGGCCGCGAGGCACTCATGAAGCAGAAGGCTCTGCACGTACTTCCGAAGCGTTTTGTCTGCCTCGCTCTTGAAGACAACTCGGCGACAGCGCCGATGGTCTATCACGAGGAACCCATCTACCGGAATGGCGTGATCGTGGGTTCGACAACCTCGGGCGCCTGGGGGCATCGGGTCAATCTGTCACTGGGCCTGGGCTACGTACACAACAAGGACGGGGTCACCAAGGAGTGGCTCGACAGTGGCGCATGGGAGATTGAACTGGCGTGGAAGCGCTACCGGGCCCGCGTCCAGTTGCAGTCCTTCTACGATCCGAAGGGTGAACGCATCAAGGCGTGAGGATCACGCCCGGCGGGTTCCCGTGGCCGCCGCCACCAGTTCGATGAGGGTCATCAGGGTCAGCAGCAGGAAACTGACGCTGCCTGCGATGCCCAGAAATACGAAAAAGCCGATGGCGGCCAGTGCCAGGCCAATCCGCATCAGATTGGCCGCGAGACCGATGCGCATCTTGATCAGGTCGATGGTGAGGGCAACCAGACCGGCAACGACGAAGAGGTCACCCCCGCGCAGAGTCATCTCCGCGCCCGAGGCGAGGCTGATGGCATAGGCGTCGCCATCGATCATCATGCCGCCCGTGGCTGCCATCAGGAGATAGAGGGCGAGGACGATCACCAGCACGGGAAAAGATGTGACATAGGTCATGGGCAGAGGCTCCGGTTAAGAGTGTCATCATGCAGCAACCGGCCGATTCCCGCAAAGCGTGGGGAGCGTGAAACCGGACAAAATGTTCTTTATTCCGAACAGCAGTTGCGCTAAGAGAGCGTCAGAATTCAAGAGGAGGCCAGCATGGCTCTGCAAATCGGCGACATCGCACCGGACTTCGAGGCCAACACCACGGACGGACGTCTCCGTTTCCACGACTACATCGACGGATCGTGGGCGGTGTTCTTCTCACATCCGAAGGACTTCACGCCCGTCTGCACCACGGAACTTGGTTCGGTTGCCCGCATGAAGGGCGAATTCGACAAGCGCGGCGTGAAGCTCATCGGCATCTCTGTCGACTCCGTCGAGGATCACCAGCGCTGGAAGCAGGACATCGTGGATGTCACCGGCGCATCGGTGAATTATCCGATGATCGGCGATGAGGATCTGGCGGTCGCCAAGCTGTACGGAATGATCCACCCGAACGCCTCCGGCAGCGCCAAGGGCCGTACGGCGGCGGACAATGCCACAGTGCGCAATGTCTTCATCATCGGGCCGGACAAGAAGATCAAGTTCATCGTCTCCTATCCCATGAGCACAGGCCGCAACTTCAACGAAATCATTCGCGTGGTGGATTCTCTTCAGCTGACGGCTCAGAAGTCGGTGGCCACTCCGGCAGACTGGAAACAGGGCGAAGACGTGATCATTCTGGCGTCACTGTCGGATGAGGCCGCCAAGGAGAAGTTCCCCGGCGGCTGGAAGACCCTCAAGCCCTATCTGCGCGTCGTGCCGCAGCCAAAGTAAGGCGGCCAGCAATTCCGAAGACAACCATGCCCGGACCAAGGTCCGGGCATTTCAGTTTGCGCAACTGGAGAGAGCTACCACCACTGGGCGGCAGTGAAACCGCCGGCTGCAGCTTCAATGGCCGCCGCTGTCTGGAACAGAGTTTCCTCGCCAAAGGGCCTGCCGATGAGCTGAAGTCCCAGCGGCAGTCCATCAGCCGACAGCCCGCCCGGTACGGAAATGCCCGGAAGCCCAGCCATGTTCACCGTGACGGTGAAGATGTCGTTGAGATACATCTGCACCGGGTCGGTGATCTCGCCGGGTGCAAAGGCCGGGCTGGGTGTCGCAGGGGTCAGCACCACATCGACCTTCTCCCAGGCCCTGTCGAAGTCGCGCTTGATGAGGGTGCGAACCTTCTGGGCGCGGACGTAATAGGCGTCGTAATAGCCCGCCGAAAGAACATAGGTGCCGATCAGGATGCGGCGCTGGACTTCCCGTCCGAAGCCCGCAGCACGGGATTTCTCGTACATGTCAACGATGTCATCGCCCGGCACGCGAAGACCGTAGCGAACCCCGTCATACCGCGCGAGATTGGAGGAGGCCTCTGCGGGCGCAACGATATAATAGGCGGGCAGCGCATATTTCGTGTGCGGCAGGGAGATCTCGACGATCTCGGCGCCCTGCTCCCGGAGCCACGAGGCGGCCTTCTGCCAGAGCGCATCAATCTCGGCAGGCATGCCGTCGACCCGGTATTCCCTCGGAATGCCGACGCGCAGGCCCTTGACCGGGCGACCGACCGATGCCTCGTAATCGGGAACCGGTAGATCGACCGAAGTCGTGTCCTTCGGGTCGGCGCTCGCCATGGAGCGGAGCAGAATCGCGGCATCGCGCACGTCGCGGGCGATGGGGCCTGCCTGATCGAGCGAAGAGGCAAAGGCGACGATGCCCCAGCGCGAACAGCGGCCATAGGTAGGCTTGATGCCGACCGTTCCGGTGAAAGCCGCAGGCTGACGGATGGAGCCACCCGTGTCGGTGGCGGTGGCGCCTGCACAGATATACGCGGCGACAGCTGCGGCGGAACCGCCGGAAGAACCGCCCGGCACCAGTGCGGCATTCGAGCCCTTGCGACGCCAGGGATTGATGACCTTGCCGTAGTAGCTCGTCTCGTTGGACGAGCCCATGGCGAACTCGTCCATGTTGAGCTTGCCGAGCATGACCGCGCCATCGCGCCAGAGATTTGCGGTGACGGTCGACTCATAGGTGGGCTTAAAGCCGTCCAGAACGTGGCTGCAGGCCTGGGTATGGACCCCGTCGGTGGCGAACAGATCCTTGATGCCGAGCGGGATTCCCTCGAGTGCGCCGCCCTGCCCTCCGGCAAGGCGGGCGTCGGAGTCTTTCGCCATGGCGCGGGCCTTGTCGGGTGTCTCGACGACATAGGCATTGAGCACGCGCGCCTTCTCCATGGCCGAGAGATAGGCCTCGGTCAGGTCGAGGGCCGAGAACGTCCTGTTGCGGAGGCCGTCGCGGGCCTGGGCGATCGTGAGTGAGGTGAGACTGGTCATGTGTCTGTGTGTCCGCTCAAGCCCTACTCGACGACCTTCGGAACCATGAAGAAGGAGTCTTCCTGCGCGGGGGCATTGGCGACGATCTGCCCGGCGCGGTGACCATCGGTCACCTCGTCGGCCCGCATCTTCATCTTCATGGTGACAACCGAGGTGAGCGGCTCAACCGCCGCGACATCGACCTCGTTGAGCTGCTCGATGAAGCCGAGGATGGCGTTGAGTTCGCCCGCGAGCCGAGGCACGTCCTCATCCTGCACCTTGAGACGCGCGAGCCGCGCCACGCGCCTGACCGTTCCCTGATCGACAGACATCGGAAGATCCAATCCAAAACCGGTTTCGAGCGCCGCATAGCACCCGTTCAGGCCACCTGCAACTTGGCTTTCTGGCGGCCCTGTTCATCGAAGTTTTCCGGGCGCAGCCAGCGCTCGAATCCCGCCCTCACGCGCGGCCAGTCCTTGTCGAGCATGGCGAACCAGGCGGTGTCGCGGTTGCGGCCCTTGACGATCATGTGCTGGCGGAAAATGCCCTCGAAGGCAAAGCCGAAGCGCAGCGCCGCGCGGCGCGAAGGAGCGTTCAGGGCGTCGCATTTCCATTCCAGCCGGCGCGCCCCCAGATCGTCGAAGACATGACGGATCATCAGGAAGATCGCTTCGGTGGCCTCGCGGGTCTTCTGCAGGCTAGGCGCCATCCAGATGTGGCCGATCTCGATCACCCCGTTGGCGGCATCGCAGCGCATGAAGGCACCCATGCCGCAGGCCACGCCACTGGCCCGCGGAACGAAGGCGTAGAACCAGGGGTCGCGGTCAGCCTCACGGGCGCGCAGCCAGTCGGTGAAGGCCTCCGGAGTGGGCCAGGGGCCATAGCCGAGATAGGTCCAGACCGCACCTTCCGGATCGCTTTCGGAAAAGGACCGCCAGAGTTCGCCGGCGTGGCGCTCGGCCGAAACCGGTTCGAGCCGCACCCAGAGCCCGTGGAGGGGTCTCAGGTCGGGCCTGGATCCCGGCGGCAGAGGATCGACGACGGGTCCCACCGGACGCTGGGGTTGCCGAGCCATCAGAGGACCAGCGCCTCGCCCGCGGCCAGCACGCGGACTTTCGCCGCGTCGGGTCCCATGGCCTTGAGAAAGAGCGCGGCATCGGGATCGACGAAGCCCTTGAAGGAGGCATAGTGGCACGGGATCACCGTGCTGAAGTCGAAGAAATTGCGGCAGGCATAAGCCGCCTGATCGGCGCCCATGGTGAAACGGTCGCCGATGGGCAGGATGCCGATGGCCGGACGATAGAGGTCGTGGATCAGTTTCATGTCGCCGAAGATGCCGGTATCGCCGGCGATGTAGATGGTCTTGCCGGGCTCATGCTTTGGTTCAAGAATGAAACCCGTGGGGTTTCCGAGATAGACCGGATTGCCGTTGTTCGAGGCCGCGGAGGAATGCCAGGCATTGGTGAAGACGAGGTCGAAGTCATCGAAGCGGATGCGCCCGCCGTGGTTGCCGGGGCTGTAATTCGCAGCGCCCTGCGCGTTGAGCCAGATGCAGACCTCGAAACTGGAAACGAGGACGGCGCCGGTCGCCTTCAGGATGGCGAGGCTGTCGCCGACATGGTCGTCATGGCCATGGGTCAGCAGGAGATGCGTGCAGCCGGCCGCGACCGTCTGCCAGTCCGCGCGGGCGGCCGGGTTTCCGGTGATGAAGGGATCGACCAGGATCACGGCCGAGCCGGTTTCGATGCGGAAGGCCGAATGGCCGTGGAAGGTGATCTTCATGACGCACTCCTCAAGTATCGTGACATGATCCTCCCCCCGCGCTCGATTGGCAAGTTGCCGGTTTGCGCCGCCCGGCGGATGGGCTAGGGGAACGTCATGCCACAGCCCGACCAGACACTCCGGGAAGCCCTCGCGGCGGTTGCCCCGGGCAAGCGCCTCATGGGGCTTGACCTCGGCACCAAGACGATCGGGGTCGCCACCAGTGACCTGACGCGTACCATCGCCACCCCGATCGAGACCATCGCGCGCACCAAGTTCACGCTCGATGCGCGGCGGCTCCAGGAGATCATGACGGCCGAGGATATCGGTCTCATTGTGCTGGGACTGCCCGTCAACATGGACGGCTCCGAGGGTCCGCGCTGCCAATCGACCCGCTCCTTCGCTCGCAACTTCGCAGGCCTGTCGCCGGTGCCGGTGGTTTTCTGGGACGAGAGGCTGTCAACCGCCGCTGTCGAGCGCATGCTGATCACGGCGGATGCCTCACGGCGCACCCGCGATGCGGTGATCGACAAGCTCGCCGCCGCCTGGATCCTGCAGGCGGCGCTGGATTCGCTCAGATGACCACGGCGTTCCTCGCCCTTCTGCCAGTGTTCATCGTCATTCTGATCGGATTCGGGCTGCGGCGGTTTTCGGTCATTCCCGCCCCACATTGGGAGGGCGTCGACCATCTCTGCTATTTCGTGCTGTTCCCCGCGATCATCTTCAAGGAGATCGCCACAGCCGATTTCTCGGCGCTGCCCGTCCTGGAGATGGCGGTCGCCATGATGGCGGCCGTGGTGATCATGATCGGTGGACTGGTGGCACTCGCAAGGCCGCTCATGACGCTGCTGCGGATCGACGGCCCGCAATTCACGAGCCTCGTCCAGGGCGCCTCGCGCTGGCACACCTTCATTGTCTTCGCGGTCGTGCCGCTGCAGTTCGGGACGGGCGCCTTGCCGCTGGCGGCGGTGGGCGCTGCCGCGATGACGCCGCTGCTCAACATTCTGTGCGTTCTGGTGATGGCGCGCTTCGTGCGGCAGAACACGGTCTCGGCACGGCGGCTGGTACTGTCGATCCTGCGCAATCCCTTCGTGGCATCTTCGCTTGGCGGTGTCGCCTGGCAGCTTTCCGGACTGACCATGCCGGACATCCCGCTCAGCGTGCTCGACATGATCGGGCGCGGCGCGCTGGGCCTGGCCCTGCTGACCGTCGGGGCTGGCCTGCGGATCGGGGATGCGATCTCGAACTGGCCGCCGGTGATGCTGGCGGTGGCGCTGAAGCTGCTGGTGATGCCGGCGATGATGGCGGCCGCGCTGCTGCTGATGGGTGTTGAGGGCGAGGCCTTCGCGGTCGCGCTGCTGTGTGGAGCGGTTCCGACCGGGTCCGGCGCCTATGTACTGGCCCGGCAGATGGGCGGCGATGCCGCGATGGTGGCAAACATGCTGACGCTGCAGGTCATGGCCGCGGCCCTCACCATCCCGGCGGTGCTGTACCTGGCGGGCGTTGCGACCTAGGCTGTGAACAGGTCTTAAAAGCCCCTTGCGGCGACCGGCTTTCATGCCTAGAGATGCCGCTTTAATGACCAGTGAAACCCGTTCGCCGCTCCTCAAGGGCCAGCATCTGCTGGCCATAGACGGGATTTCCTCTCTTGAAGCCCTGCGACTGCTGGATCTCGCCGAGAGTTATGTCGGGGTGAGCCGCCAGGCCGACAAGCGCCAGCCGGTGCTGCAGGGGCGCACACAGGTCAATCTTTTCTTCGAAGCCTCGACTCGCACGCAAAGTTCCTTCGAGATTGCGGGCAAACGTCTGGGCGCCGATGTGATGAACATGGCGGTGGCCAATTCGGCCGTCTCGAAGGGCGAAACCCTGCTCGACACGGCCATGACAATCAATGCGATGCAGCCCGATTTTCTGGTCGTCCGGCATGCGTCCTCTGGGGCGGTTGAACTGCTCGCCCAGAAAGTGTCCTGTGCTGTCATCAATGCGGGCGACGGCCAGCATGAGCACCCGACCCAGGCCCTGCTCGACGCGCTCACCATCCGGCGTCACACACAGGGCTTCGAGGGCCTTGTCGTGGCGATCTGCGGTGATGTGATGCACTCCCGGGTGGCGCGGTCCAACATCCATCTCCTCGGAAAACTGGGCGTTCATGTGCGCGTGGTGGCACCGTCCACACTGCTGCCCTCGGGAATCGCCAATTTCGGGGTCGAAGTTCACCGGCGGATGGAAACAGGGCTGAAGGGTGCGGATGTCGTGATGATGCTCCGGCTCCAGCTGGAGCGAATGACCGGCGCCTTCGTTCCTTCGATCCGCGAGTATTACCGGTTCTACGGATTGAATGCCGAAAAACTGGCCTATGCGAAGCGCGGCGCCCTTGTCATGCATCCCGGTCCCATGAACCGGGGTATCGAGATCGACTCCGACGTCGCCGATGGTGCGCAGTCGGTGATCCGCGAACAGGTCGAGATGGGTGTCGCGGTGCGCATGGCCGTGCTCGACGCTCTGTCGCGAAACCTGCCCGCCGGAGGTTCGCCTTGAAGAGTGCCGCCAAGCATCCACAAAATCGTCGCGCCTATGTGAACGCCTCCCTCGTGGCCCCCGCCCAGGCCCTCAAGGGACCGGGCGGAATCCTGATAGAGGATGGCTGGATCCTCGATGTTGGCCCACGGGTGACGCGCGACAGCGTGGGTTCCGGCGCCGCCGTGACCGATTGCGCTGGACTGACCCTGATACCCGGCCTGATCGACATGCGCGTCTTTACGGGCGAGCCGGGCAATGAATATCGAGAGACCCTTGCCAGTGCCTCCGAGGCCGCGGCGGCGGGTGGTGTCACCACCATGATCGTGATGCCCAACACGCAGCCAGTCATCGATGATGCTGCGCTTGTAGATTTCATCCTGCGCCGGGCGCGCGATACCGCCTCTGTGCGCGTTGCACCGATGGCGGCCATCACCAAAGGCCTGGCTGGCGAACTGATGACCGAGATTGGCCTTCTTGGCGAGGCGGGCGCGGTGGCCGTGACCGATGGAACGCGGGCCGTCGCCAATGCCAATGTTTTCAGGCGCGCGCTCACCTATGCGCGCGACTGTGGCATGCTCGTGGTACAGCATGTCGAGGAACCAACCCTGTCGTCCGGGGTCATGAATGGTGGAGAAACCGCCAGCCGCCTTGGCCTCTCGGGCAATCCGGCGATGAGCGAGGTCATCATGCTGGAGCGCGACCTGCGTCTGGTGGAGATGACGGGCGCACGCTACCATGCTGCCCAGATCTCGAGCCGCCATTCGGTCGATGTCATCCGCGCGGCCAAGGCACGAGGGCTGCCCGTGACCTGCGGGGTCTCGGCGCATCATCTCGTGCTCAACGAGCATGACATTGGCGCCTACCGCACCTTCTTCAAATTGTCGCCTCCGCTGCGGACGGAAGAAGACCGGCGTGCGCTGGCCGATGCCGTTGCCGAGGGTGTGATCGATGTCATTGTCTCGGGCCATGATCCGCAGAGCGCCGACACCAAGCGCCTGCCCTTTGCGGAAGCCGCCTATGGCGCGGTCGGTCTCGAAACCATGCTTTCTGCGGCGCTGAGCCTCCATCACAACCAGTCGGGGCCGCTGGCACGACTTGTCGAGTCCATGAGTTCAAAACCAGCGGAAATCCTCGGACTCGAAACCGGCAGGCTGGCACCGGGCGCCCCGGCCGACTTCGCGCTTGTCGATCTGAACCTGTCATGGACCGTCGAAGAGGATCGCCTACGATCGCGAGCCAAGAATTCACCCTTCGAGCACCGTACCCTTGAGGGGCGCGCCGTCGAGACGGTCGTTGCGGGCGAGCGGGTTTACGCTTACGCTGGCCGCTGAGTATCTTCGCGAGGAATCGATGGGCCTGTCGGCTGCTGACATGATCGTTTCGCTGCTCGCCGGTTATCTCTGCGGCACAATTCCCTTTGGCCTTCTGTTCTCGCGCTGGGCGGGGCTCGGCGACATTCGTAGCATCGGGTCCGGCAATATCGGCGCCACGAATGTGCTGCGCACCGGCAACAGGAAAGTTGCCGCGCTGACGCTGCTCTGCGATGCCCTGAAGGGGACCCTGCCGGCACTGGTTCTGGGATGGCTCTACGGGCCGCAGGGCGCGGTTCTTGGGGGGCTGGCAGCGTTTTTCGGACATCTCTTTCCATTGTGGCTCGGCTTCAAGGGCGGCAAGGGCGTTGCGACCTCGATCGGCGTGCTGTTCGGCCTGTATTGGCCGCTCGGCGTGATTTTCATCGCTGTCTGGGGAGTTGTGGCGGGCCTCTCCAGAATATCATCGCTCTCCGCCCTGACCGCGAGCGTCGTGTCACCACTCGCGGCATGGTTTCTGGGGCGCAGCGACCTCGTGCTGCCCGCCGCGATCATGGGTTGCGCGGTGTTTCTGACGCACCGGGCGAATATCCGTCGGCTTCTGAACGGCGACGAGCCGAGGATCGGGAAGTCGAAGGCCGCATGAACGGCCGGCCGCTCAGCGACGAGGAGCGCCGGGACTGGCTCTGTCTGTCGATGAGCGAGAATGTCGGGCCGGTGACCTTTTCCGCCTTGCTCTCACGATTTGGATCGGCGGGTGCGGCACTGAAGGCGATACCGGATCTCACACGCAAGGGTGGCCTCCGGCGGCCGCCGCGGATTTATGCCCGGGAGGATGGCGAGCGGGCGATCGAGGCGGCGGCGCGGCTTGGTGCGCGGTTCATCGCGCGTTCGGAACCATCCTATCCGCCGCTTCTCAGGGTCGTGGATTCAGCACCACCCCTGCTCTGCGTGAAGGGTGACACGGGGCTTCTCAACAGGAGTGCGGTGGCAATTGCGGGAGCGCGGAATGCATCGGCTGTTGCACGGAAGTTTGCACGTCAACTCGCCGCCGAGATCGGCACGGCCGGCCATGCGATCGTTTCGGGCTTCGCGCGTGGCATTGACACAGCAGCGCATGAGGCCTCCCTGGAGACCGGAACAGTCGCGGTCATGGCAGGTGGTATTGATGTCATCTATCCCCCGGAGAATGAGGCGCTCCACAGGGCCATTGCCGAGCGCGGCGTTATCGTGACGGAGCAATTGCCGGGAACCGAGCCGAGGGCTGAGTTCTTCCCCCGCCGCAACCGCATCATTTCAGGCATGGCACGGGCGCTGATCGTGGTGGAGGCTGCCGTCCGCTCAGGCTCGCTCATCACTGCGCGGCTTGCCGCCGAGCAAGGCCGCGAGGTGTTTGCGGTTCCCGGATTTCCGCTCGATCCCCGGTGCGAGGGCACAAACAGGCTGATCCGGGACGGTGCGACGCTGCTGTCATCGGCCCGCGATGTCCTCGCCGCTCTGGAGGAACAGACATCCGTCCGTTCCATACAGTCAGAGGACAGCGTCGTGCCGGCGGCGCTGCCAGCGATCGAATGCCATGTTCATCAGGCCGTGCTCGACCTGCTGTCGCCTGCGCCCGTTGACACCGACCAGCTCATCCGTGAAAGCGGCCTCGATGCGCCGACCGTGTCGGCGGTATTGCTCGACCTGGTGCTGGCCGGGCGGATCACCCGCCACGCCAACGGGTCGGTGTCACTCATCTAGAGAAAATTCGGACTGTCAGCTTTCGACTGCTTCGCGCCCACCCAGCTGGCGCAGGACCAGAACCATGGTTGCGTGCGCCTCCCCGGTGCCCACATTCACGATGCGGTGTGGCAGGTCGCCCCGGAAACGGAGCGTCTCACCGGTTTGGGCCCGGGTCGTCACTTCCCCCGAGGTCACTTCGATCTCACCGCCAAGCATATAGAGATGCTCGACCGTTCCGGGAGGGTGGGGATCGGATTCCAGAACACCCAGGGGCTTCGCCCTGAAATCATACCACTGCACCTGCTCGACCAGATTGAGGGGGCCGGCAATTGCGAGGCGGCACAGGCCATCCTGGCTCTCGAGGATCGGCACGCCGGACCTCGACTGATGTTCCAGAAACACCGGCGGGCTCTCGGTCCGGAGAACCTCGTCAATGGTGGTGTCCAGCGCCCGTGACAGCCGGTAGACCGTGGACAGGGTGGGGTTGGTTTCATTGCGCTCGATCTGGGAGATGATCGATTTGGCGACCCCGGACTGTTCCGAGAGATCGCCCAGCGACATGTTGTAGGCCTTCCGCAGCCTCTGGATGGTCTTGCCCAGGGCGGGGGTCGGATCCTGTTCCCGGGTCGAGTTGTCCTTGCGACTGCGGCGCGTTGACATTTCTCAGTCCTGTTGTTAGAACGAGTGTTCGTTAAACCGAACAGACCGTATCCGGGTTGTTCTGTTGGCTCTCTGATACCGCCTTTCAAGGCAAAATCAAAGGGATATTCAGAACGCTGGCCAGGTTGTCCGTTAGACCGAACGTTTGGGATGGCGAACGCCAGACTAAGGGAGGCAAGACGATGCGCTATTTTCCGGTGTTCATGGACATGCGGAACCGGACGGTCACCGTGATCGGCGGCGGCGAGGAAGCCCTGCGCAAGATCCGGCTGCTGCTCAAGACCGAGGCTGCGCTGCGGGTGATCGCGTCGGACCTTCATCCGGAACTTGCCGCCCAGACCCGGGTCCGGTGGCTGTCGAAGATCTATGATCCGGCGCTTCTCGATGGATCCGCCCTCGTCTATTCGGCAGATCCCGCCTTGAACCAAAAGGTGGCGTCCGACGCGCAGGCCCGGGGCATTCCGGTCAACGCGGTGGATGAGCCCGACATCTCGACCTTCATCGTGCCGTCGATCGTTGACCGCGATCCGGTGGTGGTTGCGATCGGGACCGAGGGCACAGCGCCAGTGCTGGGTCAGGGGATCCGGGCCAGGGTGGACGCGATGCTGCCCCAGTCGCTGGGTGGTCTGGCGCGTGCCGCCGAGGGGCTGCGCGAGCGCGTGGCGGAGACCATTCCGGCCGGAAACCGCCGCAGGGGTTTCTGGCAGCGGTTCTTCTTCGGCGATGTGCGCGAGGCCTTCGTGGCCGGCGACTCCTGCAGTTTCCACGCCGGGATGGAGACCCTCTTTGCGAGCGAGGCGCAGCCGCCGCAGGGCCGCGTGGCCTTCGTGAGCGTTGAACTCGATGATCCCGAACTGCTGACCATCAAGGCGCAGCGCAAGCTGCAGGAGGCTGACATCATCATGCATGACGCTGATGTCCCCGCCGCCATTCTCGAAATGGCCCGGCGCGACGCGGTACGCCAGCCCGTGACGGAACGCGCCTATGGCGGTGCCACGTCGATGCTGCTCTCGGAAGCCCGCGCCGGGCGTCTGGTGGTGCGGCTGTCGTCGGGTGAAGCCGCGCTCGAGGAAACCGTTGCGGTTGCCGCCGAGGGCATCGCCGTTGAAACCGTACCTTCCCCCACCGCGCCAAGGCTGCCGGTAGCCCTGCCCGCCGCTGGCCGGGAGGACCGCCATGAACCCCTGTGGAGGGCTGCCTGATGAGCGCAGTCGAGAAAGGACAGTTGATCACAGCCAACCGCCTGCGGGACGGGATCGCCGTGTTCCTGACCACAAGCGGGAACTGGAGCGAGTCGATCGACGAGGCCGTGCTTGCGGTCGAACCCGAGGCCGCGGCTGCCCTCGAGCAGCGCGCGCGCGAGGACGAGCGCAAGACAATCGTGACGGGATCCTATCTGGTCGATGCGGAGCGCCGAGACGGGCGTGTGCGCGCGGCGCACATCCGCGAGCGCATGCGTGCGCTCGGTCCGACGGTCAGAACCGATCTTGGAAAACAGGCTGAAGGCAAGGGCGCGTTCTTCGCAGCGCCTGAGGGAGAGTGACGCCATGTATCGCTATGACGAGTTCGACAATCAATTCGTGCGCGAGCGCACCCGCCAGTTCCGTGACCAGGCCGACCGCCGCCTGAGGGGCGATCTGACGGAGGATGAGTTCCGGCCGCTGCGCCTGATGAACGGGCTTTACCTGCAGCTCCATGCCTACATGCTGCGCGTGGCCATTCCCTATGGAACCTTGTCGAGCCGGCAGATGCGTCGGCTCGCACTGATCGCGGAACGCTGGGACAAGGGCTATGGCCATTTCACGACGCGTCAGAACATCCAGTTCAACTGGATCAAGCTCGAGGATACTGCAGACATTCTCGACGCGCTGGCCGATGTGGAGATGCACGCCATCCAGACGTCGGGGAACTGCATCCGCAACGTCACCACCGATCACTGGGCGGGCGCGGCGGCCGACGAGATTGCCGATCCGCGTCCGGTGGGCGAACTGCTCCGGCAATGGTCTTCCCTGCACCCCGAGTTCTCCTACCTGCCGCGCAAGTTCAAGATCGCCGTGACGGGGGCGCCCAATGACCGGGCGGCCGTCAAGGTTCACGACATCGGCCTGCGTCTGCATCGCAACGAGGCGGGCGAGACGGGTTGGGAGGTGATCGTCGGCGGCGGCCTGGGACGCACCCCGATGGTGGGTGTGACCGTGCGAGGCTTTCTACCGCAGCACGAGCTGATCGGCTATCTCGAAGCCATCATGCGGGTCTACAATCTCTATGGTCGCCGCGACAACAAGTACAAGGCGCGCATCAAGATCCTCGTCCACGAGATCGGACACGACAAGTTCCGCGAGGAAGTCGAAGCCGAATATGCCAGCCGTCCCCACCCTTCCACCGAGGTCGAGGAACGCGAGTTGAAGCGCATCGCGGCCTATTTCGCGCCGCCCGCCTTCGAGAGCCTGCCACGCTGGTCTCCGGCTTTCGAGGAGGCAAAGCTCTCGCACCCGGCCTTCGCGCGCTGGGCGAAGAACAATCTCGGCCCACACCGTGTCGATGGCTATGCGATCGTGAACATCTCGCTGAAGCCAGAAGGCGGAATCCCCGGTGATGCGACGGCAGAGCAGATGCGGATCATGGCGGATCTCGCCGAACGCTACAGTTTCGATGAATTGCGGGTGAGCCACGCACAGAACATCGTTCTGCCGCATGTCCGGAAGGGCGATCTCTTCGCAATCTGGCAGGCTCTCGAGGACACCGGGCTTGCGGCCGCCAATTACGGACTTGCTGGCGACATCATCGCCTGCCCCGGCCTCGACTACTGCGCGCTCGCGACGGCCCGATCCATTCCGATTGCCCAGTCGATCGCGCGCAGATTCGCGAATTCAGCCAAGCAGGATGAAATCGGCCGGATCAAGATCAACATCTCCGGCTGCATCAACGCCTGCGGCCACCATCACGTCGGCCATATCGGCATCCTCGGCCTCGATAAGAAGGGCGAGGAGTTCTATCAGATCACTCTGGGCGGCTCGTCTGCCGAAAGCGCGTCGATCGGCACGATCCTGGGTCCGGGATTTGCCGGACATGAGGTGGCGGACGCCATCGAGACCATTCTCGACACCTATCTCAAGCATCGCGAACCAGGCGAGGAGTTCCTTGGAACCTACCGCCGCCTCGGCGCAAAACCCTTCAAGGAGGCCCTCTATGCAACTGCTTAGGAACGGAGCCGTCGTGTCAGATGGCTGGATCGATGTGAGCGCTGACGGTGAGGTGCCAACTGCAGGCGATGTCGTGCTGTCCGCCAGCCGGCTGCTTGCGGATTGGCCGGGCTTGTCGGAAAGAACCGGACGTCTCGGGGTGAGGCTTGCCAACACCGACAGGCCCGAGATGTTCCAGGCCCTGCTGCCCCGGCTGTCGCTGATCGTGCTGCCCTTCCCGGCCTTCAACGACGGGCGTGCCTATTCGATCGCCCGGAAGCTGCGTGAGATGGGCTATGCCGGTGAGCTGCGCGCCACCGGAAATGTCCTGCCTGATCAGATGCAGTTCATGCTTCAGGTCGGCTTCAACAGCTTCGAGATCGGAGACCGGTTCCCCATCGAGATGTGGTCCAGGGCGTCGCGCCAGATGTCGCTCGCCTATCAGCGCGGCCTGTTTCGCAGGGATGCCGAGTCCGAGATCTGGACGGAACGTCACACCGACGCGGAAGCCTGGCTCGAGCAACCGCACGCGGGCTGACAGGGGTGGAGCGTAGCATTTTCGAGAACTATGCCGGTCTCGAGGCGCGTCAGCTGCTCGACGCGGTGCTGCGCGATTTCGCGGGCCGCGCGGCCGTGGTCTCATCCTTCGGGGCGGAATCGGCGGTGCTGCTGCACATGGTCTCGGAGGTCAACAGGGCGACACCCATCATATTTCTCGATACGGGCAAGCATTTCTGGGAGACGCTCCATCACCGCGCCCGCCTGACGGACAGGCTGGGCCTTGTCGATGTAAGGTCCATCGCCCCGGATCAGGCCGATCTCGCGAGCACGGACCCTGAAGGCACTCTCTACCGCACAGATGCCGACCACTGCTGCAACATCCGCAAGACCCTGCCGCTCAAGAGGGCCCTGGACGGTTTCGACGCTGTCGTCTCTGGCCGCAAACGCTACCACGGGTCGGCGCGCGCGACACTCGACTTTCTTTCGCTCCCCGAGGGCCGACTGAAAGTCGATCCGCTGGCGGGGTTTTCAGCACTCGACCTGCAGGCTTACATGACTGCGCATGATCTTCCCGTGCATCCTCTGACGGAAGCAGGCTACTATTCGATCGGCTGTGAACCATGCACCACGTCGGGCGGATCGGCGGAGGACCCGCGCGCCGGACGCTGGGCTGGTTCTGCCAAGACGGAGTGCGGCATTCACTGGACTGTCAACGGGCAGCCGATCCGCGGTTCCCGTGAGGTCTGCCATTGAACACGACGACGGACATGATGATTGATCCCTGGATTACTGATTTTCTGATCTTTGCCGCCGTCGGCTTCTTCGCACAGCTGATCGATGGCGCACTGGGCATGGGCTATGGTGTCATATCCTCAACAGTCCTGCTGGCGTCCGGCGTTCCTCCGGCACACACCTCTGCCAGCGTTCACGCGGCCAAACTGTTCACGACAGCGGCGTCGGGAGCATCCCACATGCTGCATGGAAATGTGGACCGACGCATTCTCGTCATCCTGTGCATCGCTGGTTCACTTGGAGGCATCATCGGCGCTCTGGTCCTGGTGAATGTCGCGGCTGCGGCGATCCGACCCTTCGTCTTCTGCTATCTCGGGGTCATGGGTCTTGTGATCATCTGGCGCGGATTGATGTTTCCGGCCAACAAGACTGTACCTGGAAAATTCATAGCGCCGCTGGGAGCGGCGGGTGGCTTTCTCGACGCGATCGGCGGCGGCGGCTGGGGGCCGGTCGTGACCTCGAGCCTCATCGGCGCAGGGGCGCCTCCCCGCTATGTCGTCGGCACGGTCAATGCGGCCGAGTTCGTCGTGACAGCCGCCGTGGTGTCAGCTTTCGCGGTATTTCTGGTTGCTGGCGTGTGGGCCGAATCCCACGGACTTGGCAGCCATCTCGTAGCTATTGCCGGTCTGATCGCGGGCGGGCTGCCCTCTGCGTTTCTGGCAGGATGGCTCCTCAAGATCGCGCCTCGCAAGCCACTCATGATTGCCGTCGGTTTGCTGATCTGCAGCATAGCAGGCTGGGAAATTTCCAAGGGTCTTTTCTAGTCGACCTCGTCGGAGGGAACGATCCATGTCTCCTGCAAGGCCGCATGCTTCCACGCCATGAAAGCTGGGGTGGAAAGGATGTTGTCCATGTAGGCCCGGGTTTCCGCCGTCACGGGAATTGCATAGGTCTCGAACCGGGTGACGACCGGTGCAAACATCGCGTCAGCGATTGAAAAGCGGCCGAACAGGAATCTTCCGCCCTTCCCGTATTTCTCGCGGCAGTTGCGCCAGATGTTTTCGAGTCGTGCGACATCACGCGTGGCAGATTCGGTCAGCGGGACAGGTTTGCGCGCCCTGCGGAGATTCATCGGACAGGCGTTGCGCAGGCTGGAAAACCCAGCGTGCATCTCATGTGCTATGGAACGGGCGACGGCCCGTGCAGATCCAGCCCGAGGCCACAAGTGTTTCTCGGGAAAGAGTTCGGCCAGATATTCCATGATCGCTAGCGATTCCCAGACCGTTTGGCGGCCATGGTGCAGCACTGGCAACCGTCCGGCGCCCGAGTGTTGTGCGATGAGTGCAGCTGTCTCGGGCGTATCGAGCGGGATCACGGTCTCACGAAACGGGATTCCCGTCATTGTGAGTGCGAACCATGGCCTGAGTGACCATGAGGAATAGTTCTTGTTGCCGATGATGAGCTGAAGCTTG
Organism: Hyphomicrobiaceae bacterium; assembly: GCA_900298995.1. Classification (GTDB taxonomy): domain Bacteria; phylum Pseudomonadota; class Alphaproteobacteria; order Rhizobiales; family Aestuariivirgaceae; genus Aestuariivirga. Next base: position 41,231 of record OMIC01000032.1, on the reverse strand, counting down.
CTCACTTGTGTTCGACGGTTTCGACGGGTCCTCCGGCTTCCTTCCAAGCCCCGAAGCCTCCCTTGAGGTTGAACACGGGCTTCATGCCCATGCGCTGCAGCAGTTCGGTTGCCAGAAGCGAGCGCCAACCCGAGGCGCAGTGGAGGATGAACGTCTTGTCTTCGGCGAAGACCGGCTTGTGATAGGGGCTGTCGGGATCGACCCAGAATTCCAGCATGCCTCGGGGCGCGTGGAAGGAGCCTGGGATGCGCCCTTCCCGCTGGATCTCCCGGGGATCTCGGATATCCACAATGACGACATCAGGCTGCCCGAGCTTCGCGATTGCCTCTGCCGCAGAGACCTGAGAGACCTTTGCCTCGGCTTCCGCCATGAGCTGCTTGTGACCAACGACAATCTTCTGGGGCATGCTGCGCAATCCTTCTCGCCAAACCTGTCAATGTGTTGCGCGTTGCGGCAGGGCCGTCAAGTGCAAGGGCCGACCCTCCCTAGAGCGACTTGGGAAGATAGCGCCAGGCGACTCCCCCAACGATCATGAGCGCGACAGCCAGAATTACGAAGACGGAGCCAATCGGGAGCCACAGAAGGGCGAAAGCAAAGATGAATGCCGGGATGAGTTCGGAACAGTCGATGTAGGTCCTGTAGACGGCGGCCATCCGCTGGCGCTCATGATGGTGAACGGCGCGAAGAAACGGAATGCCGCCCACGCCATCGAGTGCCGAGGCGGCAACCGATCCGAGGAGGAGACTGCCAATGGCCAGATAGGGCGATGCAGTCCCGGCCAGACCTGCAGTGAGCGAGGTGAGGCTGCAGGCTGCAAACGATAATGCGATAACGGTGCGGACCCCATGGATGCGGGCGAAACGCCCGGAAAACCAGGCGGTCAGAAGCACGGCCTGACTGGCTGAAATCATGATGCCGCCCAAGGTCTTCGGAAGACCGGCCTCGACGAGCAGCAATGGCCCGTAAATGAAAAAGGTGGTCCAGAAACAGGAGCGGCCAAAGGCAATGAGCCAGGCGAGTCGTAACCGGGGCTGAGCGCTGAAGCGCCTGACATTGCTGAGCGCGCTGAACGCTCCGGGATTGACGGCCACCTGTCCCGTCACGCTGTCCGATGGGCGGAGGATCAAGAACAATGTGAACAAGGCCCCGGCGGATACGATTGCCAGTGCCTGGGGCGCCCAGGGTCCATAGTTCACATAGAGCCATACACCGAGTGCGGGTCCGGTCATCCAGGAGAATGTCGACAGGCTCAGTCTCAGGGGCTCCGTACGGGCAAGATCGACACGCCGGATGTGATCCAAGATGTAAAGCTGCAGTGTGATGTTGAGAACAGCAGCCCCCAGATTCCGGAGAAGCATACCTAGGGCCTGACCAGCGACCATGTGACTGGCGAGCGCCAGGCTCGCCGCCATCATCATCGCAATACCCATCATGTAGGCCCAGCGGCGCGGTGTCCGTCCGAGGATATGAGGCAGAAAGAGCGTTGACACGAGGACGGCTACAGACACGCCGGTCGAAAGAACGCTGACCTTCTGTGCAGCGCCAAGAATGTCGTAGGCCTGAAGCGAGACAACGGTCGAATTGAGCGCCCGAACAAAGGATTCGACCGCGAACAAGGCAGCGAAGGTATAGGCTCCGGCACGTCGGGGCAGCGGGGTGTCTTGGGGAAGGGAATCAGGGGTCATGGCGATCGTCGCCGCCGAGACCAGCACTATTGGTACCCGGTCTGCAACTGCCTGGACTGCCGGTGCTCATGCTCCGAAGGAATGGCTTGAGACCACGGGGGTGAGCGGCTAGAGGGTGATCTATGGCGGGTTCAGAAAAACAGTCCGTGGCGCTTGTCTCCATGCTTGCGAGTGCGGTGCTGTCCGGCTCGAAGCTGCTCGCGGCGCTTTTCACGGGTTCCCTGGGCATTCTTTCCGAGGCCATCCACAGCCTCGTCGATTTCGGCGCGACGATCGTCACTTTTCTGGCGATCCGCTGGTCCGACCGGCCGGCCGATGACCAGCACCACTATGGTCATGCCAAGATCGAAAGCGTTGCCGCTCTCGTGGAAACTGCTTTGCTGTTTCTTACCACGGCCTGGATCGTCTGGGAGGCCGTCCGGCGGCTGTTGTGGAATGACGGCCACGACGTTGACGTCACCTGGTGGGCGGTGGCCATCATTGCCGGCTCAATCCTCATCGATTTCAACCGTGCGCGTGCTCTCAAGCGGGTTGCAATCAAGACGTCGAGCGAGGCGCTGGAGGCAGACGCCCTGCATTTTTCATCCGACATGTGGAGCTCGATCGTCGTGCTGCTGGGGCTTGGCGCAGTCTGGGCGGGAGTGCCAGCGGCGGATGCGATCGCCGCGCTCGTGGTCTCCGCCTTCATTGCCTACGCCGGTTGGGAGCTGGGCGCACGCACACTGAGCACGCTACTCGACGCGGCACCCAGCGGGGCTACCGAAGTCGTGCGCGGGCTGGTGAATGATGTTCATGGTGTGCTTGCCATCGAGTCAATCCGCCTCAGGCCCTCGGGAGCGACCCTGTTCGCTTCGGTGGTGGTCCAGGTCGCCCGGACCATGCCGATCGACGACATCGTCAGGACCAAGACCCTCATTCATGCCGCCATCACCGATCGTTTCCCCAATGCGGACGTAACGGTAACCGCCAATCCGGTGGCGCTCGACAATGAGACCGTTTTCCAAAAGGTCATGCTGATAGCTTCCCGACGCAATCTGGCCATCCACCATCTCACAGCCCAGCAATTGGGCGGCCGACTGGCAATCAGCTTCGATCTCGAAGTCGAAGGATCCATGCCGCTCGGCGAGGCCCACGCCACCGCAACCAGCCTCGAGGAAGCAATCCGCGCGGAACTGGGAACGGACGTAGAGGTTGAAAGCCATATCGAGCCACAACCCGAACGCCTGCTTCAGGGCCAGGATGCGCCCGCCCCGATCGCTGCGGAAGTTCGCAAGGCGTTGATCGGGCTCGCGGCGCTGCATCCACGTCTCAGCGACATCCACAATGTGAGGCTACGGCGCAACGAGGAAGGGCTGTTCCTGCATTATCACTGCCGCTGCCCGGCGGCTGAGACGGTGGAACACATTCATGATGACATCGACCGCATCGAAGCTGGTCTGAAGGATCGTTTTCAGGATATCCGCCGTGTCATCGCTCATGCTGAACCGCTGGGCGAGGCACGTCACGCCCTGTGAGCGGCAGTCAGCCCGGACGGCGCTCGGCGTCTTCGCTGGCCCGTGTCAGGCGCTTGATGCGTTCGATTTCAGCCTCGGGGACATCAACGCGATGCGCAGCCCCGAACGCCTCGTAATAGGCGTATTCCAGCGGCACCATGACCATGTGGAGCTTTGCACCCCGCGCGAGGTTTCTAAGTTCAAGGATCATGTCCGCAAGGTATTCTGCCGTCTCGCGCTGGCGTTCGGTCGGCGTAAGCCCATCTGGCACAACGATCTTGAGGGCGTTGGCGTCTGTTGCGGCCGATGCAGAGGCCTGAGCGCGCCGTCTGGTCATTGAATCCTCCGGTTGAGCTTTCTTTGATTTTCACTTTATACGGGATAATTCGAAAAAAAAGCATCTTAAGATTGAACTGGATACTTGGTTCGGGAGAAAATCACCCTGCCTTGCGCCAGCAACCTGATGCCTATATGAGGCCGTGAAACTTGCTCAGGACTGTAGATGACCGTCGTTGTTGTTGAATCCCCGGCCAAAGCCAAGACCATCAACAAGTATTTAGGTAATGATTTCATAGTCCTAGCCTCCTATGGCCATGTCCGTGACCTGCCGCCAAAGGATGGCTCCGTTCGCCCGGACGCGGATTTCGAGATGGACTGGGAGGTGGACGGGAAGTCGGCCAAGCGTCTGGCAGACATTGCCGCCGCGCTCAAAGGCGACGACCGGCTGATCCTTGCGACTGACCCTGACCGGGAGGGCGAAGCCATCTCGTGGCACGTTCTCGAAGTGCTGCGGAAAAAAGGCGTTCTCAAGGGGAAGGCCGTGCAGCGCGTGGTGTTCAACGCCATCACCAAGAACGCCGTTCTGGAGGCCATGCAGCATCCCCGGGATGTCGATGCGGCCCTTGTCGATGCCTATCTGGCGCGCCGTGCGCTCGATTATCTGGTGGGCTTCTCGCTCTCACCCGTGCTTTGGAGGAAACTGCCCGGCTCCCGGTCGGCGGGACGAGTCCAGTCGGTTGCCTTGCGGCTCATCTGCGAGCGTGAACTGGAGATCGAAGCGTTCCGCGCGCAGGAGTACTGGTCGATCGACGGCATCTTCGCCACGCCCCAGGATCAGGAGTTCCAGGCGCAGCTCGCAGCGGTTGACAAGCGCAAGCTGGGCAAGCTCGACATTGCCGATGAGGCCAGCGCACGCGCCATCGAGCAGGCGTTGAAGGGGCAGCCCTTCCGTGTCGACACGATCGAGTCAAAGCCTGCGCGCCGGCATCCCTATCCGCCGTTCCGCACTTCGACCTTGCAGCAGGAGGCCTCGCGCAAGCTGGGGTTTTCGTCTGCCCGGACCATGCAGATCGCGCAGCGCCTGTATGAGGGCGTGGACATTGGCGGCGAGACGGTCGGTCTCATCACCTATATGCGGACGGATGGCGTCGACATGGCACCCGAGGCCATCGCCAGCACACGCAATGCCATTCTGAAGAATTTCGGCGAGCCCTACCTGCCCTCCGTGCCACGTCACTACACCACCAAGGCGAAGAACGCCCAGGAGGCCCATGAGGCGATCCGGCCGACTGAGATGTCGCGGTCGCCCAACGGATTGCGGCGCGCTCTCGATGCGGATCAGTTCGCTCTCTATGAGTTGATCTGGAAGCGAACCATCGCCAGCCAGATGGAGAGCGCGGAACTCGAACGCACCACCGCCGATATCGGAGCAGACGGCAAGGACGGCAAGCACTATTCGTTCCGAGCCACGGGCTCCGTCATCAAGTTCGACGGTTTCCTCAAGGTCTATTCGGAAAGCCTCGATGACGGTGAGGACGAGGACTCCCGGAGGCTCCCCGCCATGGCCAGGGGCGACTCGATCGGAGTCCGCAAGATCGAAGGGGTCCAGCACTTCACCGAGCCGCCACCGCGCTATTCGGAAGCCTCGCTCATCAAGAAGCTGGAGGAACTCGGCATCGGGCGGCCTTCGACCTATGTGTCGATCCTCGAAACCCTGCGGACACGCGGATATGTGCGCCTCGACAAGAAGCGCCTGATCCCGGAGGACAAGGGCCGCGTCGTGACGGCGTTTCTCGAGAACTTCTTCCGCCGATATGTCGAATATGATTTTACCGCCGGGCTCGAGGAACAGCTCGACAAGGTGTCGGCAGGCGACATCGACTGGAAACAGGTGCTGCGTGATTTCTGGCGCGATTTCACGGCTGCGCTCGAGGACGTGAAGGAGTTGCGCGTCTCCAACGTGCTGGACTCCCTCAATGAGACGCTCGCGCCCCATATCTTTCCGCCTCGCACGGATGGCGGCAATGCCCGTGCCTGCCCGTCCTGCGCAAACGGGCAGCTGTCGCTCAAGCTCGGGAAGTTCGGGTCGTTCATCGGCTGTTCCAACTATCCCGACTGCAAGTATACCCGACCGATGTCGCCGTCCGCCGAGGGCAGTGACGCCGTTCCTGCCGAGGGCGTGCTTCTGGGCGTAGACCCCGAGACGGGCGAGAAAGTGACCCGACGTGCAGGCCGGTTCGGGCCCTATCTCCAGCTTGGCGAGGCGGTGGATGGCGAAAAACCGCAACGGGCGTCGATCCCCAAGGGCCGGAAGCCCGAGGATGTGACGCTCGAGGAGGCGCTGCGGCTGCTGTCGCTGCCGCGCGAGATCGGCCTCCATCCGGAAACCGGCAAGCCCATTGTCGCCAATTTCGGCCGTTTCGGACCCTTTGTGCTGCATGATGGCACCTATGCCAATCTCGATGCGCCGGAGGATGTCTTCACGATTGGCATCAACCGCGCCGTGGACCTGCTGGCTGAAAAGAAGGCCCGCGGTTTCCAGCGCCCCAAGTCCGGTGCGCTGAAGGATCTCGGTCCGCATCCGTCGGGTGGCGGGACTGTACAGGTGATGAGTGGCCGCTACGGGCCCTACGTCAAATTCGGGAAGATCAACGCCACCCTGCCGCGCGACAAGGATCCCCAAGCGGTGACGCTCGATGAGGCCGTGGCGCTGATCGCGGAGCGCGAGGGCAAGACGCCGTCCAAGAAGAAACCGGCAGCCAAGAAGGCAGGCCCGGCGCGAAAATCCGCCAAGGCCGAGAAGCCGGCTGCGGCAAAGAAAGCCTCCAGGAAAGCCCCCCGTAAGCCTAAGGCCGCCTGAACTCCGACTGTACGCAGGCCTATTTCAGATTGCGGATGATGCGCTTGAGATCAGGTTCCTCGACGGCCTCTGCCGCTTCGCGCACCGTAAACCACTGCAAGCGACGTTGACCCTGCTCAGGCCACTCCGGGTGCTGAATGTGCTGTTCCAGCCCATAGACCTCGACCCGGCAGGCCTGGACCCGGCCGTTGTCGAGTTTCTTGCCATAGTCGAATTCGCCGATGGGCTTCTTGCTCACCTGGCCACCGAGCCCGGCCTCCTCGAAAGCCTCCCGAGCGGCTGTCTGGGCCGGTGAGAGACCCTTGATCGGCCAGCCCTTGGGGATGACCCAGCGACCGGAATCACGCGAGGAAATAAGCAGCACCTGCCGTCCCGCGCCGGTATCGCGCCAGGGCAGAGCTGCATATTGCCTGTGTTTCTGCGGTTTCTTCACGGCACCGGTCCAGAGCATGCGATTCGGTCCACCTCACTCCACAATGACAGCGGAACCTTGGCAACAGCTTGCTTAACAGAAGGTTTCGGGCGGTGTAGGCCGGGACAGGGCCAAATTACGGTTATCCGCTGGATTTGGCGACCCGGTTCCGGATATGTCTGTGGTCATGGCAAGACAGCCGAGCCGGTCACCGGCGCTTCCCACCGAGGCCGACGTGCTGGCCTTCATCCAGTCCTCGCCGCAGATTGTTGGCAAGCGCGAGATCGCCCGCCATTTCGGCGTGAGCGGCGCTGCCAAGATCGGGCTCAAGGCGCTGCTGAAGCGCATGGAGGACGAGGGCTTGCTCGCCAGGCGGCAGCGCAAGCTTGTTGACCGCTCCGCCCTGCCCCCCGTTACGGTTCTCGAACTCACGGGCATCGACAAGGACGGCGAACCCTATGGCGAGCCCGTCGAATGGGACGAGCGACAGGCGGGCAAGCCGCCTCGGGTGGTGCTTGAGGGTGTCGAAGGTGCGCCGCGCATCGGGGACCGGGTTCTGGCCCGTATCGATGTGTCGCGCGATGGCCGCTACAAGTTCCGGGGGCGGATCATCAAGGCGCTCTCGGGCCAGGCGAGCCGTGTGCTCGGCGTCTATCGCCTGATGCCCGGGCTGGGCGGTCGGATCGTGCCGGTCGACAAGAAGGCCCGTCACGAATTGCAGGTCGCGAAAGGCGACGACGGCGGGGCCCGGGATGGCGAGCTCGTGGAGGCCGAAGTCACCCGCGACCGGGGTCGCGGACTCCCGGGGGCGCGGGTGCGTGCGAGACTCGGGGATCTCAACGACCAGCGCAACATCTCGCTCATCGCGATCAGACACCACGGTATTCCTGATCAGTTTCCAGATCGCGTGCTTCGCGAGGCCGATGGGCTCGGACACTTTTCACGGGATGGGCGCGAAGACCTCCGCGCGGTGCCGCTTGTCACCATCGATCCGCGCGATGCCCGCGATCATGATGACGCCGTGTGGGCGGAAGTGGACCCCAGGACAGGCAGTGCCGATATCATCGTCGCCATTGCCGACGTCGCGGCCTATGTGCGGCCAGGAACGGCGCTGGACCGCGAGGCGCGCATCCGCGGCAATTCGGTCTATTTCCCGGATCGAGTCGTGCCCATGTTGCCGGAGAAAATCTCGAACGACCTGTGTTCGCTGCGCGAGCGGGAGGAACGTCCGGCGCTTGCCTGCTTCATGCGCTTCGACAAGTCGGGCCGCAAGACCAGCCACCGCTTCGCTCGTGTCGTCATGCGTTCTGCGGCGAAACTGGCCTATGAGGAAGCCCAGGCAGCAATCGACGGGACACCAAACGACCGCACCGCTCCCCTGCTGGAGACCGTTTTGCGGCCTCTGTGGGCTGCTTATACCATCCTGAACAAGGGACGCTCCGCACGCGCACCTCTGGAACTCGACCTTCCGGAACGAAAGCTTGTTCTGGATGCGCACGGTCTTATCGAACGGGTCGTGACACCGCAAAGGCTCGATGCCCATCGCCTGGTCGAGGAGTTCATGATCCAGGCAAATGTGGCCGCCGCCGAGGAACTCGAAAACCGCAAGACACCCCTCATCTACCGCATCCACGAACCTCCCTCGGAAGAGAAACTTCGCGCGCTGGCCGAATTCCTCCGGACTGTCAACCTGTCACTTCCTCTGGGACAGGCTGTGAAACCCCATCAGTTCAACAAGTTACTCCGTGATGTTGAAAAGAAAGATTACCAGCATCTGGTCAATGAGATGGTGCTTCGCACGCAGGCGCAGGCGGTCTACCACCCCGTCAACAAGGGGCATTTCGGACTGGCCTTGCGCCGCTACGCACATTTCACCTCACCGATCCGCCGCTACGCCGATCTGATCGTCCATCGGGCTCTGGTTTTGGCCCTAGGCTTTGGCACTGACGGACTGAGCCCTGAGGACATGGCCCGTCTCCAGGAGACTGCGGACATGATTTCGGATGCCGAACGGCGGGCGATGGCCGCCGAGCGCGAGACCATTGACCGGTTGGTGGCGGCGCATCTTGCCGCCCATACCGGTTCCGTCTTCCGGGGCCGGATCGCAGGCGTGGTTGGCGCCGGGCTGTTCGTGAAACTCGATGAGTCCGGAGCGGACGGCTTTGTGCCCGTCACGACGCTGGGCCGCGAATATTTCGTCTTCGACAAGACCCGGCACGCCCTGACCGGCGAGCGTACCGGCGAGACCTACCAGTTGGGGGACCGGCTGGAGGTCAAACTGGTGGAGGCGACACCGGTGTCCGGAGGAATGCGCTTCGAGGTCGTATCGGGCGGACGGACGGAAAAGCCGACTTCCCGTCATGTGCAGCGGAGGAGCCGTCCGCAGCCAAGGGGTAAACGACGCCAACGGTAGGTGCCACTTGCGGCAGTCCGTCGCGTGCCCGAGCTGGGACTTCATTTCAGACCGGAGTTGGTTCAAGGAAACCTGCATGACGCTCGTTCTCGATCAATCAGCGGCCTCCGCGGCACGCCGGGACTGGAAGTCCGCCATGTCAAGGGGCTTCGCCTGTCGCTGCCCGGCATGCGGACGCGGCAGCATGTTCAACAGCTATCTGAAAATTGCCGACACCTGCGGGCAGTGTGGCGAAGAGCTTCATCACCAGCGCGCCGATGATGCGCCTCCCTATTTCACCATGTTCATCGTGGGGCACATCGTGGTACCGCTTGTCCTGGTGGTGGAAAAGCTCTGGGCGCCGCCGCTCAGCATCCATTTCATGCTCTGGACCGCCGTAACCCTGTCGCTGACCTTCGCACTGATGCCAGCCGTTAAGGGCGCCATTGTCGGCCTGCAATGGGCTCTCAGGATGCATGGTTTTGATGGCACCGGCGACAACGGCGACGCATGACCTACGACCACCCAGAGTTTGCCGGGTCAAAACTCCACAGCAAGGTCTTGCGGCCGAAAGACTCTGCCACCCTCATACTGGTGCGCTGGGACCGCGGGGCACCCCGTATCCTGATGGGCCAGCGGGCGGGCGGGCATGCCTTCATGCCCAACAAGTTCGTGTTTCCCGGTGGCCGGCTTGAAGCTGCCGACTGCCGTGTCAAGCCAGCGCGCGACCTCGATCCGGCCACCCTCGCGAAACTGATGCGCCGCATGCGGGGCCGCCCCAGCGAGAACAGAGCCCGCGGCCTGGCTCATGCCGCCCTGCGCGAAACATGGGAGGAGGCGGGGCTGCTTTTCGGGCGCTCCGCACCCGCCGATCCACCGGACCTTTCGGGACTGAGACTCTTCATGCGGGCCATCACCCCTCCCGGAAGAACCCGCCGTTATGACTCGCGTTTCTTTCTCGGAGAGGCCGAAGCCCTGAGCAACCTCGACCGGCCGTATCATGATGGTGGCGGGGAACTCCTGACCATCGCGTGGCTGACCCTCGAGGAAATCTCCGGCCTGGACCTGCCGCTCATCACCATCGACGCCCTGAAGCGGCTGCAACCCTTTCTCGCTGCCAGGCGGCTTCCGCCGTCCGATTTTCCGGCCTCTTTTCAGTATCACCGCGGCAAGAACTGGATCGAGGACGAGATCGCGCCCTAGACCTGTCTCGCCTTGACTTTCCCCGGCATTTCGGGTCTATCGGCGCAAATTCCTGTTTTGGAGACCGACATGGCCAAGGGCAATGTGATCAAGATCAAGCTGGCGTCATCCGCCGACACTGGCTACTTCTACGTTACAAAGAAGAATTCTCGCACGCAGACCGAGAAGCTGTCGTTCAAGAAATACGACCCGGTCGCCCGCAAGCACGTTGAATTCAAGGAAACCAAGATCAAGTAGGCCGACCGCCGCTTATCTGGACGTATGAAAGGCACCGCCTGCGCGGTGCCTTTTTTTGTCAGGGCTTGATCCCGGTTTCGGCCTCGCCGTCCTCGGGGAGATGCATCTCGAGCGGCAACTGATCCGTTTCCGTGCCGTCGAGCGGGTCTTCGTCCGGCAAGAGGTCATCGCCGCTCCGGGGGATCGGGACGTCAAAGCCGGGCGGCAGATTGGCATCGAGAAGGCCAGCGCCCTTGAGTTCCTGAAGGCCCGGCAGGTCACCCACCTCGGCCAGCCCGAAATGGCTCAGGAACGCTTCCGTGGTGCCATAAGTAACAGGGCGGCCCGGTGTCTTGCGGCGACCGCGCATGCGCACCCAGTCAACTTCGAGCAACTGGTCGAGCGTGCCTTTGGAGATGGCCACACCCCGGATGTCCTCAATCTCGGCACGCGTTACGGGCTGGTGATAGGCGATGATGGCCAGGGTCTCGAGTGCGGCCTTCGACAGCCGACGCTCCTCCACCTTCTCCCGGCGCAGCAGGTAGGCGAGGTCCTCCGATGTCCGGAAGAGCCATTTGCCGGCCACCTCGACGAGATTGACGCCACGGTTGGCATAATTGGCCTGAAGGTCGGAGAGCAAACCGGCGATATCACTTCCTTCCGGCAGCGATGACTTCAGTTGCGCGACATCGACGGGAGCAGCGGCCGCAAACAGGATGGCCTCAACGATCCGGAGGTGCTGATTGCGGTCGGCCCGCGGATGCCGCGTGACGCTCGCACTGCCCTGGCCTTCATCTGCGGCTTCCGCTCCGCTCTCCGGAGCCAACGCCTCTTCCGCACCAACCTCGTCGGTATCGGTCACGGCATCTGCCGCTGCGGCTTGCGTCTGCATGGTCTTCTCCCTTACGTCACTCAACTCGCCGGATCAGGCGGCATTCGCTGCCCGGCGTCTCATGTAGATCGGGCTGAACGGCCCATCCTGGCGCAACTCGACCACACCCTCGCGGGCGAGCTCGAGGCTGGCGGTGAAACTCGACGCCGTTACCGACCGGCGCAGGCCGGGATCGGCAAGATACTGCGCAAGCCAGACATCGAATGTGCCCCAGTCATCCATCACCCCGACCAACCGTTCGAGGGCAATACGCGCCTCCTTGATCGACCACGTTGGATGACGGCGCGGCACATAGCTCTGATGCACGAGCTTCTTCTTCCGCCTGTCCGCATAGGCCTTCAGAAGATCGATGAGATTGTCGCCGTATTCGCGGCGGATGTCGGTCACGAGAGGTTCAGGCGCACCGCGCGCGAAGACGTCCCGTCCGAGCACGCTGCGCTTCATCAGCGTCTCTGCGGCGGTACGCATGGCTTGCAGGCGCTGCAGGCGGAAGGCCAGCCTTGCGGCGAGATCGGCGGGCTCCTGCGTCTCGGTTCCGGGCGGAGCCGGTATGAGCAGGCGCGACTTCAGAAAGGCAAGCCACGCTGCCATGACGAGATAGTCTGCGGCGACCTCGAGCTGCAGTCGGCGGGCCTTCTCAATGAAGTCGAGATACTGTTCAGCAAGTTTCAGAATCGAAATCTGCTTGAGATCAACCTTGTGGTGACGCGCAAGCTCCAGCAGGAGATCGAGCGGGCCCTCGAAACCGCCGACATCGACGATCAGCGTGCCGTCATCGGACAGCTGTTCGGGCTCAACCCGCAAAGGCTCTTCGCCATCGGGCCAGCCAGATGGATCGTTGCCGGAACCAGTTAGGGGATGATCTTCGCCGCTCACGCGCGCCAATCCTCTGTTGCGTCAACGTCTTGATAACAAGGCAGGCCCGCTGATTCGCGGTTGAGCCTTAACTTATCCCCAGTTTCACACCCCCAAAAGGGCATCCAGGTCGCGCAGCGCCATCCGGCGGTCGAATGACAACGGCTTGCGGATCGCCTTGACGGCTGACCGGGCGCGGGTCAATGCCCTGCTCCTGAGCCTGCCGGCGGCGGCGGCAACCTCTTCCATCTCGGCAAGCTCGCCATTGCAGTGGAGCACCACATCACAGCCCGCCGCGAGCGCTCGCCGGGTCTTGTCCGCATAGGTTCCGGACAACGCCTTCATAGACAGATCGTCGGTCATGAGCAGCCCGCTGAAGCCGATCTTCTTGCGGATCAGCGTGCCGATCACCTTGCGCGACAGGGTTCCGGGTGCGGCCGGATCGACAGCGGTGTAGACGACATGGGCCGTCATCGCCATCGGAGAGTCTGCGAAGGCGGCGAAGGGAGGAAAATCCGTCGCCGCCAGTTCAGAGAGCTTGGCATCGACCACGGGAAGGTCGTGGTGGCTGTCGGCCGTGGCGCGGCCATGTCCGGGAATGTGCTTGATCACAGGCAGGATGCCGCCTTCGGCAAAACCAGACGCATGCGCGCGGGCGAGCACCATGATGGTCTCGGGCGTTGTGGCGTAGGCTCTGCTGCCGATGATGTCATGCGCGCCGGGTTGGGGAACATCCAGGACAGGGATGCAGTTGGCGTTGATACCGGCGGCGTGAAGATCCTCAGCCATCAGCAGACCCACATGACGGGCTGTTCTCAGGCCCGCGAGAGGATCACGTGCGAAAAGTTCGCCGAAGCTTCTGGCAGAGGGATAGGCTCGCCATGCTGGCGGCCCAAGGCGCTGCACCCGGCCGCCTTCCTGATCGACCAAGACCAGCGCATTGCGCCGTCCCGTGGCAAGCCGGAAGGACTTCGTGAGTGCGGCCAGTTGCTCAGGCGTCTCGCAGTTTCGCTTGAACAGGATCAGTCCGAGCGGATTGGTACGCGCAAAAAAGGCCTGTTCAGTGGACGTGAGGGCCGGGCCGGAGCAACCGGCGATGAAAGCACCTATGTCAGACATGAGCGTTGTGCGTCAGGCGAGTGTCACGGACCCCGGACAATGCAGTCGCTTTCGCCGCCCGCGATCAGCTCGCTGCAAACCTTTGTGGCCTCACCCCGGGAGTTGAGTGGGCCCAGGCTCAATTGATAGCGGGTACTGCCGGCAACACTCGTTTCCCGGATCAGGCTCGGGAGGCGGCCGACAGCCGCCGGATAGGCCTTGCTGAGTCGCGAATACTCGCCACTGGCTTCCGCTTGGCTCCGGTAGGATGCAAGCTGGATGGTATAACCGCTGCCGGTCCCGCCAGCAGTTTCCGCCCTGGGCGGCGCTGGTTGTTCAACTGCGACGACCTCGGTACCCGCCGGTTCCGTGGCGCTGTCGGAGTTGCCGAAGATGTCGAAGATGGTCTTTTTCTTGGCAGCGGCCGGAGGTTGGGCCACGCCGCCAGCGGGCGCCTCGGGTACAGGGGCGGTTCCGACGCCCTCGGCAGCAGGCGCCTGTGACGGCGGCACGAGCACCACCGGTTCCGAGCCGAGATTGTTGAAGTCCTGTTTGGGCTTCTTCTTGGTTGCAGCCTTCTTCTTCGGCGGAGGTGCTGGCTCTGGCTCGGTTACGGCTGGCACAGCAGCCTCTGGTACGGATGCGTCCGGTACCGGCGCCGCCGCCTGGTTCTTCGTGGCGTCCTGTACCTTGGCGTCTATGGCTGCCGTGTCGACGGCTGAGGCTGTCTCAGAAACAAGTGCCGCCCCGTCGGTGGCTTTTTCCGGGGGCGGCGGCAGGGTGTTGGCACTCGACGGGCTTGCTTCAGGGATGGCCGCTGGCAAGGGCGGAGCCGTTGCGCCCTGCTCCGGGGGAGCCGAAGCCGCCGCCACCTGGGCGGCGGGATTTGCTGGAAGACTGCCCTCCTGACCGGTTCCCGGGGGAGGCAAGGGAAGCGGAGGCGGAGGCTCAACCTCGGGGAGCCCCTGGCCCGTGGTCTGATCGGCCGCGTCGGGCGCGGGAATCTGGTCCGAACCAGCGGCCGGCTGGGCCTGCGGTATCTGGTCAGCCGGTTGCACGTCGCCCGGAGCGACCGGCGTTTCTTCGGTCGGCTGGACCTGGCCGCCCATGACCTCCTGCTCGCCGACGATACGGTCGTAGATTTGTTTCTTCTGGGCCGCCGGTGATGCCCCATCGCCGGTACCGGCACTTTCCGGCGCAACCTTGCTCGGGTCTTCGGGCGCGTTCACCACCGGGACCGTCTGCGAACCTCCGCTCGTGGTGATGCCTGTCACCCCATTCGCGAAATTGCGCACGCTGTCGCTGTAGAACCAGACAACGGCACCTGTCGCTATCGCCGCAACAAGCAAGGCCAGCAGCAACAGCCATGGCCCGCTTGACCGCTTCGGTTCGTCAGCGAAGAACTCATCGCCTTGCTGATAGGCGGACTGGTAGTCCCGGGCGGTTGCGCGTGGCCGTTGGGTGAGCTCGTCCTCGAAAATCTCGTTGAGATCATCGGGTGCTGCCGGAACAGACGGACGGCCAAGCCTACCCGCCGCGCGGTCGTCGGTATTGTCCTCGAGAGAAGCGGGATCTCGGCCTTCGGGACGGCGGGCGTAGAGGTCGGTCGAAGAGGCCCGGCGGCCTGTCAGACGGTTTCCAGAGTAGCCGGCCGCCTCGCCGCCCAGTCCAGAGCGACTGGGGGCGGACAGCCGCGGCGTACCGGCATATCCCGTTCCAGATTCACCGGATCGGTAGGATGTCAGGCTGCGCCCTCCATTGCCACCATTTCCGGTTGAAGGGCGAAGAAAAGGCGGCTGACCGCGCTCTCCGCCCAGCGAGGGGCGGGGCGGCGTCAGGGGCGCACCCGCGGCGTTGGTGGTGGAGCTGCGTCCGTCATCAGCAAATCCGAACCGGGGCCGGCCAGCGGCCCCTGGAGCCCCGGCAGGGCGCGGTCCAGCGGGCGGCGGTGTGATGGGCCGGCCGGAACCAACCGGCGCCGTAGCCTTCCCCTCGGCCTTCTGGCGGGCAGCGAGAACTCTTTGCTCAGCGAGCCGCTCGGCGGCCGCGCGCTGGGCACGGAGCTTCTCCGCCAGCGCGTCCTGTGTAGCATTGTCCGGGGCACGCGGCGTGGCGCGGGACACGCTCACGGCCGGGCGTTCGGCGGAAGCTCCGGGAGCCTGTTCCTGGGGCTTCCGTGGCACCCGGGGCGCCATGGGCGCAGGCTTGGTCACCGGCTGAGGCGCGCGCACGGCACTGTCTGGAGCCGCGCCCGCAGCAGGCTGCTCATCACGGAATTCATCCGACAACTTCGGCATGTCCGTGGCACCGATGCCAAGGCGCTCGCGCCAATTCCGCTTGTCAGGCCCGGAGCCGCTGCTCGAATCTTGAACCATCTAACCTTAACGCCTCTACATCTCTTCGGCGGGGGTCACCCCGAGGATCCGAAGCCCATTGGCAAGTACATACCTAATCGCCCGCAAGAATGCGACACGTGCGAGGGTGAGTTCAACATCTTCTTTGACGATAAACCGCAATTGCGGCAAGTCCTTGCCCTTATTCCATAGTGCATGGAAATCGCCCGCCAAGTCAAACAGATAAAAGGCGATCCGGTGGGGCTCGTGCGCCGCCGCGGCGGCCTCCACGAGGCGCGGGAACTCCGCCAGACGGCGGGCCAGCGCGCGCTCGGCATCGTCCTCCAGGCGGTCAAAACGGGCCTTGTCTGGGACAAGCACGCCCTCCTCCGCAGCGTTGCGGATCACCGAACAGGTGCGGGCATGGGCATACTGGACGTAGAAGACAGGATTGTCCTTGGATTGCTCGGTCACCTTGGCGAAGTCAAAATCGAGCGGTGCCTCGTTCTTCCGGAACAGCATCATGAAACGCACGACATCCGGCCCGACCTCATCGACCACGTCCCGGAGCGTCACGAACTCGCCCGCCCGCTTCGACATGCGGACTGGTTCTCCCGCACGAAACAGCTTCACGAGTTGGCAGAGCCTGACGACGACGTCGACCTGATCGTCGCCGGCCAGCGCGCGCGCAATGGCCTCCAGACGCTTCACATAGCCCGCATGATCAGCGCCGAGCACATAGATCAGCTCCCGGTAACCGCGTGCAATCTTGTTGCGGCTGTAGGCCACGTCAGAGGCGAAGTACGTGTAGGCGCCATCCGACTTGAGCAGTGGCCGATCCACGTCATCGCCGAACTGCGTGGCGCGGAAAAGAGTCTGTTCGCGGTCTTCCCAGTCCTCCGGAACCTCGCCCTTGGGGGGCGGCAGCGTGCCCTGATAGACCAGTCCTTTCGCACGAAGATCCGCAATCGTTTCCGCGACGGCACCCGACTCGTGAAGCGATTTTTCGGAGAAGAACACCTCCTGACGGATGTTCAATGCCGCCAGATCGGCGCGGATCATGTCCATCATCATGTCCATCGTGACCTCGCGCACGACAGGCAACCAGGCACTTTCAGGCTTGTCACGCAGGCTCGTGCCATAATCCCTGACAAGGGCCTCACCGACGGGCTTCAGATAGGACCCCGGGTAAAGGCCAGAAGGGATATCTCCGATCGACTCTCCCAGCGCCTCGCGGTAGCGCAGAAATGCCGAACGCGCGAGGACATCAACCTGCGCACCGGCATCGTTGATATAGTATTCGCGGGTAACGTCGAAGCCCGTCTCGGTGAGCAACTGCGCCAGAGCATCGCCGAACACGGCGCCGCGTACATGTCCGACATGAAGGGGCCCCGTCGGGTTGGCGGAGACGTATTCTACATTTGCCTTCCTGCCGCCGCCCATAGCTGAACGACCATAGGATTCGCCCAGCGCGAGTATTGAAGTGAGCACGCGCGGCCATATGCCGGACACGAGCCGGAGATTGATGAATCCGGGTCCGGCGATCTCAACCGAAGCGACATCCACATGTTTGGCGAGGCGATCCGCAATCAACTCGGCGAGTGCCCGCGGCGATGTTCCGAAGGCCTTGTTCATAACCATCGCCGCGTTCGTTGCGATGTCCCCATGCGTGGCATCGCGCGGTGGCTCGGCCGTCACGCGCGCCAGATCAAGCGGCGCAGCGATATCCTGCGCGGCCGCCACGTCGGTCACTGCCCCGCGGATGACCTGCAGGAATTCAGCAAACAGATTCATGTCGGCACTTAAGTTGTTGAATTGCGGTTTGGCAGGGCCCTAGCGGAAAAGTGGATCAAGGTCAAACAAGCTCTTGTGCTGCGCCAGCGCGTAGCGGTCCGTCATTCCAGCGATGAAATCACATACATGGCGCGCATAGCGGTCGCTCGAATGGTCCGGGGCGCCATCACGCCAGGCCTGAGGCAACAACCGGGGATCGCGCATGTAGGCGTCAAACAAATCCCGGATGACACGTCGTGCCCGTTCCATGATGTCCTCGACCCGCGCATGACGATACATGCGTTGATTCAGGAATGCCTGCAGTGCTCGATTGTTCTCCCGCATCTGCGCACCGAATGCCACCAAAGGTTCTCCCATGTTGCGGACGTCCTGTGATGACGCTGGCCGATAGATCACGGCGCGACGTCCAGTCTCGGCGATGACGTCCGAAATCATGCCGGACAATACCCGGCGAACGGTTTCATGAACCATCCGATCCGGATCAAGATCGGGATAGAGCTTGAGGACGTCCGCGAGTGCTTCCCCGACCAGGGGAACGTCTCCGAGGTCAATCAGACCAAACAGCCCTGCCCTCAGCCCGTCGTCGATGTCATGGGCGTTGTAGGCGATGTCATCGGCAATGGCTGCAACCTGCGCCTCAGCCGATGCAAAGGTGGACAGTTCCAGGTCATGAGTTGCCACATAATCGGCAATGGCTTCGGGCAGACCCCTTTCGCGATAGCGCCCGACGGGATCACCTTCGGCGTTTACGAGGGGGCCATTGTGCTTGACGAGGCCCTCGAGCGTTTCCCAGCTGAGGTTCAGCCCATCAAAGCGGGCATACCGTCGCTCGAGACGGGTCAGTACCCGGAGCGACTGAGCGTTGTGGTCGAAACCGCCGTAAGGCCGCATCAACTCGTCAAGCTCCCGTTCGCCGGCATGTGCGAAGGGTGTGTGTCCAAGGTCATGCCCAAGCGCCAGGGCCTCTGCCAGATCTTCGTCGAGACCGAGGGCCCGCGCCACCGAGCGCGCCACCTGGGCCACCTCGATCGTGTGTGTCAGGCGGGTCCGGTAGTGATCGCCCTCATGATAGACGAAAACCTGTGTCTTGTGTTTGAGGCGACGAAAGGCCTGGGAGTGAATGATGCGGTCGCGGTCCCGCGCGAAGGGCGTGCGGAAATCCTCCTCTTGCTCGGGCACGACCCGGCCACGGCTTTGGTCCGGACGAGAGGCGTAAGGTGCGGTATGCCGCTGCATTGGAGAATCCATTGACAAGTCGCTGCTGAGACCCAAGATACATCACCATGACGGTTTCCATCACCCTTACCGATCGGGCTGCAGCACGGATCAGACAGATTCTTTCCCGGGAACCTGGCAAGAGCGCGCTGAGGATTGCCGTAAATGGCGGGGGCTGCTCCGGTTTCCAGTATGATTTCCAGCTTGCAGACGCAGTTGGCGCCGATGACCTCGTGATCGAGAGGGACGGCGTTCGGGCACTGGTTGACGCGGTAAGTCAGGAATTTCTCAGCGGTGCCGAAATTGACTTTGTGGACGACCTGATGGGCCAATCCTTCCGGGTTCGCAATCCAAATGCCACGTCCTCCTGCGGCTGCGGCACCAGCTTCTCGGTCTGACAGGACTTGCGGCGCGCGGCGCGCGGCCGCATCATCCGCTGCATGAAAATAGCCACCTGGAACGTCAATTCCATCAAGGCCCGCCTCGAGAATGCCGTCAGCTGGTTCCGGGAAGCCAAGCCGGACATTGTCTGTCTGCAGGAGCTGAAATGCGAGGATTCAGCCTTTCCGACAGCTGCCTTCGAGGATTTGGGCTACCATTGCCTTGTTCATGGACAGAAAACCTACAATGGGGTCGCAATCCTGTCGCGAATGCAGCCAGAGGATGTACGCCGCGGCCTTCCCGGTGACGAGGCTGATTCGCAGGCGCGCTACCTTGAAGCGGTCTTTTCGATCCCGTCGGGCGTGGTGCGGGTGGCTTCGCTCTACCTTCCGAACGGAAATCCCATTGGAACCGAGAAGTTCGCCTATAAGCTCGCCTGGATGAACAGGTTCGAAAACCATGTGCGTCATCTCCTGAAACTTGAGGAGCCGTGTGTGCTGGCGGGTGACTACAACGTGATACCGGAAGCGCGCGATGCCAGAAACCCCGAGGCATGGCTGGGAGATGCGCTATATCAGCCCGAAAGCCGTTCCAAGTTCCGCGATCTGATCAATCTCGGCCTTTCCGATGCCATACGCCAGATCCACGGAGACGAAGCTGGCCTCTATACATTCTGGGACTACCAGGCCGGTGCGTGGCAACGCAACAACGGGATCCGGATCGATCACCTCTTACTGTCGCCGCAGGCCGCCGATCTTCTGGCAGATGCTCAAATCATGCGCGATGTCCGGGCGCAGGACCGTCCGTCGGACCACGTACCGGTGATGATTACCATCAAATGACGAAGCCCGAGCGCCGGAGCGCACGGGCTTCCCATACCGTCAACCGCTGTCTCGAGTGCGGCGCTCTTTACTTCGGTGCCTTGACGCCGAAGGCCGCCATCGAAGCCTCGAAGGGCTTGTAGGCTTCCTTGGCCGTGCTCATGTAGAGCTCGTTCATCTTGCTCATCTGAGCAACGAGGTGCTCGTAGCTCTCCTTGGCGAAAGACTGGTGAGCTTCAATGGCCTTGTCGAAGGACTTGGCGGCGGCCAGCTTCTCGAAAGCAGCTGTGCCCTTCTCGAACGATTTGCGCGAGAACTCTGCGGCTTCCTGAGCGATAGCCTGAAAACCCTTGTTCAGGGCATTGGTTGAAGCAACGCAGGCCTCAAAGCCATCCTTGCCGAACGTCTGGAACTCTTCAAAAGACTTCATCATCGTGGAACTCCCTATGGCGATACTTCTGATATGTGCAGCGCAGCATGATTGTCAATCGATATTTTGCACTGCACCATTTCTTTCGATATACGGCGGCAGAACGGATTTACTCCCTGCTAACGTGGGTCTGGGAACAGGGAAAACGGCTGGTTCGCCGGGGTGGCTGATGGAAAGCCAATGTGTTAAGGAACGCCCCGCTTTCGGGTTGGCCTCGCAGGTGGAGTCGAGATGACGTCGTGGAGATTTGCCAGGGTATCGCTGTCCGCTAGGGTTCGCAGGGCCATTTTGGGTAGCGTTCTGGCGATGCTGCTGGCTGTTTCCGGAGTCAGCCTGTCGGCCGACGACGTGACGGCCGCTCCCAAATTCTCAGCAATGACCGTAGATGCCCGCACGGGAGAGGTTCTGTATGCGCAGGACCCGGATGGCATGCGCCATCCCGCCTCGCTCACCAAGATGATGACCCTCTACATTCTCTTCGAGGAACTGAAGGCGGGTCGGTTGGGGCTCCAATCGAATATCACTGTCTCAGCTCGGGCTACCGGCATGGCGCCGTCAAAACTGGGAATCAGGGCGGGTGGCACGATCACCGTTGAAACTGCCATTCAGGCGCTCGTAGTCAAATCGGCAAATGATGTCGCTGCTGCTGTGGCCGAGACTATCTCGGGGACCGAAAAGGCCTTCGCCAAGCGGATGACAACCACCGCGCGCGCCATCGGTATGTCGCGCACTACCTTCGCGAACGCTTCTGGTCTGCCCAACCCGGCCCAGGTCACCACTGCCCGTGACATGGCAACGCTCGGTCTGCGGCTCATGCGGGACTTCCCGCAGTACTACCCTTATTTCCGTACCCGAAGCTTCGTTTTTCAGGGACGCACCATCAAGGGCCATAATCGACTTCTCGGCAGCTACGAAGGCACCGACGGCATCAAGACAGGCTTCATCAATGCGTCGGGCTTCAACCTCGTGTCATCCGTCCGCCGTGGTGACAAGCGCCTCGTCGGCGTGGTCATGGGCGGGCGCACCGGTGCCAGCCGTGACACCTACATGAAAAAGATGCTGAGCGAGCACTTTGATGAGGCTAAGGCAGGCAAGACGGTTGCTGCCTATGCCGGTTCCGCCAAGGGTGCTGTGCCCGTCGAGGAGGTTCAGCCTGACGCTCCCGACGCAAACGTAGCCGCAGTCCAGCAAACGGCACCCGCCCCCAAGAAGCCGGTCAAAAAGAAAGACAAGCCTCAGAAGAAGAAGGACGTTGCGGCCACTGCCGCCAGCGCCGAGGAATCCGCCGAACCTGCGCAGGCCGAGGATGAAGACAGCATCGGTGCACTGGCGGCTGAAGTTGCTGGCTCTCAGCAAGCCCCCGCGGCTGATCCAGGCCAGAGTCAACCCGCTCCCGATAGCAAAACGAGTGCGTCGGCCGTTGAAACCGTGCCGCAGCCGTCTGAGGAATCGACGGAAGCCCAAGGCACAGCGCCCGCAGACACGCCCTCCGTGGTCAAGACACCTGAACAGCAACTCGCGGATCAGGCACAGGTAGCATCCATAACACCGCCGCAGGACACAGGCTGGACGATCACGCTGGGTGACTATGCGACCAAGAAGGATGCCCAGGCCGTGCTCCAACTGATGCGCAAACGGACGCCGGATGCCGTTGCAGGGAAAACTGCCCAGACCGTCATGGTCGAGAAGGACGGCAATGTGACCTTCCGGGCGCGGTTCACCGGCTTCGACCAAAGCACAGCTGCTGCCGCATGCAAGGCG
The DNA here is from genome assembly GCA_900298995.1 of Hyphomicrobiaceae bacterium. GTDB lineage: Bacteria > Pseudomonadota > Alphaproteobacteria > Rhizobiales > Aestuariivirgaceae > Aestuariivirga. The sequence goes on along the minus strand of OMIC01000032.1, from coordinate 19,111 downwards.
ATAAAGGCCAAGAATACGCCGTGTCAGACCCTTGGTCCGTCCTGAAGCAGGAATGATTTGGCTTCGTTGATCTTGGCAGCCAGATAGTCCGATCCTCCGAGGTCGGGATGGACATTCTTCATGAGCCGACGATGCGCCGCACGAATGTCGTCGGGTCCCGCCCCCTCCCGAAGCCCGAGAATGGCCAAGGCTTCAGGACGGGTCATCTTCTGGGATGAGGCCCCCGATGACGCGCGCCCCGTATCGTCTGTCCATTGCGCGCGCCACTCGGGATGACAACGCTGGATCCAGGCCTCGAACAGGGCCCGGCTCTGATCGCCCACGCTTGCGCACTGGGCGTGCACGGCCTGCGCTTCAGAGAGTGTGAGGCTGGACAGCCGACGCCCCTTCAGGGGCCCGACGAGAACCTGCCCATCCATCGTTCCTGAGTCATGGTCGAGTTCCATGCTCAGCAATTGCGTGCTCACCCGAGAGCGTTGGCCCGGGCTCTTCTTTTGCCATGGCATGCCATTTGGGAATACCGCTTGCTGCCCGAACAGGCCAAGTCCAAGCAGGAACAGCGGCATCGCAAGATTGATCTGGCCGCGCAACGCCATCAATCCGGCAAAGGCTATCACCACCCCTCCGCCGACCTTGCGGATCAGACCTCGGACCTGCGCTGGCTGGGCATTGGCGAAGGCCTTTATCAACCACCAGCCACCCACGACAATCACCAGGCCAAGAACAAAACTCGCCATTGCTCCGCCCTAAGTCATCTTGCCGAGAAGCAAACTGGCACAGCCCCCCCGCGAGGCCGAGCGGGCCTCCAGCGCGCGCAACCCGCCCGCCGCATAGACTGCGACGGCTGAGAGCAACTCGCGCAGGGTGCTTGCTGAGCCCCGATCAAACGGGAAATAGGCTCCCCGCGTCAGACGGGCGATCTCCCTGAACCCGCGCTCGGCCGTGCTGTCAGAGCCTTCCTGAAACAAGAAAATCGGTACGCCAAGCAATCCGATCTCACCGGCAACAGCGGCGAGGTCGTCGATCGGCTCCTCAAGAGCGTCTCCGACGTAGACACAGGCGTTGACCTTACCGGATCCCGCTTCGCTGCGAAAATGTTTCAGCACCTTCAGGATCTGGGTCTGCCCCCCCGCGCACCGAACGCTTGCCATCAGCCTTGCAAGACCCGAGGTATCGGCTGTCCATTTTGACGCCCGGCACTCCCCGAAGCCTCGGAAATATACGAGTTGGACCGCAAGACCGCCAAGGCGGCTGGCCTCAGAGAACATTTCGGCCTGAATGGTGAGAGCCATGTCCCAGCTGTGCTGGCGGCTCATGGTGGCATCCATCGCCAGCATCAGGCGACCCGGTTGTCCGGAGCTACCGGGCACTGGCGTCTGCCTGACGCGGTCCAGAAACGCCTCAACATCGGAGTCTTCCTTCTGGCGCTGAAGACGAGACATCGCGGCTACGGACACCCCGACGTATCAAGCATCTTGAGGTCAGTCAGGGTTCCTTTGAGCGCGAAATCGCCGTAATCGAGAACAAGCTCAGTTGCCACCCCATTTTCATACATGTTGAAGCTGACCTGATACTCAGGCGTTTCGTTGTCCCCGTCGAGTGTGTAGTAACTGACTGTCATTGGCCAGGCGCGGGAGCTAGCCAAGAGCCGTGACGCAGGGTTTACCGTATCTGACCCGCTGCTGCCCAAAGTGCGTTGTTTCCCTACGAAGGAAATCGCCCGAAACGACTTGGCTCCGTCGGAGCCATCGAAAATGACGCTTGAATCGCGACCGCCGCCGCCCTCGGCAAGGTTGATGAGGCGAATTTGATGCTGCATAGGCAACATTGCGGCGGGAGGCACAGTAAAAGACTTGTCAGGCTTATCGGCAATCTCACCCTGACCCTGGGCCGCTGCTGTCGGCCGGTTGAACCTGATACGCGTGTTCTCACGAACAGAGCCATTGACGACTTCCTTGACGTGGTGACGCAACTCGCGGGCATCACCGCTCTCATAGGTGGTTGTCGTCGTATCGATGACCATCGTCGTGCCCTCGGCAGGGCGGTACTTCGTGGCCATCCGGAAATTGACCGTGTACCCCTCACAGCTGGAGCCGTCGATCTCAAACGCCAACCGGCCTGATGCGGATTGCAAGGAAGCACCCTCCCCTGCCCGCAACAGTGACAGATCGTAAATCGCCCGGTGAGGCGCGATCTGAGCAGCCTGAGCGCTTCCGAAACCCAGGAGCAACACGAGAAGGGATATTCTGGTTTTCAAACTTGAAACTCCTGAAGCCGGATGGTCCAATGGACCCGAAAATCGCAATCTAACATAATGACTGTGAAGGAAGAGGCAAGGATGCCAGGACAAGGCCCTGATTCTCCACGTATCCTGGTCACGCGGCGTATGATGCCAGATGCCGAGCGACGAATCTCGAGCCTTTTCCGCGCCAGCCTGAACCATGACGACCGGCCGATGAGCCGGGACGAGATCCTGGAGAAGGCTCATCAATATGACGGACTGCTTGTGTCGTCACTCGACAAACTTGGTCCTGATTTCATAGCCGTCGTGCCGTCCTCAGTCCGAATCATCGCGACCCACTCGGTAGGCTATGACCACCTGTCGATCGAGCAGGCCAATAGCCGGGGCATAGCAGTCACGAACACGCCCGACGTTCTGACCGACGCGACCGCAGATATCACCCTTCTCCTGATCCTTGGAGCAGCTCGGGGAGCCTCCTGGGGGGATCGCATGGTCCGCGAGAACCGCTGGGGCCAGTCAACGCTGATTTCGCCCCTCGGTCATGACGTGTCCGGTAAACGCCTCGGCATACTCGGCATGGGCCGCATTGGACAGGCGGTCGCACACCGCGCCCGGGCCTTTGGCATGACCATCCACTACCATGCTCGTAAACCCGTCTCCGCAGCCAAGGCCTGCGAGGCGGTCTATCACTCCCGTTTTGCCGACATGCTGCCAAACTGCGATTTTCTGTCGGTTAATTGCGCCTCCACGCCCGAGACCCGCGGCATGATCAACAGAGAAGCCCTCTCAAGCCTTCCGGACGGCGCAATACTGGTCAATACGGCGCGAGGGGATATCATCGATGACGACGCGGTGATCGCCGCGCTTCAATCGGGTAAGCTTGCCGCCGCGGGCCTTGACGTTTTTCGTGGTGAGCCACAGATCGATCCCCGTTATCGAACTCTCGACAATGTGTTTCTGCTTCCCCACATCGGAAGCGCAACTCCGGGCACGCGCAGCGCCATGGCGAATCGCTGCATCGACAATCTGGTTCAGTTCTTCGAAGGTGAGCGGCCAACAGATCTTCTCACCCGGGGTTGAACGACGCCTGCTTGACCCATACGGAGCGAGCGGCCACACTCTGAATAACCAACGGTTGCGAGGATAACATGGGACAGATTGACATACGGCTGAAGGAACTCGGCATTGAATTGCCGGCAGCTGCAAAGCCCATTGCGAACTATGTTCCATGGGTACGTGCCGGAAATCTCGTGTTCATTTCGGGCCAGGGCCCCATCACAGACGGTCAAGTGTCCTATCCTGGCACGCTTGGGAAATCTTTATCTCTTGAGGAGGGCATCCGGTCGGCTCGGCTTTGCGGAATAAATGTGATCGCGCAATTGAAGGAGGCTTGCGGGGGCGACCTCGACCGCGTGAGGCGGATCGTCAAGCTCGTGGGTTTCGTCAACGCTACGGCGGACTTCAAGGACCACCCCAAGGTGATCAACGGCGCTTCGGATCTCATGGTTGACGTTTTCGGGGACAAGGGTCGGCATGCGCGCTCAGCAGTCGCATCCCCGTCGCTTCCCTTGGGCATTTCGACAGAGGTCGAAGCCATTGTGGAGATCGACTGACCTTGACCACCAGGAAGGACATCTCATCATTCGGCTTCCTCACCGCCCGTCCCATCGCGCATCGCGGACTTCATGATGAGCAGGCTGGCGTCGTCGAAAATACGGAGACCGCCTTCTCCGCGGCGATCCGCGCGAAATATGCCATTGAATGCGACCTGCAGATCACCCGCGAAGGCGAGGCTGTGGTCTTTCATGATGAAAGCCTCGAGCGCCTTACACTGGCGAGCGGCGAGGTACGGTACCTCACTGTGCCGGAATTGAAGGCGGTTGCCTTTAGGAATTCACCGGACCGCATCCAGACCTTTCGGGAGTTTCTGGAACAGGTTGGCGGAGCAGTACCCCTGGTGATTGAGTTGAAAACCCATTGGGACGGTGATGACCGGTTGGTTATGCGTGCCATCGATTTGCTGAAGGCCTACCGGCGACCTCACGTCCTCATGTCTTTCGATCCAGACATCGTTGCGGCAATCGCCCGGCTATCGCCCAATACAGTTCGGGGCATTGTCGCCGAAAGAGCATTCGACCCATATTATGAAAAGCTGCCACTTCCTCGGCGGCAGGAACTGAGAAATTTCAGTCATATCGGTCGCAGCAAGCCGGATTTCGTCTCATTCTATTTTGAGGATCTCCCCTGGGCGCCAATCACAGCCCTACGGAGCGCCGGCATGCCAATTATCACCTGGACCATCAGAAGTCCTCAGGAAGCCCAGGCAGCGCTCCGCTACTCTGACCAGATCACATTCGAAGGTTATCTGCCCTGACATGCGGCAGATCGCGACCAGCATCATGGACATCAATGCCGCAGACTGGGATGGGCTCGCAAACCCGTCCGGATCGGAGTTCAACCCCCTCGTATCTCATTCATTCTTCCGGTGCCTTGAGCAATCCGGTTGCGCGACAGAGGACACAGGCTGGGCTCCCCGTCATCTTGTACTGACGGACACGAGCGGCCGTGTACGTGGCATTACTCCGTGTTTCAAGAAAACGCACTCCTATGGGGAATATGTGTTCGACCACGGTTGGGCCGACGCGTTCATGCGCGCCGGAGGGCGATATTATCCCAAGCTTCAAGTGAGTATTCCATTCACACCAGTGACCGGACCGCGGTTTTTCGCGGCAGATGCCGTGACACGATCGGAGCTTGCGCAGGCATTGATTGACCTCAGCAAACACGAGAGGTGTTCCTCCGTGCATGTCACCTTCCTGCCCTCAACAGACTGGAAAGAACTGGGAGGCGCAACGTGGCTACAGCGAACTGACATCCAGTTCCACTGGCACAACGATGCTTATGATAGTTTCGCCAATTATCTCGCAGCACTGTCTTCAGCGAAGCGCAAAAATATCCGAAGGGAGCGCGCCGCTGTCGCGCGAGCGGGTATCCGACTTCAACTTCTGACCGGTAGTGACATCTGTGAGAAACACTGGGACGCGTTCTACGAGTTCTACATGGACACGGGCGCCCGAAAATGGGGTACGCCCTACCTCAATCGAACCTTCTTCAGTCTGATCGGCAAGTCGATGGCAGATCACATCCTTCTCGTGATGGCCGAGCGCGCTGGAAAGATGATTGCAGGCGCATTAAATTTCATTGGCTCCCATGCCCTCTATGGCCGGAACTGGGGCGCCATCGAACATCATGACAGCCTGCATTTCGAAACCTGTTATTATCAGGCCATCGACTATGCCATCTCTCGCAAACTTCAGCGCGTGGAAGCTGGCGCTCAAGGAGGACACAAGCTGGCGAGAGGCTATATGCCCATCACGACGCACAGCCTTCACCAGTTGGCCCACCCAGGACTGCAACACGCGGTTGCCCGGTTCTTGGAGGCCGAAAGACAGGGCGTACTCGAGGAGCAGCAGGCACTTGCGGGACACGCCCCGTTCCGGCAGGAACAGGATGATTGACCGAGTGGGAAGCACGCCATGAACTACGACAGCAACAATATCTTCGCCAAGATCCTCCGTGGTGAAATCCCTTGCCATAAAGTCTACGAAGATGACCACAGCTTGGCATTCATGGACGTCATGCCCCAAGCCGACGGCCATACGCTGGTGATCCCGAAGCGGGGTTCGCGTAATCTACTCGACGCAGAGCCCGTGGAACTTGGTCCTCTCCTCGCTTCGGTACAAAAAGTGTCTCGGGCGGTTCGTAAGGCATTTAACGCTGAGGGCGTTCTCATACAGCAATTCAACGAGCCTGCGGCCGGACAGACTGTCTTTCACTTGCACTTCCACGTGTTGCCCCGAACCGCCGGGACCGCTCTTCGACCACATACTGGCCAGATGGCCGATCCTGCCTTGCTGGCCGATCATGCCGGCCGGATCAGGGGGGCCTTGACCGACTAATATCGATCACAAATCCGCACGAGATTCAATTTACCACAAGCACCCTGTCGAGAACACTGGCACAGACGGGGCGAGACTTTCTTATCGAGCGAATATTTGAATACGAGCAAACAAGGTTCTCAATGGCGCCCCATTCTTGGCGTCGAGAGTCAAGGTATCCCCCATCTCGAGAGTAGAATTGGCAAGACCGAAGCTATCAACAAAACGCCGAGCGTGATGTTGAATACACGCATGCGTCCTGGGGAACTCAGGAATTGCGCTATGAAGGTCCCGAACAGAACCCAGGTCAGGCTCGAGGCTGTACCGACCAGAAAAAACGCGGCGACCAAGATGGCAACCTCCAAAGCATACTCTGCATCCGTCGTGTAGGTGGCGATTGCACCTGTGGCCATGACCCATGCCTTGGGATTGACCCACTGAAACAATGCTGCCTCCGTGAATTTCAAGGGATTGCCGCTATCTCCCTGTTCGAGCGAACCCCCATCCAGAATGATCTTCCAGCTCAGATAGAGAAGATAGACAGCGCCGACGACATTCATGACATCATGAAGCCAGGGCAAAGCGTGAAACATTCCGCCCATGAAAGCTGCAACCATGGCAATCATGAGGGGGAAACCAACACCGATTCCCCATATGTGCCGCCAGCTCCTTGAAAGCCCAAATTTGGCACCCGAGGTCAGCAACATCAGGTTGTTCGGGCCCGGCGAAAAGCAGGTCGATACCGCAAAGAGAAGAACAGAGAACAGCCAACCGTCAGAGAGTGTCATTGATACCGCCTCAGTTTCTTGAGCCGTGTCGTGAATAAAAAAGGGCCCGGCGCGTGCCGGGCCTTTTTCTGTAGATTATGCGATTACTCGGCGGCTGGCGGCAATTCCGACGCCTTGGCCTGTTCTTCCAAAATGAGTTGATCGCGCTTGTCCGCAACCTGCCGCAGGCGGGTCAACATTCCGCCGGTACCTGCCGGGATGAGGCGTCCAACGATAACATTCTCCTTCAGGCCCTCCAGTGTATCGACCTTGCCAATGATGGATGCCTCGGTGAGTACACGGGTTGTCTCCTGGAACGAAGCCGCCGAAATGAACGACCGCGTCTGCAGCGACGCCTTTGTGATACCCAGAAGCACAGGCTTGCCCGACGCGGGACGAAGTCCCTCGGCAAGAAGCTTGGCATTCTCGTGGTCAAGTTCCTCGCGATCAACCTGCTCCCCCACAAGGAGGGTCGACTCGCCGGAATCCGTGATCTCAACCTTCTGAAGCATCTGGCGGACAATCACTTCAATGTGCTTGTCGTTGATGTTCACGCCCTGAAGTCGATAGACTTCCTGGATTTCATTGACGAGGTATGAAGCAAGTTCCTCAACACCCTTGATGTCGAGAATGTCATGCGGCGCCGGGTTGCCGTCCATGATGAACTCACCCTTCTCGATGAAGTCCCCTTCCTGAACCGGCAGATGCTTACCCTTGGGGATCAGATACTCGACTGCTTCCGCTCCCTCTTCCTGCGGAACGATGCGGATGCGACGCTTGTTCTTGTAATCACGGCCGAACTCCACCCTGCCGGAAATCTCGGCGATGATTGCGTGATCCTTCGGGCGCCGTGCTTCGAACAGTTCAGCAACGCGCGGAAGACCACCGGTGATGTCGCGTGTCCTTGCGCTTTCAAGGGGGATGCGCGCAAGCACATCACCGGCAGTGACTTTCGCTCCCGGATCCACCGAAAGAACGGCATCAACGGACAGCAGGTAGCGCGCCTCACCGCCACGGGCGAGCTTCATCACCTTGCCATCCTTACCCTTGATCACCATTGCCGGCTTGAGAGAGGACCCTCGCTGGTTCGAACGCCAATCGATGATCACGCGGTTGGTGATGCCGGTTGCCTCATCCGCAACCTCGTTCACCGACACGCCTTCGACAACGTCTTCGAATTCAACCGTACCTTCTGCCTCGGTCATGAGCGGACGGGTATAAGGATCCCATTCCGCAAGACGCGCGCCGCGCTTCACCTTGTCACCTTCATCGACATAGAGACGGGTTCCATAGCCAAGCTTGTGAACGGCCCGTTCCGTGCCATTCTCGTCGACGAGGACCAGAGCCGAGTTCCGGCCCATGACCATGAGCCTGCCGGCTGCATCCTTCGCGACGTTCTTGTTGCGGATGGTGATCTTGCCGTCCGCGTTGGCCTCGATGAAGGACTCGTTCAGCACCTGTGCGGTGCCGCCGATATGGAAGGTACGCATGGTGAGCTGGGTACCAGGTTCACCGATCGACTGGGCAGCAATAACGCCAACGGCCTCACCCATGTTCACAGGCGTGCCGCGTGCAAGGTCACGGCCATAGCATTTTGCGCAGACACCGAACTTGGTTTCGCAGGTCAGAACCGACCGGATACGTATTTCCGAGAGTCCGGACTTCTCGATCCGCTCGACGTGTGGCTCAAGTATTTCGTTACCTGTAGCGACGATGATATCGCCCTTCGCTGGGTCAATCACATCCATTGCTGCAGTGCGCCCGAGGACACGACTTCCAAGAGACGCGATGATTTCACCGGCATCAATAATCGGACGAGCGGTGATCGACGCCTTGGTTCCACAATCCACTTCGGAAATGATGGCGTCCTGTGCGACGTCAACCAGGCGGCGGGTGAGATAGCCGGAGTTGGCTGTCTTCAATGCAGTATCCGCGAGTCCCTTGCGGGCGCCATGGGTAGAATTGAAGTACTCGAGGACCGACAGGCCCTCCTTGAAGTTTGAGATGATCGGCGTCTCGATGATTTCACCAGACGGCTTGGCCATCAGACCGCGCATGCCGCCAAGCTGCTTCATCTGAGCGGGCGAACCGCGCGCGCCGGAATGACTCATCATGTAGATCGAGTTGATGGGCTTCTCACGACCGGTCTTCTCGTCGGGTTGCACGGCAGAAATACGTGCCATCATCTCCTCAGCCACCTTGTCCGTGGTCTTGGCCCAGGCGTCCACAACCTTGTTGTATTTTTCACCCTGGGTAATCAGGCCATCAATGTACTGCTGTTCGAACTCCTTCACGAGATCGCGCGTTTGGTTGACAATCTTTTCCTTGGTCTCAGGGATGACCATGTCATCTTTGCCGAAGGAAATGCCTGCCTTATAGGCATTGTAGAAACCAAGACCCATGATGCGGTCGCAGAAGATGACCGATTCCTTCTGACCACAATGGCGGTACACCGCATCAATCATCCGAGAGATGTCGCGCTTGGTCATGAGTTTGTTGCAATGATCGTAGCTGATACCCTTTGCCTTGGGCAGCAATTCACCGATCTTCATGCGCCCGGGCGTGGTTTCCACGATCCGTGTGACGATCTTCCCATCCGCATTCATTTCGCTGACGCGGCCCTTGATCTTCGTGTGCAGCGTGATGACCCCTGCCGCAAGAGCATGGTCGATCTCAGCGAGATTTCCAAAGGCCTTGCCCTCGCCCGGCTCCCCCTTACGCATGATCGAAAGGTAATAGAGGCCCAGAACAATGTCCTGAGAGGGAACAATGATCGGCTGACCGTTTGCAGGATGCAAAACGTTGTTCGTCGACATCATCAGGACGCGCGCTTCGAGCTGTGCTTCCAGCGACAATGGCACGTGCACAGCCATCTGGTCGCCGTCGAAGTCTGCATTGAAGGCGGTACAGACAAGTGGATGAAGCTGGATCGCTTTACCCTCGATCAGCACTGGTTCGAATGCCTGAATGCCCAGACGGTGGAGCGTCGGCGCGCGATTGAGTAGGACCGGATGCTCTCGGATGACTTCATCAAGAATATCCCAGACTTCCGGCTTTTCCTTCTCAACCAGCTTTTTAGCCTGCTTGACAGTTGCTGACAGACCCTTGGCGTCAAGCCGGGAATAGATGAAGGGCTTGAACAATTCGAGCGCCATCTTTTTCGGCAACCCGCACTGATGAAGTTTGAGTTCGGGTCCAACAACGATCACCGAGCGGCCGGAATAATCGACGCGCTTTCCGAGCAGGTTTTGGCGGAACCGGCCCTGCTTGCCCTTCAGCATGTCGGCAAGCGACTTCAGCGGACGCTTGTTGGCGCCAGTGATGACCCGGCCGCGGCGGCCGTTATCGAAGAGCGCGTCAACCGCTTCCTGAAGCATGCGCTTTTCATTTCGTACGATAATGTCTGGCGCGCGCAGCTCGATAAGCCGCTTCAGTCGATTGTTGCGATTGATCACGCGGCGATAGAGGTCGTTGAGATCCGAAGTTGCAAACCGGCCACCGTCGAGTGGAACCAGCGGGCGGAGTTCGGGCGGAATGACCGGGACCTGGGTCAGGATCATCCACTCCGGGCGGTTGCCAGAATCGATGAAGCTCTCGACCAGTTTCAGCCGCTTCGCGATCTTCTTCGGCTTGAGATCGCCCGTGGCTGTCTTCAATTCCTCGCGCAACTGCTCGCGCAGTTGTTCGAGATTGATCGACATTAGCATGTCACGAACTGCTTCCGCGCCGATACCGGCGGTAAACGAGTCCTCGCCATAGTCTTCCTGGGCCTTGAGATACTCGCTCTCAGTCAACAACTGGTGCAGCTTCAGCGGCGTCAGTCCCGGCTCGAGAACGATGTAGCTCTCGAAATACAGTATGCGTTCGACATCCTTGAGCGTCATGTCGAGAAGCATCGAGATCCGGCTCGGAAGCGACTTCAGGAACCAGATATGCGCAACCGGCGCTGCGAGTTCGATATGACCCATGCGTTCGCGACGGACCTTTGACAAGGTGACCTCGACGCCGCACTTCTCGCAGATGATACCCTTGTACTTCATGCGCTTGTACTTTCCGCACAGGCACTCGTAATCCTTCACCGGCCCGAAGATCCGCGCGCAGAAGAGACCATCACGCTCCGGCTTGAACGTCCGGTAATTGATGGTTTCCGGCTTCTTTATCTCGCCAAACGACCACGACAGGATCTTCTCCGGACTCGCGATCGAGATCCGGATCTGATCAAAAGTCGGAGCCGGCGTTGCCGGGTTGAAGACATTCATGACCTCTTGGTTCATCGGTCACTTCTCCTTTAGGCGGGATACCCCCGCAGGCTGTTCGTACTCTTGTGTGACTCAAGCCAGGGGGACGAACCCCCGGCATCTTCCATCAACTCGTGATCTGCTGCTGTGAACTCTGCAATTCCACGTTCAGACTGAGCGACCGCATTTCCTTGACGAGAACGTTGAAGCTCTCGGGAATGCCCGCCTCGAAGGTGTCATCGCCGCGGACGATTGCCTCGTAGACCTTGGTACGACCCGCAACGTCGTCCGACTTGATCGTGAGCATCTCCTGCAACGTGTAGGCCGCGCCATAGGCTTCCAATGCCCAGACCTCCATTTCACCGAAACGCTGGCCGCCAAACTGTGCTTTTCCGCCGAGAGGCTGCTGAGTGACAAGCGAATAAGGCCCGATCGAGCGAGCGTGTATCTTGTCGTCCACAAGGTGGTGGAGTTTCAGCATGTAGATGTAGCCAACCGTCACCTGCCTGTCGAAAGACTCGCCAGAACGACCGTCGAAGAGTGTAACCTGGCCGGATGTGGACAGTCCCGCTTCCTTCAGCATCGCCGCAATGTCCTCCTCACGGGCGCCATCGAAGACTGGCGTCGCAATTGGGACACCCCTGCGAAGATTTTCCGCCGCTTCAACGAGGCTGCGATCGTCGAGACCATCAAGCTCTTCATTCTTGCCGTAGATACGGTTCATCTCTGTACGCAAGGGCTTCACGTCACGAGAATCCCGGCTCGCATCAAGGAGAGCGCCAATCCGCCTGCCCATGCCTGCACAGGCCCAGCCAAGATGCGTCTCAAGGATCTGGCCGACATTCATGCGCGAAGGCACACCCAACGGGTTCAGCACCACATCAACATGTGTGCCATCATCAAGGAACGGCATGTCCTCGATTGGCACGATGCGCGAAACGACACCCTTGTTGCCATGACGGCCAGCCATCTTATCGCCGGGCTGAATCTTGCGCTTCACGGCAACGAAGACCTTTACCATCTTCATGACGCCCGGGGGCAGTTCATCACCGCGCTGGAGTTTGTCGACCTTGTCGTGGAAGCGTGTATCGAGTCGCTTCTTGGACTCGTCATACTGCTGCTTCAAGGCTTCGAGTTCGCCCATTGCCTTCTGGTCCGAAAGTGCAATGTTCCACCACTGCGATTGCGGGACGTCATCAAGACTCTTCTCGTTGAGCTTGCCATCGAGCTTGTGACCCTTCGGTCCACCTGAAGCAGTCTTGCCAGTCAGGAAACCCTTGAGGCGGCCATAGGAGTTGCGGTCAAGGATCGCCAACTCGTCGTCCCGGTCCTTGGCAAGCCGATCGATCTCCTCGCGTTCAATTGCCTGGGCACGCTCGTCCTTGTCGACACCATGCCGATTGAACACGCGCACCTCGACCACAGTGCCCGACACGCCGGGCGGTAGCCGAAGCGACGTGTCGCGAACGTCAGACGCCTTCTCGCCGAAGATCGCGCGCAGCAGCTTTTCCTCTGGCGTCATCGGGCTCTCACCCTTCGGCGTGATCTTCCCTACCAGAATATCCCCAGGCTTTACCTCTGCACCGATGTAGACAATGCCGGCCTCATCGAGGTTCTTGAGGGCCTCCTCGCCGACGTTCGGAATGTCCCGCGTGATTTCCTCAGGGCCCAGCTTCGTATCGCGCGCCATCACATCAAATTCTTCGATGTGGATAGAGGTGAAAACGTCGTCCTTCACGATCCGTTCTGAAAGAAGGATCGAGTCCTCGAAGTTGTAGCCGTTCCAGGGCATGAACGCGACCAGGACATTCTGGCCCAGCGCGAGATCTCCAAGGTCAGTAGACGGGCCATCGGCAATGATGTCTCCAGCCTTCACCTTGTCGCCGACACGCACCAGCGGACGCTGATTGATGCAGGTGTTCTGGTTCGATCGCTGGAACTTTGCGAGCGTGTAGATGTCGACACCCGACTTCGAGGGGTCCGTCTCTTCCGTCGCCCGGATCACGATGCGCTTGGCATCAACCTGATCCACTACACCTGTTCTGCGCGCGGCGACCGCTGCTCCAGAATCACGGGCAACAACCGACTCCATGCCTGTGCCAACAAGTGGCGCATTTGTGCGCACCAACGGAACAGCCTGACGCTGCATGTTCGAACCCATGAGGGCCCGGTTCGCGTCATCGTTTTCGAGGAACGGGATCAGCGCCGCCGCAACCGACACGAGCTGCTTGGGTGACACATCGACGAAATCCACCCGGTCAGCGGGTACAGTGAGCACATCACCTGCGTGGCGCGCGATGACAAGGTCTTCGGCGAAGCTGCCATTCTTGTTCAACGCGACGTTGGCCTGGGCGATGTGATGCTTTTGCTCCTCGATTGCCGAGAGATACACAACTTCGTCCGACACCTTGCCGTTGATAACCTTACGATACGGCGTTTCGATAAAGCCGTACTTGTTCACCCGCGCATAAGTTGCAAGAGAGTTGATCAGGCCGATATTCGGCCCTTCAGGTGTTTCAATCGGACAGATTCGTCCATAGTGCGTTGGGTGCACGTCGCGAACCTCGAAGCCCGCGCGTTCGCGCGTGAGGCCGCCCGGGCCAAGAGCCGACAGGCGGCGCTTGTGGGTGATCTCTGACAGCGGGTTGGTCTGGTCCATGAACTGCGACAACTGTGAGGAGCCGAAGAATTCGCGAACCGCTGCTACCGCCGGCTTAGCATTGATAAGGTCATGCGGCATCACGGTGTCGATATCTACCGAAGACATGCGCTCCTTGATGGCGCGTTCCATGCGCACAAGACCCAGCCGGTATTGGTTCTCCATGAGTTCGCCCACCGAGCGCACGCGACGGTTGCCGAGATGGTCGATGTCGTCGACCTCTCCCTTGCCGTCACGCAGTTCATGAAGCGTCTTGATCACGCAGATGATGTCGTCCTTGCGCAGAACCCGGATCGTGTCCGGAACGTCAAGGTCAAGACGCATATTCATCTTCACCCGGCCGACGGCTGAAAGATCGTAGCGCTCCTGATCAAAGAACAGCCCATTGAACAGAGCCTCAGCTGTCTCCCGGGTTGGCGGCTCACCCGGCCGCATGACACGGTAGATTTCCACGAGCGCCTGCTCATAGCTCTCGACCTTGTCGGCCTTCATCGTGTTTCGGATGTAAGGTCCAGTATTGATGTGGTCGACGTCGAGGACACGAAGCTCATTGAAACCGGCATCCTTGAGCGCGGCAAGATTCTTTTCCCCGATTTCGTCGCCTGCCTCGGCAAAGATCTCGCCCGTCTTTTCATTCACGAGTTCATCGGCCAGGAAAAGGCCATGGAGATCCTCATCGCGGACCAGAAGGTCCTTAACACCGTCCTCGGCTATCTTTCTTGCGAGGCGCGGCGTGATCTTCTTTCCGGCTTCGACGACAACCTGGCCGGTCTTGGCATCGATTAGATCAACAGCCGGCTTGATGCCCTTGTAGCGCTGCGCATCGAACGGGGTCTTCCACCCGTTCTTGGTGTGTTTGTAGGTGACGGTCTTATAAAAGGTATGCAGGATCTCTTCAGAATTCAGCCCGAGTGCATAGAGCAACGTCGTGATCGGGAGCTTTCGGCGGCGGTCGATGCGCGCATAGATGATGTCTTTGGCGTCGAACTCGAAGTCGAGCCACGAACCGCGATAAGGTATGATACGAGCAGCAAACAAAAGCTTGCCTGAGGAATGCGTCTTGCCCTTGTCGTGATCGAAGAACACGCCCGGAGAGCGGTGCATCTGTGAAACGATCACGCGTTCGGTCCCGTTGACAACGAAGGTGCCGTTTGAGGTCATGAGCGGCATGTCGCCCATGTAGACATCCTGCTCCTTGATGTCCTTGACGGACTTGGCCTGCGTGTCCGGATCAATCTCGAACACGATCAGGCGCAGCGTCACCTTGAGAGGTGCAGCAAATGTCATGCCGCGCTGCTGGCATTCATCGACATCAAACTTCGGCTGCTCGAATTCGTAACGCACGAACTCAAGCATGGCCTGACCGGAGAAGTCCGTGATCGGAAACACCGACTTGAACACCGCCTGAAGACCCTCATTGGCGCGCCCGCCTTTTGGCTCGACCATCTGAAGGAACTGATCGTAGCTCTCGCGCTGAACCTCGATAAGGTTCGGCATTTCGGCGACTTCGATCTTCTTGCCGAAGAACTTGCGGAGACGTTTGCGGCTAGCGGCGGACTGTGTTTCGGCCATTGGCTTCCCTTAACAGTTCTGAAACAAGCGAATTCGACAGCTTGCCGGATCCCTTCCCTCGAAAGGAACGGGTCCGGCAAGCCGTCGCGGACGGCGCGAGAATGTGCCGCCGGCGCCAAGTGAGACCCGACGCCGGCGGATAACGCGTTACTTCAGCTCGACCTTGGCGCCAACCGCCTCGAGCTTCTTCTTCATGCCTTCGGCGTCGGCCTTGGCGACACCTTCCTTGACGGTCTTGGGAGCACCCTCGACGAGGTCCTTGGCTTCCTTGAGGCCAAGGCCCGTGATGGCGCGGACTTCCTTGATCACCTCGATCTTCTTGTCGCCGGAAGCGGCCAGAACAACGGTGAACTCGGTCTTTTCCTCGGCCGGAGAAGCGGCAGCACCGCCACCACCGGCAACGGCGGCAACAGCCACCGGAGCGGCGGCAGAAACGCCCCACTTCTCCTCGAGCATCTTGGAAAGTTCAGCGGCCTCGAGAACCGTGAGGCTCGAGAGGTCTTCGACGAGCTTGCTGAGATCAGCCATGTGAGTATCTTTCTTTCAGTCGGTTGTTGTCTTGGTAACGATGCAGGCCGTCTTAGCCAGCAGCCTGGTTCTTGGTGGCATAGGCGTTCACGACACGCGCCAACTGTCCACCCGGAGCCTGAAGAACACCGGCAATCTTCGTAGCCGGCGCCTGTATCAGGCCTATGAGCTTGCCCCTCAACTGATCGAGCGAGGGCAGTTCGGCGAGTGCCTTGACAGCCTTGGCGTCCATGACGGTCTTGCCGAGGGCTCCGCCAAGTACAACGAACTTCTCGTTGGATTTGGCGAATTCCGAAGCGACCTTGGGCGCCGCGACCGGGTCGGCGGCGTAGGCCACCATTGTCGGACCCTGGAAAAGGTCCTTGATCCCGGATGCATCAGTGCCATCAAGAGCGAGCTTGGCGAGACGGTTCTTGGCGACCTTCACGGTCGCCCCCGCCTGGGCCATCCGCGCGCGCAGGTCATTGACCTGATTCACGGTGAGACCCTTGTTGTGGGCCACAACAATCACCCCGGTGGTCTTGAACACCTGGTTGAGCGTTGCGACGAGCTCTTTCTTTTCAGCTCTTTCCACTTGCTCTCTCCTTTATGGCGGCAGGATTTTCACCCCGTCCGCCGTTGGACCAACCGCTCAAAACACCAACCGCACCTGGCAGCGGGCGCACGCTGAGCGGCGCTTCGTGCCTGTCCCCCGGAAGCCAGTCACCCGGCCAACGGGTCGTGAGGTCCCAACCGACGAAGAGCCCATGGTGGAGCTCTCATTCCGTTTTGACACCCATCTCATGCAGGCTGGTGGTTTAAGCGGAACCTTCGCCCCGCGCCTGCAATCTCGGACAGGTAATCCAAGGCTCGAAGAGCCTTGGTTACCCCTCTGTTTTTCCGAGGAAAATCAGAGGAGAAACTCTAACAACTCAGGCCGCGCCTCCGGTGATGGAAGCAAGGTCAAGCTTGAGACCGGGGCCCATGGACGACGAAATGGACAATTTCTTGACGTAGGTCCCCTTTGCCGCCGAGGGCTTTGCCTTGACGACGGCATCAACAAAAGCACGGATATTCTGGTTCAGTTGATCGTCGCTGAATGACGCCTTGCCGACCCCCGCCTGAATGATGCCTGCCTTTTCAACTCGAAACTCGACAGCGCCACCCTTAGCAGCCTTGACGGCTCCGGCAACATCCATGGTCACCGTACCCACCTTGGGGTTGGGCATCATGCCGCGCGGACCCAGAACCTTACCAAGTCGACCGACGAGGCCCAT
Source organism: Hyphomicrobiaceae bacterium (assembly GCA_900298995.1). GTDB lineage: Bacteria > Pseudomonadota > Alphaproteobacteria > Rhizobiales > Aestuariivirgaceae > Aestuariivirga. The sequence goes on along the minus strand of OMIC01000032.1, from coordinate 1,911 downwards.
CATGTCGGGCGTAGCGATGCAACGGTCGAAATCGATTTGCCCCTTGTTGACGATCTCGAAGAGATCTTCGGCACCCACGACATCGGCACCCGCCTTCTTCGCTTCTTCAGCCTTCGGACCTTTTGCAAAGACACCAACGCGTAGGTTACGACCGGTGCCATTGGGGAGATTTACTACGCCACGCACCATCTGATCAGAGTGACGCGGGTCAACGCCGAGATTCATAGCGATTTCGATCGTCTCGTTGAACTTGGCATTGGCTCGCGCCTTCACGAGTTTCACGGCCTCTTCAAGACCGTAGAATTTCTGGCGATCAATACCATCACGGTTCTTGGCAGTACGCTTTGGAAGCTTGGTCATTGTCTTAGTCCACAACCTGAATGCCCATGGAACGGGCGGATCCTGCAATTTCACGGGCAGCAGCATCGACATCGCGTGCGTTCATACCCTTGAGCTTCTGCTCGGCAATTTCACGGCACTGGGCCATCGTGACCTTACCGACAAAGGCGCCCTTGCCGGGCTCCTTGGAACCGGACTTGAGGCCGGCGATCTTCTTCAGGAAGTAAGACGCCGGCGGCGACTTCATCTCGAAGGTGAACGATTTGTCTTGGTAGGCGGTGATCACCACCGGAACCGGCGAGCCGGGTTCCATCTTCTGCGTCGCGGCGTTGAACGCCTTGCAGAATTCCATGATATTCAAACCGCGCTGACCGAGAGCGGGGCCGATCGGCGGCGATGGGTTTGCCTGACCAGCCGGTACTTGCAGCTTTACGTAGCCAACAACTTTCTTTGCCATCTTACATTTCCCTCGCCGGCGAACCGGCTGATTGAGGTTAGTGGTCCGGTTCCTGAGGAACCTCCCACCGGGTCGTCAGAGCGAACCACTCCTCAACGGAGTTTTTCGACCTGTCCGTATTCAAGCTCGACAGGCGTCGGCCTGCCGAAAATAGACACGGCAACCTTGAGCCGTGACCGCTCTTCGTCGACCTCCTCCACCTGACCGGAGAAAGAGGCAAAAGGACCGTCGGCGACACGCACCTGTTCACCGACTTCAAATGTGATTGTGGACTTGGGCCTTTCCACGCCCTCGGCCACCTGGTTCAGAATACGAGACGCCTCGGCATCCGAAATCGGTATCGGCTTCGAGTCCGAACCAAGGAAGCCCGTAACCTTGGGTGTGTTCTTGATAAGATGAAACGCCTGATCCGTCAGTTCCATCTTGACGAGAACGTAGCCAGGAAAAAACCGCCGCTCGCTCTTGATCTTGCGACCCCGACGGATCTCGACCACTTCCTCGGTGGGCACCAGAACCTGCTCGAACAAGTCAGCGAGACCCTTCTGAGCCGCCTGCTCCTTGATCGACTCTGCCACTTTTTTCTCGAAATTCGAGTAGGCGTGGACGATGTACCACCGCTTTGCCATATGAATTGTTCCGCCCGCCTCGTTAACCCGCGATACCAAGAACCCACTGCACCCCGCGGTGAAGAACCGCGTCGACCGCCAGGAAGAAGACGGAGGCAACAGCCACCATGATGAAAACCATCACCGTCGATATCATGGTCTCGCGTCGACTGGGCCAAGTCACCTTGGAAGCCTCGTCGCGGACCTGCTGGATGAATTCGAACGGATTGGTCTTGGCCACTTGTCTTTCCTAATTTCTGGCAGGGGCAGTAGGGCTCGAACCCACGACCTGCGGTTTTGGAGACCGCCGCTCTACCAACTGAGCTATACCCCTGTAGGAGCTGCGGCTACCTTAGATAGGGAACCCGCAGCCCCGCTGTAAGTGTCAGTCCGTGATCTTGGCGACGACGCCGGCGCCGACGGTACGGCCGCCCTCACGGATGGCGAAGCGCAGCTTCTCCTCCATGGCGATCGGCGTGATCAGCTCGACGTCGAACGAGATGTTGTCGC
>OMIC01000031.1 GCA_900298995.1 Hyphomicrobiaceae bacterium | reverse complement strand
GTTGCTGGCGCCGTTCAGGACTGGCGGATGGCGGGATGATGTCCGGCAGTGCCACGCGCCATGGACTTGCGCCCATGCTGCGCCGGGCCGATTGCTGTGACTGGTTTGCACCGCGTTTGCAGGCGCGGAATGGCCCCGGACTGTCAGAAGTCGCCGAGGCTCTTCAACACCAGCGCGTGGAAATGATGAAGTCCGTGCTCGGAATTGTGGCTGAGGTCCTTGTCGACCATCAACCGGCCCTGCGTGTAGCCGTGCGAGTGGAGGCCGCGCTGCACGCTTTCAACCAGACCGATGTCCTCCGGCTGCAGCACCTTGTCGACATAGTCGATCGCCTGGCGCTCGGCCTCGGATGGCGTGCTGTCGACGAAAAAGAAGTCGAAGTGCTCCAGTGTGGTCTCGGGTCCGGTGGGCTGGATGTGCAGCACGGTGATGTTCGCGGGTCCCGGAAAGACGTTGAACGTCACATTGGGCCACAGCCACCAGGCGGCGAAATTGGACGCCGGCCCCTCGGGGATATGATAGGCGGTGTTGTCGGCCCGTCCGGGTGGCGAGATATGGCTTGAATAGAGGCCGTGGGTCTTGGTCCTGTAGTTCTTGATGTCGACGAGATCGACGAACGCCGGATGCGCGACCGAGCAGTGGTAGCATTCGAGGAAGTTGTCGACGACGTTCTTCCAGTTGGCCTTGATCTCATAGGTCAGGCGGTGGGCGAATTTCAGCGCCGGCACATCCGGGCAATAGCCCTTGATGTCGTCGGCAAGGTTGCCGGCCTGGGTATGGAGCGGCGCCGCATCGGTATCGAGATTGACGAACACGAAGCCGGCATATTCCTCGAGGCGAACCTGCTTCAGCGCGAATTCCTCCGCCGCGAAACCCTCGACGCGCTTCTGGCCCACGGCGGAGCGCAGGCGGCCGTCGGTGTGGTAGGTCCAGGCATGATAGGGGCAGGTGATGATGCCGGTGTGGCCGCAGCCCTGCAGCAATTCATGGGCGCGGTGCGAGCAGACATTGTAGAAGGCGCGCAGCACGCCGTCCTGGCCGCGCAGCACCACGATGTTCTGATCGGCGATCCTGACGGTGACATAGTCGCCCGCCGCGACGAGCTGGCTCACATGCGCGGCATAGTTCCACGCCTTGAAGAAGATCGCCTGCGTCTCTCGCGCGTAGATGGCCGGATCGGTGTAGTAATTGGCGGGGATTGTGTAGGACTTGGCCGGATCGGCGTCGAAGCGGCCCAGGTCGCAGACATGGCGGGGTATGACGTTCATGCGCGGCGTCCTCTTGGTGCAGACCGTTCATGATAGGACCGGGCGGCCCGCCCGCGCAAGGGCAGGCCATGGCAGATGTCGCCCTGTCGGGCGCGGGCTTGACCGCGCTCCCGCGTCAGTCCTCGGGAAGCCGGTTGGAACTGCCTCTCCAGAGGGGGTGGAAGAGCAGTGTCAGCAGGGACACGAGCGCGGCTGCCGAAATCAGCAGGGCAGGCGCCATGCTGAACCCGAGCCGGCCGACCAGATACTCCGTCACCATGGGGGAGAGTCCCCCGAAGATGCCCATCGACATGCTGTAGCCGAATGCGATGACCGTCACGCGCAGCCGCCGCGTCACGAGGCCGGCCATGCAGGCGCAAAAGGGACCGGTGAACATGCCGTGCGCGAGCGCGATGATCGCCGCGCCGGCCAGCATCAGCGGCAGGCTGCCGGTTTTCAGCAGCATGAAGGCGGGCCAGGCTCCGACGAGCGCAATCGACGCTCCAATCATGACGGTCTGCCGCCATCCGATGCGGTCCGAGAGCTTGCCGGCGATCAGCACGAAGACGCCGCACAGCAGCAGGCTTGCGAGATTGACGATGAGGGCCAGCGCATGGGGAACGCCCGCCTCGCTGACGGTCCAGGTCACGACATACATCAGGCCGACGAAGGCCATGACACCGCTGACCGTGTTGGCGAGCCCCATGGCGAGCATTTCCCGCCAGTGTTGCGTGAGCGCTTCCATGACGGGCGAGGCGGGCAGTTCCGCCGCAGCGCGCGACTCGTCCGGGGCAATGCCCTTGCGGACATAGAAACCCACCAGCGTCAGCACCGCGCTGGCGATGAAGGGTATCCGCCAGCCCCACTCATACATTGCAACCGGACTGACCGCCGAGACGCAGGCAAAGACGACCGAAGCCCCCAGGAAGAAGCCGAGAACGGCGCCCAGCGGGCTGAAGCTGCCCGAAAATCCGCGTTGCCGGGGCGGCGACCGTTCCACCAGGAAGACAACGGAGGCGGAGTATTCACCGCCGAGCGACAGGCCCTGAACCATGCGCATCAGGATCAGGAGAAGCGGCGCCCAGATGCCGATGATCTCGTAACCCGGCAGCAGCCCGATGAGGAAGGTCGGAACCGAGATCAGCAGCACCGTGAGCTGAAGTGCGAGCGCCCGGCCGATCCTGTCGCCGATGGTTCCGATCAGCATGCCGCCGATCGGGCGCATCAGCATGCCCGCAGCGAATCCGCCATAGGTGGCGATCAGGCCCGTCACCGGATCATAGGAGGGGAAGAACTGGACGGCAAAGAAAGGCGCCAGATAGGCATAGATCATGAAGTCGTAGAATTCGATGGCGTTGCCGACGGCCCCTGCCAGCATGTTGCGATGCCCGGAAGCGCGCGAAGTCGTTGCAGGCGTCGTCATGTGGATGTCTGCGTCCCGTTCGTGTGTGAGGTCAGATCAAGAGAGGGTTCATCCGGGTGATGCCGGGATGTACCCGCGTCTCATCGCCGGTTGACGCCCCGGCCTCGGGGCGTGACCGTCAATCCCACCAATTGTGGGTCGCTATGATCTTCATGTTCTCGTTGAGCCAGAGCTCATATTTTCGGCCGTCCTTGACGGTGTCGACCTCATAGGCCGGGCCGTCGTCGTCATCGTCGCGGCAATCGACATCGATGACCGTGTAGCCATGGGTCGACAGCGTGTTTCTGACCTTCTTGACCTGGCTCCCGCTGCAATCGGCGAAAGCCGGCGCTGCCGACAGCGCGAGCGCGCCGAGGGCAAGGGCGCAAAACAAGGTTTTCATTTATCTGATCCCCATCATCAATTTTCCGCGAAACCACAGGATAGTCATCACAACGCCCTGATGAAATCAAGCCGCATGATTTGTATAAGCAATGTTTGGTTGGGCACGTGCCGTCGCCGATGGCCGCCGGGCCGGACAGGGCGGCCTGCGCGAGGATCGCCCGGTGCAGGCGGTGGCGCCCGGGCTCAGTTGTAATACTGGGCGTACAAGGCCAGCGACACACTGATGGCGACGAACAGCGTGAGCAGGGCGAGTGCCACCTTCTTGTCGGCCCGATGATGCTGCGCAACCGATGTTTCGGTTGCCAGACGGGTCCTGACGAAGACGAGCGCCACCCTGACGAGGGTGAACAGAATGCAGAAATAGGTAACGAGATATATCTTGTCCATCAGCACGAGGTAGCCGATGTCTGGCAGGGTATTCAGATAGGCGAGTTGCAGGAATACGGTGGTGACGAGCGCCGATGCAGCGAGCGCCGCCAGGAACACGATCAGCAGCGGCGCAAGAAGCTTGAGATAGAACAGGCTGATGGGGCGTTCGAACCGGATGTTGAAAGCGGCAGAGGAATACGCGGTCGGTTAACCGTTCAAGCCGAATTCCGTTTCATAATGATCGGCGGCCACCGTCGCATCGAAGCCGATGATGTTCCATCCCACGTATTTGAGAGCCGTGTCGAGGCGGATGTCTTTTCCGTCTATCCGGTACTGGAGCTGGTCAGCCATGTGGGCGGAGTCCTCGATGCGGATCAGCGATTCATGACGGTCGAATGGGTACATGGAAAAGTCGAAGGCATCGACGAAACGCCCTTCGATTCTGTAGAAGCGGTAGTTGGTGCCATCAGGAAGGGTCTGGGGATTGATCGGTATCTTTTCCTTGAGCGAAAGCCGTTCATCGACAAGATCCGTGAACTCCATGGTCTTTGTCGGGTCGATATCCCCTTTCCACTTCATCCACAGATAGAAATCGAGACGCTAGGTGTTCTCGCCGATGTTGAGGTCGTAGATTGAGACCGGACAGATGCCGATCTCGACGATCTGTGGCGTTGCGGCTGTTGTCTGGTTCGCGCTGTCGGCCCGGGTCGATGAGGCAACTGACAGCAATGCCAGGGTGAACAACACCAATCGGAACAACACCGTCATGTCGGTTCCGTGGGATGACCAAATTGACGGTATAAAAAGCAATTGCAATTTAGCGTCAATAGAACGTCGGCCGTCGCGATGCCCCGACCGCCCGGCCCCGGAAACCATCTGACGTCGTGAAAACCTGGTGCCGCTTGCGTGACTCGAACACGCGACCCCATCATTACGAATGATGTGCTCTACCGACTGAGCTAAAGCGGCTTGCCACCGGCGCTGCGGCGTATAGGCGATTTCCGCCCGCACCGCAACCGTTCAGCGCGGTCCGGCACTGCGCGGCGGCTGGTCGAAATCCTCCGGCTGGCCGGGGTCGTCGGGCGGGCGCTGCGGCATCATCGCCTCGGGTGGCGGCGGGCTTGCGGGCTCGGGCCGGGGAAGTTCGGCTGCGGGCGCCTGCGGGGCCGGGATGTCCGGCTCCAGCATCTCGGGCATCTCGAAGGGCGCCTTCCATTCGCAGGGCACGATCTCGCCCGAGACGGGCGACACGGGCGTCCAGCGCGGGCTGGCCACGCCATCCGACACCCAGATGGGATCGCGCGGCGCGGTGAGGGCCCGCGCCAGCCATTCGCGCGCCCGGCCCTTGTCGCCGTCCGCCTCCTCGATATCGGCCATCAGTGCGCAGATGCGGGCCTGTGGCCGACCCTCCAGATGGGGCTGGAGCGCGGCCCTGGCGGCGGCCCAGCGCCGTGCCCTGGCCGCCGCGCGCGCCAGGGCCACCGCGCCTTCGAGGCCGCCTGCCTCGTCCTTCACGAGATCCTGCACGCGCTCATAGCGCGTCTCGGGCCCGTCGCCCGGAAACAGATCCGCCTGCGCCTCGGCGAGATCGGGATGCGGCGACAGCCGCCAGGTCTCGCGGATGATCTTTGCCGCCTTGCGGCCGGATGCCTGGGCGCTCAGCAGCCGCGCGGCCAGCGCTGCGGCAGGAACGAGCGCCGGGTCGAGCTTGTGCGCCTTGAGCGCAAGCTCCAGCGCCGACTGCCGGTCGCCGTCCTCGAAGGACAGGGCCTCGGCGGCGGTCAGGGCCGCCAGCTTGCGGTTGGCTTCCGCCACCGGCACCACGCCGGACTTGATCTGACGGGCGAGTGTCGCCGACGCTGCCGACCAGTCCTTCGCGGCCGATTGCAGCTGCAGCACGGCGCTCGAGGCCCAGGCGAGGCGCGGGTTGAGCGCCAGCGCGCGCTCGGCATGGCGGCGCGCAGCGCCCACGTCGCCCGCCTGGCGCGCTTCGGCGAACAGTCCGCGCAGGCCCAGCGCCTCGGTGTCGGGCGATTTTGTCATGGCCTCGAAGATGCGTTTCACGGCGGCGCGGTCGCCCTTCAGCTGCGCGGCCTGCGCGGCCAGCACATTGACCAGCGGCTCGTCGGGCAGGGCATTGCCGGCCTGGGCTGCAAAGCGCGCCGCCGCTGCGGCATCGCCCGCACCGGCGGCAATGATGCCGCGCGACAATGCCTCGCGGCCCTTGCTGCTCCTGCGTCCGGCGAGATAGCGCTGCACCGATCCCGGGCTGGCCCACAGCCGCCGCAACAGGCTCCACAGGAACCAGACCGCGACCACCGCCAGGACGGCGGCTGCAAGCCCGGCGATGACGCTCATCTCGATCTCGCGTCCGAGCCAGCGTATGGTGAGCGTTCCCGGCCGGTCGGCCAGCCAGGCAAAGCCCGCGGCCAGCAGCACGAGCAGCAGGAAGCGCCACAGCAGCCGGATCATTGTCCGGAACCCCCCATGGCGGTCAGTTGCCTCAGAACCGCTTCCGCGACCTGGGCGGTGGCCACTTCGAGCTGCAGCCGCGCGGCGGCGCGCTCCTGCCACTGGCGCAGTGACGGCGGCCGCTCGCCCTCGCCCCCTTCCAGCACCGCGATCGCCTGCGTGAGGTCGCCCGCCTCGGCGAAGGCAACCGCCTTTTCGGCAAGACGGGGCCAGTCGGTTTCGCCGATGGGGCGGATGGTGATGAAGCCCGACAGCGACTTCATCAGCGTGCCGAAATAGCTGTCATCCTCCGCCGCCGGCTTCGCGGGCTGCGGAAGCGAGGCAATGAGGCCGCGCAACTCCCCCGCGAGGCCAGCCGCATCGGGCAAGCCTTCGGCGGCATGGGCGGCCAGCACATCGAGCCCGGCGGCGGCGGGCAGCATGCGCGCAATGCGGTCATACTCGGCCTGATAGGGTGTGCCGGCGGCGATCTTGGCCTTGAGATCGGAGAGCGCCTGCGACAGCGCCGCCGACTGCGCGGCCTGACCGCCCGCACCTGCTGCGGATTTGAGCCCCGCCACCTCCGTCTCGAGTGCCGTGATGCGCTCGCCGAGCGCGGCCAGAGCGGTGCCATCGACGCCGCCGCCGCCCTCGGGCGCCGCCGTGGCGATCGACTTGCGCAGCGACTCGAGGCTCGCCTGCAGTGCTGCAAGCTGCGACCCGGCGTCGGCCAGGCGCTTGCCGGTCTCGTCCAGCCGGCGCGTCAGACCGGCATCCGCCGATGCCGACGTCTCCGCAGCCGCACCTGCCGCTGCGGCCGCCGCCTGCGCGGCCTCGGCCTTGTCCTTCACGGCGGCGATCTGGCCGACCAGCGCGGCATTGTTGGTTTCCAGCGCCTCGACCTGGTTGCGCAACGCCGTCATCTCGTCGCTCGGCAGATAGGACGAGAGCACGTCACGGTAGAGCCAGCCGCCGGCCAGCAGGCCGAGAAGCAGCGCAACGCTCACACCGGCGGGCCACCGGCGCTTGCGTGGCGGCGACGGGGCCTGCGGCGCCTGTCCCGCAGGCTCCGGATCGGCCGCCGTGCGGATTTCCTCGGCTTCGAGGTCGATCACCCGGGGGTCAGTCGGCGGTCTGTCGTCTGGCGTTTCGGTGGTCATGTGTCAGCGCCTAAAGGCTTCTCCCTTGCTGCGCAAGCAGGGCCAGCATGGCCTGCTCGTCGGGCGTTCCGGCGACCCTCTTATCCCAGTCCTCTGGCAGAACTGAGGCGACATTGCGGGAAAGACAAAAATTCCTAACCGTACCCGCCTGGCGCGAAAGTCCGGCCGATTCAACCAGGGCGCGCCAGATCTTCGCGCTGCGTGGCGAGTAGAGCAGCACGGCATCGATTTCGCCCCGGCGCAGGGCATCGCCCGCTGCGCCCAGATCCCGGGCGGGCACCGCGTCATAGAGCACCGCGCGATGGCATGCGAAGCCCGCTGCCTGCATCTGCCCCTCGAGATCGCCCGCCGTCTCGGCACCCGAGAGATAGAGGATCGGACCCGCCCCGGGGTCCAGCGTGGCGCGGATATGGGCTGCGAGCCCGTTCACGTCGCCGCCATGCGCCTCGGCTGCAAAGCCTGCCGCGCGCGCTGCCTTCAGGGACTGCGGGCCGACCGTCAGTGTACGGATGGATGACAGGCCGTGGCCTTCGGGAAGCGACCGGATGCCGTTGGCGCTCGTCACAGCGATCGCCTGCCAGGGCCTCGCGGGAATGGCGGCGCCGGTGCGCGGGCGGATGTCCAGCAGCGGCACGATCACCGCCTCATGGCCCAGCGCCTCGAGCTTCTCTTTCAGCGGACCCGCATCTTCCTCGGGCCTGGTGACGGCAATGCGCATCAGAAGGCGATGAGGCTTCCGCCTTCGGCCTTCACCTGTTCGCCCGCCTCGCGGCCGAGGCGTTCGGCGTCAGCGGCCGCGCCCGTGCGCGTCGTCTCGAAACAGTGCACGCCGTCATGGGTGAGGGCGTGGCCGCGGAAGGAAATCTGTCCGGCCGTCACCGTGGCATGGCCCGCGAGCGGCGTGCGGCACGAGCCGTCGAGGGCTGCGAGAAAGGCCCTCTCGCAGGTCACCGCCACCGCCGAGGCGGCGTGATTGAGCGGGGCCAGCAGCGCGCGCGTGGCGCTGTCGTCCTCGCGCGTCTCGATGCCGATGCAGCCCTGCGCCACGGCGGGCAGCATGACATCGGTGGGCACCAGCGAGGTGATCTTGCCGGCGAGACCCAGCCGCTTGAGGCCTGCCGCGGCCAGGAAGGTGGCCTGGGCCACGCCCTCCTCGAGCTTGCGCAGCCGCGTTTCCACATTGCCGCGGAACTGGATGACGTTGAGGTCCGGCCGCAGCCGCTTCAGCTGCGCGGCGCGGCGCACCGAGGAGGAGCCGACGGTCGCCGCCTGAGCGAGCGCCTGGATCGAACCCGCCACGGGGCTCAGGAAGGCATCGCGCACATCCTCGCGCGGCAGCAGCGCCGCGATGGTGAGGCCGTCGGGCAGGCGGGCCGGCATGTCCTTCATCGAGTGGACGGCGAGATGGATGTCGCGCGCGAACAGCGCCTCCTCGATCTCCTTGGTGAAGAGCCCCTTGCCGCCGATCTCGGAGAGGGGACGGTCGCGCACCCGGTCGCCAGTGGTGGTGATCACCACGATCTCGATGTCGGCCTCCGAGAGCCCGTGCGCGGCCATCAGCCGCTCCCGGGTTTCGTTGGCCTGGTAGAGGGCGAGCGGCGAGCCGCGGGTTCCAATCTTCAGCTTCGGCATTTGCAAGTCCGTTCCGGCGAGTGCTAGAGCAAACTCACTTCTTAGCTGCAAACCCCGGTGGCGTCACCCGTCCGATGGATCAGGCCGTCCTGCACATTCTCGGCATCGAAACCTCCTGCGACGAGACCGCCGCCGCCGTGGTCCGGCGCGACTCCGCAGGGCGGGGCGAGATCCTGTCCAACCGGGTGTTGTCCCAGACCCGCGAGCATGCGCCCTATGGCGGCGTGGTGCCGGAAATCGCCGCGCGGGCCCATATCGCCCATCTCGACCGACTGGTGGCCGAGGCCATGGCCGAGTCGGGGCTCGGGTTCCGCGAACTCGACGGGGTGGCGGCAACCGCCGGCCCGGGCCTCCTCGGCGGACTGCTGGTGGGCCTCACCATGGCCAAGGCCATCGCCCTGGCGCAGGGGAAGCCGCTGCTCGCGATCAACCATCTCGAAGGCCATGCGCTGACCGCGCGCCTGCTTCAGCCGGTCGCGTTTCCCTATCTCCTGCTGCTCGTGTCGGGCGGGCACACCCAGTTCCAGATTGTCGAGGGCGTGGGCCGCTACCACCGGCTCGGCAGCACCATCGACGATGCGCTGGGCGAAGCCTTCGACAAGGTGGCCAAGCTCCTGGGGCTTGGTTATCCCGGCGGTCCGCAGGTCGAGGCCCGGGCCCGCGCCGGCAACCCGCAGCGCTTCGCCTTTCCGCGCCCGCTCAAGGGCCGCAAGGACTGCAACTTCTCCTTCTCCGGACTCAAGACGGCGGTGCGCGAGGCGGTGATGAGCCTCGGCGAACCCAGCGATCAGGACATCGCCGATGTCTGCGCCTCCTTCGAGGCCGCCGTCGCCGAAACCCTGGCCGATCGTCTTGCGAGGGCCGTGCAGCTGTTCCGGGCGGCCCATCCGGGAACCGCCTCTCCGGCGCTGATCGTGGCCGGCGGGGTCGCCGCCAATCAGCGGCTCAAGGCGGTGGTCGCGGATGTGGCGGCAACCCATGGCTTCACGCTCATCGTGCCGCCGCCGCGGCTGTGCACCGACAATGCCGCCATGATCGCCTGGGCTGGCGCGGAGCGGCTCCATCTCGGCCTGACGGATGATCTCGGCGCCGCCGCCCGCGCCCGTTGGCCGCTCGACCAGACCCAGGCTCCGGTCTATGGCGCGGGCAAACTCGGCGCCAAGGCGTGACCACAGATTTTTTCCACAGCAAGGACGGACACCATGCTCTTCGCACTGATCTGCACCGACAAGCCCGACAGCCTCGACCTTCGCCTGTCTGTGCGGCCCGACCACCTGAAGCATCTTGAAAGCCTCGGTACCGCGCTCAAGGCGGCAGGACCCTTCACCGATGACGGCGGCAAGCCGACTGGCAGCCTGGTCATCATCGAGGCGGCCGATCGCGCTGCGGCCAGGGCCATGGCCGAGGCCGATCCCTATGCCAAAGCGGACCTGTTCGCCGCCGTCGAGATCCGCCCGTGGAAATGGCTGATCAAGAACCCGGAGACGGCGTGATGGCGAACCACTGGCTGTTCAAGTCGGAGCCCGACGTCTGGTCGTGGACGCAGCAGAAGGCCAGGGGGGCTTCTGGCGAGGCCTGGACCGGGGTGAGAAACTATCAGGCGCGCAACAACATGCGCGCCATGAAGCTGGGCGACAGGGGCTTCTTCTATCACTCCAACGAGGGCCGCGAAGTGGTGGGCGTCGTCGAGGTCTGCAAGCTCGCGCACCGCGACCCCACCGCCGATGTCGACACCTGGGAGTGCGTCGACATCCGTGCCGTGGCCGACATGCCGCGCCCGGTGACGCTCGACGAGATCAAGCTCGACGCAAAGCTCAAGGACATGGTGCTGGTCACCAACTCACGCCTCTCGGTGCAGCCCGTGAGCGAGACGGAATTCCGGCACATCTGCAAGCTGGGTGGCTTGAAGCTTTGACCATCGCGGACCGGGCGGATTTCATTCGCGCCAACACCTCCGTGATGACGCCGCCGCTGGTGCCCGAGGTCCGTCTGCATCTTGCGCATGAGGCCGTGCCGCTGTGGCAGAAGACCGAGGAGGAGCTGGGCGGGCTGGGACTGCCGCCGCCCTTCTGGGCCTTTGCCTGGGCGGGCGGGCAGGCGCTCGCGCGCCACGTGCTGGACAATCCCGCACTGGTCCGGGGCAAGCGTGTGATCGACCTTGCGGCAGGCTCCGGGCTCGTCGGCATCGCGGCGATGAAGGCGGGCGCCGCCTCGGCGCTGGCATCCGACATTGACGGGTTTTCGGTGACGGCAATCGGCCTCAATGCAGTGCTGAACGACGTGGCGCTCGCGGTTACGGCGGAAGATCTCCTGGTCGCGCCCGTTCCGTCCTGCGAGGTGATCCTGGTGGGCGACTTCGCCTATGAGCGGGATCTGGCGGAGCGGCTCTTCACCTGGCTCGCGGCAGCGGAAGACCGGGGCATCCCGGCGCTGATCGGCGATCCCGGCCGCAGCTATCTGCCGCGCGAGCGGCTGACGAAGCTTGGCGAATACCGCGTGGCGGTGACGCGCGACCTCGAGGACGCCGAGATCAAGCTGACGTCGGTCTGGCGGCTGAGCCGGTATTGTTGAAGTAGAGCGCGGCCATGAGGATGGCGAGCGCAATGAAGAGCCATGAATCGGCGCCGCCGTAGAAGGCGAGCGCGATCACCACCGCCGCCGGTGTCGAGAGATAGACCGCCTGTACGGTGAACACCGCGCCCTTTTCCTGGATCAGCGTGAAGAAGGCGATGCGCTCCAGCGTCCACATGGCGGTGGCGAAGATCACGGTCCAATAGGCGGCGGCCGGAAGCTGTGTCGGCGACCAGGGCGGCGCGAGGATCAGCAGGACGGGCAGCGCCGTGAGGCCGGACCACATCGACTCCGCCACCCCCGCCGCCATGGGGTGCACCCTGGGCGGCCACCAGCTCGCGGCGAACCAGTTATAGGCCGAATAAAAGATCGGGAGCAGGAAGGAGGCCACCAGCCACCACGAGACCGTGCCGGACAGCACGCCTTCGCGGGTGATGACCAGGATGGCGGTCGACAGGAAGCCGAGCAGGATGGCCAGCAGCCGCCGCGGCGCGGCATTCTCCCGGCGGGTGGCCAGCGCCACCAGATAGTTGACGATGGGCGCGGTCGAGATCACCAGGGCCAGTTCGGTGGGTGGCACATGCTGGGCAAAGATGAGGCCCATGGCGAAGGGCACATTCATCAGGACCGCGCAGCCGAGACCGAAGAGCTGGAGGCGCCTGCCACCCCACCAGTCGATGCCCCGAAACTGGCAAATGACGCCAAGAACCAGCCCGACCCCCAGGCCGGTGAGCACGATGACATGCGAAACCGGCATGCCCAGCACCCCCCAGTGCCGGTAGAGGCTGGGCGAAACGCCCCAGAACAGGCCGAGGGACACGAACAGGAAGAGGTGGCGGGCGGACGTCATGCAGGCTCTTAGACAGGAGTCTCATTGCAAGGTATAGACTCTGCCGCCAATAGACACACTATAAACATAAACGGCAATTCTGGGAGGGGTGCGCCAATGTCCGAGAAAGTCTATCCGGTTCCGACCGCGTGGAAGAAGAAAGCCTATGTTGACGATGCCGCCTACAGGAAGATGTATGCGGACTCGGTCAAGGACCCCGCCAGGTTCTGGGCGAAGCACGCCAAGCGCATCGACTGGTTCAAGGCGCCCACCAAGATCAAGAACACCACCTATAAGTATCCCGACGTATCGATCAAATGGTACGAGGACGGCGTTCTCAACGTCTCCTACAATTGCATCGACCGGCACCTCAAGAAGCGCGGCAATCAGGTGGCGATCATCTGGGAGGGCGACGATCCCTACTATGACAAGAAGATCACCTACAACGAGCTCTACGAGAACGTCTGCCGCTTCGCCAATGTGCTGAAGAAGAACGGCGTCAAGAAGGGTGACTGCGTCACCATCTACCTCCCCATGATTCCCGAGGCCGCCTATGCCATGCTGGCCTGCACGCGCATCGGCGCGGTTCATTCCATCGTGTTCGGCGGCTTCAGCCCGGACTCGCTCGCGAGCCGCATCAATGATGCAAATTCGAAGCTGATCATCACGGCGGATGAGGGCCTGCGCGGCGGCCGCAAGGTTCCCCTCAAGGCCAACACCGACGAGGCGCTGAAGCGCTGCGCGGGCAACGAGAAAGTGCTGGTGGTGCGCCGCACCGGCGGCCAGGTGGCGATGACGCCGGATCGCGATGTCTGGTATCACGAGGAGGCGGCGAAGGTTCCGGCCGACTGCAAGCCGGAGAAGATGAAGGCGGAGGACCCGCTGTTCATCCTCTACACCTCGGGCTCGACCGGCAAGCCCAAGGGCGTTCTCCACACCACCGGCGGCTATCTCGTCTTTGCCTCGATGACCCACCAGTATGTCTTCGATTATCACGACGGCGACATCTACTGGTGCACGGCGGATGTGGGCTGGGTCACCGGCCACAGCTACATCGTCTATGGGCCTCTGGCCAATGGCGCCACCACCCTGATGTTCGAGGGCGTTCCCAATTATCCCAGCAACTCGCGCTTCTGGGAGGTGATCGACAAGCACAAGGTCAACATCTTCTACACCGCGCCCACCGCGATCCGCGCGCTGATGGGGGCCGGTGAGGCGGCGGTGGCCAGAACCTCGCGCAAGTCCCTCAGGCTGCTGGGCTCAGTCGGCGAACCGATCAATCCGGAGGCATGGGAATGGTATCACCGCGTGGTGGGCGATGACCGCTGCCCGATCGTGGATACCTGGTGGCAGACCGAAACCGGCGGCATCCTGATCACGCCGCTGCCGGGCGCCACCAAGCTCAAACCGGGCTCAGCGACCCGGCCATTCTTCGGCGTGAAGCCGGCTCTGGTCGACGACAAGGGTCAGATACTCGAGGGCGCCACGGCGGGTAACCTGGTGATCCTCGATTCCTGGCCGGGTCAGATGCGCACCGTCTATGGCGACCATGACCGCTTCGTGCAGACCTATTTCTCGACCTACAAGGGCATGTATTTCACGGGTGACGGCTGCCGGCGCGATGCCGATGGCTACTACTGGATCACCGGCCGCGTCGACGACGTGATCAACGTGTCCGGCCACCGTCTGGGAACGGCGGAAGTCGAGTCGGCACTGGTCTCGCATCCGAAGGTGTCCGAAGCCGCCGTCGTCGGCTATCCGCATGACATCAAGGGTCAGGGCATCTACTGCTACGTGACGCTGATGGCGGGCGAGACGGGTGGCGATGACTTGCGCAAGGACCTCGTGGCCCATGTCCGCAAGGAAATCGGCCCTCTGGCCACGCCCGACAAGATCCAGTTCGCGCCCGGCCTGCCAAAGACGCGCTCGGGCAAGATCATGCGCCGCATCCTGCGCAAGATCGCGGAGGATGATTTCAGCTCGCTGGGCGACACGTCGACACTGGCGGATCCGTCCGTGGTCGATGATCTGATCGCCAACCGACAGAACAAGAAGGGCTGAGGCGCGGGGGCGTCAGCCGCCGCGGCTGGCGTCCTTCACCCATTGCACGATCTGGCCGGCCGGCATGGCGCCGGACTGGCGGGCCAGTTCCCGTCCGTCCCGGAACAGGATCATGGTCGGAATTGAACGAATGCCATGCGCTGCCGACTGGGCGGGCGCCGCCTCCGTGTCGAGCTTGGCAAAGCGCACGGCGGGCTCGAGGGCCTGGGCGGCCTTGCGGAACTCCGGCGCCATCATCTTGCAGGGTCCGCACCAGTCTGCCCAAAAATCCACCACAACGGGTATCGAGTTGCGGGCGACATGGCGCTCGAAACCTGCCCCGTCCAGCGCCAGTGGCTCACCCGTGAACAGCGGCACGTGGCATTTGCCGCATCGGGCGGCAGCCATGGGCCTCTCTGCCGGCACCCGGTTCACGGCGGCGCAGGCAGGGCAGACGATCTCCGGCATGTTCAGACTCTCCTCGCACCCTAGATCGGCCCTTTGGCCGGCGTCTTCAATGATCTGCGTCAAGCCGCCTCAAGCGGAATGGCCCGATTCGCCATTCGGCCGGATTGCGATGTTGCAGCGCACAGGCTAGAAGCCGGTAGGGAAAAGGGAAAAGGCAAAATGGCAGACAGCAGACAGGCGGGGCGCCCTCTCTCTCCGCACCTGCAAATCTACCGGCGTACGCTGACGATGATGATGTCCATCGTCCACCGTGCCACTGGCATGGCGCTCTATGCAGGCACGCTCCTTCTGGTGTGGTGGCTGATGGCCGCCGCCATATCGGATTCATATTTCGCGATGGTGCAGTCCATCTTTGGAAGCTGGATCGGCCAGCTCGTGCTGCTCGGCTTCACCTGGGCGCTCATTCACCACACGGCAGGCGGCATCCGCCACCTGATCTGGGACATGGGTCGGGGCTTCGATCTCGCCTCCGTCGAGACCAGCGCGCGCGTCACTCTCGCGGCCTCTGTCCTCCTGACCATCGCCCTCTGGGCCATCGCCTATGGAGTGATGTGATGCTGCACAAGACCCCTCTCGGACAGGTTCTGGGCCTCGGGTCCGCCCGGGCCGGGACCGGCCATTTCATTGCTCAGCGCGTGACGGCGATTGCCGGCATCCCGCTTGTTGTCTTCCTGATCGGCTTCATCCTCGTTCATCGCCGCGCCAGCCGCGCCGAGATCGTCGCCAGCCTCGAGAACCCCGTGGTGGCAATCCTGCTTGCCCTCACGCTGATCAACCTGCTCTGGCACATGCGGCTGGGGCTTCAGGTGGTGATCGAGGACTATGTGCATACGCCGGCTCGCAAACACCTCCTGCTGCTGCTCAACATCGCCTTCACCGCGGTGATGGGCATTTCTGCGCTCTACGCAATTCTCAAGATGAGCTTCGGACTCTGATGGCTGCTGTCGATAGCGGGAAGAAAGCCCCGAAGAGCTTTTCAATCGGCGGCCGCGCCTATCCGGTGACCGACCACAGCTACGATGTGGTGGTGGTCGGTGCGGGCGGCGCGGGCTTGCGCGCGGCGCTGGGCGCTTCGCAGGCCGGGCTCAGGACCGCCTGCATCTCCAAGGTGTTTCCGACGCGCTCGCACACCGTCGCGGCCCAGGGCGGCATTGCCGCCTCGCTGGCCAACATGGGGCCGGATGACTGGCGCTGGCACATGTATGACACGGTGAAGGGCGCCGACTGGCTGGGCGACCAGGACGCCATCGAGTATCTCTGCCGCCACGCCCCCACTGCGGTCTACGAACTTGAGCATTTCGGCATGCCTTTCTCGCGCACCGAAGAAGGCAAGATCTATCAGCGTCCCTTCGGCGGCCACATGATGAATTTCGGCGACGGCCCGCCGGTGCAGCGCACCTGTGCCGCCGCCGACCGCACCGGACATGCCATGCTGCATACGCTTTATGGGCAGAGCCTGCGCCACGCGGCGGAGTTCTTCATCGAGTATTTCGCGCTCGACCTCATCATGGAGAACGGCGTGTGCCGCGGCGTGGTTGCCATGTGCATGGAGGATGGCGCGATCCACCGCTTCCGCGCGCATCAGACCATCCTTGCCACCGGCGGATACGGCCGGGCCTATTTCTCCGCAACCTCTGCCCATACCTGCGCGGGCGATGGCAACGCGATGGTGCTGCGCGCCGGGCTTCCCTGCCAGGACATGGAGTTCGTGCAGTTTCACCCGACCGGCATCTATGGCGCGGGCTGCCTCATCACCGAGGGCGCACGCGGCGAGGGCGGTTATCTGACCAATTCCGAGGGCGAGCGCTTCATGGAGCGCTATGCGCCGTCTGCCAAGGATCTCGCGTCGCGCGATGTCGTGTCACGGTCGATGACCATCGAGATCCGCGAGGGCCGCGGGGTGGGCGAGAACAAGGATCACATCCACCTGCATCTCGAGCACCTCGATCCCAAGGTGCTACATGAGCGGCTGCCGGGCATTTCCGAATCGGCACGGATCTTCGCGGGCGTTGACCTGACGCGCGAGCCGATTCCGATCCTGCCGACGGTTCATTACAACATGGGCGGCATCCCCACGAACTATCACGGTGAAGTGCTGGCTGGCGATCCGACCGATCCCGAGAAGACGGTTCCGGGTCTCATGGCCGTGGGCGAGGCGGCCTGCGTGTCGGTGCATGGCGCCAACCGGCTCGGCTCCAATTCGCTCATCGATCTCGTGGTCTTCGGCCGCGCGGCGGCGCTGCGCTGCGCTGAACTCGTGAAGCCGAATGCGCCGCATGCCGATCTTCCCGCCGATGCCGCTGAAATGCCGGTGTCGCGGCTGGACCGCTACCGCTTTGCTGACGGCGCCACGCCCACCGCCGACCTGCGGCTGCGCATGCAGAAGACCATGCAGGAAGATGCGGCCGTGTTCCGCACCGGCGAGACGCTGGCGCAGGGCGTAAAACGCCTGTCCGATGTATGGCAGGCCAGCGATGACATCCGCGTCTCCGACCGCTCACTGGTGTGGAACAGCGATCTGATCGAGACGCTGGAGTTCGAGAATCTGATCCTGCAGGCCGCAGCGACCGTGGTCAGCGCGGAGGCCCGCACCGAAAGCCGCGGCGCGCATGCCCGCGAGGACTTCCCCAACCGCGATGATGCGAACTGGATGAAGCACACGCTGGCCTGGACCGACCATGAGAAGAAGTCCGTGCGTCTGGATTACCGCCCGGTGCATGACTTCACGATGTCGGATGACATCGCCTACATCAAACCGAAGGCGCGGGTTTACTGAGCTGGAAAAACATGGCTGAATTCTCACTTCCCCGAAACTCCAAGGTCCAGCCAGGCAAGACCTGGCCCAAGCCGCAGGGCAAGCGGCTGAAGGATTTCCGCATCTATCGGTGGAATCCGGATGACGGCCAGAACCCGCGCATCGATACCTATACGGTCGACATGGACAAGTGCGGGCCGATGGTGCTGGACGCGCTCATCAAGATCAAGAACGAGCAGGACCCGACGCTCACCTTCCGGCGCTCCTGCCGGGAAGGCATCTGCGGCTCCTGCGCGATGAACATCGACGGCACCAACACGCTCGCCTGCCTCAAGTCCTGCGCGGAGGTGAAGGGCGACGTGCGCATCTACCCGCTGCCGCACATGCCCGTCGTGAAGGACCTGGTGCCGGATCTCACGCGCTTCTACGCCCAGCACCGCTCGATCGAGCCATGGCTCAAGACGGTGACGCCGGAGCCGCAGACCGAGTGGCGCCAGTCGCCCGACGACCGCAAGCATCTCGACGGCCTCTATGAGTGCATTCTCTGCGCCTGCTGCTCAACCTCATGCCCGTCCTACTGGTGGAACGGCGACCGATATCTGGGCCCTGCAGCGCTGCTGCAGGCCTATCGCTGGCTGATCGACTCGCGTGACGAGGGGACGGGCGAGCGGCTGGACAACCTCGAGGATCCGTTCCGGCTCTATCGCTGCCATACGATCATGAACTGCGCCAAGGCCTGTCCCAAGGGCCTGTCGCCCGCCAAGGCGATTGCCGAGATCAAGCGCATGATGGTCGAGCGCCGCGCCTAGCGTCCTGGTCCGCGCGTCCGCCCTTGGTTCAACTGGTGCTGCGACCCAAAAGCGATTATAGGCGGCGGCACCCCACCTACAAGAAGAGGCCCCGATGTCACTCGACAGCTTCAAGTGCCGCAAGACCCTCAAGGTTGGCAGCAAGACCTACACCTATTTCAGCCTGAAGGCGGCGGAGAAGAACGGGCTTCCCGGGGTGTCGCGTCTTCCCTATTCGCTGAAGGTGCTGCTCGAGAACCTGCTGCGCAGCGAGGACGGCCGGTCGGTGACCAGGGCCGACATCGAGGGCATCGCCAGGTGGCTGAAGAACCGCGGCCGGGAAGAGAAGGAAATCGCGTTCCGCCCGGCACGCGTGCTGATGCAGGATTTCACCGGCGTGCCGGCGGTCGTCGATCTCGCCGCGATGCGCGATGCCATGAAGAAGCTGGGCAAGGACCCGAAGAAGATCAACCCGCTGGCGCCGGTCGATCTGGTCATCGACCATTCCGTGATGGTCGACTTCTTCGCCAATTCCAAGGCGTTCCGGAATAATGTCGAGCTCGAATACGACCGCAACGGCGAGCGCTATACCTTCCTGAAATGGGGGCAGGGGGCGTTCGACAATTTCCGCGTCGTGCCGCCGGGCACCGGCATCTGCCATCAGGTGAACCTCGAGTATCTCGCCAAGACCGTGTGGACGAAATCGGTGAAGGAGAAGGGCAAGGCCGTGACCTATGCCTATCCCGACACGCTCGTCGGCACCGATTCCCACACCACCATGGTGAACGGGCTTGCGGTCCTGGGCTGGGGCGTGGGTGGCATCGAGGCGGAGGCCGCCATGCTGGGCCAGCCCATCTCCATGCTGATCCCTGAAGTGATCGGTTTCAGGCTGACCGGACAGCTCCCCGAGGGCACCACCGCCACCGATCTCGTGCTCACCGTCACGCAGATGCTGCGCAAGAAGGGCGTGGTGGGCAAGTTCGTCGAATTCTACGGGCCGGGTCTCGCGCATCTCTCGCTCGAGGACATGGCGACGATCGCCAACATGGCGCCGGAATATGGCGCGACCTGCGGCTTCTTCCCCGTCAACGCCGAAACCATCGCCTATCTCAAGGGCACGGCGCGTCCGGCGGCTCAGGTGGCGCTGGTCGAGAAATATGCAAAGGCGCAGGACATGTTCTGGACGCCCAGGGCCGATGAGCCGGTGTTCACCGATACGCTCGAACTCGACCTCGCCCGCGTGGTGCCGTCCATGGCCGGACCCAAGCGTCCCCAGGACCGCGTCGAACTGGGCGCCGCCGCCGCGGGCTTCGCGAAGGTGATGGCCGATGAGTTCAAGAAGGCCGGCGAGCTCGGCAAGAGGTTCAAGGTCGCCAACGCCAATTTCGATCTCGGTCACGGCGATGTGGTGATCGCCGCCATCACATCCTGCACCAACACTTCGAATCCCAACGTGATGATCGGCGCAGGACTTCTGGCTCGCAATGCGGCAAAGGCCGGTCTTTCGGTCAAGCCCTGGGTGAAGACCTCGCTTGCGCCGGGCTCGCAGGTCGTAACGGAGTATCTCGACTCGTCGGGCCTGCAGAAGGATCTCGACAAGCTCGGATTCAACCTCGTGGGATATGGCTGCACCACCTGCATCGGCAATTCCGGGCCGTTGCCGGAGCCTGTCTCGGAGGCGATCCGCAAGAATGACGTGGTGGCCGCCGCCGTCCTCTCGGGCAACCGCAATTTCGAGGGCCGCGTGAACCCGGATGTGCGCGCCAACTATCTCGCCTCGCCGCCGCTGGTCGTGGCCTATGCGCTGGCAGGTTCGCTGAACGTCGACCTGACGCGCGATCCGCTGGGCCATGACCGCAGGGGCAAGCCAGTCTATCTCAGGGACATCTGGCCCACCGCGCGCGACATCGCCGCTGCCGTACGCAAGAACGTGACGCGCAAGGCCTATGCGGCGCGCTACAAGGATGTGTTCAAGGGCGATGCGCAGTGGCGCAAGATCAAGGTCACCAAGGGCATGAACTATGCCTGGGACGGGAAGAGCACCTATGTGGCCAACCCGCCCTATTTCGACGGCCTCACCATGACGCCAGCGCCCGTGAAGGACGTGGTGGGCGCGCGCATTCTGGGCCTGTTCCTCGACTCGATCACCACCGACCACATCTCGCCGGCCGGTGACATCAAGGCGGCCTCACCCGCCGGCGCCTATCTCAATGCCCGCGGTGTCGGGAAGATCGACTTCAACTCCTACGGAGCGCGGCGCGGCCATCATGAGGTGATGATGCGTGGCACCTTCGCCAACATCCGCATCAAGAACCAGATGGTTCCGGGCGTCGAGGGCGGCGTGACCAAGCACTATCCGGACGGCGAGACCATGCCGATCTATGATGCCGCCATGAAGTATGCTGCGGAAGATACGCCGCTCGTCATCTTCGCCGGCAAGGAATATGGCACCGGCTCCTCGCGCGACTGGGCCGCCAAGGGCACCAGGCTTCTTGGCGTGCGGGCGGTGATTGCCCAGAGCTTCGAGCGCATTCACCGCTCCAACCTGATCGGCATGGGCGTGGTGCCGCTCCAGTTCCGGGACGGTGAAAGCTGGCAGACGCTGGGCCTCCAGGGCGACGAAAAGGTCACCATTCGCGGACTAGCCGAGGGCCTGAAGCCAAGGGCAACGCTCAAGGTGGAGATCGTGCGCGCCGATGGTGCGCGCGCCGAGGCGCAGGTGCTCTGCCGCATCGATACGCTGGACGAGCTCGATTACTACAGGAACGGCGGCATCATGCCCTATGTGCTGCGCAATCTCGCCAAGGCGGGATGACGCCCGGGCGGGCTGAGTGCTCAGGCCGCCTTCTTCACCAGCCCGCGGTTGATGAGACTCTCGGCGATCTGAACGGCGTTCAGCGCCGCGCCCTTGCGCAGGTTGTCGGAGACCACCCACATGTTGAGGCCGTTCTCGATGGTGGCATCCTCGCGGATGCGGGAGATGAACGTGGCGAAGTCGCCGACACATTCGACGGGCGTGATGTAGCCGCCGTTCTCGCGCTTGTCGATCACCATGCAACCCGGCGCCTCGCGCAGGATCTCGCGGGCTTCCTCGGCCGAGATGGGCTTGTCGAACTCGATGTTCACCGCCTCGGAGTGGCCGACGAACACCGGCACCCGCACGCAGGTTGCCGTGAGCTTGATCTTCGGGTCGAGGATCTTCTTGGTCTCGGCCGTCATCTTCCACTCTTCCTTGGTGTCGCCTGAGTCCATGAACACGTCGATGTGGGGAATGACGTTGAAAGCAATCTGCTTGGTGAACTTCTTCGGCTCCGGCGTGTCGGTGACGAAGATGCCCTTGGTCTGGTTCCAGAGCTCGTCGAGGCCCTCCTTGCCGGCGCCCGAGACGGACTGATAGGTGGACACCACCACGCGCTTGATGCGGGCCACGTCATGCAGGGGCTTCAGCACCACCACGAGCTGGGCGGTGGAGCAATTCGGATTGGCGATGATGTTGCGGCGGTTGTTCCTCGCCATGTATTCGGTCAGCACATGGGCGTTGACCTCGGGCACCACCAGGGGCACCTCGGCGTCGTAACGCCAGCACGAGGAGTTGTCGATGACGAGGCAGCCGGTGGCGCCGATCTTCGGCGACCACTCCTTGGACACGGCCGAGCCCGCCGACATCAGGCAGAAATCAACCTTGGAGAAATCGAATTGCTCGAGATCCTGGCACTTCAGGGTCTTGTCGCCGAAGGAGACCTCGACGCCCATGGATTTGCGCGAGGCGATGGCGAAGCATTCGTCCACCGGAAACTGCCGCTCATCGAGGATCGAGAGCATTTCACGGCCCACATTGCCCGTGGCGCCGACGACCGCAACCTTGTAACCCATCTTGCTTCTCCTGGGAGCCGTCCTGCCGTCCTCCCGCGGACCATTCCGGTCCGGCTTCCGGCACGAAGGGGTTCCGACCTCCACCCCCGCGGGGGAGGCCGGGGGAGGAGGCTCAAGCCGTTTTGCTGGTTTTGTGACCGGAGGTGGCCACCCTGGCCGACGCCATCATCCTGACCTGCATGATCTTCAGCGCGGCGGGTTGTAGCCAGCGACGGCCTCCCCGTCAACCTCGGGGAAAATGGGGGTTGGCAGCCCCGCTGGTCTCGGCTATCTAGCCCCCGCGATCCCTGACAGGGCCGGCTTTCGACGCGGAGAGGTGGCAGAGTGGTCGATCGCGCCGCACTCGAAATGCGGAGTACGGGTGACCGTACCGGGGGTTCGAATCCCTCCCTCTCCGCCATTTATTCCTATTAAGACTTTGAAATATAAG
>OMIC01000030.1 GCA_900298995.1 Hyphomicrobiaceae bacterium | reverse complement strand
TCCCTGCATGGGCTTCGCCGGCCTGCTTGGCGGCATCGAAGTCATGGCCGGTGAGGATCACCTCCGCGCCCAGATCGCGCATGCGGGCGACTTTCAGCGGATTTGCGGTTTCGGCGGCAAACAGCGTCAGGGCGATGCCATGGGCGCGGCAGGCATAGGCCAGGGCCTGCCCCCAGTTGCCCGCGCTTGCGCCGATGATGCGCCGCCCGCCGAGCCTGCCATCCGCCGCCCGGCTGGCCACCAGATAGCCCGCGCCCCGGCCCTTGAAGGAGCGGATGGGATTGGCGGTCTCCAGCTTGAGGGTGAGGCTGCAGCCGAGTACGGCGCCGAGGGGCTCGCAGTCGAATTGGGGGGTGTTGCGGAACACCGGGTCGATGAGGGTTGCCGCGCGGAGGATGTTGTCCAGCCGGAGCCGGTGGCCGGGCTGGGGATCGGCGGGAATGCTCGGCATGGGGGGTCCTGCCTCAGAATTGCTGCGGTTTCCGGTCAGGGGGCCATTTTCGGCCCTTTCCGGGCATGGCTCGACCATAGCAGCAGGCTTTGGGCGAATCCCCTTCCATCCTGCCGCAGGGTCTCCTATCTAACGTGCTGTTCGAACCGATTCAGACTGAAGGTCATGTCATGCGCGATCCCGTCGATACCCTCACCACCGGCGCCTTCTGGCCCTCCGTCATCCAGCAGGAAAGCCGTGGCGAGCGCGTCTATGACCTGCCGTCCCGGCTGCTCCGGGAGCGCATCATCTTCATCACGGGGCCGATCGACGACACGGTGGCCGCGTCGATCTGCATGCAGCTCCTGTTTCTCGAGGCGGAGAACCCCAAGAAGGAAATCTCCATGTATATCAACAGCCCGGGTGGGGTCGTGACCTCCGGAATGTCGATCTACGACACCATGCAGTTCATCCGCTGCCCGGTCGCCACCACGGTCATGGGGCAGGCGGCGTCGATGGGCTCGCTGCTGCTCACGGCGGGCGAGAAGGGCATGCGCTTTGCCCTTCCGAACTCCCGCATCATGGTGCACCAGCCCTCCGGCGGCTATCAGGGCCAGGTCACCGACATCATGATACATGCCCGCGAAGTCGAAAGCCTGAAGCGGCGGCTCAACGAGATCTATGTCCAGCACACCGGGCGCGACTACAAGACCATCGAGGATGCGCTGGAGCGTGACAATTTCTTTACCGCCGACGCGGCGCTGGCCTTCGGGCTCATCGACAAGGTCATCGAGAAGCGCGCCGCCCCGGCGGATGCGAAATAGAAAACCCAATCGCCTTAAGGCGTTGGGTGGCCTGTCCGCGGGGCAGGCAATCAATTCTTGATTAACCCGGTCCGGCCATGCTGAACTGTGATTCAGCGAGCGGACCGGCGGTCCGCCAACGGGGCGGCAGTGAAGTCTCGTTAAAGTCTGCAGCGCTATGATGCGGCAGAAGTCTTAGGAGAGCTTATGAGTAAGGCGACCGGGAGCGACAGCAAGAACACCTTGTACTGCTCCTTCTGCGGCAAGAGCCAGCATGAGGTCCGCAAGCTGATTGCCGGGCCCACCGTGTTCATCTGCGATGAATGCGTCGAGCTGTGCATGGACATCATCCGCGAGGAGAACAAGACCTCGCTGACCAAGTCCAAGGATGGCGTACCCACTCCACATGAGATCCGCAAGGTGCTGGACGATTACGTCATCGGCCAGGAGCATGCCAAGAAGGTGCTCTCGGTTGCCGTGCACAATCACTACAAGCGCCTGAACCACGCCCAGAAGAACAATGACGTTGAACTGGCGAAGTCCAACATCCTGCTGGTGGGTCCGACGGGCTCCGGCAAGACGCTGCTCGCCCAGACGCTGGCCCGCATCCTCGACGTGCCCTTCACCATGGCTGACGCCACAACGCTCACCGAGGCGGGCTATGTGGGCGAGGACGTCGAGAACATCATCCTGAAGCTGCTGCAGGCTGCCGACTACAATGTCGAGCGCGCCCAGCGCGGCATCGTCTACATCGACGAGGTCGACAAGATCAGCCGCAAGTCCGACAACCCCTCGATCACGCGCGATGTCTCGGGTGAGGGCGTGCAGCAGGCGCTGCTGAAGATCATGGAAGGCACCGTCGCCTCCGTGCCGCCGCAGGGCGGACGCAAGCATCCGCAGCAGGAATTCCTGCAGGTCGACACCACCAACATCCTGTTCATCTGCGGCGGCGCCTTCGCGGGCCTCGAGCGCATCATCAATCAGCGTTCCAAGGGTTCGGGGCTGGGCTTCGGCGCCGAGGTCCGTTCGTCGGAAGACCGCCGCACCGGCGCGGTGCTGCGCGAACTGGAGCCCGAGGACCTGCTCAAGTTCGGTCTTATTCCGGAATTCGTCGGACGCCTTCCCGTGGTGGCTACCCTCGAGGATCTCGACGAGGCGGCGCTGGTGCAGATCCTGGTCGAGCCCAAGAACGCGCTGGTCAAGCAGTATCAGCGGCTGTTCGAGATGGAGGGCGTGAAGCTCACCTTCCCGGAGGAGGCTCTCTCCGCCATCGCCCGCCGCGCCATCGAGCGCAAGACGGGCGCACGCGGCCTGCGCTCCATCATGGAGTCGATCCTGCTCGAGACCATGTTCGACCTGCCCACCATGAGCGGCGTCGAGGAAGTGGTGATTTCGAAGGATGTGGTGGACGGCGCGGCCAAGCCGCTGCTGATCTACGCTGACAAGCAGGCGGCAAAGGCCACCGCTTCGGCCTGAGGATTCTTCCACCGGTGCGGGCATGACGCCCCATTTGGCGCATTGAAATCCTTTCGCATACTCTCCACATGTGATTGCGAGGCTGAGGCTGCGCGTCCAGCTGATTTGTGCGTATGATGCGCATGATTCATGGATTTGCGGCCCGCAGCAGAAACCGGGCGCCCCTGTCTGGCGGCATGTCTTGCGCCAGACGCCGCGGCGGCCACTGAAAGGAAGTGACTGGTATGAGCACCACCGACGCACCCGCCCCCGTTCCGGGCCGCGAGACGATCCCCGTCCTGCCGCTCCGCGACATCGTCGTATTCCCGCACATGATCGTGCCGCTGTTCGTCGGCCGCGAGAAATCCATCAAGGCGCTCGAAGAGGTGATGCGCGAGGACAAGCGCATCCTGCTGGTGGCGCAGAAGAACGCCGGCGATGATGATCCCTCGGCCGATGCGGTCTATGAGGTCGGCACCCTCGCTCAGGTGCTGCAGCTCCTGAAGCTGCCCGACGGCACGGTGAAGGTGCTGGTCGAGGGCTCCGACCGCGCACGCGTTCACAGCTTTGCCGCCCGCGCCGAGTTCTTCGAGGCCGAGGTCGAGATCGTCGCCTCCGACTTCGGCACGCCCGCCGAAACCGAGGCGCTGGCCCGCACGGCCGCTGCGCAGTTCGACAGCTATGTGAAGCTCAATAAGAAGGTGCCGCAGGAAGTGCTGACCTCGGTCGGCCAGATCAGCGATGCCTCCAAGCTCGCCGACACCATCGCCGCGCATCTTGCCATCAAGATCAGCGAGAAGCAGGAGCTTCTCGAAATGACTTCCGTGCAGCAGCGGCTGGAGAAGGTCTTTGCGCTGATGGAAGGCGAGATCTCGGTCCTTCAGGTCGAGAAGCGCATCCGCTCGCGCGTCAAGCGCCAGATGGAGAAGACCCAGCGCGAGTATTACCTGAATGAGCAGATGAAGGCCATTCAGAAGGAACTGGGTGACGGCGAGGACAAGAACGAGATCGACGAGATCGAGCAGCGCGTCAAGAGGACCAAGCTCTCGAAGGAGGCGAAGGAGCGCGCCGAGGCGGAGATCAAGAAGCTCCGCCAGATGAGCCCGATGTCGGCCGAGGCCACCGTCGTGCGCAACTATCTCGACTGGCTGCTCGGCATTCCGTGGGGCCAGAAGAGCAAGGTGAAGCACGACCTCAAATTCGCCGAGGACGTGCTCGACGCCGATCATTTCGGTCTCGACAAGGTGAAGGAGCGCATCCTCGAGTATCTCGCGGTGCAGAGCCGCACCAACAAGCTGCGCGGGCCCATCCTGTGTCTCGTCGGCCCGCCCGGCGTCGGCAAGACCTCGCTTGGCAAGTCGATCGCCAAGGCGACGGGGCGCGAGTTCATCCGCATGTCGCTGGGCGGCGTTCGCGACGAGGCCGAGATCCGCGGCCATCGCGGCACCTACATCGGCTCGATGCCCGGCAAGGTCATCCAGTCGATGAAGAAGGCCAAGAAATCCAATCCGCTCTTCCTGCTCGACGAGATCGACAAGATGGGCATGGATTTCCGCGGCGATCCGTCGGCGGCGCTGCTCGAGGTCCTGGATCCCGAACAGAACTCGACATTCATGGACCACTATCTGGAGGTCGAATACGACCTCTCGAATGTGATGTTCGTGACCACGTCCAACACGCTCAACATTCCGCCGGCGCTGCTCGACCGCATGGAGATCATCCGGATCGCGGGCTACACGGAAGAGGAGAAGCTGGAAATCGCCCGGCGTCACCTGATCCCCAAGGCGATGGAGCATCACGGGCTCCAGGACAAGGAGTTCGAGGTGACGGAGGAGGGCCTCTACGAGGTGATCCGCCGCTACACCCGCGAAGCCGGCGTCCGCAGCCTGGAGCGCGAGATCAATTCGCTTGCCCGCAAGGCGGTGAAGGAGATCATGAGCGTCAAGGCCAGGAAGAAGATCGTCGTGACGCAGGAGGTGGTGCACCAGTATCTGGGCGTGCCGAAGTTCCGCTATGGCGAGGCCGAGCGCGAGGACCAGGTCGGTGTCGTGACCGGGCTTGCCTGGACCGAGGTCGGCGGCGAGATCCTGACGATCGAGGCGCTGATGATGCCGGGCAAGGGCAAGATGACGGTGACCGGCAACTTGCGCGACGTGATGAAGGAATCGATCTCGGCGGCATCCTCCTACGTGCGCTCGCGCGCTGCGACCATCGGCGTCAAGCCGCCGGTCTTCGACAAGCGCGACATCCACGTGCACGTGCCCGAGGGTGCGACGCCCAAGGACGGACCCTCGGCGGGCATCGCCATGGTGACCGCGATCGTCTCCGTGATGACCGGCATTCCGGTACGCAGGGATGTCGCCATGACCGGCGAGATCACGCTGCGCGGCCGGGTGCTGCCGATCGGCGGCCTCAAGGAGAAGCTGCTCGCGGCACTGCGCGCCGGCATCAAGACGGTCATGATCCCGGAGGAGAACGTCAAGGACCTGGCGGAGATCCCGGAGAATGTGAAGAAGGGTCTGGTCATCGTGCCGGTGTCGCGCATGGACGAGGTCCTGAAGCACGCCCTGGTGAGGATGCCCGAGCCGATCACATGGGACGAGGAGGCCGAGGAGGCCGCCGCGGCCGCCCGGGCCGCCGCCGGAAAGGCGGCGGAGGGGGCAGCCCGCGCCCATTGACCGCCTGGCGCTTGCCCCGACGGCCGAATCATCCGCAGATGGGTGATGCAAGGCCGCTTCGGCGGGGCAACGGCAGCAGGGAGACAGCGATCACCGAGAGCTAGATCCGGACCTTTCCAGACCACATCAGCCCCGTGCGCCCTCAGAAATCGCGCGGGGCATTTTGCTGCCTTGCCTGTCTCGTCGCCGGGCGCTAAGTCAATGACCGGTCAGGGCGATTAGCTCAGTTGGTAGAGCGCTTCGTTTACACCGAAGATGTCGGGAGTTCGAGTCTCTCATCGCCCACCACCGATCCGGCCGGAACGATCCATCGGCAATGCGCCCTGATCATTCTGCTGGCGGCGTGGCTACGGGTGGCGGCAAGCAAATCGCGCAAGCAACGGCGCACGGCGCGGAAGATGCACACCGACACTGGTCAATTCATAGGTAAAAACATCAATACCTAGGGTATTCTTTGCCCAGTGTTCTGAAAGGGGTTTCATCGCCGTTCGCGGCAAGCTAACATCTGACATTATTTCAATTGTTTGGGGGGATCGGCATGTCCGCTGGACGACAGCTCAAGCGCTCGCTTCTCGCCTCGTCAATGCTGGTGTTGTGTGCCGGCTATGGCCGCGCCCAACAGGTGCTGATCAGCAATGACGAAACCCGGATCCTGTCAGACAACGTCACGACCTACGGCGTGCCAGCCGTGGCCGCCTATGGCGATGGCGGTGGCGTGTCGGCAATCGATCTCACCACCAGTGGCACAATTACCTCCGACTTTGCAGGCGTGGTCTTCAGACCACGCTATGGCGCGACCGACACGGTCTCCCAAAACACCATCACCAACACCGGATCGATATCCGCCAATGTTGAGGGCATCGCACTGTATGCGGGATACGCAAATGGCGAGCCGGCTGTGATTTCGGACAATGTGATTACCAATTCTGGTGTCATCACCGCCGGGGGAGCCGGCGTTCTGCTCATGGCATCGAACCATGATGCCGATCAAGTTTCAGACGTAGCAGGCAATACCGTCGAAAACGTGGGTTCGATCAACGCCGCGTCATCAGGTTTTGGTGCGATTGCATTGCTGGCCATTTCCGACGGATCTGCAACGATCACCGACAACTTGATAGTCAATTCCGGCGAAATCACGACAGCGTACAACGGTGTCATCGTCTTCGCCCAGAGTACCGTGCACGCGCTCACGACTGACAATGTGATCGATAATTCGGGTCAGATCAACATGATCGGCGACAGCGGGGGTCAATACGGGATAGCTGTCGGTGCGACATCAATGGATAGCGCAGCGTCAGTCAGCGCCAACACCATAACAAATTCGGGCGAGATTGTATCAACAGCTAACAACTTTGCGGTGGGTATAATGTTGGCGAGTAGCGGTCAGACCGCAGAGCTCATCGGGAACAATGTCGTCAATTCGGGAACCATTGATGTCTCGGGACTTGGTATTCTGGTGCTCGCCCAGGCGCTCGCGTCGCCTTGCAGAGCAGAAGACGCCAACGAGGCGAAGGTGTGCAGATCCGCAACGGATGACGCGGGCTACAGCGCACTGATCGCCGGTAATCACATCGAGAATACCGGCGACATCACGACAGGTTCGACTGGTTCAGCTGGCATCCATCTCCTGGCGATCGGTAATGACCAGTCCGTGATCAGTGGCAATGAGGTTAGCAATTCAGGCGTCATTTCGACGGGAGGAGATAGCTCATATGGGATCGGCCTCGAAGCGCAGTCGAGTTCAAAAGGCGGGGCTGGTTCTGCGATTGTGTCGCACAATGTCATCAGCAATAGCGGATCAATCACGACGTCAGGCAATGGTTCCACAGGAATTGCAGCCTATTCAGTGTCGCTGGGGTCATCATACGAGCCCATTCCGTACAATCTTGGTGCGGTCACTGGCAACCAGATCCTGAATTCCGGATCCATCACGACGTCCGGTACGAACGCATTTGGTATCCTGGCTGGCGCTTTCTCGGTCGAGACCGCCTCAGTATCAGGTAACACGATTGTCAATTCCGGATCGATCGCGACGGCCGGCGATCTAGGGGCGGGCGTCTTGGTCTATGCATGGGGCGATTCTGAGTCCATCGTCGGGGGCAACGCCATCTATTCGTCCGGGGAAATCCATACAGCCGGTCTTTCTTCCCACGGAGTGTGGGTGCAGGCGACCGGACACGAAGCGGCCTCCATATCGGGAAACCAGATCAACAATACGGGTTCCGTTTCCACATCGGGTGTCAATAGCTATGGCGTCGCCCTTTTTACAAGTAACTCGAACGCCGTGCCATTGTCGACCGCCTACGCCATGATCGACTCCAATGTGATCGTCAGCAGTGGCAGCCTCATCACGACCGGCGACAATTCTTCAGCAGTGGTGTTCAGGGCTGACAGCACTTACAATAATGCCCTGGTGACGAACAATGCGATCCTCAATTCGGGGATTATCCAGACGTCGGGCATTCGTTCAAATGGGATCGTTCTTTCGTCTCTAGAGGCCTTTTACGACCTAACGCCATCGGACGCGATTACAGCCGCAAACACAGTAGTAAATTCGGGTAGGCTTGAAACCTCAGGATACGGATCGAATGGTATACTTCTCAGCGCGAGTTCTGGATCGGGCGCTGCGCAGGTCGATGACAATATCATCGAGAACAGCGGTATCATCGGGACGGAAGGCACCGGCGCAAACGGGATCCTTTTATCTGCAGGCCCAATTTCTGCGGAAGTTGCAGACAATCAAATCTTGAATTCAGGATCGGTGGCGACGACGGGTGGCTTCGCTCACGGCATACACCTCAGCGCAATCTCAATGGCCAGCGGTTCGGAGGCAATGGCGCAAGTCGAAGGTAATGTCATTTCGAACACCGGTAGCATCGCCACTGCAGGAGGCTGGGCCCGGGGCATCTATCTCCATGCGTCTTCGTATCATGCGTCTTCCTCCGTAGTGAGCAACTCCGTAGTGAATGCGAGGCAGATCTCAACCCAGGGCAATGCAGCTGATGGTATCTACATCCGGACCTGGACAGTGGATGGTGCTGGCGCGACCATCGAAGACAATTTGATCGGCAATTCAGGTTCGATCTCGACGGAAGATGAGTTTTCCAGCGGGGTCATGCTCGCCGCACTGGCGGCGTATGTATCTGGAGAAGCCTCGATAGCCGGAAACATGATTTTGAACACTGGGTACATCACCACAGCGGGTTATCGGGCGAGTGGCGTCTACCTGCACGGATATGGATTTGGAGCGGCTCCATCAATCGACAAGAACATTATCTCCAATACTGGCATCATAACGACAGACGGTGATGTCGCGATAGGCATACGGATTGCTGCGGGCGGAAGTTCGTCGACTATCATCACCAACAATGTGATCGAGAACAGCGGAAGGATAGCAACGACTGGTGAGTATTCGGATGGCATTGGTCTGCTTGCAGGCAGTCCAGCCCAGGTAACTGGCAACAGCATCGTCAACACAGGCGTCATTGAGGTTGCGGGTCATGATGCCGATGCGATCTCGTTCTATGTCAGCGAACCGATTGTCGGTCACTCTGCAGATGTCGTCGGAAATACGATCAGCAACTCCGGAAAGCTTGTTTCAGCTTATGGCTCGGCAATCGACGTGAGCATGATGAGTGGCAATACCATCAACCTGTCGGGCGGCTCGTTCATTGGTGGCGCTCTCGAGCTTGGCGACAGCGACGTTGTCAATCTCACGTCGGGGCCGTCGCAGTCGAATGTCTGGACCTTTACAGGAACTGACACGACCTTCAATGCAATCGGACCAGTTCCATGGTTCCATTCGACCGATGGCGATTCGACAACCTACGCCAGTTTTGACCCGACAGGTATTGCGTCGCGCACTAACATGCTGGCGGACACGGCTTGGCTTGCATCCGGTTTCATGCGTCATGGCCTGGACTCCCTGAGTAACGGCACAGAGCAGTATCGCCTCTGGGCTTCGGGAGGATACAATTCGCAGTCTTATGACGGCAATGACAGCACACTCGATCAGGACGTAAGCGTGTGGGGTGGAGCCCTGGGCGGCGCGATGCATGTCGCCGAACACACGACGGCCAGTGTCATGCTGGCGCGGAATTATGCGAGCATGTCTGCCGAGAGCCGTTTTTCGGCGTCCTATGACAACAGTTCAGATGGCTTCGCGGGCGGTGTGTTTGTTCGGCGCAGCCAGAGTGGGTTCCAATTGGATGCGGGATTGAATCTAGGCTGGACCCAGACCAATGTCAGGCGGTTCGTCAATGACAATCTGGCTGGAAGCCGGGGCGTGGGCGGGAGCGCCGGCAGTGGGAATGGCGGCAATGGTGGAGCTGGCGGCAAAGGTGGCGTCGGCGGCAATGGTGGAAATGGCGGCAATGGCGGAGCCGGGGAGGACGATCCGGGATCTGTGGACGCATCCGCGACGCTCGGCCAGTCGACGAACAAGGCCGATTATGATGCCTGGTGGTTCAGCCCGGAGATCGGGGTCGCCTATGACTACGCCCTGACAGACACGACTACGCTGAGGCCCTCGGCCCGTCTGCGCTACGCCATGGAAACGTCATCGGGCTACACTGAAAGCAGCAATTCCGATCGGGTGTCGGACGATGATGTCTCGAGTGCTGCGAAGGTGGGCGGCTATGAAACGGGTGTGTTCGAGGCCGATCTGGACCTGATGCTGGTACGGGGCTTCGACTGGGGTCTCGCCTCGGTCTCGATGGGTTACATCCTGCGTGCGGTGACCAGCGATGATGACGTGGATGTGACCATGCTCGGCGTGACGCAAGCGGTTCCGGTTGATGTGGCAAACTTCAACGCGCCCTATCTTGCTGCGGATGTGCGGTGGGCGATCACGGAGAAACTCGACGTCGACGTGAGTGGCCGTGCAGTGCTCACGGATGGCAATGTCGGGTTGGGTGTGACAGCCACTATCGGTGGGACATTCTGAGCGTTCCATGACACAGCCCGCTGATGATCAGGCCTCAGCGGTTCCCGCAAAGGTCGAGCCGCCGGTCCGCTATTCGATGTCGGGTGGTTTCGTGGCTTTCCTCCAGCGCAACAACATCGCGCTGGCGCTGACGTCCTACCAGTCTGGACGGCTTTATTTGCTAAGTCGCAACCCTAAGGGCGGCTTGATGGTCAATGAGCAAAATTTCCGCAAAGCGATGGGTTTGTGTGTTTCGGATGGTGCGATCTTTCTCGCCACCCTCGGCAGCATCATGCGTCTTGAAAACATTCTTCGGCCCGGTCAGTGGATCAATGAGACCTTCACGCAATGCTATGTGCCACGTACAATTCATTTCACAGGTGTGCTCGATGCCCATGACGTCGCGGTCACGGCGACAGAGGGTGTCATTTTTGTCAATACCATGCACAACTGTGTCGCCACGGTGTCGCGCGCACACAGCTTCAGACCAGTCTGGCGGCCGCCATTCATTTCTTCGCTGGTTGCCGAGGACCGCTGCCATCTGAATGGCCTGGCCGTCGAGGATGGACAACTGCGTTATGTTACGGCCGTGTCGCGTTCGGACACTGTCGACGGCTGGCGCGACCGACGCCAGGATGGAGGTGTCGTCATCGATACCCATACGAATGAGATTGTCTGCGACGGCCTATCGATGCCTCATTCGCCCCGGAGTCATCGGGGTGAACTCTATGTGCTCAATTCCGGGACCGGCGAACTTGGCCGAATCGACCGCAGAGAAAAATCTTTCGTGCCACTGGCGTTTTGTCCAGGCTTCGTACGCGGGCTGTCCTTCCATGGGCGTTATGCAATTGTTGGCCTGTCGCGTCCCCGCTACGAGCGCTTCGAGGGGCTGGCTCTGGACCAGCGTCTTCGGGAAGCCGAGTCGACACCCTGGACGGGGGTGCAGATCATCGATCTCGAGACCAGGCATTGTGTGCAATGGTTCCGGATCGACGGTCCGGTGGCAGAACTGTACGACACGGCGGTCTTACCAGGCGTGATTTGCGCGAAGTCGATTGCCTTCCCGGGCGACGAACCGCTCAACCTGATCACCGTCGAGGAATGAGCGGGTTTGCCGCGGAATCGACGCGTATTGTCAGGAGACCCTAGTTTCGATCGTCTGCCTCAGTTTCTCGATACCAAGGATGTCCGGCGCCGGCTTTTCGTAGAAGGTTACGCTGGTTCTTTTCCCGTGTGACGTTACGTGGCGGACTTTGCGGCTGGACCCCGAAGGCGATGCCCGGGTCGCCAATGTCTGCGCGGTACACGGCTTGCAAACCGGGCTGATGACTCGGTCATCGGCGCGCAGGTGCAGGCCGATGTTGTTCGTCGTCACGGTGACGATGGAGTCAATCATGAAATGGGGTTTGGTGCTTCTCAGGGCGCGGGCGCCGACCGTTTGGTTGGGAATTCACTGATCTGGGTGAGTCAATATCATGGAAGGCCAATAGAAATGGCCAGCCGGGGGGCCGTCCACCACGTCAAACGGGTCAGGGCTCGCGAAACGCCTTTGTGAAGCTGTCCTCAAGGGGCTGGATAAGATAAGTGAGGAAAGTCCGGTCACCCGTCTTGATGAAGGCCTCGACTGGCATGCCGGATTGAAGTCGGTTCGCAGCAAGTTCCTGGGGCAGCGGGCCGGAGAGGCGGATCCTCGCCGTATAGAACGACTCGTGGCCATTGGGGTCGGTGAAACGGTCGGCGGAGACATAAGACACCTCGCCTGCCACGTCCGGGGTGGTCTTGCTGTTGAAGGCGACAAGCCGCAGCTGCGCGGCCTGTCCCACGCGGACGGTGTCGATGTCCTGCGGGGCGATCCGGGCCTCGACAAGCAGTTCATTTGCCGTGGGCAGGATCTCCGCCACCGTGTCACCGGCCTTGAGAGAGCTTCCAACAGTGTTCTTGGGCAGCCGCAGGATAATTCCATCGTCCGGCGCGCGGATGACGGATTTGGCCAGAATGTCTTCCTGGCGGCGCAGCTGCTGGGTGAGATCAGCGATCTTTGCAGAGAGATCGCTTGCCTCGCTCGATGCAGCTTCGCGGCGCCGGGCCTCAATGGTCACGGCCTGCTGATGCAATTCGGCGATAGCTGAGCGGCGCTCGCCGATCCGGGCGGTGAGCGAACCGATGATGCCCATCGAATCCGCTTCGCTGCGGCGGAGGCTGTTGACCTCAATCTTTGGAACCAGACCCTTGGCGAGCAGGCCCTCCTTGTTGGAGAGATCCTCGCGCAGGACAGCGAGCTTGTGCTCTTCTGAGTTCTTCTGAATGACCAGCCCGGCAATTTCCTCTTCGGCCGCGCGGACTCGCTGGTCGATGGCGGAGAGCTCCGCGAGGTGGCGGGTGCGCCGGTTGTCGAATTCGCTCAGTTGCTCGGCGATATCGCCGCTGGCGCCTGCTGCTTCTGCTTCCCTTCTCAGGGGCTCCGGAAGGACGAGGTGCTCGGCACCGTTCTGCTCGGCGCGGGCGCG
The DNA here is from genome assembly GCA_900298995.1 of Hyphomicrobiaceae bacterium. Lineage (GTDB taxonomy): Bacteria > Pseudomonadota > Alphaproteobacteria > Rhizobiales > Aestuariivirgaceae > Aestuariivirga. Next base: position 5,302 of record OMIC01000030.1, on the reverse strand, counting down.
GGCAAGCTGGGCGGTGGCAGACATGAGGGCCATGCTGATGCGATCACGTTCGGCGGTGGTGCGGGTCGTGTCGATGGTGAGCAGAACGTCGCCTGCCTTCACCGCCTCGCCTTCGTGCACCGGAATGGAGGTGATCACGCCACCGTCAAGGTGGTCGACGAGCTTGTTCTGGCCGCTGGCCCGCATGACACCCGATGCGATGACGGCTCCTGAAATGGGTGCCGTGGCCGCCCACAGGCCGAATCCGCCGCAGAAACTGGCGAGAACAAGAAAACCGCCCAGAATGGCCCGGCCATAGGAGGTGGGGATCCGGCTCTGCCAGTTGTCCGGCGCGAGGGTGGCCTGCGTCATCACATCCCCGCAGCCTGAAGAGGCAGCTTGACCGGCCGTGGCGCCGCGCGGGTGGCGTCTTCGCGGTGGCGGGCCAGCAGGGTGGCCTTGTCATCAAACTCAACGATGGCGCCATTCTGCAGTCGCATGATCTTGTCGGCACAGGCGAGAAGGCTTTCCCGCTGGGTGATCACAAGGACGGTTGCCCCCTGGGCCTTGGCCTCGGTCAGGGCGCGCATCAGTGCGGCCTCGCCAAGCCGGTCGAGATTTGAATTGGGCTCGTCGAGCACCAGAAACCGGGGGTTGCCGAACAGCGCACGTGCCAGTGCGATGCGCTGCCGCTCGCCGCCGGAGAGATGCAGTCCGCCGGGTCCAATCTCGGTGTCAAATCCCATGGGAAGGCGCTGGATCAGATCCTCCGCATGAGCGGCGCCGGCGGCCGCCACAATGTCCTCATCTCGCGCAAGCGGGGCGAAGCGGGCGATGTTCTGCGCCACGGTTCCGGGCAGGAGCTCGACATCCTGAGCCACATAACCAATCGCCCGGCCAAGCTCGTCGGGGTTCCAGTTCTGGATCTCGTGTCCATCGATGCGGACATGGCCGCCGCGCGGCCGGATAGCGCCCACCAGCAGGCGGGCCAGGGTAGACTTGCCGGATCCGGACGGACCAACGACGGCAACGATTTCGCCCGGTTCGAGACGGAAGCTCAGGCGTGACAGGATGGGAGGACGCGCGGCGCTCACCGGGTCTGGCTGGTAGAGGTCCTGGACCTCCACCTGGCCAGTGGGGGGCGGCAGGGATGTGTGGTGGCGGCTCGCCGCCTTCCCGGCAAAGGCCTTGACCCGCACCCAGGCCTGCTGCGCGCCCGCCAGCTGCCGCCATGACCCGATCATCTGGTCGATTGGCTGCAGGGCCTTGCCCGAGATGAGGGACGCGGCGAACATGAGGCCCGCCGACATCTGGTTTTCGAGCACGAGGAACGCGCCGTAACCCATTACTGCTGACTGAAGCGTATAGCGCAGGAATTTCGACAGACCGCCAAACCATGCATTGACGGTCGCTGCACCGTCGGCTGCGAGAAGGCTTCCGGCCTGAACGTTGCCCCACATGTTCACGGTGTTGCCAGTCATGCCCATGGCGGTCACGCTTTCGGCGCTACGGGCGATGTGCTCGGCCCTGGCGCTTGCACTGGCCGAGATCTCGCCCTGCCGCCTCGCAGAAACTGCCAGCACCAGCTGGCTTATGGCGGCGACGACTGTCAGCACGGCTGCGCCCATCACGGTGATCCAGAAGAGGTCAGGATGAACGAGATACATCATCCCGATAAACAGAAGCGCGAAGGGAAAATCGAGCACGGCAATCAGGGCGCGTGACGCAATGAGCGCGCGCAGCGTGGAGATGTCGCGGAGTGGTTGAAGGCCAACGCCTGTCTGGCTGCCTTTTGCAATCGCTGTGCGAAGTGCGATGTCGCTCAGGCTTACCTCGAAGCGTTGTGCGGCGCGGGCGGCAATCAGGCTGCGCACCACATCGAGCGCAGCGGTCGCAAGAAGGGTGATCACCATTACGGCTGAAATGTAGATGAGCGTATCAATGCTGCGTGAGGGAAGCACTCGGTCATAGACCTGCATCGAATAGAAGGGTTGAGCCAGCAACAGGACATTTGTAGCCGCCGAGAAGGCAGCAAGCACCACCACGGCGCGGCGGAAGTCGCGGGTCACCTCGGGAAGTGTCGACATGAGAACAGTCCTGCTTGCTGCGAAGGTTTAGTCAGGCGGAAGTCTGACGTACAAGCGTTACCGATCGGTTCCGGGAAGTCTGAAACCCGCAATTATTTGCATGAGCTTGCGCGAAGCCGACGCAGCTGGGCGCGATATATGAACCTGATAGAGAGATCTCACCTTGGTTCATTGCTCGCAGGTATAAATCAAATCATAGGATAGTAAGCATATAAAAAATAAGAGTCTGACTGCGTGCTGTAGACCGGCGATTTCGTCTGGCATTAACCGTCGCGGGACTATCGCTGGAACAGAGTGGTCACGGGTTCGCAAAGATATGGGCCCAGAGGTGAGGAGAACAAGGATAGTGCTGCGCGCCGCACAGCCTGATCCGCGGAGCACCGGAGTGCAGAGGCTCTCATGCTGACCTCTGCCGCAAACGGTGACGCACTGGACACCCTTGGCTTTGGCGGAAGCTTTGTGTGGATGGGCGGCGCGTGGCGCTCCATCTCATCCCTGTCCCTGATAGTGGACGAGAATGGCGATAGCGCCCTGTCCTCCGACAATGACGCCCGATTGGAGGGCGAGCACCCTGAGATACTCGGGCCTGATGAAGGAGCGGATCAGACCATCCTTGAGTCGATAGACGTGCTACGCGCGCGTATCGAAGCGATGTTGGCGCCGCAGCTTGGCGACGTGATGAAGGACGTCGTGTTGCAGTTTGGAGAAGCAGCCCAAGCGCTTCAGTCTGGCGATTTGCTGAACTGGAGCGGATCGCAAGCCTTTCCTCATTCCATCTGGTATGAGCGGCATGAAGACAAGTTGTTCATGTATGCGGATTTCGGGAGTGATGGCCGGCCGGACTGTGTTGCCGGGATTGACATGGCCAGTCTCAAGAGCTGGGTGATAGCCAGCAGTCATCCCGACCGGGTCGGGGTAACAACGGTCGAGTTCGGAGACAATGACGGTCATCTGGCGCTGGGCGAGAGCATCAGATTGACTGTGACTTTCTCGGCCGACATCGAGGTCAGCGGCGGTATACCGTTGCTGACCCTGTCGAACGGGGCGACGGCGGTCTACGCATCGGGGTCGGGAAGCCGGCAGCTGGTCTTTGTCTACACGCCCGCAGCCGGTGAGGACGCCGCGAATCTGACCATCTCAGGTCTCGATTTCAACGGTGCGCGCCTCACCGACGCACTCGGGGCGACGCCGGATGTATCGGCGCTTGTTGTCGACCGGCCCGGAACAGTGAGCGTTGATACGACGCCGCCGGCCGCGCCTGCGGTTTCACTTGAAGCTGACACCGGCGTTGCGGGTGACGCCGTCACAAAAGATGGCGCGCTCAAGATCGTCGGTGAGGCGGACGCGACAATCCTGTATTCTGTGGATGGCGGGAAGCGCTGGTCAACCAGCTTCACGCCGTCGGAAGGGTCAAATACGGTTCTGGTCCGCCAGACAGATGTCGCGGGGAATACCTCTGCATCGACCTCCTTCAGCTTCACGCTGGACACCGCTGTAGCAGCCCCGGGCGTTGGGCTGAGCACCGACAGCGGGACGGCGGGAGACCGGATCACCAATCAGGGCGGGTTGACGCTCTCCGACGTCGAGACCGGGGCCGCAGTTCAGTACTCGACGAATGGCGGCACGACGTGGAGTTCGTCCTTCACACCATCTGACGGATCGAACACGGTCCTCGTCCGGCAGGTCGACGTGGCGGGGAACACGTCCTCCACCACCAGCTTCAGCTTAACCCTGGATACTACTGCATCGGCGCCCAATGTCGCGCTCACGATCGACAGCGGCGTGGCGGAGGATGGGATCACGAACAACGGCGGTCTCGCCGTCACCGGCACTGAGAGCGGAGCGGCGGTTCAATACTCGATAGATGGCGGTGGTAGCTGGTCATCTACCTTCACACCATCCGAGGGGGCCAATACCGTCCTCGTCCGGCAGGTTGATGTGGCTGGGAATACCTCCGCCTCAACGTCCGTCAGCTTCACACTGGACACCAGTTCAGCAGCCCCGGGCGTTGGGCTGACCACTGATAGCGGAAGCTCAGGTACAGACCGGATCTCCAATCAGGGCGGGTTGACGCTCTCCGGCGTCGAGGCCGGAGCCACGGTGCAGTACTCCACGAATGGCGGGACGACGTGGGGTTCCTCCTTCACGCCGACGGAAGGATCGAACACGGTTCTCGTCCGGCAGGTCGATGTCGCTGGGAATACCTCGACCGCTACCAGCTTCAGCTTCACGCTGGACACCAGTGCAGCAGCCCCGGGCGTCGGGCTGACCACCGACAGCGGGACGGCGGGCGATCAGATTACCAACAACGGAGGCCTGACTATCACGGGCACCGAGACGGGCGCGGCGGTGCAGTACTCCACCAATGGCGGGACGACGTGGTCTTCGTCATTCACACCATCTGAAGGATCGAACACGGTCCTCGTGCGTCAGACGGATGTCGCGGGGAATACCTCGACGGCGACCAGCTTCAGCTTCACGCTGGACACCAGTGCAGCAGCCCCGGGCGTGGGGCTGACCACCGACAGCGGGACGGCGGGCGACCTGATCACCAATCAGGGCGGGTTGACGCTCTCCGGCGTTGAGGCCGACGCCACGGTGCAGTACTCGGCGGACGGTGGCACGAGCTGGTCGTCGAGCTTCACGCGATCGGAAGGATCAAACACGGTCCTCGTGCGTCAGACGGATGTCGCGGGGAATGTCTCGGCTGCAACCAGCTTCAGCTTCACGCTGGACACGGCGGCGGCGGCTCCGGGCGTTGGGCTCACAACCGACAGCGGGACGCCGGGGGACCTGATCACCAATCAGGGCGCACTCACGCTTTCCGGTGTCGAGGCCGGGGCGGCGGTTCAATACTCTACGAATGGCGGGACGACGTGGTCTTCATCATTCACCCCTTCCGAGGTTTCGAACACGGTCCTCGTGCGGCAGGTGGATGTGGCGGGGAACACCTCCGCTTCAACATCCTTCAGCTTCACGCTGGACACCAGTGCAGCAGCCCCGGGCGTTGGTCTCACCACCGACAGCGGGACGGCGGGGGACAGGATCACCAATCAGGGCGCACTCACGCTTTCCGGTGTCGAGGCCGGGGCGGCGGTGCAGTACTCCACCAATGGCGGCACGACGTGGGGTTCCTCCTTCACGCCGTCGGAAGGGTCAAATACGGTTCTGGTCCGCCAGACAGATGTCGCGGGGAATACCTCTGCATCGACCTCCCTCAGCTTCACGCTGGACAC
>OMIC01000029.1 GCA_900298995.1 Hyphomicrobiaceae bacterium | reverse complement strand
TCGCCCCAGGCATAGGCGAAGAACTTCAGAGGACGCTGGGCAGTGATCGAGGGGTCAAGCTGGCGCAGCGATCCGGCGGCTGCATTGCGCGGGTTGGCGAAGGGCTTTCGCCCTTCCGCGTCCTGCCGGGCGTTCAGTGCCGCGAAATCCGTCTGCGACATGTAGATCTCGCCACGCACCTCGATCAAATCCGGTGCCTTGTCCGGAAGGCGTTTGGCAACGTCGGCAATGGTCAGGACATTGGCCGTGACATTCTCGCCCTCATAGCCATCGCCGCGGGTGGCGGCCTGGACCAGGCGGCGGTCTTCATAGCGCAGCGAAATGGAGAGACCATCGATCTTGGGTTCGGCGGTGAGTTCGACGGGCTCTGACTCCTCAAGGCTCAGAAAACGGCGGATGCGGCCGACGAAATCCGTGACATCCTCGTCCGAGAAGCCATTGGCGAGCGACAGCATGGGAACCGCGTGGCGGACCTTCCCGAACTTCTCCGCCGCGCCCGCACCGATCCGGCGTGACGGGGAATCCGCCCGCACCAGATCGGGAAAGCGTGCCTCGATGGCATCGTTGCGCTGACGCAGCGCGTCATAGGCCGCATCTGAAATGAGCGGCGCATCCTGTTCGAAGTAAGCGCGGTCATGGGCCGCGATATCGCTCGCCAGATGGGCGAGTTCGGCGGCGGCCTCAATGGGTGTCAGATCCGCAACCGGCACTGGTGCTGGAGCTCGCTTCGGCATCGATCAGGCCCGGCCGCGCAGCAGTTCGTCGGCCTGGGCGCGGGCCGCCTCGGTCACCTTGGCACCCGACAGCATGCGCGCCACCTCCTCCCGGCGCCTCTGCGCCGAGAGAGGTTGAACCCGCGTCACCATGCGCTTGCCTGCCACTTCCTCCATCTTGGAAATGAGCATGTGCTGGGCGGCGCGGGCCGCCACCTGCGGACTGTGGGTGACGGCCAGAACCTGCAGGTTCTCGGCAAGCCGCGCCAACCGCGCGCCGATGGCATCGGCCACGGCACCACCCACCCCGGTATCAATCTCGTCGAAAATGAGCGTCGGGGCCGAACCCCGCGACGCAAGGATCACCTTGAGCGCCAGCATGAAGCGGGCGAGTTCGCCGCCCGAGGCCACCTTCATCAAGGGGGCCAGCGGCGTGCCGGGATTGGCGGCCACCATGAACTCAACCCTGTCGATGCCGTGAGCACCTGGCTTGCCGGCATCCGTTTCAACGGCCGCCGCGAAGCGGGCCCGCTCGAGCTTCAGCGGCGGCAGTTCTGCCATCACGGCCTTGTCGAGCGACCTGGCGGCCTTGCGCCGCTTGTTGGACAATCTTTCCGCCGCCGCGTCGAAGGCAGCACGCGCGCCCGCGCTCGCACGCTCCAACGCCTTGAGTTGCGCGCCGCCATCGCCCAGCGCCTGCAGGTCGCGGCTCACACGCTCGCGCACATCGGCAAGCGTATCGACAGTGCACTTGAACTTTCGCGCGGCAGCGCGGAGGGCAAACAGCCGTTCCTCGGATTTTTCGAGTTCGCGCGGATCGAAGCGGAAGCTGATATGAGCCTCGGCCAGGGTGCGCTCGGCCTCCCCGATCTCGGCCAGCACACGGTCGAGGGCGGCGCAGACCGCATCAAGGCGTCCGCCCGCCTGCTCGCGGCGGCGTTCGAGCTTCCGCAGGGCGGCATTGAGGCGGGCAACCGAGGTCCCATCGCCCGCCAGAGCCTCCTCCGCTTCGCCGAGTGCTCCGGCAAACTGCTCGGATGACATCATCAGCTGCCTCGCGTCGGCCAGCAGCGCCTCCTCACCGGCCACGGGCGCCAGGGCGCGGAGCTCCTCTTCCGCGTGCTCGAGATAGGCACGCTCGGCCTCGGCGCGGGCCATCCGATCGCGGTGGTCGCGGAGGGCGTCTTCCGCCGCCGCCGCCGTTGTCCACAGCGCGGCCACCTCCTGGCTGTCGGCCTCGAGGCCGCCGAAGGCGTCGAGCAGCTGGCGGTGCGCCGCGACATCGACGAGCGCCCGGTCGGCGTGCTGGCCGTGTATTTCAGCCAGTGCCCCCGCAATCTGCCGCAGCAGATTGAGGCTCACCGGCTGGTCATTGATGGCCGCCCGGCTCGGTCCGTCGGCGCTCTGGATGCGGCGGATCACCAGCTCGCCCTCGGTGTCGATGCCCTGCTCGCGGAGCAGGACGAGGGCGGGGGGGTTGGACGCAAGGCTGAAGGCCGCCGTCACCACGCCGCGCTCGGCACCCGCCCGGACCAGGGCGGAATCGCCCCGGGCGCCGAGCGCCAGGCCAAGGGCATCGAGCAGGATCGATTTCCCGGCCCCCGTCTCCCCGGTGAGTACGGTCAGGTCCCGGTCGAGCGCAATGTCGAGTTTCTCGATCAGCACGATGTCGCGGATGGAAAGCGCCGTCAGCATGAATCAAGTCTACAGCGGAACGGCCCCCTCAGGCGAGGGGCGGCTTTCACAGGGGATTGATGGTGTCGAAAGCCTTGGAGATCCACGAATCATCATTGGCCAGAGGCTCCCGGCCGTCGCTGGCCACGAGCTGATAGGCGCTGCGGTACCATTCGGACTGGGGATAATTCGCCCCCAGCACGGCTGCGGCGGTCTGTGCTTCTGAGAGGATGCCCAGGGCCATGTAGCCCTCGGTCAGCCGGTAGAGCGCCTCGGGCGTCTGGCTGGTGTTGCGGAACTCGGTGATTACCCGCTTGAACCGGTTGATGCCCGCCAGATAGGCCCCCTGGCGGAAGTAGTAACGCCCGATTTCCATTTCCTTGCCGGCCAGATGGTCCCGCGCCACGATGACCTTCTGCTCGGCATCGGCGGCGTAGGCGGTTCCGGGAAAACGCTGCGCCACTTCCTCGAGCGCCGCCATGGACTTGAGCGTCTGGGCCTGATCGCGCTTGGTGTTAGCGATCTGGTTATAGTTGCAGATGGCGATGAGGTAATAGGCATAGCCGACATCGCGGTGACCGGGATGAAGCGTGATGAAGCGGTTGGACGCGTTGATGGCGTCATCCCATTTACCCAGCCGGTAGCTGGCATAGGCCTGCATCAGGATCGCCTGCGTGGCGTAGCTCGAATAGGGATATTTCCGCTCGACTTCCGCGAACTGCTTGATGGAGGTCGCCAGCGACCCGTTCGTCATCAGCGAGAGCGCCTCGTTGTAGGCCTTCGCGACGTCGCCATTTTCCTGCGCGGCCATCATGTCCGGCGCAACACCCGCCGTCATGGCGGCCGAGGCATTGCCAGAGGCCGTGCTGTCGTCGCCCCAGATGCCATCCATGAGGCTCGAGGCGCAGCCCGTCAGCACAAGCGTCAAGACGGCCGCCACACCGGCCTGCGCGAACTTCCGCTTGAGTTCCACCCTGAACCTCACCCGCCAACGGCCCCGTCTGCCAACTCCGAGCCCCGCAGACGCGTATAGATGCGCGAAACCCGGCGGAAGTGTGACCGCCGGGTTTGCATGTTTCGCTTCAATATCAATCAGTTGGCCTGACGACGCAGGAAGGCCGGAATTTCCAGCTGGTCGTCGTCGAGATTGAGTTCGACCTGCTGCGGCGCAGGTGCCGGCGCTGCCTGGCGCTGCGCCACGGGACGGGCGGCCGGAGCCTGAGCCCGCACATCGATGGCCGGTTCGCGCGGCGCCATGTCGGGCTGCGGATCGTCCTTGCGACCAAGCCCGACGCTCGCCAGGCGCTGGAACAGGCCGGGCTTCTTCTTGCCCGCGAGATCGGCGATCGATTCGATCCGGCTCTGCTGAGCCTCGATCTGCCGCTTCACCTGCGGCGGGAACTCCTCGATGGCGGGCATGCGCACCGGACGGGCGACGACCGGTTGCGGACGTACCGGCGCAGGGGCAACCGCCGGCGCAGGCTGCGGAGCCGCGGCAGCGGCCGGAGCGGGCGCGGCTTCTGCAACCGGGGCCGGCATGGGCGCAGCGACCGGCACCATCTGAGCCGGGCGCGCCGCCATGGGGGCGGGCTGGACCGGCATCTTCGGCATGGCAGACTGCTTGCCGGTGAAGCCGAAGACCGACGGCTTCTCGGCCGGCTCCACCACGTCGGCGACCTTCCCGCCCTTGAGCATCTCAGCCGGAAGACCGGTGGCGACGACCGAGACGCGCATGATGCCCTCGAGCGACTCATCGAAGGTGGCGCCCAGAATGATGTTGGCCTCGGGATCGACCTCCTCGCGGATGCGGGTGGCTGCCTCATCGACTTCATAGAGTGTCAGGTCGGGGCCGCCGGTGATCGAGATCAGCAGACCGCGCGCGCCGCGCATCGAGACATCGTCGAGCAGCGGGTTGGAAATCGCAGCCTCGGCTGCCTCGATGGCGCGCTTCTCGCCGGAGGCTTCGCCCGTGCCCATCATGGCGCGGCCCATCTCGCTCATAATGGCGCGGACGTCAGCGAAATCGAGGTTGATCAGGCCTTCCTTGGTCATCAGCTCGGTGATAGAGGCGACGCCCGAATAGAGCACCTGGTCGGCCATGGCGAAGGCGGCGGCAAAGGTGGTCTTCTCATTTGCGACACGGAACAGGTTCTGGTTCGGAATGACGATCAGCGTATCGACGTGCTTGGCCAGCTGCTCGATGCCGCGCTCGGCAGTCTGCTGGCGGCGGATGCCCTCGAACTGGAACGGCTTGGTGACGACCCCGACCGTCAGGATACCCTGCTCCTTGGCGGCACGCGCGATCACAGGGGCAGCGCCCGTGCCGGTTCCGCCGCCCATGCCGGCGGTGATGAAGGCCATGTGCGATCCGGCGAGATGGTCGAGGATTTCGGGCAACGCCTCCTCGGCGGCGGCGGCACCGATCTGCGGCTGAGATCCGGCGCCCAGCCCCTGAGTCAGGGCTGTACCCATTTGAATGCGGCGCTGCGCGGCGTTCTGCATAAGGGCCTGCGCATCGGTATTGGCGACCACGAACTCGACCCCGTCGAGCCGGCTTTCGATCATGTTGTTGACGGCGTTCCCGCCCGCGCCGCCCACGCCGAAGACCGTGATGCGGGGTTTGAGATCGGAGAGATTGGGAACAGTGAGATTGATGGTCATGATGATGGCGCCCGGAATTGATTTGCCCTCACCCTGTTTCTTACCGAATCCATAACAAATGGTTAATGAGCGCTAACCAAATGGCTCCGGACCACCCGGAACTGCCCTGTTCTGGGCCGGATTCGTAACGTCTGGTTCAGCCTGGGGGCGCCTTGCCGGACTGTCGGTGGGTCTCCACAACCCGGCTCGCCAGCACCTTGTCCACCCGACGCCCGTCGAGATCCACCACCTCGAATCGCCAGTTGCCGATCTTGACCGCCTGGCCGAGGGCGGGGAGATGCTTGAGGGCATCGATGACCAGCCCCGCCACCGTCTCGTAGCGGCGCCGGTGCGGCAGCGGAAAGCCGATGAGCTCGGCCATTTCGTCAACCGCCATGTCGCCCGAGATCAGCCACGAGCCATCGTCGCGCTGCACCGCGCCCGTCTCGCCCTCGCCCGCCGGTTCGAGACTGCCCGCAATGGCATTGAGCAGATCCGCGGCAGTGACGATTCCCAGCATGCGGCCATACTCGTCCTGCACGAAGGCGAGATGGATGGAGGAGCCGCGGAACAGTTCCATTGCCTCCAGCGCCGGCATCGACTCCGGAATGACGGGCGCCTTCTGCACCAGCCGCTCAAGATCGAGCTTGCGCCGCGCCAGCAGCGCATCGGCGACATCCTTGACCACGAGAATGCCGAGAACCTCCTCGGGATCGGCGCCATGCACCGGAATGCGCGAATGCGGCGAGGCCATGATCTTGCGCCGGATCTCGACGGGTGTGTCTTCCACGCCGATCAGGTCGATGTCGGTCATCGGCGTCATCAGCGCGCGCACGGGCCGGTCGCCCAGCCGCATGACACCGGCGATCATGTCGCGCTCGCCGCTTTCGATGACGCCGGCCGATTCCGCCTCGGCTATGAGGGTCTTGATTTCTTCGTCGGTGACCGTGGCCTCGCTCTTGCGGTCGAGGCCCAGCAACCGAAGCAAGGCGCGGCCCGAATGATCGAGCAGCCACACGAAGGGGCCTGCCACCCGTGACAACAGGTCCATCGGATAGGCGAGGCGGCAGGCGATGGCCTCGGGGTTGCGGAGCGCCATCTGCTTGGGCACCAGTTCGCCGATGATGACCGAGATGTAGGTGATGGCCGTCACCACGCCCGCAAAACCCAGCACATGCGCGTAGTCGGCGGGAACGCCCATGAGAGCAAGCCACTCGGCAAGCCGCTCGCCCAGCGCCGCACCCGAAAAGGCGCCTGCCAGGATGCCCACGAGGCTGATGCCGACCTGAACGGTCGACAGGAAGCGGCCGGGGTTCTCGGCCAGCCTCAGGGCCGTCGCGGCACCCGCCACGCCCCTGTCGCGCATCGCCCTGAGACGGCCGGGCCGGGAGGACACGATCGCCAGCTCCGACATGGCGAGGGCGCCGTTCAGCGCCACGAGGGCGAGGACCAGCAGGATTTCAAGGGTCAGCATGGAGGCCGGTGCTATAGCGCCAGCGGACCCGGCGTGCAAATCGGGTGGAGACCGGCGGGTAAAGCCCTCAGAAGCTATCCACGATCCACTGCCCCATGCGACGGACATAGCCCGCCTGGGCGCGGCGGACCTCTTCGGCCTTCGACTTCGGCAGATCGTAATGGCGATCGGGTTTCAGCGCATGGTGCAGCAGCCCCGCGCACACCGCAAATCCCGGCGAATGTGCGCTCTCGGGCATGCCGTTGACATGGGCGGGCGCCCCCATGCGCACCTGCCGGTCCAGCCATTGCGCGGCCACCTCGCGCACGCCATTGAGCTGGCTGGCGCCGCCGGTGATCACGAGGCGGCGGCCAGCCAGATGTGCGGTTCCAGAGGTTTCAAGCTTGTGGCGCAGCATCTCGAAGATTTCCTCGAGACGCGGCCGGATGATGCCGGTCAGCATGGACTTCGGCACCTGCTGCACCGTGTCCACCCCACGCTCGCCCAGCAGCGGAACCGAGATCATTTCGCGCTCATCAACCGTGCTCGCCAATGCCGAGCCCCACAGCGTCTTCATGCGCTCGGCATGGGCGGTGGTGGTCGACAGGCCGCGCGCAATGTCATTGGTGATGTGCTGGCCGCCCAGCGGCACGACGTCGGCAAACACCAGGTTGCCGTCATGGAAGACGGCGAAGCTCGTCACCGCACCCCCCATGTCAACGACGGTCACGCCAAGCTCGCGCTCATCGTCAGCCAGCACCGCGCGGGCTGCGGCATAGGGGGCCACCACGAAACCGGCAACGCCGAGATGGGCGCGTTCGACCGCCATCGCCAGGTTCTTCAGATGTGGCGCCTCCACCGTGACGACGCCGAGATCGAGTGTCAGGGCCTCGCCGAACAGGCCGGTGGGGTCCTTGATGCCGCGCGCATCGTCGAGGTGATACTGAAGCGGCGAAAGGTGCAGGATGGCGCGGCGGCCGGGATCGACGGTTGCGAGGGCCGCATTGAGCACGCCACCCATGTCGCGCCCTGTGACCTGCCCCGATTGGGTCGTGGCCGTGCCGGAATGGAGCCGCGACTGCGGACGCCCGCCCGAAACATTGATGTAGACCTCGGTGATGGAGCGCTGCGCCATGCGTTCGGCGGCATCGACCGCCAGCCGGATGGCCCGTTCCGCTTCGTCGATGTTGACGATTGCTCCGGCCCGAACGCCCCGCGAGATCTGGTGGCCCACGCCAAGGATCTTGAGATTGTGACGGTCTTCATTGTCGGCGATGCGGTGGCGGGCCGGCACGGCCTCGGCGATGAGACAGCTGATCTTGGTCGACCCGATATCGAGCGCGGCGACAAGGCCACCCTTGGGCGCGCCCGCGTTCTTGCCGCCCGTCTTGCCCTGGAACTGAACCACCGTCATCTACGCCAACCCCTCGAAGCCCGTCTCGTCCGGCCGGCCTCAGTTGCCCCCGGCCACCTTCTTCTTGTCCCCGTCCGCGGCCTCCGCGGGCTCGATCTGCGCCACCTCGACGCTCACCCGGCCCGCGAGGCGCAGATCCAGCGACCTGATCCCGCGCGACAGGATGCGCTGCGTGCGGTTCAGCTCGTCAGCCATTCCGATCGCCTCCTGCCAGCCCTGCTCGGGGAGTTGCACCGTGATGCCGCTGTCCAGATACAGGTTCCAGCGCCGTTGCCCCACCCGGGCGGCCGCCTTCATCTGCAACAATATGTCCGGATAGGCTGAGAGTTGGTTAATGAGGTCGGCGGCTGCGCTATTGGCGCCCTCGCCCGTCACCAGTGGCAGGCGCACGAGTTCGGCAGCGGCGAGGCCGCTCATGGCCGCGCCCGACTTGTCGATGACGTAATAGGCCTGGCCGCGCTGCCAGACGGCGAAAGGCTCACGCTCCTTCACCTCGATGGCCAGCTGGTTGGGAAACACGCGCTGGACCTTGGCGCGCTCCACCCAGTCGAGGTTCTCGAGAATGTTGCGCGCCTGAATGGCGTCGAAACCGATGAGCGAGCCGCCCGGTGCAACACCGATGGCAGCCAGAAGGGTCTCGGGCTCGTGGTGCGAGAGGCCGGTGATCGTGATGTCCTCGGCGGCCATGCCCGCAAGACCGGCGGCCTTGCCAGGCAGCAGCATCCACGGGCTTCCCTCATATTCGAGATAGCCACCCTTGATCAGCCCCGACAGCATCACGCCGGCGAGAAACAGGACGGCCGAGGCGCGCGCCGCAAAACGGACGCGGAGCGACTGGCCCTTGTCCATCCAGGAAGGCCTGCGGCGTCTTTCAAGGACGGGGAAATCGTCGTCGCTCATCTGTCCACCGATGCATCATTGACCATCCAGGTCACCAGGTCCTCGTAGCTTCGGCCGGCATGGGCGGCCAGTTCCGGCACCAGCGAGGTGCCCGTCATGCCCGGCTGGGTGTTGACCTCCAGCAGGATCAGCTCGCCCCTGCCCGGACGGTCGTCATAGCGGAAATCGGCACGTGACACGCCGCGGCAGCCGAGGGCCCTGTGAGCGGCCAGTGCATGGGCCTGACAACTTGCGTAGATCTCGGCCGGAATATCGGCGGGCAGGATGTGCTGCGAGCCGCCGGGGGCATATTTGGCCTTGTAGTCGTACCAGCTCGAACTCTTGGACACGATGTCGATCACGCCGAGCGGCTGATCCCCGATCACCGCGCAGGTGAGTTCGCGCCCGGGAATGAAGCGTTCGACCATGGCCTCCGCGCCGAAAATGGCGCGCTCGTCGAGAACCATCTGGACCGGTCCATTGGCATTTTCCAGAACGATGTGAACGCCGACGCTGGATCCTTCCGCAACCGGCTTCACGACATAGGGTGGTGCCATGGGGTGGCCCGCCGCCACCATTTCAAGCGGCACGAGCTGGCTTTCGGCAACCGGAATGCCGGCGGCACGGAAGATGGCCTTCGACTTCTCCTTGTGCATCGCAAGCGACGAGGCAAGCACGCCGGAATGAGTGTAGGAAATTCCCAGCGTCTCCAGGATCGCGGCGCAGCAGCCGTCCTCGCCCCATTTTCCATGCAGGGCGTTGAAGGCAACGTCAGGCTTGAGTTCCTGCAGTACGGCCACGATGGTCTGACGCTGGACGTCAACCGGCACCACCCGGAAGCCCGCCCGGCGCAGCGCATTGGCGCAGCCCTCTCCGGATGACAGGCTCACCTCGCGCTCCGCCGACCAGCCGCCCATCAGGACGGCCACCGTCGTCTCGGCTGGACGGCGCGTCATGCGGCTCCAGCGCCGGCGAGGCCGATGCGCTTGATCTCCCAGTCGAGATCGATTCCGGAATTCGCCTTGACGCGCGTCCGGATGGTCTCGCCCAGGGCCTCGATCTGGGCAGCGGTGGCGCCGCCCTCATTGATCAGGAAATTGCAGTGCAGTTCCGACACCTTGGCCGGACCAATGGCAAAGCCGCGCAGGCCGGCCTGGTCGATGAGCTGCCAGGACTTGTGTCCGGGTGGATTCTTGAAAGTGGATCCGCCGGTGCGGCTCTTGATGGGCTGCGTTGCCTCACGGCTTTCCGTGATCTTGTCCATCGCGGCTGCGATCTCGGCGGCATTGCCCGGACGGCCCTGAAACAGGGCTTCAGTGAAGATGAGCCCCTCCGGCGCGCCGCAATGGCGGTAGCTGTAGTTCATGTCCTTGTTGGACAGCACGTGAATGTTCCCCGACCGGTCGACCGCGCGCGCCTCGATCAGAATGTCCTTCGTCTCGCCCCCGTAGGCTCCGGCATTCATGCGCAACGCGCCGCCGATGCTGCCCGGTATACCTCTCAGAAAGGTTAACGCATCGATACTTTTCTCGAGGGCGAAGCGCGCCACCCGCACATCCAGCGCCGCGGCCCCCGCCCGGATACGCTGGCCCGGCTCCTCGCTCACTTCGGCAAAGCCCCGGCCCAGCCGGATGACCACCCCAGGCACGCCGCCGTCACGGACGAGCAGATTGGACCCGACACCGATCACCATGACCGGAACATCCGCCGGTGTTGCCTTGAGGAAGGCCGCGAGATCGGCCTCGTCGGCAGGCGTGAACAGCACCTCCGCCGCACCGCCCGCGCGAAACCATGTGAGCTCCGCCAGGGGCGCATTGGCCTCGAGCCTGCCCCTGACTGGCGGCAGGCGCCGTAGCAGGGCCTCGCCATCGAGCGCCAGCGTCATGAGGCGGCCTTGTCGAATGCCTCGAGCTGACCCGGCAGCGCATAGGCCCATTGCGCGATGGTGCCCGCGCCGAGGCACATGACGATGTCACCCGGCCTGGCAAGACGCCGCACCAGCGGCGCAAGCTGCTCGGGCTTGTCGATGGTGTGCACCGCGCGATGTCCGCGCGAACGCAACCCGTCAGCAAGCGCAGTGTGACTGGCGGCTTCAATTGGAGCTTCGCCCGCAGCATAAACCGGTGCCAGGATCACCGTGTCGGCATCATTGAAACAGCTACAGAACTCATTGAACAGCGACGACAGCCGCGTGTAGCGATGCGGCTGCATCACGGCGATGACACGGCCCCTTGCAACACCGCGCGCGGCACGCAGCACCGCGGCGATCTCGACGGGATGGTGGCCGTAGTCGTCATACACCGTGATGTCATTGTGCGCGCCGGTGCGCGTGAAGCGCCGCTTGACGCCCGCGAAGCTCTTGAAACCCTTGCGGATATCATCATCGGACAGGCCAAGCTGCTTGGCGACGGTGAGCGCGGCTGTGGCATTGAGCGCATTGTGGTCGCCCGGTATGGCAAGGCTCAGATTGCCGATGTCATGCGTCTCCCCGGTGCGGCGGTTGGTCATGCGCACGGCAAAGCGCGTCTCGCCATCCTCGTAGCGGACGTCCATGAGACGGACATCGGCCTGCGGGCTCCGGCCGTAGGTGATCACGCGGCGATCGCGAACCTTTCCAATGAGTTCCTGGACAACAGGGTGGTCGATGCACATCACGGCAAAGCCGTAGAACGGAATGTTCTCGACA
The DNA here is from genome assembly GCA_900298995.1 of Hyphomicrobiaceae bacterium. GTDB lineage: Bacteria > Pseudomonadota > Alphaproteobacteria > Rhizobiales > Aestuariivirgaceae > Aestuariivirga. The sequence continues at coordinate 92,045 of OMIC01000029.1, read as the reverse complement.
AAGGCAAGAAAGGCCTCCTTGGCCTTGTCGAAAGTGCCATAGTGATCAAGGTGTTCGGGGTCGATGTTGGTGACGATCACCACGTCGGCGGGAAGCTTCACGAAGGTGCCGTCGGACTCATCGGACTCGACGACCATCCAGTCGCCTTTGCCAAGCCTGGCGTTGGTGCCGTAGGCATTTATGATGCCGCCGTTGATCACCGTAGGGTCGAGACTTCCGGCATCGAGCAACGCCGCAACCAGCGAGGTCGTGGTGGTCTTGCCATGGGTGCCGCCCACCGCGACGCAGGACTTGAAGCGCATCAGTTCGGCCAGCATCTCCGCTCGGCGCACAACGGGCAGGTAGCGGTTGCGTGCCTCCACCAGCTCAGGGTTGTCCTCCTTCACGGCGGAGGACACGACCACGACCTGCGCCTCGCCGATATTCTCCGGACGGTGGCCGATGCTGACCGTGATGCCCGCCTTGCGCAGCCGCGCCACATTGTAGTTGTCAGTGAGGTCAGAGCCCTGCACCGTGTAGTTCAGCGTGGCCATGACCTCGGCGATGCCGCTCATGCCGATGCCGCCGATGCCGATGAAGTGGATGGGGCCCACATTACCCGGAAGTTTCATGGCTGCTGTTTCCCTGCAATCCGTTCGGCGAGATCGGCGAGCCGCTCTGCGGCATCGGGTTTCCCGTGGCCGAGCGCGGCCGCCGCCGCCTGTTGAAGCGCGCGCTGTTGAGAGCGCAGTGATGTCAGAAATTGGGCAAACGCCCGGGGTTCGAGACCCGCCTGTGGATGAACCCAGCCTGCACCCGCCTTTGCAAAACTTTCGGCGTTGCGCAGCTGGTCATTGTCGAGCGCATGCGGGAGCGGCACCATGATCGCAGGCCTGCCGATGACGCCCAGCTCGGCGATCGTCGAGGCGCCCGAGCGGCAGACCACCAGATGCGCCCCAGCGATGCGCCGGGGCATGTCCATGAAGAAGGGGCTCAGTTCGCAGGCGATGCCCATGCGTTCATAGGCACCACGGACCTCGGCCATGTTCTCGGGCCTGACCTGCTGGGTGAGCACGATGCCCTGGCGCTCGGCCGCGGTCATGGCCTCGAAGACGCGGGGCATGAAATCGCCGAAGAACTGGGCGCCCTGGCTGCCGCCCACCACCAGGAGGCTGAAGCGGTCAAAGGCCGGATAGGGCGCCGCCTTCACCTCTAGGACAATGCCGCGAACCGGATTTCCCGTGAACACGAGCTTGCCGCGCGCCTCCGGCGGCAAGCCGATGAGATCGGGAAAGGAGGACGCGATGGAATCGGCCAAGCGTGCAAGCACCCGGTTGGCGCGCCCCATCACGGCATTCTGATCATGGATGCAGGTGGCAAGGCCGAGACGAGCGGCGGCGGCGATCGGCGGTAGCGAGGGATAGCCGCCAAAGCCGATGACGGCCCGGGGCCGCAGGCGCTGGAGAATGCCCCGCGCCGTGCGATAGCCGCCATAGAGGCGCAAGGCGCGAGCGGGGACCAGCCATGGCTTCGAGAGGCTCAGCGTCGCCGAGGGAACGATATGGGTCTGCTCCGCCGGGAATGACTTGCCGTAATCACGCACCCGCTCGTCCGTCATCAGGTGGATCCCATGGCCGCGCCGGATCAGCGCCTCGGCCAGGGCCTGCGCCGGAAACAGATGCCCGCCCGTGCCACCGGCGGCGAGAACGAAGATGCCACTGCCCTGCATGATGACTCAGGAGTAGGCGGGCGTGAGCTGGCGCGCCGGGGCGTTGGCGCCATAGCGCTTTCGGCCGAGCGCCAGCACGAGTCCCATGCCGAAGGCCATGCCGATCAGCGAGGACCCCCCATAGGAGATGAAGGGAAGCGTCATGCCCTTGGCGGGAAGCAGGGCCGTGTTGACGCCCATGTTGATGATCGCCTGGAAACCGAAGATCAGTCCGAGGCCGCTGAGGGCCAGCGCGGCGAAGGGATCCGGCTCCTGCTTGGCACGCGCCATGATCTTGAGCACCACGAAGGCAAAGAGCGAGAGGACGAGCAGACAGGCGATGAGGCCGAACTCCTCGCCCACCACCGCGAAGGTGAAATCGGTATGGGCATCCGGCAGCACCAGCTTGGCCTCGCCGCCACCAGGTCCGGTTCCCATCAGGCCACCATTGCGGAAGGCCTGCATGGCCGTGTCAACCTGGAAGGTGTCGCCCTTGTCCGGGCTCATGAACCGGTCGATGCGCGAGCGCACATGCGGCACGAATTCATAGGCGATAAACAGGCCGGAGGTGGCAAGCGACACGAGTCCAATGACGCTGAACCAGGAAATCCCGTAGATGAGGAGCATGGAACCGAAGGTGAGCAGGACGAGCGCTGTCTGCCCGAAGTCAGGTTGCAGCACGAGCAAGGCCACGAACACTGCAGCCAGCATGAATGCCACGAGCTGACCCGGCATCTCCGGCCGCCGCGTGTGCTCGGCCAGGAACCAGGCTGCGACGATGACGAAGGCGGGCTTGGCAAACTCGGACGGCTGCAGCGTGATCGGGCCAATGTCGATCCAGCGGTGCGCACCCTTGATCTCCGGGCCGAACATCAGGGCCGCAACCATGAGCGCGAGCGCGGCAAAGAACACCACGAGGCCGGCGCGCCGTGCGAGGCGGAGCGGCAGGAACGACAGGGCCACGAGCCCCGGCACCGCCAGACCAAGATAGAACAGCTGGCCCTTGATGAAGTGGAAGGTGTCCGCCCCGATGCGCTCGGCCACGGGCGGGCTTGCCGCCATGCTGACCAGCACGCCCAGCGCCATGAGCAGCAGCACTGCGAACATCAGGCCACGGTCCACCGTGAACCACCACTGGGCAAGCAGGCCGCGATCGCTACGTCCGAGCAGCATGGGCATCTCCTGGAATTGTCATTTCTACGCCGGGAAGCTGCGACACGGCCCTGACGAACGCATCGCCGCGCACTTCGAAATTTGGATACTGGTCGAAACTCGCGCAGGCCGGCGACAGCAGCACGACCGCGCCGGGGCGACCGTCGCTCGTGGCGTCACGCAGCGCCGCAGCCACCGCCCTGTCGAGGGTGCCGCAGATTTCCGTCGGCAGCGACGCGCCGATCGTAGCCGCGAAGCCCTCGGCCGCCTGGCCGATCAGATAGGCGCGCGCCACGCGGCCGAACAGCGGCCGCAGCGGCTCGATGCCGCCGGACTTGGGAATGCCGCCGAGAATCCAGTAGATGTTCTCGAAGGAGGACAGCGCCTTTTCGGCAGCATCGGCATTGGTGGCCTTGGAGTCATTCACGAAGGCGATGCGACCGGCGCGCGCCACCTGCTGCATGCGGTGGACAAGACCCGGAAAGCGCAGCATCGCAGCCGCGATGGCCTCCGTGCCGACGCCCAGCGCACGCGCCGCGCCATAGGCCATGCACGCATTCTGCCAGTTGTGGCGGCCCTTCAGGGCCGGCATCGGCCGAAGATCAATCTCTGCCAGCAAGGCCCCATTGCGCCGGTCCTGAAGCACGCCATCGGGCGCGCTGATGCCGTCGGCAAGCGAACCCGTGACCGATACCGCACGTACGTCGGCGCCCGTCGCGGAGGCCCGACGGGCAATCGCGGCGCACCAGTCATCATCAATGCCGCAGAGCGCCGTGTCGCCGCTCCCCTGCCGGGCGAACATGCGCGCCTTGACGGCAGCGTAGTTGTCCATGGTTCCATGGCGGTCGAGATGGTCGGGAGTCAGATTGGTGAGAATGCCGACGTCCGGTCTCAGTCCGGGCATCAGATCAATCTGGAAGGACGAAAGTTCGAGGACATAGACGCGACCCCGCACCGGCTGGCGCAGTAGAAACACCGCCTTGCCGATGTTGCCGCCGACTTCGGCATCAAGCCCGGCCTCCAGCAGCACATGGCCGGTGAGCGCCGTGGTCGTGGATTTGCCATTCGTACCGGTGATCGCCACCATCCGCGCGCCCGCGGCAGCGGCCTCGCGCGCGAAGATCTCGGTGTCGCCGATGACCTCGATGCCGGCATGACGGGCCTTGAGCACGGTCCAGTGCGGGTCGGGATGGGTGAGCGGCACGCCAGGGCTGAGGACCAGCGCGTCAAGTCCGCGAAAATCGAGGGCATGAAGATCGCTCACCGGGAGGCCGGCGGCGCGCGCCTTCTCTACTGCGGGTGCAGAGTCATCCCAGCCATGCACCTCGGCACCACCGAGGCGCAGCGCCTCGATGCAGGCCGTGCCCGACCGCGCCAGTCCGAAGACCGCCAGCCGCTTGCCCTTGTATGTGGTGGCCGGGAACAAGTTTACCTCAGCTTCAGCGTGGACAGGCCGATCAGCGCCAGAACGATGGCGACGATCCAGAACCGGATGACGATGGTGGGCTCCTTCCAGCCCTTCTGCTCGAAATGATGGTGCAGCGGCGCCATGGCGAAGACGCGCTTGCCGGTCATCTTGAAGGATGCGACCTGGATGATGACCGAGAGAGTCTCGAGCACGAACAGGCCACCGATGATGGCCAGCACGATCTCGTGCTTGGCAGCCACCGCAATGGCGCCCAGCGCGCCGCCAAGCGAAAGCGATCCGGTATCGCCCATGAAGATCATGGCGGGAGGCGCATTGAACCAGAGGAAGCCCAGGCCCGCGCCGACAATCGCGCCGCAGATGATGGCCAGCTCGCCCGCCCCGCGCACGTAATGGAGTTCCAGATAGTTCGAGAAATTGAAATTGCCGACAAGATAGACGATGAGCCCGAGGCTGGCGGCAGCAATCATGACAGGAACGATCGCAAGGCCGTCAAGGCCGTCGGTCATGTTGACCGCATTGCCCGCGCCCACCACCACGAACATGCCGACAAAAATGAAGAAAATACCGAAGGGGATGAGGACATCCTTGAAGAACGGCAGAGCCAGCGAGGTCGCAAGCGGCTTGTCGCCGATCCACATGAACATCGCGACCGCCGCACCGGCGACTGCGAACTCCGCGAGCAGGCGCACCTTGCCGGAGAAGCCCTTCGTCGTGGCCTTGGTGACCTTCAGGAAATCATCATAGAAGCCGATGGCGCCGAACCCGAGGGTGACGAACAGCACGGCCCAGACGTAGAGATTGCGCAAATCCGCCCAGAGCAGCGTTCCCACGAAGATGCCCAGAAGGATCATGAGGCCACCCATGGTGGGCGTGCCCTGCTTCTCGACGATGTGACGCTGCGGGCCATCCGAGCGGATCGGCTGGCCGCGACCCTGCTTCACCTTCAGCAGCGAGATGATGCGCGGACCGAACAGGAACACGAAGATGAGCGCGGTGACGATCGACAGCCCCGTGCGGGTGGTCTGATACCGGAATACGTTGAAGGGCGAGATCTCGTCCGAAAGGCTGGTGAGCAGCAGATAGAGCATCAGGCGTCCTTCACAATGGGTGGGTGGGCGGAACGGATCGCTTCGGCAAGTGGCCCCATGCGGCTGCCGAGGGACCCCTTGACCATGACGACATCACCGGGGCGCAGGCTGGCAAGCAACGCCTCCGGCAGTTCTTCCGAGCGCGCCGCATAGGCGCCGCGCTGGTCGGGCGCCACCCGCTCCCACAGGCGCTCCATGTGCGGACCCGCCGCGAACAGAAGATCAACCCGCGCCTCGGCGAGCGGCGCCAGCAGACCGGCATGCAGCTCGCCGCTCCGGTCACCGAGTTCCAGCATGTCGCCCAGCACCGCGATGCGGCGTCCGCCCTTGCCCGGGCGCGCCGCACCGAGGAGCGCCAGCGCAGCGGCAACCGATGCCGGGTTGGCGTTGTAGCTCTCGTCGATCAGCAGAAGCTCGCCACCGGCAATGGCGAGGTGTTCACGCACCCCGCGCCCCTTGGCCGGCTTCGCCTGGGCCAGCGCCAGCGCGGCCCGCGCCAGATCGGCGCCGGTCAACCGGACGGCGGCGAGAACCGCGAGGCTGTTGAGCGCCATGTGTTCGCCGGGCAGGCCGAGCTTGTAGATCAGCGTCTCGCCCATCACGCGTGCCGTGATGCAGCAGCAGGTCTCGTGAAGCGCCACCTGCTCCATACGCACATCTGACTCAGGGTGCTTGCCGAAGGACACGATGCCAGAGACGCCACAGCCGCGCGCGGCAGCGGCGAGCCGGTCGAAATAGGGCGTATCGCGGCTGATGACGGCGTGGCCGCCGGCACCCAGTCCGGTGAAGATCTCCGCCTTGGCGTCGGCAATGGCATCGAGGGAGGGGAAATTGCCGAGATGGCTGGCCGCGATGGTCGTGACGATCGCCACATGCGGCTGCACCATGCCGACCAGCGGCGTGATCTCGCCTGCGTGATTCATGCCGATCTCGAACACGCCAAAGGCTGTCTCGCGCGGCATGCGGGCCAGCGTCAGCGGCACGCCCCAGTGATTGTTGAAGGAGGCGGCCGAGGCATGGGTGGCGCCGGAGGCCTGAAGCGCAGTGCGCAGCATTTCCTTGGTCGAGGTCTTGCCGACGCTGCCGGTGACAGCCACGATCTGGCCCTGGCAGCGGCGGCGGGCGGCGCGGCCCATGTTCTCCAGTCCGCGCAGCGGATCGTCAGCCACCTCGAGCACGGGACCGGCCGCCAGCATCTCGGGCGTGACACGCGAGACCACGCCCAGCCCGGCGCCGGAAGCAAGGGCGGCGGCCACGAAGTCATGGCCGTCGTGACGCTCGCCACGGATCGCCACGAAGATGTCACCCGCCGCGACGCTGCGCGAGTCGATCGTCACGGCATTGAGTGGCCGGGAGACTGCGCCATGCAGCCGCCCGCCGGTGGCGGCGATGAGTTCATCGACGGTCCAGAGCGGCTCAGCCATGATAGTCACGTCCCTCGATCGCGGCGAGAACCGCCGCATGGTCACTGAATGGCAGGATCTGCTTGCCGATCTTCTGGCCCTCTTCGTGGCCCTTGCCCGCGACGACGAGCACATCGCCCGGACCCAGATCGGCGATGGCGGCGCGAATGGCCCCGGCGCGGCTGCCGATTTCGGTGGCGCCCGGCGCGGCCGCCAGGATCGCCGCCCGGATCGCCGAGGGATCCTCGCTGCGCGGATTGTCATCGGTGACATAGACCTTGTCCGCGAGGCGCGCGGCAATAGCGCCCATCAGCGGCCGCTTCGCCCGGTCGCGGTCGCCGCCGCATCCGAAAACCACCACGAGGCGCCCCGCCGCATAGGGACGGAGCGAGGCGAGCGCATTCTCGAGCGCATCGGGCTTGTGGGCATAGTCGACGAAGACCGGCGCGCCGGATGTGCTGCGCCCCACCAGTTCCAGCCTGCCACGGGCTCCCCTGAGACCTTCCAGCGCCGTGACGACACGGGCGGGATCGCCACCGGTGGACATCACCAGCCCAGCCGCGACGAGCGCGTTGGACACCTGAAAATCACCGACCAGAGGCAGCATGAACGACCAGCGCTTGCCGGCCATCTCGATCTCGACCTGCTGACCGGCCGCGCCGCGCGTCACGTCGCAGAGCCGGATGGCTTCGCCCCGGCGCCCGACGCTCCATACCCGGAGGCCGCGCGCGGCGGCACGGCGGATCACCTCGCCGCCATGCTCGCCATCGGCATTGATCACGGCAGCGCCCCCCGGCGCGAGAAGGTCCTCGAAGAGGCGCATCTTGGCATTGAAATAGGCTTCGACGGAGGGATGGTAGTCGAGATGGTCATGCGACAGGTTGGTGAAGCCAGCGGCAGAGATTCGCAAGCCGTCGAGACGAAACTGGTCGAGACCATGGCTCGAGGCCTCGATGGCGAGATGGCTGACCCCCTCGGCGGCAAAGTCCGCGGCGATGCGCTGGAGGGTCATCGCGTCCGGCGTCGTGTGTTCCAGCGCGATGGCGCCAGCGGGCGACACCGCGCCGACGGTTCCGAGGCTGGCCGCGCGCAGGCCGAGCGCCGTCCAGATCTCGCGCACGAAGCTTGCAACCGAAGTCTTCCCGCTGGTGCCGGTGACCGCCACCACCACGTCGGGCTGCGCGCCGAAGAAGCGCGCGGCCATGCGCGCATAGAGACGGCGCGGATTGGCGCTGGCTATGACGGGTAGACCCGCCGCCTGAACACCCTCGCCCGCAATGATCGCCACAGCGCCTGCCGCGATCGCCTGTGGAATGAAACGCGCGCCATCGGCCTGGGTTCCCGGCAAGGCGGCAAAGACGAAGCCGGGCCTCACCTCCCGACTGTCGGCAGCAAGCCCCTCAATGCGCAAGGAGGCACCGCCCTGCGGCAGCGCGGCCTCGCCTGCAATCAGTTCCCCCAGGGTCCTGCTCAACGGCCCGTCAGTCCTTCTTGCTCTTCTCTTTGGCTTCGAGCTTTGCGAGCTTCTCGAGATCGTCCGGCGTGAACACCGGTTCGACGCCCAGCATCGGGGCAATGCGCTCGATGATCTTGCCCGCCGTCGGCACGGCGTTCCAGCCGGCGGTGGCGAAACCATAGGTGTCCTTCGTGGCTTTGGGCTCGTCCAGCATCACCAGCACGAGATATTGCGGGTCATCCATCGGGAAGGCGCCGATGAAGGAGGCCAGGCGGCGTTCCTTGGAATAGCGCCCGTTGACCACCTTCTCGGCGGTGCCCGTCTTGCCGCCGACGCGGTAGCCCACCACATCTGCCTTGGACGCCGAGCCTTCGGTGGCGTTCAGCCGGAACAGATAGCGCAGCGTGGCGCTGGTTTCCGGCTTGACGATGGCCGTGGACATGGCCAGCGCCTCCTGCTCGTTGCGGCGCAGCAGGGTGGGCGTGATCAGATGCCCGCCATTGATCAGGCCGGCGACCACGGCGGCACCCTGCAGCGGCTGCACGGCGAAGCCGTGACCAAAGGCTGCCGTTGCCGTGGCGAGCTTGCTCCAGCGGCGCGGCAGGAGGGGCTTGGCGCTTTCCGGCAGCTCGGTCTGCAGGCGGTCGAACAGGCCGACGCGGCGCAGAAAGGCCTGGTGGCGCTCGGTACCCACCTCCAGCGCCATGCGCGCCGTGCCGATGTTGGAGGAATTCGTGAACACCTCCGGCAAGGTGAGAACCCGGCGCTGGGCGTGGAAGTCACTGATCCGTGCACTGCCGATCACCAGCGGGAAGCGTGCGTCGAAGCGGCTCTCGAGCGTCGCCGTGCCGTAATCGAGCGCCATGGCGAAGGTGACGGCCTTGATCACCGAGCCCAGCTCATAGACGCCGCTGGTCATGCGGTTCTGCTGATCGCGGGTGAAGTTCTTCTTTTCCTGGTTCGGATTGAAATCCGGCAGCGAGACCAGCGACAGAATTTCGCCGGTCTTGACATTCATGACGATGCCGCCGCCGGCAATCGCGCCGAACTGGATGATGGCGTTGGAAATCTCCTCGATCATCGCGGCCTGGACCCGGATGTCGACCGACAATTGCGCGGGCTCGCTGCGGTGTTCGGTGGGCTCGGCCAGCGAGGCCGTGTAGATCGCACCCTGGTTGTCGAGATACTGCTCGATGCCCGCAATGCCCTTGTTGTCGAGATCGACATAGCCCGTCACATGCGCGCCGAGACGGCCCTGCGGGTAGACGCGGCGGCGCTCGTTCACATAGCTGACGCCGGGAATGCCGAGATTGTAGACGGCATCGCGCTCTTCTGGCGAGACCTGACGCTTGATCCAGGCGAAGCGCTTGGCGGTGGTGAGCTTGCGCCGCAGCTCCGTCGCGTTGACATCGGGCATGGTGGCGGTGAGCAGCTCCACCGCCTCGTCGATGTCGATGATCTTGGAGGGATCGGCAAAGATCGAGGCGACGGCAACGTCGGTCGCCAGCAGCACGCCGTTGCGGTCAACGATGTCGGGACGCGGCAGGCGGTCCTCGACGACGGGCCTGACCGCGGTGTCATCGGGCTTGGGAAACAACGTGAGGTGAGCCAGCTGCCCGGCAAGGGCGAGAAAGGCTGCGGTGAAGCAGATGCCGATCAGGCGGATCCGGTTCTGGCCCGCCAGCCGACGGTGCGCCTGATCGTCAACCGGCGTTATGGAAAGCTGCGTGCTCATTGCTGATACTTGCCGATGATGGAGCCAATGGGGTCGGACCCCTGCGCTTCAAGTTTGATCACGGGTTCGGGTGGCACTTTCGTGACGATGTCGCCGATCTTCACGATCTGCCAGGCCTTCAGTGTGGAGAGGCCGAGGTGCTGTGCGGCGAGCGCGCGCAGACGGTCGGGCCGCGTGAGGCTCGACCACTCCGCGTTCAGAAAGCGCATGTTCTCGGTCTCCTCGTCGATGCCGCGCTGCGAGCGGGCGATCTCGCGCTCGAGCCCGCGCGTGGTGTGTTCGAGCGAGTAGACGATGAACCCGGACACCAGGAGCGTCACGACGAGGATGAAATTCAGAAACTTGTGCATCTAGTGACGTGTCCCCTGGAAGGCGCCGGCGCCACCCGTGCGCGCGAAGGGCGGAGCCGAAGTGCGGATCCCGGCGCGCAGCTTGGCCGAGCGGGCACGCGGATTGACCGCAGCTTCGGAGTCTGCAGCGCCAAGATGGCCCTTGAAGGGCAGCGCAAAGCTGGGGTCCGGTCCCTTCGCCGCGGCGGGCAGATGGCGCGAGCCCGACGGCAGGCGGCCGGCGCGCGCGGCGAAGAACTGCTTGACGATCCGGTCCTCGAGCGAATGGAAGGTGACGACCACGAGTCGGCCGCCGGGGCTGAGCAGACGCTCGGCCGCCGGGAGAGCGAGCGTCAACTCCTCGAGTTCCCCGTTCACGTGAATCCGCAGCGCCTGGAATGTGCGTGTGGCAGGATGGATGCGATCGGTTGGCCGCTGCCGGCCGGTGACCCGCTCGATGGCACGCACCAGCGCCAGCGTCGTGGTGATCGGCGCCTCGGCGCGCGCCGCGACGATGGCGCGGGCGATGGCGCGGGCGCGCGGCTCCTCGCCGAAACCATGGATGATGTCGCTCAGCGTTTCCTGCGGCAGTCCGTTCACGGCATCCGCCGCCGTCGGCCCGGTGCCGCCCATCCGCATGTCGAGCGGTCCGTCACGGAGAAAGGAAAAGCCGCGCGCGGCATCGTCGATCTGCATGGATGACACACCGATGTCGAGCACCACGCCGTCGATCACCGCAACGCCTGCCTGCGCGACAAGCGCTTCCATGTCGGAGAAACGGCCCTCGACCAGCGTGAGCCTGCCCCCAGACTCCGCGACCATCGCCTGGCCGGCGCGGATCGCCGTCGGATCGCGGTCGATCGCCACCACGCGCGTATCGGCGGCTGACAGAATGGCGCGGCTGTAACCGCCTGCCCCGAACGTGCCATCGACATAGACAGCCCCGTCCCGCGGCGCGAGCGTATGCAGCACCTCGGCCAGCATTACCGGCACATGGGGACGGTCCTCAGTCGGGCGGGCGACGGCCATGGAAAGCCTAAGTCACGGTGAAAAAGGCGTTAATCGTCCGACGACATTGCCGCCAGCCTGCTTAACAAATGGTTTCGATTTCGCCGTCCGCCGAGGAGAATGCCAGCCGGTCTGTAAGCCGGGTTCTGTCCGTGCGGGCTTCCCCGCAGTGGATGACCATTCATCTGGAACGCCCGTCGCCGGACGCTTCTCGCAACCTACCCGGGCGACTGGACCGGAAACGGCCCTGACAGCCTCTCGGCCGCCGCGTCACCCCTATTCGGTCTTGCTCCCGGTGGGGTTTGCCCTGCCGCCCTCATTGCTGAGGGCGCGGTGCGCTCTTGCCGCACCATTTCACCCTTGCGCCAGGCCGAAGCCCGGGCCGCGGTCTGTTTTCTGTGGCACTTTCCCTGGGGTCGCCCCCGCCGGGCGTTACCCGGCACCGTGTTTCCATGGAGCCCGGACTTTCCTCCCCCGCACCCTTTCGGGCGTCGCGGCGGCGGTCATCCGACCAGCTGGCCTACTGCAGGTAGGCGATCGTACGGCGAAAGGCAATGACCGCGTTGGAGCCCGGCTGGCAACGGGAAAGACCGCAGACCGCCGGAAATGACGGAATTCTTATTTCTTGACTTTTTTCCTATTTTGTGCCATATGGTCAGGCATGACGTTCCTGATGCTGCCTGACATCGTGACTCTCCTGCCTGGCCTCGCGGCGCTGGCCCTACTTCTCGAATACCACGCGTCCGTCGCACACCGTCATGCGCGGCGCGATGCCCCTGAAGGCACCGGGGTCGGCCATCTCCAGGTCCACGGGGAGAACGCAGATGTCGGCCAGCATGCCCTCCTTCAATACGCCGGTCTTGTCCTCCATGAACCCGGCATAGGCGCCGTCGGCCGTATAGGCGTGGAGCGCCTGAGCCAGTGTCTGCCGGTTGTCGGGCATGGCGTTGTTCCAGCGGCCGCGGGTCATGGCCGATTGCAGCGACCACAGCGGGTCGACGTCGGAAACCGGCCAGTCGGTGCCGAAGACGAGCCGCGCGCCGGCCTGCCGCAGGGCCTTCCAGGCGAAGGCATGGGCCCAGCGGGCCTCGCCGATGCGCGAGAGATAGGGTTCGAGCGGCAGCCCATGATTGCCGGGCGGATGCGGCGGCTGCATCGACGCGAGCACACCCAGTTCGGCAAAGCGCGGAATGTCGCCGGGGTGGATGACCTCGACATGCTCGACGCGGTGTCGCGAGTCGCGCCGTCCATTGGCCCTGAGCGCCGCCTCATAGCCATCGAGCACGATCCGCACTGCGCCGTCGCCTATGGCGTGGACTGCGATCTGGAGACCCCGCCGGTCAGCCTCAACGGCGATCTCGGCAAAGCGCCGGGGCTCGAACAACGGTTCGCCGCGCCAACCGGGCCGATCGGCATAGTCGTCCACCATGACAGCCGTGCCGGAATCGACCACACCATCCATGAACAGTTTCACGAAACCGGAGGACAGCATGTCGGAGCGGTAGCGCGCCGCCATCATGGAGGCCTTCTCGAGGATGGAAATGTCCATGGAGTTCTTGAAGTGGAAGGGAACCCTGACGCGCGCGGTGAGATCTCCGCGCCTGTGCAATTCCTCAAGCAGTTCAAGCGTGTAAAGATTGCCGTCCATGTTCTGGATGAACGTGATGCCATGGGCGGCGGCGTGCGCCAGCCCACGGCGCAGGGTTTCCAGATCGGTCTCGAAATCGGCCTTGCCGGGATAAGGCTCCGGCTCGCCGCCGGTGACCAGCCCGAGCCGGTCGCGCATGCCCTTGCTGGAGAGCGACCGCACGGGATCAATCGCCTCGCCCTCCCGCAACTCTCCCTGAGCCAGACCATCATCACCCATGACGATCTCATTGCCGGGGCCCAGCTTGCGGCCCTTCAGGAGGCCCGCCTTCTCGAGCGCGATGGTATTGGCCCAGGCGGTGTGGTGATCGGGCGAAAAGACCAGGATCGGCCGGTCACGGAGAATGGAATCGAGGTGATGGCGCGAGAGCGGTTCATGCTCGCCGATGATCACATAGTCGGCCTGCTCGCCGATGATCAGGTCGTCGCCGGGATTGGCGCGGATGTAGCTTTCGATGCGGGACCGCAGCTCAGCAATGCCACGCGTGCCGAAGAGCTGCAGATGGCCGAGTTCCGCCGCGCCCGCAAAGAGATGCATGTGGGCTTCGACGAAGCCTGGAATGATACTGCCCCCCGCTGCGTCGATGACGCGGGTGCCGGCACCCTTCTCGGCCATGACGTCGGCGTGGCTGCCCACCCGCAGGATGCGGTTGCCAGAAACCGCCACGGCCTCGGCCCGCGGGCGCGCCGGATCCATGGTGAGCGATCGTCCGCCGGTGATGATGAGCGAGGCAGTCATGCGTCGGTGTCCTCCCAGTCAATGCCTTCGTCCCGCATCATGGCCGCCCAGGCGGGACGCGCCGTGACGAGTCCCACCAGCTGGCCGATATGCGGATAGCTTGTGGCCGGCCGCGCCATGCCCCGCGTCCAGCGGCAGAGCATGACCAGATAGAGATCAGCGGCGGTGAAGACCGGCCCCAGCATGTAGGGACCATCCGCGGCCAGCGTTGAATCAATTTTTGAGAACATGACGCCAAGACGGCGTTCTGCAACGGCTTTCAGCTCTTGCCGAGCGGCGGGATCATCAATGTAATTGTCGGCATGCCACCAGTGCTGCAGTTCCTCCTGCAGCGTGTTGGTGAAATAGAACAGCCATTGCAGGAACAGGTGGCGCCCGGGAGCTCCGACAGCGGGCATGAGCCCCGCTTGCGGATGATTTTCACACAGGTAGAGGACGATCGCAGCCGCCTCATACATGACGCGGTCGCCATGAACGAGGGTCGGAACCCGGTGGTGCGGATTGAGGGCCAGATAGGCCGCCGAGCGGTTCTCACCCTTCGATCCGTCCACGCGCACCAGCTCGAAGGGACAGCCGATCTCGTGCAGGACGGCATGGGGCGCCATGTTGGCGCTGCCGCGATCCCAGTACAGCCGGTAGATGGGCGCTCGATCTGCCATGACGCCTTCCCTGTCCATCACGATGACGCGGTCGAGCCTAACCTAATACCGACGATGCGGATAGCTCGGCAAGCAGGCTCCATGGGCCCGAAGATTGGCCCTTCCCCGGCCCCGGAAGACCCGATAGACAGGCTCGTCTTCTACAGGTTCCCGATCCATGCTCCGTTCCATTGTCTATCTCGTCTTGCTGGGCTGGTTCGCCGTGTCCGCCCATGCGCAGGAGCGCGAATGGCTGCTCGATGCGGGATCAGAGGAGGCCTATCTGATCTTCGGCGTTCCCGACACTGACGACGTCGGGGTGAGCCTGTGGTGCCCGCTGAAGAAGGGCATGGTCAATCTCTACCTGCAGCGGCCAGCCGAGGAACTGAGCAAACTCAAGGCGCGGGAGGTTGCGCTGAAGGTCTCTGCCGGGTCCGAGACGGTCACGTTCCGGGGCAAGCTGGATGTCGCGGCTGGCGGGGCAGCGGCGGTGATCGAAGTCGAGATGCCCGCCACCCACCCGGTTCTGGCCGCGATGCGGGATGCGGACCGCCTGTCCATCGAGATCGGCCGGCACACGCTGGTTTTCCCGCTTTATTCAGCCGATGTGGCGGGGCTGATCGACCTGTGCAGCAAGGGCTGATTCAGGCGGTCAGCCGTTCCGCAGTTGCAAGCGCCGACAGATCCGGCGTGTCCGTCACGTGGTCCGGACGAAAATGCCGCGTGAAGGCATCCGTCACCCGCCGCGTCTGATCATCCACCAATCCGGTCACCGCAAGGCCATAGCCATACCCGGCGAGCAGCGTCTGGAACCGGCTGAGGGCGGCTCCCTGCAGCGGGATGGGGTCCAGCGCCGCAGGCGGAACCCAGTGACCCACGCCAAGCCGGTGCAGGAACGCCCAGTCGAAGCGCTCGCCGGGGTCGATCTTGCGGCCCGGAGCCACATCCGAATGAGCCAGCACATGGCGCGGCGGTATCGCATGGCGGGAAGAGATGTCCCGGCACAGGGCCGCCACCGCCTCCATCTGGCTTGCGGGGAAATCGCGATAGCGAGGACCATGGCCCGGGTTCTGGATCTCGATGCCGATGGACCGGGAATTGGTATCGGTCTCGCCCTGCCAGGCGGAGACCCCGGCGTGCCAGGCACGCTTTTCCTCGCCAACCATCTGGATGATGCCACCCTCCTCATCGACGAGATAGTGGCAGGAGACCTGCCCGTGCGGGCTGCACAGCAGATCGCAGGCTGCAGCAGCACTGTCCATGCCGGTATAGTGGAGGATGATCATGTCGACCGGCCGACCGTCGCGGCGGGGCTCGCTGTTGGCGGCAGGGCGGATGTGGCCCGCAAGCGGCGATCCGATCATTGGGCCCGCCGCTTCATGATGCGCGCATAGGCGGCGTTCACGGTCTGGAGACGGCGCGTCGCGATTTCCAGCATCTCTTCGGGCACGCCTTCCGCGAGGTGGCGGTCCGGATGATAGCGCCGCACCAGTTCACGATAGCGGGCCTTGATCTCGCCGAGTTCCGCAGTCTCTGAAAGGCCGAGGATCAGATAGTCGTCATCGGGCGTCTCGACATGGCGCGCCCTGATCCGCGCGAAGTCCTCGGGACTGAAGCCGAAGATCCCGGCAAGGCTCGCGAGGAAGCCATCCTCCGACGGATGGAAGACATTGTCGGCCTTGGCGATGTGAAAGAGTCCGTCCAGCACATCCTCGAGAATGTCGTGACGGGGGCCGAACAGGCGCGCGATCTGACGGCCATAGGCTTCGAAGCCCGCCACATCCTGGCGGGCCAGGTTGAAGACCCGCGCCACGGCGGCAAGTTCGCCGTCCGGAATGTGGAACACCTGCCGGAAGGCCCTGACCTCATTTTCGGTCACCACACCATCGGCCTTCGCCATCTTGGCACCGAGCGCGATCATGCCGATCGTGAAGGCGACGGACTTTTCGGGTGGCGTGGGATTGCGGGCAGCAAGCGACTGCAGGAAACCGCTGAGCGAGGAGCCTATGGCGGAGAGCGTCTCGGCGATCCGTGTCCAGATTGACATGCCGGGCCTGGCCGGAAGACTCAGCGCTTCTTGAAGTAGTAGCTCATGCTGAACACGGGGGCGTCGATGTCGAGGCCCGAGGCCAGGAGCCGCTCGACATGCCAGGCGCGTCCGGCCGTCCAGACGGTCACCCAGACCACCGGCACCAGCCCAACCGCCATGACGACATACATGGCGATGTCCGGCACGCCCAGCAGCTTGGCGAAGGCCCACACGGATGCCACCATCGCAGAGCCCGTGAAACACGCCATCAGCAGAGTTGCCCCGAAGGCCGCCATGAGGCTGCCGACCGGGCTGAACCCCTGGGATCCGGCGCGCGGCGTGGCGTCGGGCTTGATGATTTCCTGTTCCATGGGCGGTGATATGCGCCGGATGGTCCGGAATTGCAACAGGACCGGGCCTAGCGGCAGTAGCTGCCACTGCCGGACCGGTTCTGCAGATCAAGATGCAGGTGGTCATGATGATGGCGGTCGGCGGCCGGCCCCAGAACGGTCCGGAACTCGCCGCAGGCCGCGTCATGAACACGGTGCAGGAACTGCCGTTCATCGGCGGGGCCGTTCCAGCCCTCGATGACACTGATCCGGCGGCCGCTCTCCAGAGTGAAGGCGGCGATGTCGATGGCATTGCCAAAGCCATGCTCGCTCATCTTGCCGCCCCAGGAATTGTTGCGCGCCCGGCAGGCGTAGGACGCGGCCACATCGATGCTGACGACGCTCTCGCCGAAACTGCGCTGGGCCGTCGGCTGGACCTGATCCTCCAGCCAGTCCCGCAGTGGCGAGGCCATGCCACAGGTGAGGGTGGCCTCTTCGCTGAAGCTCACGCTGCCCAAGGCCTGCACGCGCCAGGCATTGGGAACCTCGCAGCCATTGCCCTCGTCGATGTTGCGGATCTTCTCGGCAAGGCCGAGGCGCGAGGGCTTGACGGGGCAGTAGTTCTCGGGCGGACGCAGGCCGCGCGTATCGAAGCTCTTCTTGTGCGTGAAGCTTCCACAGCCCGTCAGACTGACGGCCACGGCGGCAAAGATCGCAAGTTTACGCACACAGACCATGGACAGAGCAACGCCAATACCGAGGCGGTCACCCTTATGGCCACAGGGTTAAGGATCCTTCAATTGACCCTTGTCAATGACCGGGGGCAGGCAATCGCGCGATGGTGCACCCTGAGAAGAGGGAGCGACACATGCGGAACAGACTTCTGGCCAGCGGCCTTGCTGCGGCCTTCATACTGGCGGCGACCCTGCCGGGCCGGGCGGATGGCACGTCCGGCGCAAGCCTCATGAGCGAGGGCATCAGCCTCGAACTCGGTCGGCGCGACTTCATCAATTATTGCGCGGCCTGCCACGGCGTCGGTGGCGAGGGCGACGGCACGCTGGGCGAGTTCCTGACGCTGGCCGTCCCGGACCTGACCAGGCTGAGCAAGCTCAACAGCGGGATCTTCCCCGAGGAGCGCGTCATCGGGGTGATCGACGGGCGTTCGGACGTGAAGGTCCACGGGATGCGCGACATGCCCGTGTGGGGCGACTGGTTCAACCGGGAGGCTGCCTCCGCGGACACCGACCGGGAGGCCCGCGAGCTGGTAGTCAATGACCGCATTCAGTCGCTGGTCACGTTCCTGAAGAGCATCCAGCAGAACTGAGGAGATCAGCGGTTGAGCGCGGAGACCAGCTGCGCCACATCGCCGTTCCGCTTGGACAGGAACGAGGTGAAGATGCCGCGCTGGAGATAGATGAGCGAGAAGCCCATCACCTTCGCGTCCTCGACCTTGTAGCCGCCGCTGCGCTGCGAGAGCTTCCAGACCACCGTGTAGGACTTGCCGTTCATCAGGAAGACCTTGGTCTGGACATTGATGGTCTTGCCATCGGCGTCGGCCTCGCCGACTTCATATTTTGCGACGGTGAATTCACGCGACTGGTCGGCGAAGTAACGCGCCATGAAGGTTGCCGTGCCGCCGTAATAGGCCTGCTTCTGGGCTGCCGTCAGCTTCGAGCGGTACTGGCCCAACGAGTAGTCGGCGATCGCCGCCACATCGGCATGGCGCTGAATGGCGCGCTTGAAGCTGGCGACCGTGCCCTGGCGATGGGCATTGAGCATGTCCTTGGCCACCTTGCGCATGTAGGCGACAGCCTGCTCTTCGCCTGCCGCGAGCGCCGGTGACACCAGCGCGGCAAGCAGCGTCGAGACAGCCGCGCGCCGCGTGATACGCCGAGAGTTGGACGGGTCGTTGCTGGGCATGATTCGCGTTCGTGAATCCCTGTCCCAACCCGCATAGTGGAGAGCCTCGGTGCGCGTCAACCGCGCCGCGGAGCCGCTACCAGGTTTCGGCCTCGCGCAGTTCCGCGAACAGAGGCTCGAAATCGCCCTTGGAGGATTTCAGCACCTTGCTGAAACGGTCCTTCATGGAGATGGTGAGCCACACGCCCTTGATGTTGACGTCGCTCACTCTGTAGCCGCTTCCGGATGGCGTCAGGCGCCAGCGCACCTGCTCGCGGCCGCCACTGCCGGTGATCGCACTCTGGATCACCGTGAACTTGCCCTGCTTGCTGGTGGACATGATCTCGAGCGTGGTGCCGCGGAAGTCCTCCACATAATAGACAAAGAGGGCCGCCGCATAGTTGCTGACAAGATCGTAGAATTCATCGCGCCGCCCGGCGGGGAGCTTCTTGGCATAGGGACCCAACGCATAGTCGGCGATCCCCTTGAGATTGATGTAGCGGTTCATGAGGTCGGCGAACTTCTGGCGGAGCGCCGGACCCTTCTTGCCGTTGTTGGCGAGGTTCATGACGTCCGCGGCGATCCGCGTCACGTAGTCCTCGGCCGGGGTATTGGCCCTTGCGGGCGCGGCCAGCGCGCAAAGGCCCGCTGCAAAACCTCCCAACAGCGCCCGCCGGTTCAGCGGACGATCATTCCAGGCACGCATAGTTCCTCCTCAAGGCGACCCGAGCCATCGCCAGACGCTCCCAATTCTCCCTTAAAATTGGGCGAATGCAAGATGTTGCGAAATAGCGCCGGGTTCAAGGCGTGATGTGGGCGCCGCGACCAAAATGGCGTTGCAATCGACATAAGGATATGTTTATGTAGTTATAGGGAGGATAAGCACGTGGATGAACTGCTCTCCGGATTGCGCGCAGCGGCCGAGGCCACGCGGGTCCGAATCCTGTTCCTCCTGGCCCATGGCGAGGCCAATGTCAGCGAACTGACCCAGATCCTCGGGCAGAGCCAGCCGCGCGTCAGCCGCCATCTCAAGCTCATGGCGGAGGCCGGCCTCATCAGCCGCCACAAGGAGGGCAACTGGGTGCTGTTCCGCCTGCGCGAAGAGGACATGGGCGGCGCGCTGGCCCGGGCGATCGTCGATCTCCTGCCAGGTTCCGACGCCGTTCTGGCGGGCGACCTCGCAAGGCTCGAGGATATCCGCAGCCGCAGGGCCGAGGAAGCCGCCCGCTATTTCGCCGAGAACGCCGCCCGCTGGGAGCAACTGCGCTCACTCCACGTGCGCGAGGAAGATGTGGAGCAGGCCATGGTCCGTCTCGCAGGCTCGGCCCCCATCCGCCTCCATGTCGATCTCGGCACCGGGACCGGAGCGGTGCTTCGCCGCTTCGCAAGCCGCGCCCAGCAATCGGTCGGAATCGACTCAAGCCGCGACATGCTGGCCATCGCCCGCGTCAGTCTCGAGGCTGCCGGGGTACGCCATGCGCAGATACGCCACGGCGAGATTTATGCCCTGCCCTTTCCCGACGGCTTTGCCGATTTCGTGACCATCCATCAGGTGCTGCACTTCCTCGAAGATCCGGCGCGGGCGCTGGCCGAGGCCGCGCGCATCCTGACGCCTGGCGGGCGGCTGCTGATCGTGGATTTCGCGCCTCACGAGCTGGACGAACTGCGCGCCGAACACGCCCACCGGCGACTCGGCATCGCCGCAGAGCACATGGCCCAATGGCTCACCAGGGCCGGTCTCAGCCTGACCCAGCATGAGGTTCTCCCGCCGCCCTGGCGGCCACAGGGCAAGGGCCTGACCGTGTCGATGTGGCTGGCCAGCACCGCCCCCTCCACCGTTCCTGTCAGCCTCAAGGACCGCGCCACATGATTGCCTTCGCCGAAGACACCACCGGGCTTTCCGTATCCTTCGAGTTCTTCCCGCCGAAGACGCCCGATGACGAGAGCTTCTGGCGCACGATCAGGCGGCTTGAAACCATCGGCCCCGAATTCGTCTCCGTGACCTATGGCGCAGGCGGGACAACGCGCGACCGCACCCTGTCCACGGTCCGCCGCATCGCTTGCGAGACGTCGCTGAAGCCCGCCGCGCATCTCACCTGCGTCGGTGCAAGCAAGGCGGAGGTCAATGCGGTGGTGAAGGATTTCGCGGCGGCGGGCGTGCGCCACATCGTGGCGCTGCGCGGCGATCCGCCGTCCGGCGTCGGCAGCCGTTTCGAACCGCATCCCGACGGCTATCGCAACGCGGCCGATCTGGTGCGCGGCATACGCGAACTGGGCGATTTCGAAGTCTCCGTCTCGGCCTATCCCGAGCGTCACCCGGAATCCGTCTCCATCGAAGAGGACCTCGCCTTCATGGCCGACAAGGCCGAGCATGGCGCCAGTCGCGCCATCTCGCAGTTCTTCTTTCACAATGCCTTCTTTCTGAGGCTTCGGGACCGCATCGCCGCGCGCGGCATCAAGATCGAGCTGGTGCCCGGCATACTGCCCATCACCTCGTTTGCGCGGGTGAGCGAATTTGCCGCCAAATGCGGCGCGCATGTGCCGCCTGCGCTCGCAAGGCGTTTCGAAGGTCTCGACGAAGATCCGGAAACCCGCAACCTGGTGGCAGCCATGGTGGCAGCCGAGCAGGTCGATGCGCTGCGCCGCGAAGGCGTGACGCATTTTCACTTCTACACACTCAATCGCGCAGACCTCGTCTATGCGATCAGCCGGGTTCTGGGACTTGGACAACTCAGTCGTGCAGCCTGACAGATTTCCGCATCCTCAGGTGGTATGGCTAGCACGGCAAGTGCATGTTACTCTCCTGACGGGCTTGCGGGGCGCACATCAACCCAAGAGGAGACAGCCGATGAAACCTGGAACCCTTGCCCGCGTGGCGCTGGCCACCGCTGGTCTGACGATGATCGCGGCCACGGCCGCATCCGCCGAAACGGCCAATCCGCACATTCCGCTGCAGAAGACCATCGGCCAGACCTCAACGAGCGCGCCCGTCCCCTCGCTGTTCGTGATCAATGCCGAGGCGGCATCGCTGGCAGGTGGAAAACTCACCCTCAATGGCGTCGCCACGAACATGATCGTCTTCGCCGACCGGCCGGTGCGCGCCGCCGGTCATGAAACCACGGAGGCCTTCGTGTCGCGCTGGGGTGATGGCAAGGACAGCTTCAAGAACGACCCCCCCAATGCCACCGTGTCGGTGCTGGGCGGCAGCACGGATGGCGTCACCGACGCGGTCGTCGTACTGATGAACCCCACATTCGAGGGCGGCACGCTGACATTTGATGTCAACGTGCTCGAGGGCGATCTCAAGGGCCTGAAGGGCCCGGCCGCGGTGTTCATCGACAGAGGCGGCGGCTTCGGCGGTGGCGGCGGCATGCATGGCGGCGACCATGGAGGATGGGCCGCCGCGGGTGACGGCTGGCATGGTCAGCATGGCTGGTACGGCTGGCATGGCGGGGATGTCGCAGCGGGAGTTGCAGCCGGAGCCGTTGCAGGCGCCGCCGTCGGCGCGGCTGTCGCGCATCCCTACTATCACCGCTACTACTATGATGGCGGCGACAGCAACCAGCCCTGCGGCTACGGGCCCTACCCGCCCTGCTACTGAGCCGTCACAGACCGGAGCAAAGTGCCCGCCGGCTCACTGGCCGTTGCGATCCCACACGGCCCTGATTGCTGGATCAGCAATCACCGCCTCGTACATGCGGGCGAGATTGGGATGTCTTGCAAACAGCACCTTCATATCCGGCACCCAGGTGCAGATCATGGCGGCATAGATGTCGAGCGCGGAGAGCTTCTCTCCGAGCATGAAGGGCCCGGTACCCAGGGCATCGGCATAGATCGCGAATTCCGCGTCCATCATTTCCAGGGCCTTCGCCTTGATGCCATCCGCCGCGCCGGGATCGGTTGAATAGCGCGCGGGGTAGAACAGCCGCAGGTCGCTCATGTAGACGGTGGTGGCGAGATAGACCATCCAGCGCAGGTAACGAGCCCGCTGCGGCGAGCCGATGGCTGGCGCCAGGCCGGCCGCAGGGTGCAGGTCGGCGAGGTGAATCATGATGGCGGCGCTTTCCGTCATCACGCTGTCATCCGGCAGGACCAGCGTCGGCACCTCAGCTTTGGGATTGATTCGATGGAAGAATTCCTCGAAGGACCCGTCGGGCTTGCGCTCGACGATGACCACTCGGTAGTCAGCACCGCAGGCGGCGAGCAACGCCTCCGGAGCCATGGAACCAGCCGTGTTTCGAGCATAGAGCGTGTACATGAGCGCGAATCCTCCCCAACCCGGAGCATAGGCCCGGCAGCACCCGCGAGGGAACCTCTTCCATTGCATGTCAGGCCCCGAAATGCGATGGAAAGCCTGATTCACCACCTCAAGCCACACATGGCGAACCGCCTCACCACTCTCGCGCCCAAGAAGGTCCGATTCAGCTACTCAACGGCCGACCAGCCGGTGCTTCAGCGTGCCGTCATCCAGGCGATCGAGAAGATCGGCGGGCAACGCAAGCTCAAGAAACTCTACCTGCAGCACCAGAACAATCTGAAGAACGGTGAAGGGTTTTTCGACTCTGCCATGCGCCTGCTGCGCATCAGGGTCGAGTATGACGAGAAGGCCCTTGCCAGCACGCCTGCCGAGGGACCTGTGCTGTTCATTGCCAACCACCCCTATGGCGTTCTCGACGGGATCACCCTCACGTGGCTTGCCATGAAGGTCCGTCCCGATACCAAGGTGCTGGCCAATGATGTTCTATGCCAGGCACCCGAGGCTGCGTCCCATCTTCTGCCAGTTGCCTTCGCACCAACGCGCGAGGCACGGGAGACCAACGTCAATTCCCGCATCCAGGCACAGGCCTGGCTGCGCGAGGGCCATGCCATCGGCATCTTTCCGGGCGGCGGCGTGTCCACTTCCGAAAAGCCGCTGCGCGGCCCGGCAGTGGATCTGCCCTGGGCGCCGTTCACAGCGAAGCTTCTTCGCGCCTCGAAGGCGACGGTGGTGCCGGTGTTTTTCGTGGGCCAGAATTCGAGACTGTTTCAGCTCGCCAGCCACCTGAGCCTCACGCTGCGCCTGTCGCTTGTCTTCCGCGAAACGGCTCGGCGCATCGGCTCACGGCTGAAGGTGAGGGTGGGTGCGCCCATTCCCTTCGCCGAGATCGCCCACATCGAGGATCGCACCGAACTGGTGATGGAACTGAAGAAGCGTACCTTCGGCCTGGCGCGTCCGGAAGACCTGAAGGGGGCGCCGGCGGACCTGCATCTGCGCGAGGCGCGGATCAAGGGCAGCAAACCGAAGCAGGACGACTGACCGCGCCGGGGCGACTATGCCCGGACGCCGAGAATGAAGAGGCGCGGAAAGCGCAGCAGCACTTTTCCATCCGGCAGTGCCGGATAGGCCTGCGCCAGCTTCTCGCGATAGCGCGCGATGAAGGCGTGCCGTTCCCCTGCCGTCAGCGGATCGAGATAGGGCCTGAGTCCGGTGGTCGAAAACCACGCCACGATACCATCCACGCCCTGAAGCGGATGATTATAAATCGTGTGCCAGATGTCGAGCCGAGAAAAGTAAGCTTTCAGGCGGGCGTAATAGCCGGAAACCGGGGGCAGCTCCTGCCGGGCAGCGGCGGATCCAGCGAGTGTCTGCGACCACGTCCCCTGCATGGCCACCTCCTGCATCAGCGCGTGGCTCGGCTCAGCCAGATTGTCCGGCATCTGCACGGCGAGAACACCCTGTGCCGGAAGCCTCTCCGCGAGCCGTTCGAGCACATCCAGGTGGCCGGACACCCACTGAAAGGCAGCATTTGAAAAAACAAGATCGGGCCGGTCATCCGGCAGCCAGCGGGTCAGATCGCCGTCCTCGTACCGAGCCTGCGGGCAGGCCTTTCGCGCGGCCTCACGCATTGCCGGAGAGCTGTCGATACCCACAACATCAGCGCCGGGAAACCGCTGAACCAGAAGCGCTGTCGAATTGCCCGGTCCACACCCCAGATCATAGACCAGCCGCGCCGATTGAAATGGAACCTGAGCCAGAAGATCGTGCGCAGGTCTGAGCCGCGACTCGGAAAATGTCAGATAGTCGGCGGGCTGCCAATCACTCAATAGTCCAGCACCACAACCTTGGTGCCCAGTTGCACGCGGTTGTAGAGGTCGATGATGTCGAAATTCAGCAGGCTCACGCAGCCCGCCGTCTTCTTGAGCCCAATCAGCTTCGGGTCATGCGTGCCGTGGATGCGGTAGATGGTGTCGACATCGCCCTGATAGAGATAGAGAGCGCGTGCACCCATCGGATTTTCGGGGCCTCCGGGCATGCCGCCGTTCTGCCACTTCACAAGTTTCGGGAACTCGGCCAGGTGCTCGGGCGTCGGGGTCCAGGTGGGCCATTTCTCCATGCGACCGATGGTGGCAGTGCCGGACCAGGTGCGGCCGGCCTTGCCGACGGCGGCACCATAACGAATGGCTTTCCCACCGCCGAGAATGAAATAGAGGAAGCGCTTCTTCGGTTCGACAACGATCGTTCCAGGCGCTTCCACGGTCTCGAAATCCACTTCACGCCGGCGAAACTTGTAGGCGATCTTGTTCTCGTCCGCAGCACGGACCGGAAACGGTTCCTGCGCGAGCAGGGCCTCTTCAGTGGCGTCCTGCGCCACGGCGGGGACGGCGGAGGCAATCGCGGCAATACCGGTGAGAAACAGTCGGCGGGAGATCATCATGGCTCACCTCGCTGGGGTTAACGGGCAAACTGCTTGTACTTGATACGCTTCGGCATGACACTGTCCTCACCCAGGCGGCGCTTCTTGTCTTCTTCATAGTCCTGGAAATTGCCCTCGAACCATTCGACATGACTGTCGCCCTCGAAGGCCAGAATGTGGGTGGCAAGCCGGTCAAGGAACATGCGGTCGTGGCTGATGACGACAGCACAACCCGCGAAATCCTCGAGCGCCTCCTCGAGCGCCGCCAGCGTTTCGGTGTCGAGGTCGTTGGTGGGCTCGTCGAGCAGGAGGACATTGGCGCCGGACTTGAGCATCTTGGCCAGATGCACACGGTTGCGCTGGCCGCCCGAGAGGGTTCCCACCTTCTGCTGCTGATCGCCACCCTTGAAGTTGAATGCGCCGGTGTAGGCGCGCGAGTTCATCTCGCGCTTGCCGAGATAGATCACGTCATTGCCGCCGGAGATTTCCTGCCAGACGGTCTTGTCCGGATCGAGCGAGTCGCGCGACTGGTCAACATAGCCCAGATGCACGCTCTCACCGACGGTGACGGAGCCGGAGTCAGGCTTTTCCTGCCCGGTGATCATGCGGAACAGCGTGGTCTTGCCCGCACCGTTGGGACCGATGATGCCGACGATGCCGCCCGGCGGCAGCTTGAAGGAGAGATTGTCGATAAGCAGCCGGTCGCCATAGCCCTTGGACAGGTTCTCGACATTGATGACGGTGTTGCCGAGCCGCTCGCCCGGCGGAATGATGATCTGCGCGGTTGTGGACTTGAGGCGGTTCTCGTTCACCTTGAGCAGTTCGTCATAGGCCTTGATGCGGGCCTTGGACTTGGCCTGGCGGGCCTTGGGCGAGGATGCGATCCATTCCTGCTCGCGCGCGATCGCCTTCTCGCGGGCCTGATCCTCGCGGGCCTCCTGCGCGAAGCGCTTGGCCTTCTGGCCGAGATAGGCCGAGTAATTGCCCTCGTAGGGGATGCCGCGGCCGCGATCGAGTTCCAGAATCCAGCCGGTCACATTGTCGAGGAAGTAGCGGTCGTGGGTGACGATCAGGATGGCGCCCGGATAATCGCGCAGGTGATGTTCGAGCCAGTTCACCGACTCGGCGTCGAGGTGGTTGGTGGGCTCGTCGAGAAGCAGAAGGTCGGGTTTTCTCAGAAGCAGCTGGGTCAGCGCCACGCGGCGCTTCTCGCCGCCCGAGAGATTGTCGATCGAAGCCTCGCCCGGAGGGCAGCGCAACGCGTCCATGGCCTGCTCGACCTGGGCTTCAAGGTCCCAGAGGTTCTGCGAGTCGATCACGTCCTGGATCTTGCCGGCCTTCTCGGCGTTCTCATCGCTGTAATCGGCCATCAGGGCATTGTACTCGTCGAGGATCGCCTTCTTGTGCGCGACGCCTTCCATGACATTGCCCATCACGTCGAGCGCGGGATCGAGTTCAGGCTCCTGCGGCAGATAGCCGACCGTGGCGCCGTCGGCGAGCCAGGCTTCGCCGTTCCACTCCTTGTCGATCCCGGCCATGATGCGCAAGAGCGTCGACTTGCCCGAGCCGTTGGGACCCAGAACGCCGATCTTGGCGTCCGGATAGAAGGAGAGATGGATGTTCTCGAGAACTTTCTTGCCGCCTGCGTAAGCCTTGGTGAGGCCGTGCATGTGATAGATGAACTGACGGGCCATCGTGTGTCGTCTCGCGCAATGCTGGATTTCTGACGGGGCTTGTAGCCGAGCCGTGACGGAAGGGCAAGTTTCGGTCGATCCTACCCCGTTTTCCGCCGCTTGGCACGCCGCGCCATCATGTTCAGCAGTTCGACCAGCGCCGAGAAGCCCATGGCGGCGTAGACATAGCCCTTGGGCACGTGGAAGCCCATGCCCTCGGCAATGAGCGTCATGCCGATCATCAGCAGGAAGCCCAGCGCCAGCATGACGATGGTCGGATTGGCGTGGATGAAGCGCGCCAGCGGGTCGGCAGCCAGGAGCATGACGGTCACGGCAGCAATGACCGCGATGTACATGATGGCAATGTGGTCGGTCATGCCCACGGCCGTGATGATCGAATCGACAGAGAACACAAGATCGAGCAGCAGGATCTGGAAAATCGCGGCGCCCACTGTCATGTTGGCAGCGTGGCTGACGATGTTCTCCTTGCCGTCATCGGGGTCGACGGTGTGGTGAATCTCCTTGGTGGCCTTCCACATGAGGAACAGACCGCCCGCCAGAAGAATGATGTCACGCCAGGAGAAGTCCTTCCCGGCAATGCTGAAGACCGGCGCGGTCAGCTGCGCGATCCAGGATACTGTGGCGAGCAGCAGGAGCCGCATGACAAGTGCTGCGCCAATGCCAAGCCGGCGCGCGCGGGCGCGGTCCTTCTCGGGGAGCTTGTTCGACAGGATCGAGATGAAGATCAGATTGTCGATGCCGAGCACGATCTCCATGGCGACAAGCGTGGCAAGGGCGATCCAGCCCTCGGCCGACCCCATGAAAGAGAAATACTGCTGCCAGCCGTCCATGATGCGCGCCCCGATTCACCCTGCCCTGCGCAATATGAGGCGCAGCGGGGCGGGCTTCAACCCCGCCGTCAGAGCGGAGCGTCGCCCGCCGTCTCGGGTCGTCCGATGGCCTCGGCGCGCACAACCGCCTCGAGCAGACCGTTCTCGTCCACGGCATCGGGCAGGAGGCTCTTCCGGACGCTGACCGAAATCTGCGGATCATGGGCGCCAAGCGAGGCAGCGGCGGCAAGAGCTGCCTCGCGCGCCACCACTTCCGCGGCAGCGAGGGCGGCAACGCCGGAGGTGAAGGCGGAACTTCCCGCCGGACCCATGACACGGAACAGTCCGCTGCCGTCGCCCTCCACGGTGACCGTCACGGCCTGGGCGACGACGCCCGTCGCCGCACCCACCGCGTTGGCGACATCGAAGAAGGGTGGGAACACGACCTCGCAGGCCAGCCGCCGCGCCACCTCCTCGTAATAGACCCGCACCGGTCCGCCCACGGCGACGACCGGCACGGATGGCGATATCTGCACCCGGGCGAGGCCGACCGCGCCGCGTCCGGCACTCACCGCATCAACCAGTTCATGCTCGCCGAAGCTCTTGCCAAAGGCCGTCTCCAGGATGACGTGGGCCGTGCGCCGGACCGTCTCGGACCAGACCTCGCGGCAAAAGCCCTCGACGCGCGCCGCATCGCCAGCCTTCATGTCGCGGAAGCGCACCATGAGGCGCGCCGCCAGCTCGGCGGCAGGGCCGGGCCAGTTGTCCTGCAGCCCGAGCACATGGGCGGCGTCAGACGGAGTGAAACCGCCAGTCTGCACCAGACCCTTCCGCCGCAGCGAGACCAGCGCGCGCTGTGCCGCCGAGGACACCGCCAGTTTGCGGATGGGCCTGGGGCGATCATCGACCATCGCCAGCAACTCCGCTTCACGCGCCGACAGTTCAGCCGTGGCAGCACGATCGGCACCAAAGGGCCTCAGGACGAATTTGCCGTGGAGCGATCCACCCTCGGTATCGGTGAGGTCGGCTTCGAGCATGGCCACGACTTCGGGGTAGCGCGCCGCCAGCAGCGCCACGGGCGCCACACGCTCCGGCCCCACCGTGATGATGCCATTGAGGCCGATCGCAATAGCGCTGTCACCGCCCAGTCCCACAGTCCGGACATCGATGGCGCGCACCATGGTCCGCCAGCCGCCGACCTCGGCCCCCTGCTCGGCCACTTTCGGACGCCCGTTCAGCAACACGCCGAGATCGGTCGTGGTGCCGCCCATGTCGGACATGATGAAGTCCTTGCGGCCGCACAGCCATGAGGCGCCGACAAGGCTCGCTGCGGGCCCGGAGAGCACCGTCTCGATCGGCCGCAGCGCCACCCGCTCGGCAAGGGCCAGCGTGCCGTCACCCTTGACGATCATGAGCGGGCATTCGATGTCCAGTTCCGCCATGGACCGGCGCACGGCTCCGATCAGCATGGAAATGCGCGAGATGAGCCTCGCGTTCAGAACCGCTGTCAGGGCGCGGCGCGGCGCGTCAAGCGCCGAGGTGAGCTCGGTCGACAAGGTGGCGGGCTTGCCGGTGACCTGGGCGATGAGGTCGCGCGCCGCTTGTTCATGGGCGGGATTGCGCACAGCGAAGGCCCCCGCGATCGCGAAGGCATCGACGGGCATGGCGGCTATTGCCTCGCCAAGGGCGGCAACATCCAGCGGGCGGACCTCCTCGCCATTGTGGTCATGGCCGCCTGCAATGCGTGCAATCGGAACACCGGGGAAGGATCTGGCGATCCCTGTGCGCTCGGCCATCGCCTCATCAAACCCGATGAGTATGACGCCCACGGCACTGCCATGGCCCTCGACCACGGCATTGGTGGCGAGCGTCGTCGAAACCGACACGAGCGAGATATCCTGCGGGCGAAGACCCTCGGGAAGCTTGGCCACGGCCGCGCGGATCGCCCCGGTGACGCCGATTGCGAGATCGCCCTTGGTGGTGATCGCCTTGGCCGAGGCCAGAACCCTGTGGCCCTGGGCCTCGATCACCGCGGCATCCGTATAGGTTCCGCCGGTGTCGACGCCGATGAGAAATGTCCGTGATGTCATGGTTCCAGAACAACAGCATGAGGCCACCGCCGCTGACAAGCCACCGGCAATCTCCGTCCGTTTCGCGACATGACCCGCCGGACCTTCCAGAGCGAACGGAACAGCCTCTTTTCCCGGTTGATTGCCCCGGCGGCAGGGTTACAATGGGCCCCATGCTGACGCCCCTCAAGCCGGAAGTGGAAAAGGTCGGCGACCTCAGCCATGAGGCGCGCCGGTTCCGGACGATCCTGTGGAGTTTCGAGAAAAACATCGAGCTTCTGTTCCGAGGCACAGGACTGGCAGCGGAAGTCGACCATGCGGCACTTGCCGAAGCCTTTTCCCGCTGGCGTCAGGCCTTCGACGAAAACAAGCATCTGGCGGATGTCGACCGCCGGGACTTCACGATCTTCGCCGCCGGGATGATGCTGAAGGAGCTGCTCGCCGCCCGTCCCATCACTGCCA
Source organism: Hyphomicrobiaceae bacterium (assembly GCA_900298995.1). Lineage (GTDB taxonomy): Bacteria > Pseudomonadota > Alphaproteobacteria > Rhizobiales > Aestuariivirgaceae > Aestuariivirga. Next base: position 61,769 of record OMIC01000029.1, on the reverse strand, counting down.
TCGTGCCGGATGCGCTGGGCCTTCCGGCCCTGCCCGCCACCCTTGACCACCGCCTCAAGCGCTGGCCCGAGGGTTATGCCTATACGAGCTTCTGCCTTTCGGTTGCCGCCGCCGTTCTGGGCGAGATGGGCGATGCCGAACCAGCGGCGGCGGGAATAGCCGAAGACCCGCGCTTCTGGGACTCCTTCCGCGAGAATGTGGCGGAGAACCCAGCCAACGCCATTGCATTTTTCGACATGGTGGTTGGGCTCTCACCCAACTGGGCGGCGCCCGACGTGCCTTGGATGCGGCGCACTTTCCTCGACCGCAAGCGGCTGCTCGAGTCACCGGGCGCCACAACGCTGACGGCTGATGGAAGCTGACGGGAGCAGTGCGCACGATGACGGAGACACGGATCCTGATCGTCGATGACCACCCGCTGTTCCGTGAGGCTCTCAGGCAGGCCATCACCGGTGGCATTGCAGGAGCCAGCGTCCATCTGGCGGGTTCGCTCGACGCCGCCACCGCCATACTGGACAGCGAGGATGACTTCGACCTGATCCTGCTCGATCTGCGCATGCCGGGCGTTCAGGGCCTTTCGGGGCTGATCTATCTGCGGGCACAATATCCCAATGTTCCGGTCGCAATCGTGACTGCAGCGGATGATCCCGGATTGCTCGCCAAGGCCCTCAATCTCAATGCCTCCGGTTTCATTCCAAAAACATCGGGGATCGAGACAATTCTCGCCGCCGTGACCGCAGTGCTGAAGGGCGACGTGTGGGTTCCCGCAGGCGCCACCGAGACTGCGACCGCCGACCGAGAAGCCGAGGACATCGCGCGCCGCATTGCGACGCTGACGGCGCAGCAGATCCGCGTGCTGATGATGCTCAGGGAGGGCCTGCTCAACAAGCAGATCGCCTATGAACTCGATGTCTCGGAGGCAACGATCAAGGCCCATGTTTCTGCCATCCTGCAGAAGCTGAGCGTATCAAGCCGGACCCAGGCCGTGATTGCGGCAGCCAGGATCGACGGAGTGACGGCGGCAGAACACTGACCGCGCCGGCAATCAGGCGGCGAGCTTCACGAGCGCCTGCATCAGCGCCCGCGTCCCCTTCAGCCGGTTGTCGGGCGTGTCCCAGTCGCGCATGACAACAAGCTTCATGTCGGGCCGCAGCTTGGCGTGCACGCCCTGTCCGGTGATCCATGAGATCAGCGCAGGCGGATTGGCGAAGGACTCGCCGCGGAAGGCAATGACCGCACCCTTGGGCCCGGCATCGAGGTTCGAGACATTGGCCGCACGGCAGAGAAGCTTGATGGCCATGACGGCGAGCAGGTGGTTGACCTCCTCCGGCAACGGACCGAAGCGGTCTCGCAGTTCAGCGCCAAAGGACTCGACCGCACCCTGATCGGAAAGATCGGCCAGTCGGCGGTAGAGGCCGAGCCGCACCTGCAGGTCATCGACATAACTCTCGGGGATGAGAACCGAGGTTCCGATGTTGATCTGTGGCGACCACTGGCTATCGGATTCCAGCGTTTCATCTCCGGTCCGGAGCTTGGCGACGGCCTCCTCGATCATCTGCTGATAGAGTTCGTAGCCAACTTCCTTGATGTGCCCGGATTGCTCGTCACCCAGAAGGTTGCCGGCTCCGCGCAAATCAAGGTCGTGGCTGGCAAGCGAGAAGCCCGCCCCGAGCGAGTCGAGCGATTGCAGCACCTTGAGGCGCTTCTCGGCAGCGGGCGTCAGGGCGGCATTGGCTGCAGTTGTCAGGATTGCATAGGCGCGCTGCTTCGAGCGCCCCACGCGCCCGCGCAGCTGGTAGAGTTGTGCCAGGCCAAACATGTCGGCGCGATGGATGATGAGGGTGTTGGCGGTCGCGATGTCGAGGCCAGACTCGACAATGGTGGTGGACAGCAGAACATCAAAGGCACGATCGTAGAAGCCCGTCATGATGTCCTCGAGCTCTGTCGGCGGCATGCGGCCATGGGCCATCCGGAACTTCACCTCCGGAATGGCCTCGCGGAGGAAGGCGGCAATTTCTTCGAGATCGGAGACGCGCGGCACCACGTAGAAGCTCTGACCACCTCTGTAGTGCTCGCGCAGCAGGCTTTCCCGGATGATGACGGCATCGAAAGGAGTGACATAGGTTCGCACGGCCAGCCGATCGAGCGGCGGCGTGGTGATGAGCGACAGCTCGCGAACGCCGGACAGCGCCAGTTGCAGCGTGCGCGGGATGGGCGTCGCCGTCAGAGTGAGAACATGGACGTTGGTGCGCAGCTCCTTGAGACGCTCCTTGTGCTTGACACCGAAATGCTGCTCCTCGTCGATGATGAGAAGTCCGAGGTCCCGGAAGGCGATCGAGCCGGCCAGAAGCGCGTGCGTTCCGACCACAATGTCGATGTCGCCCGCCACAAGTCCGGCGCGAACCCGCTCGAGCTCCTTGCGCGGCACCATGCGCGAGGCCTGCGCGATATTCACGGGAAGGCCCTTGAAGCGTGACTGGAAGGTGGCGAAATGCTGCCGTGACAGCAGGGTCGTGGGCACTACCACCGCCACCTGCCTGCCGTTCATGGCAGCAATGAAGGCGGCACGCAGCGCCACTTCCGTCTTGCCGAAGCCGACGTCGCCACAGACCAGCCGGTCCATGGGACGTCCCTTCTGAAAATCATCGATCACCGCGTCGATGGCCGCCAGCTGATCCTCGGTTTCCTCATAGGGGAAGCGTGCGCAGAACTCCTCATAGGCGCCCTCGGGCGGCGGAAGAACATCGCCCGCCTTCAGTTCGCGGGCGGCCGCGGTGCGGATGAGACCCTCGGCGATGCGGAGTATGCGTTCCTTGAGCTTGGCCTTCTTGGCCTGCCAGGCACCCCCGCCCAGCCTGTCGAGCTGAACGCCCTGCTCTTCCGAGCCATAGCGCGAGAGAAGTTCGATGTTCTCGACCGGCAGGAAGAGCCTGTCACCCCCGGCATAGGACAGGAAGAGGCAGTCATGCGGCGCGCCCTGCACCTCGATGGTCTTGAGGCCTTCGAAGCGGCCGATGCCATGATCGACATGGACAACCAGATCGCCAGGCGTCAGCGCGGAAAGTTCATTGATGAAATCCGAGGCCTTCCGGCTGGCGCGCCGGCGGCGCACCATGCGGTCGCCGAGAATGTCCTGTTCGGAGATGATGGCAAACTCATCGGTCTCGAAACCATCCTCCAGGCCCAGCACCAGAAGCCCGGCGATGGCCTTGTCCCATGACAGGAACTCAGGCCAGTCCCGCGCAGCGGCAAGCGGCGCAAGATCGTGGTCCTTGAGGATCGTCTCGAGCCGCTCGCGCGAGCCCTCCGTCCAGGATGCCACCGCCACGCGACGTCCGTTCCGGCGAATGGTCGCGGCATGGTCGCGGACGGCCTCGTAGACGTTGCCGCCGGGCTGGGCCCGCTCCGCAGCGAAGCTGCGCCCGCGCCGTCCCCTGAAGGACACGCCGCCGGGGTTCTCGAAGGGCGAAAAGGCAAAGACGGTGGCGGTCGATTGCAACTCCGTCCATTCAGACGCCGTCACGTAGAGCGTTTCGGGCTTCACCGGCTTGTAGGGCGCCGCACCGTAGCTCTCCTTGCTGTCGATGGCCTCGCGCCGGGCGGTGTAGAATTCCGTAACCTGTTCGTGACGGGCCGTTGCAGCCTGATCCACGGCGTGATCAAGCGTGAGGACTGGGTCGACGAGGTAGTCCGTCAGTCGCGCGAGCCGCTCATGGAACAGCGGCAGCCAGTGCTCCATGCCCTGATACTTGCGGCCATTGGTGATGCTCTCGTAGAGCGGGTCGTGGATGTCGAGGCCGCCGAAGGCTTCCGCGTAGCCAACCCGGAACCGGCCGATCGATTGCGGGCCGAGCAGAACCTCGCTCGCGGGGTTCAGTGTGAATTGCCTGAGTGTGGCCGTCGTGCGTTGCGACTCGGGATCGAAACTGCGGATCGACTCCAGGGCATCGCCGAAAAAATCGAGTCTCACGGGTGCGTCGGCGCCCGGTGGAAATATGTCGATGATGCCCCCGCGCACTGCGAAGTCGCCGGGGTCGACAACGGTGCCCGTGCGCGAGAAGCCGTTGCTAGCGAGAAATCCGACGAGCGTCTCGGAGTTGATGCGGCTTCCGGGCTGGGCCCTGAAACTGTGCCCCTCGATCATGTCACGGGGCACCACCCGCTGCAGCATGGCGGCCACGGTGGTGATCACGACCAGAGGAGCTGATACGGGTTCGAGCAGCCTTGCCAGCGTGGCCAGCCGCCGCGCCAGTATGTCCGCCACCGGCGAAACCCGGTCGTAGGGCAGGCAATCCCAGGCCGGAAACCGCAGGACCTCGAGTTCGGGCGCAAAATAGGCCACCTGGCCGGCCAGCGTGGCGGCGCGCTGATCATCCACCGCCACATGCACCACCACGCGCCTCTCAGCCGCCCGCGCGATCCCCGGGATCAGCATGGCGTCCAGACCTTCCGGCACGCCCGAGAGCGTGGTGCGGCCAGGCCTCCCGAGCAGCGGCCGGAGCGGAGAGATGTCAATCATGGCGCGGAGGCAAGAATGCGGACGAGCAGCGGCGAGGCCTGCCCCTCTGGAATATCGGTCTGCCGCGTGGCCCAGGCGAGCATGTCCTGATCCGGTATCTCCATGATCCGCTCGAGATCGTCGATCTCGCCCGGACTGAAGGCATCGATATGGCGGGTCACGAAACCGCCAAGGATGAGGTCCATCTCCTTGATGCCGCGATGCGTGGCGCGCCAAAGAAGGCGCTTGCGGCGGAAGCTGTCGTCGTCTGCGGAAAGGCTCACCATACGGAGCGTGTCTTGCCCCAACCGCTCTTGCGCCGCAACCGGTTCCCGCCGAAAAGGGCGCATGCGTCCCACGCTCCTCAACCCCCTGTTCGCCGGCGCCGCGGGTCTCAAGGGCATCGGTGGCAAGCTGGACCGGATTCTCGCCGGCTTCCTGCGGCCGGCGCATGCGGCACCGGGCGAGACCACGCGGGTCGTGGACCTGCTGTTCCACCTGCCATCGGGCGTGGTGGACCGCCGCTTCCGCCCGCAGATTGCCGCGCTGCCCCAGAGCGGTGTGGTGACCGTCGAGGCCCAGGTCCTGCGTCACCGGCCACCGCCGCCGGGCAACCGCCGCGTGCCCTACCGGGTCGAGGTGAGCGACGGGACCGGCGTCCTGACGCTGGTGTTCTTCCACGCCTATGGCGACTCCATCCGGCGCCAGCTGCCGGAAGGGGAGCGACGCTTCATTTCCGGCACCATCGACTGGTTCAACTCCGAGCCCCAGATTGCCCACCCCGACCACATCGTCGCGGCAGAGGCCTTTGCCGCGCTGCCGCTGATCGAACCGGTCTACCCGCTGACCGAGGGCGTCTCCGGGAAGCTCCTCGTCAAGGCCATCCGGCAGGGGCTGGAGCGGCTTCCCGAGATGCCCGAGTGGCAGGACCCTGCCTTCCGCCAGCGCAATGGCTGGCCGGAGTTCGCTACGGCCCTGCGAAGCCTGCACACGCCGCAGACGCCCGCCGACGTCGCCCCGGACACGCCGGCCCGGCGACGCCTCGCCTATGACGAATTGCTCGCCAACCAACTCGCACTCTCCCTGGTGCGCGCCAGCATGAAGCGCGCCTCGGGCCGCAGTCTGCACGGCACGGGCGAACTTCGCGCCCGCATCATCGCCGCCCTGCCCTACAGCCTCACCGGTGCGCAGCAGACGGCGGTGGACGACATCCTGCGCGACATGGCTTCCGACCACCGCATGATCCGCCTGCTGCAGGGTGATGTGGGTGCCGGCAAGACCGTGGTGGCGCTTCTGGCGCTTGCAACCGCCGTCGAGAGCGGTGCGCAGGGTGTGCTCATGGCCCCCACGGAAATCCTGGCGCGCCAGCATCTGGCAACCCTGTCGCGGCTCTGCGCGGCCGCAGGCATCAGCGTGGCGCTTCTCACTGGCCGCGAGAAGGGAAAGCCGCGCGATGAGATCCTCGCAGGAATCGCCAGCGGCGACACCCGGATCATCATCGGAACCCACGCCCTGTTCCAGGACGATGTGGCGTTTCATGATCTCGGCCTGGTGGTGATCGACGAGCAGCACCGGTTTGGCGTTCATCAGCGGCTGCAGCTCCAGGCCAAGGCGGGCAGCGCCGGAAATCTTCTGGTCATGACGGCCACGCCGATCCCCCGCACGCTGGCGCTGACCGTCTATGGCGACATGGACGTCTCGCGGTTGACGGAGAAACCGGCCGGCCGCCAGCCCATCGATACGCGGGTGCTTCCGATGTCGCGGATGGATGAGGTGGTCGCGGGGCTCGACCGCGCCATCACGCAGGGCAACCGCGCCTACTGGGTCTGTCCGCTGGTCGAAGAGAGCGAGGCCGTCGATCTGGCGGCCGCCGAGGACCGATATGCCGCGCTTCGCGCGCATTTCCATGACCGGGTCGGTCTCGTGCATGGCCGCATGAAGGGACCAGAGAAGGATCGCGTCATGGCGGACTTCAAGAGCGGTGCGCTCAGCCTGCTGGTGTCGACAACCGTCATCGAGGTGGGCGTCGACGTGCCGGAGGCCACCGCCATGGTGATCGAGAACGCCGAGCGTTTCGGACTGGCGCAGTTGCATCAGCTGCGTGGCCGCGTCGGCCGGGGCAGCGGCAAGTCGAGCTGCCTCCTGCTCTATCAGGAACCCCTCGGCGAGACTGCCCGGGCACGCCTGACCATCATGCGCGAGACGGAAGACGGTTTCCGCATCGCGGAGGAGGATCTGCGGCTGCGCGGGGCGGGCGAGATGCTGGGGGCCCGGCAGTCAGGACTGCCGCTGTTCCGCATGGCCGATCTGGCCACCGACGGCGACCTGCTCGCGGCAGCGCGTGATGATGCCCAGCTCGTGCTGTCACGGGACCCGAAACTCGCCTCCGCGCGTGGCCAGGCGCTTCGCGTCCTGCTCTATCTCTTCGAGCGGGACGAGGCCGTCAGGCTTCTCGCGGCGGGCTAGGCTCGCGCCCGGGCGCGGGAAGCCGCTCTGGGAAGACCAGCCCCATCGAAATGACGAGCTTCAAGCCGTCCTCGACGCTCATGTCGAGGATCTGCACGTCGGCTGCATCGGCAAAAAACACATACCCGGAGGTGGGATTGGGCGTCGTCGAGACATAGACGGCATACATGGCGCGGCCCTTCTCGAGGCCGATCTGCCCGCCATCGACCTCACGCGACACAAAGGCCAGGGACCAGGTTCCCCGCCGCGGCCATTCGACAAGGCAGACGTTGCGAAAGGAGGCGCCCTTCTGGGAGAAGAGGGTCTCGAAGATCTGCTTCGATCCCTTGTAGATGGAACGCACGACCGGCATCGCATAGAGCGTCTTGTCCCAGATGGCGATCATGGTGCGGCCGGCCAGATTGGCAGCCATGAAGCCAATCGCGGTGATGGCGATCAGGGCGAAGATCAGTCCAAAGCCGGGCACGCGGATCGGCAGATAGGTGTCAGGATTGTAAACCTGCGGCAGGAACGGCTTCACCCAGGCATCGAACAGGGTTACAAACCAGTAGGTTGCCCAAACGGTAATGGCGATGGGCGCGGTGATGACGAGGCCAGTGAAGAAATAGGCGCGCAGGCGGGCGAGTACGGATGTCTGCGCCTTGATTTCGACATCAGGCTTGGCCAGTTGAGGCTCTGGTTCGGTTGAGTTGGACATGGGTGGACGCACTAGACATGAAGCGGACGGTAACCGCAAGCCTCGGTAAACGGGCATGAGAGCGCTCCGCCGCCCGCTTCTGATCGGCACCGGATGGCTGTGCGTCGGCCTCGGCGTGATCGGCATCATCATGCCGCTGTTTCCGACAACGCCCTTCCTGCTGGTGGCAGTCTGGGCCTTCTCGAGATCCTCACCGGAACTGGCCGAGAAGATCCGCAATCATCGCCTTGCGGGAGCCTATGTGCGCGACTGGGAAGACGAAGGGGTGATCCCTCCTGGCGGCAAGATCCTTGCCATAGTCATGATGAGCGCAATGTTCGGATACATGGTCCTCGGAGCAGATCTGCCGGCCTGGGCGCTCATTGCCGCCGGCCTCATCCTGGCGAGCGTGGCGACTTTCGTCCTGTCGCGCCCCAGCAGACGGCGCTCATAGGGCCTCAGTCGTTCGACGCCTGCCGCTTGCGATCCACCGGATATTCGTCATCCCACACCTTGGCGCGGGCCTCCGCCTCAATGCGCTCGTCCTCGGCGATGTTGGACTCGAACTGCAGGGCGCGGTCAAAGATTTCCGGGTTCTCTTCGGGACGCGCGGACTCCCGTGCGAGGATGTACCACATCATGGCGCGAGTCCGGTCGGGCCTCACGATCTTTCCGTCCCAGTAGAGTTCACCCAGAAACGCCTCTGCAGGAGCATACCGCTTGCGCGCCGCTGCCATCAGCCATTTGAGCCCTTGCTGCGGGTTCTTCTTCATTCCCTCGCCGCGGATGTTCATGACACCGAGCGCATATTGCGCAGCCGGGTGCCCATAGGTGGTGGCGATCCGGAGATAGACCTCGGCGGCGGCGTGGGGGTCAGGCTGAAGACCGGCGTTGACGGCTCCCGTCCGCTTGTAGTCGGCGAGACGCACCATCGCATCGACGGCGATCCGCAGGCGATTGTGATCATCCTCATCCGGATCGTAGGTCTCGGCTACCCTCGAATAGTAACTGTAGGCCATGGCGTCGTTGCGAGGCACGCCAAGACCCTGACGGTACATGTTCCCGAGGTACCAGTCGGCGACGATGTTCCCGTCCTCGGACTCGCTCTGGAACAGCTTCACCGCGCGTTCATAATTGCCACTCCTGTAGGCGCGCTTGGCCTTCTTCAGATCGTCCGTCCAGAACGGGATGGAAATCTCGGGCAGCTTGAGGTCAGGGGCTGCCGGGAGATAGGAATAGAAACCGGCGAAGGGACCCGGGTCGGTATCGTCGGAGGCCGCAGCAGGCGATGCGACAGCAAGAAGGGCGCAAAGCCCTGCAAACCGCCATCCACATCCCACCGCCGCAATTCCCATCACGCCGCCTCGGTGGCCCCACGCACGCCGAGGCGCGCAGGCTTGCAGGACGGGTCACTGACTGGTGTTCGGTAGGAGGGGTTCATTGCCCGAGTCCGATAGAAACCAATTTGGGCGGATAAATGGTTGAGATTCAGGCGAATTTGGATGACTGCACAAATCCTCGCATTGTTGCATCTGCGCAACAACCTGGCCGGGAGCCAAAACAGGCGGTGGCCTGATCAGACGGCGCAGCCGGCCAGCATGCCCTCATAGACCGCCTCCTCGGCGGTCCGAGGGCTGAGAGCGTCCCCAATCAGCCGATAGGAAAACCCAAGGTCGTCCAACACATGCGTCAGACCATCCTCCTGGAGGTTCGGGGCGCTGACGACGATGGTATCGACGTCCTCCATTTCCACGGCCTGACGTGAAGGAGTATGGATGAAGTATGCGGTCCGTCCATCGCCACCATAGAGGCGGAGCCAGGGATGGACCTCGACGCCAAGCCGGTGCAGACGGGCGATGGTCTCGAACCGAATGTAGGTCTGGATATTGGCCGCGGCGCAGTGGTGGTTCACGGCGAGCCGGACGTGCGCGCCCTCTGCCGCAAGCTTTTCGGCAATGCCCGACCCCAGCCAGTCCCCCATCCAGTCATAGACGACGACCCGCTGACCGGTTCCGGCACGCCCCGCGAGAACATCCGCCGCGTGGACCAAACGCTCCTGGTCGCCCTCGAAGGGTGGCAGGTGAGGCCTCGATCCCGTGGCGAGAATCACCTCGTCCGGCCGTTCAGCCTCCAGCAGCGCGCGTGTCACTTCGCTGTTGCGCCGGATGACCACGCCGTAGCGTTCGGCCTCGGCCGTGAGATTGGTGACGATGCCGCCGAACTCCGCCCGGGTCGGGAGCAACTGGGCGAGCCTGGCCTGGCCGCCGGTCTGGCCTGCGCGTTCATGGAGTTGCACATCGTGTCCCCGCTCGGCAGCCACGGCAGCGGCCTTGAGACCCGCCGGACCACCGCCCACCACCATGATGCGCCGACGCCGTGCGGCGCGCGGCTTCTGGCCGTAGGACAGTTCCCTTCCCGTTTCCGGATGCTGGATGCATGATATCGACAGGCCCAGTTGAAAGTGTCCGATGCACGCCTGATTGCATCCGATGCAGGCGCGAATGTCATCCAACCGGCCGTCCCTGGCCTTGTTGGGCATCTCAGGGTCCGCGATCATCGCCCGGGTCATGCCGCACATGTCCGCGGCGCCAGCAGCCAAAACCTGCTCGGCGATCTGGGGCTGGTTGATGCGTCCCGCGACGAACACGGCGGCTCCGGTTGCCTGTTTGACCTTCTGGGCGAAGGGCGCCACGTAACCGTGGCTATTGGCCATCGAGGGTACGATGTGCGCCGCACCCGAGGCGGTCGCCGAGGTTCCTGCAATCAGGTTCAGATAGTCGAGATCGGGCGCCAGAGCGCGCGCGATCGCGAGCGAGGCCTCCTCCACGAGGCCATCCTCATCGTGCTCGTCGCCCGACATGCGCATTCCAACGATGAATTCATCCGGCACGCGCGAACGGACTGCGGTGATCGCCTCACGCGTGAAGCGCATCCGGTTTTCAAACGAGCCCCCATACCGGTCCGACCGCCGGTTGACATGCGGGTTCATGAACTGGGCCGGAAGATAGCCATGGCTCGCGACGATCTCCACACCATCGGCCCCAGCCTCGGCCATGCGCCGCGCGGTCTCGCCAAAGCCCTCCAGAATCTCGCCAATCATCTCCACCGACAGTTCGCGCGGGATGACCTTGAAGCGCTCCGAGGGGGAATGGGACGGTGCAAAGGCCGGTTGCACCACGCCGTCCGGCCTGCCGAGCAACTCGCGGCCGGGATGAAACAGTTGCACGAAGACCTTGGTGCCCTCGGCGTGAATGGCATCGACCAGCCGCCGGAATGGCGCAATGCACTCGTCTGACGTGCCCATCAGCAGGGCTTCTGTATAGCGGGCGGTCTCGTGGACACCAACCACCTGGATGACGATCAGACCGGCTCCGCCTCGCGCCCGCGCACGCTGATAGGCAATCAGCGCCTCCGAGGGCAGACCGCCCTCGGGCAGATAGGTGTCGTGACCTGTCGAGAAGATACGGTTACGGATCTCGGTCGACTTGATGCGGAAAGGCGAGAACAGATGATCGAAGCGCATAATCTTGTCTTTACGTCTTTACTTGCGTTCATTGAAGACTTGCCGGAGCAGCCTTTCCTCTTCTTCTACATCTTTCGTTCCTCATAGGCGATGAACCATTCGACCATTTCGGTCCACATCGTCTCAACCAGCGCAGGGTCCACATTGTGTGCTCGCGCCAGCACCCGGACGTGATCGATCAACTGGCGCACACGCGCGTCGTCTCGCGCCGGTCGTCCGTCCCGGCGCTTCACCGTGATGGCCTTCTCGACCCAGCGTTGCCGCTCGGCGAGAAGCTTGATGAGGCCTTCATCAATAAGGTCAATCTGCTTGCGGATCTCCGCCATGGTCAGTTTGACCGATGTCTTGCTCATGAGCCGTCTCTAGCTCCTTTTTCAGTTGTGCTTCAATCTTCGGGCAAGTCCTCGGACCATGTCCGCGGTCTGGGTGAAACCGTCCAGGGGCGCGCGCCCTGCTCGCCGCGCGCGGTGCTGATCAGCGGTGCGGGTCCGGACAGATCGAGAGAATGGGCCCCGCGACGCCACAGATCAAACCGGTCGATGCGGAGTGGAACATTGGCACAGGCGCCGCGCAGAGGGATGTCGGTGATCAGAACGTCGGCATCAGGACAGGCGGACGGCGGCCTCTCCAGTCCGCTGACATAGGCCACGCGCTTGCCCCACACGTTGGCAGAGCACAGAGCACCGCTGCAAAGCCAGCCGGGCCGCTGCGCAGCCTCCTGCAACCCTGCTTCGTCACCGTTGTGCCGAAGCCACGCCTCCACCGCAAAGCGTCCGCGGCGGGAATGCGCGGGAACAAGGCGGCCTTCACCATCGCGCAGCGCGACGTTGCGCCCTGATGCTTCGACGAACAGATCAGGTCCAGGTGGCGCCATGACTGCGAGACCGAGCGCAACCAGCATGACCGCGCAGCCCGTCAGGCGCGCGTATCCCGCCAGCAGACAGATCATGATCAGCCCAGTTGCCATCATCACCATGACAAGCGACGGCGGAGAGGCGATCACCTCACTGGCATGCGGAAGGCCCGCTATGGCGTCAGATATTGCGACAACAAGTTCAAGCCCGCGGCCCATGACCGCAAGCGGCAGCCATTCCAGCCCGAACGGCATGAGGAGCACGGCAAATACCGCCGCTGGCATGACGAGAACGCCCACCACCGGTATGGCCAGCCCGTTTGCGAGTACGCTGTAGGGCGAAATGCGGCCGAAATGGTAGGCGGCGGGAAGAGACGAGCACACGCCCGCAACCAGCGCCGTGATCAGGCTGATGACAAAAGCACCAAATGCCCAGCGCAACAGCCTCACCGACCAGTTACGTTCCGGCACTTCGGCCATCGGACGTACGGCCTGAAACCGGCTCCAGCCCTCGTAGAACGCGACGAGGCCCATCACCGCGAGAAAAGACATCTGGAAACTCGCGAGCGCCGCAGACTGTGGTTCCATGATGAGGATCACGAGTGCTGCCAGCGCAAGGTTGCGCATGGAGAGCGCCGGCCGGTCGACCATGATCGCGAAGAACACGATGGCGACCATGAGGAAGGCACGCGCGGTCGCCACGCCGGAGTCGGCGAGCAGCATGTAGAAAGAACCCATGGCGAGGGCTGCAGCAGCCGCCCATTTGCGGATCGGACAACGAAGGGCGAGAAGCGGCCAGACCGCCAGCGCGGCACGGACGAACCAGAACACCCCGCCGGCCACCAGCCACATGTGCAACCCGGAGATCGAGAGGATGTGATAAAGTCCGGAGATCAGCAGGCTGCGGTTGATCTCGGGCGGGATGGCGCTGCGTTCGCCGGTAATCAGCGCCTCGGCAAAGGATGCCGAAGGCTCGCGAAGAGCCGCATGGATGCGCGCGCCCATCGTCTGCCGAAGTCCGGACATCCAGTTGTGGAAATGCGCCATTACACCCGCCGGCTGGTCGAGGACCGTGACAGCCGACGTCACACGGCCCGTGCCACCGATGCCCTCGAACCAGAGGGTCCGTCCAAAGTCAAAGCCTCCTGGCATGACCGGTGCAGGCAAAGGCGCAAGCCGCGCCCGGACGCTGACCTCTGTTCCTGCAGCGGGCAAGCCCTGATTGTCAGTCAGCGTCAGCCGAATTCGGCTGGGTAGTTTCTCCGCTTCCATGCCCTCGATTGACGCCACTCCAAGCACCATCACGTGCCGCGACCGGGAACTGCGCTCAACGGAGACGACTTCGCCCGTCACGCCAACCTCGCCGGTGGTCGCAGCCAGTATTGGGGCGTCGTGCTGGGCAGCCTCGATCCGGATCAGCGCAAAGCCGAGAAGCACCATTCCCGCCGGCATGAGCATCGGCAGCCCCGCACCGTGCCAGAGACAGAGAATGCCCAGAAGGGCCGCGAAGGCGGCCACCATGATGCCCGGCTCGGACGGAAGCGCGAAATAGATGCCGATCCCGGCGGCCAGTGCAGGCGCACACCACAGGAAGCTGCGACCCTCCTGCTCCGCGACGACGCGCTGCCAGAGAGCGGAAAAGCGCCCCGTGGTACTCTCCCGGCCCGCAACCGCGCCATCCATGACGGCAGAGGACATGGCATTCCCCTTACGGCCCGCGTCCGCCTGTGCTAATCGGCGTCGTCGCGCAGGCAACCAGTTTCCCCAGCGTCAGTCAATATGGAGAAAGGCGCAATGTCATCGCCAGTCGTCACTCGCTTTGCCCCCTCGCCCACCGGCTATCTGCACATCGGCGGGGCGCGCACGGCGCTGTTCAACTGGGCCTATGCCCGCCACACCGGCGGCAAGATGCTGTTGCGCATCGAGGATACCGACCGCGAACGCTCCACCGCGGCCGCCATTGACGCCATCATCGAGGGCCTGACATGGCTCGGCCTCGACTGGGCGGGCGAACCCGTCTCGCAATATGGCCGGGTTTTGCGACACCGCGAGATCGCAGAGGAACTTCTGGCCCAGGGCAAGGCCTACCGATGCTACTGCACGCCGGAAGACCTCGAGGCCATGCGCGCCAGGGCGGAAGCCGAGAAGCGGCCGATCCGCTATGACGGCACATGGCGCGACCGGGACCCCTCCGAAGCCCCCGCGGGCATGAGGCCGGCCATCCGCTTCAAGGCGCCCCAGGAGGGCGAGACGGTGATCGAGGATGCCGTCCAGGGCAGAGTTGTCATCCCGAACAAGGACTTGGACGATCTCATCATCCTGCGTTCGGACGGCAATCCGACCTATAACCTCTCGGTGGTGGTCGATGACCACGACATGGGCGTCACACACATCATCCGGGGCGTCGACCATCTGACCAATGCCGCGCGGCAGATCCAGATCTACCGCGCCATGGGTTGGCGGGTGCCGCACATGTCGCACATCCCGCTCATTCATGGTCCGGATGGCGCCAAGCTCTCCAAGCGCCATGGCGCGCTGGGCGTCGAGGCCTACCGGGCCATGGGCTATCTTCCCGAAGCGATGCGCAACTATCTCGCCCGCCTCGGATGGAGCCACGGCGACGATGAGATCTTCTCGACAGAACAACTGGTTGAGTGGTTCAACCTCGAGTCGATCGGCAAGTCTGCCGCGCGTTTCGACTTCGCCAAGCTCGAGAGCTTCAACGGGCATTACATTCGCCACACGCCGGACGCTCAACTGCTTGGAATGTTTGTTGATTTTTTGCCGTACGCCGAAGGGGGCGCAGCGCTGAAGGCGCGCATCGACGATGCCATGATGGCCAAGCTGCTGAGGGCCATGGGAGGCCTCAAGGAACGCGCCAAGACGCTCGTGGAACTCATGACGGGCGCACAGTTCCTGTTCGCCCAGCGACCACTACCGATGGATGAAAAAGCAAGCCAAATCGTTGCGGGCGGAGGTTCGGAGTTGCTGCGCGGGATGCTGCCGATGCTCGAAACCATCGATGACTGGACGGTTGCCGCACTCGAGACGGCAGTCAAATCCCATGCCGAAAGCCAGGGTCTGAAACTCGGCAAGGTTGCGCAACCATTGCGTGCTGCTCTGACTGGAACAAGCACCTCTCCGGGCATCTTTGATGTGCTCGAGGTTCTGGGCAAGACCGAGTCGCTGGCCCGCATCCGTGACCAGGCCGGCTAGCGAGGCGCAAGCTTCAGCCCTCCAGATTGCACGGGGCGGACCCCACCAAAGAATCAGGTCAGTGACGTTGACCTTCTTATGCTGCGATGCAATAGTTTCGCAGAAACAACGGACGGAACAGGAGCGATCCCATGGCTGACGATCCGAAGAAGGCAGTCCTCTCGGTCAATGGCATGACGGTGGACATGCCGGTCCGTAGCGGAACGATGGGGCCTGATGTCGTGGACATCGGCAAGCTCTATGCCCAGACCGGCTCCTTCACCTTCGATCCCGGCTTCACCTCGACGGCTTCCTGCGAGTCGAAGATCACCTACATCGATGGCGACGAGGGCGTCCTGCTCTATCGCGGCTACCCCATCGAGCAGCTGGCCGAGCACGGCGACTTCCTCGAGACCTGCTACCTGCTCTATTACGGCGATCTGCCGACGGCCGCACAGCGCAAGGAATTCCAGAAGCACATCACCTACCACACCATGGTCCATGAGCAGATGACCCGCTTCTTCCAGGGCTTCCGCCGGGACGCGCATCCGATGGCCGTGATGGTCGCCGTGGTGGGCGCCATGTCGGCCTTCTATCACGACTCAACCGACATCAACGATCCGCGCCAGCGCGAAATCGCCTGCCACCGCATGATCGCCAAGCTCCCGACGATTGCCGCCATGGCCTACAAGTATCACGTTGGCCAGCCATTCATCTATCCACAGAACAGCCTGACCTATGCCGGCAACTTCCTGCGCATGTGTTTCGCCGTGCCCTGCGAGGACTATGTGGTGAACCCGGTGCTCGCCCGCGCCATGGACCGCATCTTCATCCTGCACGCCGATCACGAGCAGAATGCCTCGACTTCAACGGTGAGGCTTGCCGGCTCGTCCGGCGCCAACCCCTTCGCCTGCATCGCGGCCGGCATCGCCTGCCTGTGGGGTCCGGCGCATGGCGGCGCAAATGAGGCGGCGCTCGAAATGCTGAAGCAGATCGGTGATCCGGCAAATGTACCGGGCTTCATTGCCAAGGTGAAGGACAAGACATCACATATCCGGCTGATGGGCTTCGGACACCGCGTCTACAAGAACTATGACCCGCGCGCCAAGATCATGCAGAAGACGGCGCACGAGGTGCTGGGCGAACTCGGCATCGTCAACGATCCGCTGCTCGAGGTAGCGCGCGAGCTTGAAAAGGCGGCGCTCTCTGACCAGTACTTCATCGAGCGCAAGCTCTACCCAAACGTCGATTTCTACTCCGGCATCATCCTGCGGGCCCTCGGCTTCCCCACCTCGATGTTCACCGTGCTGTTCGCGCTGGCGCGAACCGTGGGCTGGATTTCGCAGTGGAAGGAAATGATCGAGGATCCGGGCCAGAAGATCGGCCGTCCGCGTCAGCTTTATACGGGCGAGCCGCGGCGCGACTACGTGCCGATCGTCAACCGCGGGTCCTGAATGCTCTGCTGATCAGCCGCCGCGCTCATTCATCAGCATGGCGCCGATCTCGGCCTCTGCAACCTTCTTGCCCTCGACATGCGCCTCGGCCCAGTACTTCCACACGGGCGGGCGCTTGTTGGACAGCTTGACGTGGAAATGCACCGTATCGCCGGGGCCCACGGGTTTCCGGAAGCGCGCCTTGTCAATCGACATGAAGAACACTAGCTTGCCGGCGTGCTCATCGCCAAGGTGATTGAGCACCAGCGCTCCGGCCGCCTGGGCCATGGCCTCCACCAGCAACACCCCGGGCATCACCGGACGGCCCGGGAAATGTCCCTGAAAGAACGGCTCGTTGATCGTGACGTTCTTGACCGCAACGCCGCTCTCCTCGCCGTTCAGGTCATACATGCGGTCGATCAGCAGGAAGGGATAGCGATGCGGCAGCAACTTCATGATGCGCGCGATATCGGCCGTCTTCAGATCCGGCGCGGGTGTGGCTTCGGTCATGCTTGCGTGATCCCCCGATTATTTGCAGACGGTAGCAAGGACCGTCCGCATCCTTGCTGGCGTGGCGTTGCGCGCCCTAGAAACGTGTGCCCACAGAGAACCGGAAATACTCGGTCTTGTCGTAGTCGGTCTTGAGCAAGGGATAGGCACCTTCGAAACGGAGCGGACCGAAGGGCGACTGCCAGACAATGCCAGCACCGATCGATGCACGAAGAGACGCTGTGTCGAAGACCTTGCAGTTCTTGACCGGGTCATAGATGCACTGTCCGGTGTTCATGTCCTCTGACTTCGTCTCCGATCCGAACACAGTGCCGAAATCGCTGAACACGGATCCGGCGATGCCCCATTCCTCGGGCAGTCCCAGCGGGAAGTTCACCTCGACCGTACCGATCGCATAGGTGGTGCCGCCGATGGCATCCGTCTGTCCGTCGTTGCCGACCTGGCGAGGCCCCACACCGGCGGGCTGGAATCCGCGGAAGGTATCGGCACCCTTGAAGTAACGGTCCTGGAGCGGCACGTCGTCACCCGCGAAAGGCACCATCTGACCCGCGTTGCCTTCGAGCTTCAGCACCACCGACTCTTCGTAGAGCGGAATGAAGTACCAGCCATGCGCCTCAACGCTGGCGAAGTAGACATCGCCCCCGAGACCCGCGATTTCGCCCTCGAGCTGGCCGCGGAAACCATTGGTCGGGAGCATCGGGTTGTCGAGATTGTCCCAGGTATATGTGCCGGTGACATAGGACTTCATCGACTTGCCCTGCGCTTCGATGACGGCGGGCGCAGCGCTGTATTTGTCGATACCGTCGACGTCGCGCCACGTCAGCCCGTATTTCAGGCTCAGACCACTGTTCTGATCGAGACGGAAGCCTGTCCGCAGCGCAAAACCGATCTGCTGGCTATTGTAGTTCGACTCCTGCTGGTTGTCGGCATTGGTCGCAAAGACATCGAAGCCAGCCGAAATCGGGAGGTCCATGAAATAGGGGTTGGTGAAGCTGAACGTGACGTTCTGACGGAACCAGCTGGCGGTGGTGTTGAGCTTGACGTCGTAACCCTTGCCGAGGAAGTTTCGCTCCTCCAGCGCGATCGAGCCGACCACATATTCTGAGGTCGAATAGCCGATCGAGAAGTTGACCGAACCTGTGGATTTTTCCTGAACTTCAACGGTCAGGATCACGCGGTCGGGGGCAGAGCCCTGCTCATCCCGGAAGTCGACCTTCTCGAAGAAGTCGAGTGCGGTCAAACGTCGGCGGGCACGCTCGATCATGACCCGGTTGAAGGCATCGCCTTCATAGAGTTGCAACTCTCTCCGGATCACCTGGTCTTCGGTGCGGAAATTTCCGATGATGTCGATCCGCTCGATGTAGGTGCGCGGACCCTCGACGATATTATATGTGATGTTCAGCGTGTCGCCGCCGCCATTGCGCTGGACGTCCGGATTGACACGGGCGAACACGAAACCTTGCCGTGCAGCCTCAAGTGTGAGGTTTTCGACGGTCTTGTCGACCTTCGTCGAGTTGAAATAATCGCCGACGCCCGTCTTGACCTGCTTGACGAGAAGATCAGTCTCGAGTTGGGCATCGCCGACATTGACGGCAACATCGGCCACCTTGTAGCGCGGGCCTTCCTCGATGGTGTAGGTGATCGTGAAACCGGAGCCGTCTGGCGCCAGCACCGCATCGGCCGACAGCACCCGAACATCCGCAAAACCGTTGCGCAGATAGTAGCGCCGCAGCAATTCCTTGTCGTACTCGAGGCGGTCAGCGTCGTAATTGTCGTTGCGGTTGAAGAACCTCCACCAGGAGTACTCCTGGGTACCAACTACACCCTTGAGCGTATTGGAACTGAAGGCCTTGTTGCCGACGAATTCGAGACGCTTGACCTTGGTTTCGTCGCCTTCCTGAATCTCAAAGACGAGGTCAACCCGGTTCTGCGGGAGACGGATGATCTTCGGGGAGACCTTGACCGAATAGTAGCCGGCGCGACGGTAGACCGCGATGACGCGGTTCACGTCGCTGAGAACCTTGGCGCGCGTGAACATCATGCGTTCACGCAATTCGACTTCCTTGGCGAGGTCGGTGTCCTTGACTTCCTTGTTGCCCTCGAAGTTCACCTGATTGACCATCGGGTTTTCTTCGACACGCACCACCAGGGCCGTACCGCGGCGCGTGATCTGAACATCGGAGAAGAGGCCGGTCTGGAAGAGCGCCTTCACGGAGGCGTCGATCTTGTCAGGGTCCACGCTTTCGCCAGGCGATATCTGGACATAGGACAGCACCGTGTCGACCTCGACACGCTGATTGCCTTCCACGACGATGGACGAAATGGTCTCCGCCTGCGCAATCGATAGCGCGACCTGCGGGACCAGAAGAGGCCCTGCCAAACTCAGGAACAGGGACGCAACAAAAACGAATACTAACCGACAACGCATCAATTCGCCACTTCCGCGGGCATCCGCCCAAGACGACTCTTTCGCGGCTGAGGTTTTACCCTCCCAGCCACCCTTTGCAAACAAAACTTCCCCGGGCCCGGCTAGCCGCCAAACCACACGGTTGCCACCCGAATGACGTCATTCCAGGTGCCCACGAGCATGAGCATGATCACCAGAGAGAAACCGATCCGGAAACCCCATTCCTGCGCGTTCTCCCCCAACGGCCTGCCACGCACCGCTTCGATCGCATAGTAAACCAAGTGTCCACCATCCAGCATAGGGATTGGGAAAAGGTTAAGCAGGCCTATACTGACCGACAAAAAGGCAACAACCGTCACGAACTGGAACACTCCCAGCGAGGCTGCATCTCCCGCCGCCTTGGCAATAGAGATCGGGCCCCCGAGTTGATCCGCGCTCTCGCGACCCATGGCCAACTTGCCGATGTAACTAAAAGTTGTATCAACGATGAACCAGGTGCGCTCGACCGCCCTTTCAAGGGCCTTGAGCGGACTCATCGGCTCGAACCGGACCGGACCATCGGGATTGTTCCGGACACCAAGAAGCCCAATGCGCATCTTTCCGCCGAAATTGTCCGATTCCTCGCGCAGGTCGGGCACGATGGGAAGGCTGAGCCGCTCTCCGTTGCGATTGATCACCACAGTCAGTTCTTCGCCCGCCCGCGTGACGACAGCCTGCTGCAATTGTGCAAAGTCATCGATCGCCTTGCCATCGATCGACACGATGAGGTCGCCAGCGCGGATACCAGCCCGTTCCGCGGCGCTACCCGGCAGGACCTCATCGACCCGCGGTTCGATGATCGGCGCACCGACAGCCATGAACAGGGTGGCGAAGATGGTTATGGCGAGGAGGAAGTTTGCAATCGGACCAGCCGCCACAACTGCGGCACGCTGCCAGACTGGCTTGCCGTGAAAGTTGCCGGGATCACCGGCAGCCCTGGCCAGCGCCTCAGCACTGGGAATGCTCGCCGAATTGGCATCTCCCCGGAACTTTACGTAACCGCCGAGCGGAATCCAACCCACCTTCCAACGTGTTCCCTTGCTGTCGTGCCAGCCGAAGATCTCGCGACCGAAACCCATGGAGAAGCATTCAACATCCACGCCGCACCAGCGCGCGACCAGAAAATGTCCGAGTTCATGAATGAACACGATGACAGTCAGCGCCACGAGGAAGGGCACCGCATAATAGATCAGGGTGCCAAGCGGCAGATGCAGGAAGTTCAGAATGTCCATCTCACACTTTCCGGCTCCCCCTGGAGACCAAGACCACTGCCACTACACGCCAGACGCGCGCAACTCCAGTCGATGCCACCAATGCGGCAAGATTTCGACGGGGACGTGGCTGGTCACCAGAGCAGGAGGCCGGCTCCCGCGTGATCGGCACCAGCCCGCCAGGCGCCGACAAGTGCCGCCGCCACGGCAACTGCGACCAGCCCATCGACCCTGTCGATGACGCCACCATGGCCGGGAATCAGCGATCCAGAGTCCTTCACGCCATAGTGACGCTTCATGGCCGATTTGAACAGGTCGCCGGCTTGTTCCACGAGCGCCAGCAATGCCGCCACCACGACCAGTCCTGCCAGTGAGGGAACCGCGAGCCACACGCCCACCAGGAGGCCGGCCAGCGCACTTCCCGTCATGGCGCCCGCAAGCCCCGCCCAGGTCTTCTTCGGGCTGATGCGCGGCGCAAGTTTGGGTCCGCCGAGGATGCGGCCGAAGAAATAGGCGAAGGTATCGGCCGCCCAGACCATGACCATGACCATCCCGATGGCTGCAATTCCATGATCGGGGTCTTCCCGCAGCAGCACCAGCGCAATGGGGGGAACCGAAACATAGAGCACGCCGAGATAGCTCCACGCCGCCCCGCCCGGCGCGCGGACTGCGGCAAGCCCAGCCGAGGCAAGGACCAGGACGACGATGGCAGCGAGTCCGCCTCCGAGCCCCACATCAAGCGGCAGCAGCGCACCGCACATGGCCCCGGCCGCATGCAGGGCAAATTGCAGCGGATCGCCGCGATGGACGATTGCGACCCATTCCTGAGCCATCAGAACGCCGATCAGCGCGACGAAGAGATGAAACCAGATACCCCCAGCCCAGACATCCGCCAGAACGGCAGGGATCAGGACAGCAGCCGAGAGTGCGCGGACTCCGAGGTCACCCCATCTTGCATCGGAGGAACCGGGCACTCCGATCACGCGGTCTGGGCGGTCAGCCCGCCGAAGCGCCGGTCCCGGCGCCGAAAGGCCTCCACCGCGTGGCGCAGCCGGTCTGCATCGAAATCAGGCCAGTAGTCGGGCAGGAACACGAATTCCGTATAGGCGCATTGCCAGAGCAGATAGTTGGACAGCCGCTGCTCACCGCCGGTACGGATGAGAAGGTCAGGCTCCGGCAGCCCTCCGGTGTCGAGGTGATTGCCGATCACGGCGGGGGGGATGTCTGCAGGCGCAATCTTGCCCTCGGCCACTTTCTTGGCCAGAGCCTGTACCGCGCGGGTGATCTCCTGACGGCCACCGTAATTGAAGGCGATGACCAGCTTGAGCGCGGTATTCTCGCGCGTCAGGGCCTCGGCTTCCTCGAAGAGCTTGCGCAGCGCGGGCTCCAGACCGTCGCGGTCGCCGATCACCATGATGCGCACATTGGACTGATGGAGTTCAGCGACATCGGTGCGGATGAAGCGGCGCAGGAGTTCCAGAAGGAAGCGAACCTCCCCCGCCGGCCGCGACCAGTTCTCGGTACTGAACGAGTAGAGTGTCAGAACGCCGATGCCCATGTCGGAGGCAGCGCGCACCGTGCGGCGCAGCGCTTCCACACCCTGACGGTGGCCTGCGGAGCGCGGCTGGCCACGCATTGCGGCCCAACGTCCGTTGCCATCCATGATGATGGCGACGTGCCGGGGAGGTCCGCCGCTGGAAGCACTCGCCGTCATTGAGCCCGAACCCGCCTCAGACCTGCATGATCTCTTGCTCTTTGGACTTGAGGGCCTGCTCGATCTCCTTGATCGTGTCGTCGGTCATCTTCTGGACCTCGTCGGCCTTCTTCTTATGGTCATCCTCGCTCATGAGATGAGCCTTCTCGAGTTGCTTCAGGTGATCCATGCCGTCTCGGCGGACATTGCGCGCAGCCACCCGCGCCTTCTCGGCATATTGATGCGCGACCTTGACCAGTTCCTTGCGCCGCTCCTGCGTGAGGTCGGGCATGCGCAGCCGGATGACCTGGCCCTCGGTCTGTGGGTTGAGGCCGAGGTTCGAGGCGCGGATCGCCTTTTCGACGGCCACGACCAGTCCGCGGTCCCAGACGTTGATCTGCAGCATGCGCGGCTCAGGCACCGTGATCGAACCGACCTGGGTGATCGGCATGTTGGCGCCATAGGCATCGACCTGCAGGGGTTCAAGGAGGCTGGACGAAGCGCGTCCGGTGCGCAGTCCGCCGAAATCATGCTTCAGCGCCTCGACCGCGCCATGCATGCGGCGCTTGATGTCTTGCGCATTGTAGGGCTGGGGCTGTGCCATGTCGTCAGTCCTTCGTTACGGTCGTAAACCGCCCGCCACCATTGACCACTTCGACCACGGCGCCGGGCTTGCGGATGGAGAAGACAACTACCGGAATCCCGTTGTCCCGCGCAAGGGCGATGGCGGCAGGATCCATGATGCGCAGGTCACGCGCCAGGATTTCCCCGAAGGTGATGCGGTCGAACCGCCGGGCGCTGGGGTCGGTCTTGGGATCGGCGGAATAGACGCCGTCGACGCTCGTTCCCTTGAACAGCGCGTCACAGCCCAGTTCGGCGGCGCGGAGGGCTGCGCCAGTGTCGGTGGTGAAGAAGGGAAGCCCCGTGCCAGCCGCGCAGATGATCACCCGCCCGGCCTCAAGATGGTGGATGCCCTTGGCGCGCGAATAGGTCTCGCAGACCGTCGGCATGGCGATCGCCGAGAGCACGCGGGCGTCCATGCCCTTGTGGGTCAGCACGCCCTGCATGGCGAGCGCGTTCATCACCGTCGCCATGATGCCCATGTGATCGGCGGAGACGCGGTCCATGCCCTTGGCGGCTCCGGCGACACCGCGGAAGATGTTGCCGCCGCCGATGACCAGCGCCACCTGCGTGCCGGTGGCCGCGCAGGCGAGCACCTCGTCGGCGAGCCGCCCGACAGTGTCGAGATCGATCCCATAGGGCTGGCTGCCCATCAGGACCTCGCCCGAGAGTTTGAGCAGAATGCGCTTGTATGTCTTGACCGCCATCACGGAACCCCTTGAAGCAGCGGCACATTAGGCCGGGCAAGGCGATTCGTCATGCGCGCTGGCCCGAAAAAGAAAAGGGCCCCTGTCCGGAGCCCTTCTGCCGACGTGTGGTATCCCGAGGCCTACTGGCCGCCGGACATCTTGGCAACCTCGGCGGCGAAGTCGTCTTCCTTCTTCTCGATGCCCTCGCCCAGCTGCATGCGAACAAAGCCGGTCAACCTGACGTCCGCACCCGCGGCCTTGGCAGCCTCGGCGATAGCCTGGGTCACGGTCTTGGCGCCGTCATGCACATAGGCCTGCTCGAGGAGGCAGTTCTCCTTCGCGAAGGTCTTGAGCCCGGAGGCGACGATCTTCTCCAGAACATTGGCGGGCTTGCCGGCGTTCTTTTCCTCGAGAATGGCGCTCTCACGTGCGAGCACGTCCTTCGGCACCTGCTCAAGCGTCAGGGCCACGGGATTGGTCGCAGCCACATGCATCGACAGCAGGCGGGCGAACTCGGCCAGTGCTGCCTTGTTGCCGGTCGACTCAAGAGCCACCAGCACGCCGATCTTGCCAGCGCCGGGAGCGATCTGATTGTGGACATAGGATCCGATCACGCCATCCTTCACCGAGAGCAGGGCCGTGCGGCGCACCGTCATGTTCTCGCCGATCGAGGCGACCAGTTCGGCCACATATTCGGCAACAGCATGCGATGACCCCGGCATGTGCATGGTCTTCAGCTTTTCCGTGTTGCCATCGGCCTTCAGCGCCAGCTTCGAGATTTCCGTGACCATGGCCTGGAACTTCTCGTTGCGGGCCACGAAGTCGGTTTCGGAATTGACCTCGACCACCGCACCGGTCGTACCGTCAACCGCAACCGCAACCAGACCTTCGGCGGCCACGCGGGTCGACTTCTTGGCGGCCTTGGCCAGCCCCTTGGCACGCAGCCAATCGACGGCGGCTTCCATGTCGCCGTTGGTGGCGGCAAGCGCCGCCTTGCAGTCCATCATGCCCACGCCGGTCTTCTCGCGCAGGTCCTTGACCATTCCAGCCGTGATCTCGGCCATGTTCTACCTCTTGTGATTTGCAGGAACTGGGCCCACCGCGACGTTACGGCAGGCCCATTTGTCGATTGCGTGACGAAGCCGGGCCTGGATCAGGCGGCGGACACGTCCTCGGCAACGGGGTTCTCGGACGCGCCGACATCGACGCCGGCGCCAGACTGGGCCTGCGAGATGCCTTCGATGCAGGCCCGCGCGATCAGGTCGCAATAGAGTGCCACGGCGCGCCCCGCGTCGTCATTGCCCGGGATCGGGAAGGTGACGCCGGCAGGGTCGGAGTTGGTGTCGATGACTGCGATCACCGGAATGCCAAGCCGGTTCGCCTCCTTGATGGCAATCTGCTCCTTGTTGGTGTCGATCACGAAGACGATGTCCGGCGTGCCGCCCATGTCCTTGATACCGCCCAGAGCCTTGTCGAGCTTTTCCTTGGTGCGGGTGAGTTCGAGCAGCTCGCGCTTGGTGAGACCGGAGTTTTCCTTCGAGAGCGTCTCATCGACGGTGCGCAGGGTCTTGATGGAGTGGGAAATGGTCTTCCAGTTGGTCAGCGTGCCGCCCAGCCAGCGTGAATTGACATAGTACTGGGCCGACCGCTTGGCCGCATCCGCCACCTGCTCCGAGGCTGAACGCTTGGTGCCGACAAACAACACGCGGCCACCCTTGGCCACCGTGTCCGAGACCGCGACCAGAGCCTGGTGCAGCAAGGGCACGGTCTGGGACAGGTCGATGATGTGAATACCGTTGCGGCTACCGTAGATGTAGTTCCGCATCTTCGGATTCCAGCGATGCGTCTGGTGACCGAAGTGAACGCCCGCTTCGAGAAGCTGACGCATGGTGAATTCTGGCAGAGCCATGAGGTCTTGTCCTTTTCCGGTTGATCCGCCGCTGGGAAAGTGACCGGGTCGCCCCGGCACCGGATGGATCTGGCGCTATGTGGAGGCTTCCGCCTCATGCGCCAAAGCCTGCCCCAGCGTGTGAGTTGCAGTTGACGGACGGGTGCTTAGAAGCCTTCTCAAGGAAATGCAAGGCCGGCACTGCCGGGAAGACTGCAGGCCTCACTCGTTATACAATCCAGAGTTATATTGACATCATGCCCACATCCAGAGGTAGAGTGGCGTATTCGCTGATGGAGGAAGTCTTGCGTTTCATCGCCGCCCTGCTCTGCCTGGTCGTATCCTGTTCCGCAGCCTTGGCGGAGAATGCCCAGTTCAAGTTCCTCAAGACCGTTTCCGTCAAGGAACTCAACGCCATACTGGATGCCGAACGCACAGCGTTCCTGTCGCGTGAGGTACCGGGACCAGGATATCAGCTCCCCCCTGTCTCGAAGGCCACGAATGCCGTCGACATCTACACGGTCCATTATGACTCAAACATCCCGGAACTTGGCAACCGCCGGATATCCGTGACGGGGCTTCTGGCCATTCCGAAGCTGGCCGATCTCAAGTCCGTCAGACTGATCTCCTATCAACATGGAACGGTCTTCCCGAAATACGCGGTGCCGTCCTTCGCCTTCAAGCAGCACAACCCGACACCCTTTGATACCTACGACGACTCCTACGAGACCCGCTACATGGTCGGGCTGTTCGCCGGGAATGGCTACGCGGTGATGGC
Organism: Hyphomicrobiaceae bacterium; assembly: GCA_900298995.1. GTDB lineage: Bacteria > Pseudomonadota > Alphaproteobacteria > Rhizobiales > Aestuariivirgaceae > Aestuariivirga. The sequence goes on along the minus strand of OMIC01000029.1, from coordinate 35,289 downwards.
GGCCGACTACTTCGGACTGGGGGGCAACGCGAGCGACAATGAATCCTACATGATGAAGCAGAGCTCCGCACAGTCGAGCTTCGACCTCTACTTCGACGTCAAACATTACCTTGCGGACAGCGACATCAAGATTTCCGACTTCTTCCTTGGCGGCTGGTCACAGGGTGGCCTGAATACGACCGGCTTGCTGGAGAAGTTTGAATCCAGGGGCATAAAGGTTCGGGCCGCCTTCTCGGCTGCCAACCCGAACGATCCACTGGCGGCGCTGAATGCCGCCCTCTTCGACCCGATGGAAAGCGATGCGAAGTGGATCAATACCATCATCGCGCTGACGGTCTTCTCTTGCCAGAACTTCATCGGGCCGGCAGATCTTGCAAGAAAAACGATCAATCCAAAGTATTATGATACCTTCAACAGCATCTACGAGCGGTCCTATGGTTCTCCGCAAGGGAACCCGGAGGCGCTTCTGAATATCTTGATCGAATTGGCCGGGGTGCCGAACATAAGGTTCCTGAGGGAGGAACTCCGCGATCCTGCAAAATTTGCAGCGTCAGACTATGGCAAGTGTCTGGCGGAGAGCGAAACCTACCGCCAGGAATTCAAGACCCCGATCCGGATGTATTATGGCACATCCGACGAAGTCATCCGGGTTCGCGTGGCCCGACTCCCATATGACTATCATCTTGCAATGAACAGCACGCCTGACGCAGAGGCCGAAAGCAAGATCAAGATGTTTCCTGTCGACGGCGGCACCCATCGACTGACCTTCATCAATGCGACCCATCTCGCAAAGCCATGGATCGACCGGCTGCGCTGACCACAGGCAGCAACAGCGGGAGAGACTGACGGACTGGCAGGTGTTTGCTCGTCGCGAGACGCAGAGACGTCTTGGCTGACCTCAGCTGCGCGGTGATACGCGCGCCAGAACGGCATCCAGCGCTTCGCTCCAGCTCCCGCCGGAATCCAGGATCTTGCGACCCTCCTCGGTAATGCCGCGGGGTGTGCCCACCCCGCGAGCCACATCCGACATCGCGAGCGGTGTCTCAAGCAGCATGGCGGAATTTCCCCTCAGAACCTCAGCCACCAGGCGACGCGCATCCGCAGGCTCGAGCCCGCGAGAGGCAAACCAGTCCATTGCGTCGCGCATCATCAGGACCGTCATGCCGGAAAAGGCGCCCATGACGCTTGCGACCGTGTAGCCATGTTCATCGTGATAGACATGAACCGGTCCGAGCCTCTCCAGCAGGGACCGTGCCGCCACATTTTCGGGATACATTGCCGATGGCCCCGCGTTGAAGGCATTGGCGAGTCCCGGCATCATGGATACCACGGCCTGGGCTGGCGCGACCAGATCACGAAGCTCAGACAGGCTTACACCCGCCATAACCGACAGAACCGTCTGCCCAACCCGGAATCGCAAGCCGCCCAGCACGTTCGCCGCATCTTTGGGAAGAACGCTTGCCACCACGAGATCGCAGCGATCGGCAATCTGCTGGTTCTCTGCGATGGCGACCCCGAAGCGATGGGCCAGATCGCTGGCCCTGGCGGCGTTGCGCGGAGAAACCATGATGTCATAGCCCGCATCAACCCTTGACAGGCCCTCAACGAAAAATGACGCCAGATGGCCCGTACCAATGAAGCCGAGGTCCGTCACGGCAACTCTTCCAGCACTTCACCTATGGCTCTGGCGGTAACCGCAATGTCGTCTTCCGTATGGACAATCGATGACAGCGAATGAAGCGTTGCGGAGGGTGACATGTAGACACCCTTTTCAAACAACTTCAGCACAAAGTCCCGGAACTTGGTGCGGTTCACGTGGGCAGAGAAATCGCGGCAGTCACTGATCTCCTCCTTGTCGGTAAAGAAGATCTGGAACATGGAGTTCACGCCCTGGACGACGACGCCGTGGCGGTTGTGACCCTTGGCAACCCGGCGGATTTCATCAGCCATCCTGTTCCCAAGGTAGGCGAGCTTCTTGTAGTTCGCCTTATCGTCAGCCAGCATGACTTCCAGCATGGTCTTGGTGACCGACAACGTCAGCCGGCCAGCATTATGGGTACCATAATGCAAGACCTTTCCCCATTCGAGCCCCTGCATGACATGGTCGGGACCGGTAATCGCGGCCATCGGAAGCCCTGCCCCGAGCGCCTTGCCGTAGGTGACGATGTCAGGTTTCAGTCCATAGAGTTCGGCGCAGCCGCCGGGGGCCACGCGGAAACCCGTCACCGTCTCGTCAAGATAGAACAGGCAGCCGTACTGGCGGCATAACTGCTCAACGCGGTTCAGGTAGCCAGGCTTCGGGAGAATGACCCCCATGTTGGCCATGATCCCCTCGGTGACAACGCAGGCCGTATCCCGCCCGTGTATCTCCAGAGCACGCTCCAGCATTTCGACCTCGTTCCATGGCACCACGATGGTATCGAGCCACATCTCTTCCAGCACACCGGCGCTGTCGACGATTCGGATCGGGTTCGTCTTCGGTCCGAACATGGTCGGCGGCATTGGATTGGTGTTGACGATCACCGGATCCCACCAGCCATGATAATGACCTTCGAATTTGATGATCTTGCGTCGCCCGGTAAGGCCGCGCGCCAGGCGAAAGGCAGCCATGGCCGCCTCGGTGCCAGTGTTGGCAAACCGAACCTTGTCTGCATGCGGAAGCAGTTTCACCAGCAGCTCCGCCACCTCGACCTCGACCTCCAGCGCCGTGGCGAAGTGCGACCCGCGGGCGATCTCCCGGGAAACCGTCTCGACGATCCGGGGATGCCCGTGGCCAAGCGGCAGTGCCCCGAAGGCCATCATCCAGTCGATGTAGGCATTGCCGTCCACATCATAGAGGCGCTGACCCTCGCCATGCGACATGTAGCGGGGATGGGTGCCGAAGGTTGCGGGACCACGCGAAGCTGACGACACCCCCTCGACCAGAACGTCCATGCCGCGCCGGAACAGTGCCTCCGATTTCGATTGGTTCATCATGGACCTTCATGTCTCCCTGTCTGGCCTCCCAAGAATACATGGGTTGCGCAGCAATGTCTAAACTGGGAAAAGCTTGCAGGCATGACGGCGCGCAACGACATCAATCTCGTACTGGCTTCAGAAAACCCGGTGGAATGGACCGTTTCCCCCGGAGTTGTGGCCTATCCGGACGCACTCTCGCGGATGGACGCCCATGTCGATGCCATCTCCCGAGGCACCGAACCGGAGCGTATCTGGCTCCTCGAGCACCCTCCGCTCTACACGGCTGGCACTTCGGCGCGGGACGAGGATCTGGTGGAGCCGGACCGGTTTCCGGTGTTCAGGAGCGGCCGCGGCGGGCAGTTCACCTATCACGGACCGGGACAGCGCGTTGCCTATGTGATGCTGGACCTGAGGCGGCGTGGTGGCGACGTGCGCGCTTTCGTGGCAGGCCTCGAGCGCTGGGTGATCGCTACGCTCGGCGAATTCGGCATCACCGGTGAACGACGCGAAGACCGGGTCGGCGTCTGGGTGCGTCGGGGACAAAAGGAAGACAAGATCGCGGCCATTGGCATAAGGGTTCGCCACTGGGTGAGCTTCCACGGAATATCAATCAACTTGAATCCCGACCTCTCCCATTTCAGCGGCATTGTTCCCTGTGGTATCCGCGAGCATGGCGTGACAAGCCTCGCGGACCTCGGTCTTGCCGCAGACATAACGGACCTCGACGACGCCCTCCGGCGGCAATTCCGGCTGATATTCGGGCAGAGCGTGTGAGCGCCTACTGCTCCGCCGCCGGTACGGGGGGCGCCTTCATCGGCGGCAGGCCCATTTCCTTGCGGGCCTCATTGATGAAGGGACTGCAGGCGCCGCGCTCGAGATAGCTGTTGAAGGCAAAGAACGGGGTCGCGACACGCGCCTCCGGATGATCGGCATAGAACTTGTTGATCGTCTGAGCGACCATCGAGGCCTTGAGCTGGAGCGACATGCCGCAGGCACGCAGCCCCATGGCGCGGGCGGCCACATATTGATCACCATCGACGAAAACGGTCATCACATCAAAAATGGCCATCGCATAGGCCGCCTGGCCGTCTGGCCCCAACCGTTGCCACTCGTTGAAGTTCTTCACGAAATCGGCCCTCGCAGGGCCGGATGCTGCGGCCAGCATGAGAAGAGAAAGCAGAAAACAACCCAGACGGCGCATTGTCAGATCCTCGCAGCTGCGACGCGACGATTATCGACGCAATCACGGCCCATGTCCATCCGGCGGGCTGGAAATTATCCACCCGGGTGCTACATGAAACCTATAATTCCGAGCCATTGAGGAAGGGAACAACCATGAAGCTCTACTATTCACCTGGCGCCTGCTCGCTAGCGCCCCATATCGTGCTCAACGAGCTCAAGGAGCCCCATACGCTCGAAAAGGTCGACCTCGGTGCGAAGACCACCGAGGCCGGAGCGGATTTCACCGCCGTCAACAGCAAGGGCTATGTTCCGACTCTCGAAATCGCCAAGGGCGAGGTTCTCACCGAGGTATCGACCATTCTGCAGTATCTCGCAGACAAGGCGAAGGATACCAGCCTGCTGCCCCGTTTCGGGACCATGGAACGCTACCGCGCCATGGAGACGCTCAACTTCATCGCCTCCGAATTGCACAAGGGGATCGGTGGACTGTTCAATCCGGCCATGCCCGAAGAGGGCAAGAAGGCCATCGTGGACCGCGTGAGCCGGCGTCTGCGCTGGCTCGATGCCGAACTGGCGCGGAAGCCCTATCTGCTGGGAGACAGCTATTCCGTGGCTGATGCCTATGCGTTCACGGTTCTCGGCTGGAGCAAATGGGTGAAGCTCGACCTCTCGCCCTATGCGCACATCATCGCCTACATGGACCGTATCGGCGCACGGCCCGCGGTCAAGGCGACGCTGGAAAAAGAGGGGCTGACTGCGGGCTGACGCGGCAGGCTGTCAGGCGAATTCCATGATGATGGCATCGACCTGCAGGCTGTCGCCCTTCCTGGCGTTCACGGCTTTCACCGTGACATCGCGTTCGGCCCGCAGGATGTTCTCCATCTTCATAGCCTCGACGATGGCGAGCGGCTCGCCCGCCTTGACCTCCTGACCGACCTCGACGGGGATCGAGATCACAAGCCCGGGCATCGGACACAGGAGCTTCCTCGAGGTATCGGCAGCCGCCTTCTCGGGCATGAGCCGCGCCAGTTCAGCCTCACGAAGCGTGTAGACGTGGGCATTGAGAACCACACCCCGATAGGAGAGGCGATAGCCATTCAGAATGCGGCGCACCTGAACCGTTACCCGACCGTTGCCAAGATCGGCCGAGAACACCGGCTGGCCCGGAGTCCAGCCGCATGACTCCGCGAGCTGATCGCTTGCCTCTGAAATTGTAACCGGCAGCCAGTCCAGACCCAGCTTCACGACCCGATCGATGGCGAATTTGACGCCGTTGCCATTCATCTGGCCGCTGATCCTGCGCTTGCGCCGGTTCTCGATGTGATCGAGGAGTGCCGCAACCTGCGCCAGCGTCGAGGTGATGGCGGGCGCAGCGTCCTGACCGGTGAATCCGCCGGGAAATTCCTCCGCGATGAAGCCTGTGGAGAGCGCTCCCGACTGCCAGCGCAGATTTCCCATGATGGCAGACAGAAACGGAACATTGTGCTGGATACCATCGATGTAGAAGGCATCGAGCGCTTCCGCCATCGCACCGATTGCCGCCGCCCGGCTTGACGCGTGCGTGCAGAGCTTGGCAATCATCGGGTCGTAATAAATCGAAATCTCGCCGCCCTCATAGACCCCCGTGTCATTGCGCACAGTGACGCCTCCGGATGATTGCTCCGCAGGCGGACGGTACCGGACAAGCCTGCCTGTCGAGGGCAGGAAATTGCGATAGGGATCCTCGGCGTAGATACGGCTCTCCACGGCCCATCCCTTGAGCGTCACGTCCGACTGGCGGATCTGCAGAGGTTCTCCCGCCGCAACGCGGATCATCTGCTCTACGAGGTCGATGCCGGTCACCAGTTCGGTGACCGGATGCTCGACCTGAAGCCTGGTATTCATCTCGAGAAAGAAGAAGGAGCGGTCCTGACCGGCAACGAATTCGACGGTGCCTGCGGAGTCATAGTTCACGGCCTTCGCGAGAGAGACGGCCTGCTCGCCCATGGCCCTGCGGGTCTTCTCGTCAAGCAGCGGCGAGGGGGCCTCCTCGATCACTTTCTGGTTCCGGCGCTGGATCGAACATTCCCGCTCCCCCAGATAGATGACGTTGCCGTGCTTGTCGCCGAGCACCTGGATCTCGATGTGGCGCGGATTGACGATGAACTTCTCAATGAACACGCGGTCATCACCGAAGGACGACTTGGCCTCCGACCTCGCCCGCGTGAAACCTTCCTTCACCTCGGCTTCGGAATGGGCGATGCGCATGCCCTTGCCGCCGCCGCCGGCGGAAGCCTTGATCATCACCGGATATCCGATTTCGCCAGCGATCTTCACCGCCTCGTCAGCATCCTCGATGATGCCCATGTAGCCCGGCACCGTCGACACCCGTGCGGCTGCGGCGGCCTTCTTGGACTCGATCTTGTCACCCATGGCATCGATGGCGCCCGGGTTGGGACCGATGAAGGTGATGCCGGCCGCCGCGAGAGAGCGCGGGAAAGCCGACCGCTCGGACAGGAAGCCGTAGCCGGGGTGCACGGCCTCGGCGCCCGTCGCCTGACAGGCTGCGACGATCTTGGCGATGTCGAGATAGGACTGGGCAGCGGCAGGGGGACCAATATGCAACGCCTCGTCGGCCATTTCGACATGCAGGGCACGCGCATCGGCGTCGGAATAGACCGCGACGGTCCTGATGCCCATCTTGCGGGCCGTTTTGATGACGCGGCAGGCAATCTCGCCCCGGTTGGCGATCAGGATCTTCTTGAACATGGCACCCCAGCGTTTTCTGAGCCCCGGATTCTAGACCGGACAGACCGCCCCGGCAATCACACCAAAGGAGGCGGGTCGCCCAAAACTTTCCCCCCACACGGCCCCGGCCATGCGTTATAGCCGCCGGCCATGAGCGAGCAGAATGACATCATTTATGGCGTCCATCCGGTAGCGGAGGCGCTCAAGAACCCGCGCCGCAAGATCTATTCCCTGAAGGCAAGCCGCAACGCAGCCGACCGGCTCGCCGCGGAGATTGCGGCGCGCGCCATCACGCCGGAAATCGTGCATCCCAATGTCCTCGACCGGCGGCTGGGTCCGGAGGCAGTACATCAGGGTCTGCTCATCGAGGCAAAACCACTCGACCAGCCGCGTCTCGACCAGATCGACAAGTCAGGCATCGTGGTCATGCTGGATCAGGTGACCGACCCGCACAATGTCGGCGCCATCCTCAGAAGCTGCGCCGCCTTCAATGTCACGGCTCTGGTGGCGACAGCCCGGCACAGCCCCGAGTCCTCGGCGGTGCTGATGAAGTCGGCATCGGGAGCCTATGAACATGTACCCTTCGTCAAGGTCACCAATCTTTCGCGCGCCATGGCGGAGTTGAAGGACTGCGGGTTCCATATCCTCGGCCTGGACAGCGATGCACCGGGCGACATCGCCGATGCCAGCCGCACGCCACCCGTTGCCATCGTGCTGGGAGCGGAAGGCAAGGGACTGCGACAGCTTACCCGGGAAACCTGCGACGGCCTCGTGAAACTACCCATGAATGGTCCGATACGCAGCCTCAACGTCTCGAATGCCTGTGCGGTCGCGCTCTATGCGCTGACCCGATGACGATCAGGGGGCGTGTCTGATGGACGGAAGACAAGGATCAATCGGCACCTTCGGTGCGCTGTCGATCGGGGTCGGCGGCATCGTGGGCGGCGGATTCTTCGCAACATTCGGCATCACGGCGGCGGGGGCGGCCGGGGGAACCCCCATCGCCTTTCTGCTGGGCGGATTCATCGCCCTGCTCACGGCCTGGTCCTATGTCGGGCTCACGCTGCGCTACCCCGGACCAGGCGGCACGGTCTCCTTCATCACAGCGGCCTTCGGAAGGGGTTATTTCGCTGCGTCCGTCAATGTGCTGCTGATCCTCAGCTATGTCGCCATCATGGCTGTCTATGCCACGGCACTTGCAGGCTACACCCTGCCCTATCTGCCGGATGCCCTGAAACCTTCGGGCGGCCATCTGATTTCCTCCGCCGCCCTCATCGTGCTCGGGATGGTCAATTTCGTCGGTCCGGGACTTGTGCAGGCGTCGGAGAGCGCCTTCAATGCAGGCAAGCTGCTGGTGCTTGCAGTGTTCATCGTGGCAGGACTGCTTGCCCCGGGCATTGACTGGAGCCGCCTCGCACCCGAGGCCTGGGCCACCCCCATGGCAATTGTCGCCAGCGGCATGATTGGCTTTCTCGCCTATGAGGGTTTCGAACTCATCGCGAACGCTTCCGGCAATATCGCCAATCCCCGGCGCACGCTGCCCATAGCCTTCCTGGGATCTGTGGCGATTGCCGTGATCATCTATGTGCTGGCCTTTGTCGTGGGACTCGGCCACCTGCCTCTGGCCGATCTGATCGCTGCCAAGAACTTCGGGATCTCTGCGGCGGCGCAGAGCTTTCTGGGGCCCTTCGGTTTCGGGCTCATGGCGGTGGGCGCAGTGCTTGCCTCGGCCTCTGCAATCACCGCCGACTACTTCGGAGCCACGCGGCTGCCGCCCCAGCTCCAGAAGATCGATGAGCTTCCCTCCGCATTGCACAGAGGCCTGAAGCGCCGTGCAAGTCGGAGCCTCGCGATCATTGCCGTTCTCGCACTCTTGGCCGTCAATCTCGCGCCAATCGAGGCCATGTCGTCGGCTACGAGCGGCGGCTTCCTGCTGGTCTTCGCCGCCGTCAACGCCGCCGCGTTCCGCCTTGCGCCCGAGACCGGCGCGGGTCGCGCCGTTCCGGGCGCGGCCACGCTGCTGTGTGTTGCCGCCCTCGCCGTGACGGTCTGGCAGTTTCTCTCCGTCCCCGCCACAGCCAGCCAGGCCGGCGCCATTGCCATTATCTTGGCGGCTGCAATCGCGGTCGAGGCCATTTCGCGCTGGCTTGAGCGGCGCTATGGCACTGGAGGCGACGCCCCGGATGTCCGATAGAAACCGCCGGGGGCTGACCCTGCCCCGCGGGTTTCGGCGTTACTCGTAGATCCCACAAATGAAGATCAGGCCCTCGTAGCGTACGGCCCAGGCCTTCTTCCTCATCACCTTGCCAGCCGCGGGGTTCATCCACTGGTAGTAGAACCAGCTTCCCTCCTCGGTCGCCTCGGCGCTCATGCGCACCGCAAAATGATCGCCTTCGGCATCGGCGATGCCCGCCAGTGGAATGCCGACCAGCTTGGGGTCAGCGGCACTTGCCATGACCTTGGCATCAGGACCCGTGCCCTGGACCACGATATAGAGTTCGCCTGCCAGAAAACCGCCGGCCTCCCCCTGGTTGAACACCCCGAGCGCCGCTTCGCCCTGCTCGCCAAACAGCTTGATTGCCTTGGCGACCATGTCCTTGGCCTCCTGCTCGGTGGCGGCTTGGGCTTTCGGCATGGTCGCGACTGCAGTCAGGCCAAGTGCCAGTCCTGAAAGCAAAATTTCTCTGCGGTTGACGCCGGTGACGATCATGGTAACGAACCTCCTGTTGAGGGCGCAATCGATATCTCCCGGAACTCCGTTCTGCAAGCCTGTTGCCATGCAGACGCCAAACGCGGTAACCGAAGCGTCGAAGTGCGAGCCGGATTAGCTCAGCGGTAGAGCAGCGGTTTTGTAAACCGAAGGTCGGGGGTTCAATCCCCTCATCCGGCACCATTCAAGCAACAGGATTAGTCAGGCGCAGACCGAACCAACTCTCCGCTGGTGCGGAAAGGCGATATGAGCCACCCGACACATCTCCTCTGGAAGCCGACCATCACATGTCTTCTGCTCTTTGACCTGCGACGCCCGCGCCGTATAGATCAAGGTGAAGAAGCAAGCATCCTCTCTGCTGATTGCGCGCTGGCGAGAGTCATCAACATCGCCTTCATCGCCGCCAATTCAGCTTCGACGGACTGAAGCCGTTGCTCCGTCCTAGACAGGGTTGATTTGGCAGAGGCCAACTCGGCCTCTGATACGACAAGCCTTCTATTCTGCTTCTGATACTCGTTCAGCAAGAGGCTTGGCAGTACTTGATAGGCCACGGACTCCGGCGTGCCGTCCTCATTGTAGACGGCGAGTTCCGGCATGACTGCCGCGACGTCCTCGGCGATGAGACCGTATTGCAGCGGGTGACGGCCGTCTTCCTCGGCCTGCTTGTAGCGGAACGTGACAGGCCGAAGTTTCAGCAAACGATTGCTGGCATCGCCCATCGGGCATTTACGGTGCCACTCCGATCACCAAATCTTCACGCAGCCTGCCCCAACAACATGGTCAGCGCGGTTCATGCAGCAACAACCAGCAAGATCTGCCTGAGCACTGAGCAGTGCTTACCTGCAAGTATAGCCAAGATTGTCAACGATGATCTGCTGGTCGTCGTCGTTTGTGTAGCCATCAAGATTGACGTCATACCAGCTCGAGTTCGAGGTCAGCTGGATCATCTTGTTGTAATTTCTCAGATCCTGCTGGTCGACGACACCATCGTCATTGCCGTCCCCTTGCGTAAGGCACCCCGGGTCCGACGCGAGCATGTTATTCATGTAGGTGGAGAGTTTGTTGTATTTCTGCTGCGCCAGCGGCGAGTAAGGCGTGGGAATCAGCAGATTAGAGTTGTCCAGACGCGGTCGTGGCGTATCCTGGTTAACAATATAGAGTTCATCATAGCTTGCGCCATAGATACACTCGTTGGTACTGGCGTCGTAATCGTTCATCTCGTTTCGGACCAGTTTGAACCCTGAACGGTCGCGCACTGCGATGCCTGTCACCGGGACAACCGTTCCGGGCACGCCACCATTGTTCTTGATCCATTGCTGCGCCTGGCAGCAGTACTGAAAGCCACTTGACGGGATTGGCGTGTAGGTACTGCCGGTCTGATAGCTTGCATCCGCGCCCTCTCCAAACCAGACGCCACCATTGTCCTCGCAGACACTCTTGGTGACGGGGATCTGTGAGCAGGAGGGCGTATCTCCGTTCGCACCCGGGAACTGGCATGGCCCATTGGCACCGCCATCTGCCTGCAGATTGGGGCCAACCAGGGTGAAGTTGAAGTCGCGGATGCTCGGATAATTGACGTCCCTGAAATAGGGCATCATCGGAACCGAGTCGATCGTTCGGGGATTGCCCTCTCGAACATTCTCGCCAGCGATCCTGCCGATCAGTTCATAGAGATCGGCGATGTTCACCATGGCCGAGACGGTCTGATTGGGTCTGGTTTTGACAATTGGTCCGGCCACGACCATCGGCGTCCACACTCCGGTCTGATAAGGGGTGCCCTTGGAACGGTAGGGATTGAATGGCGCGCGCACCTGCGAGCCGAGAGACCCATTGTCATTCACATAGATGACCACGGTATTGGCCGCATCAAGCGTCGGAACCAGCTTGCCATTCACCTTCTTGGCAAGGCCCGTGCTCTCCAGCAAGCGCCCGAATTCATAATCCATCGCCTGAAGCATCTGGTTGGCGACGATTATCTTCCCTTCAGTTGTGGACGTCGTAAAGCCGTTTGGATCGACTGCGTTGGCCGGCAAGGTGTTGATGGGCGGCACCTGCATCGGTGTATGGACGGTAGCGGTCGAGATCGTGGCGAACCACGGCTTTCCCTTCTTCTGCTGCCTGTTGATCCATGTAATGGCGGCGTTGGTCTGCTGAACGTTGCGGAAAGTGCGAGCCGCCTTGTCGGTCGGCGGAACCGCGTAGGAGCGTCCACCCTCACTGATCACCAGCGGCGAGACGTAGTGCGCCGAAAGAGTCTGGAAATTCAGGTTCGACGGCATGGGTGTTGTGCAAGCCGCATTGGGGACAAAGATGCCGCCATCATCGCGGCAGGCGCGGCCTGCAGGGTTCTTGGAGTTGGTCGGAGAGGACATCGCCCGGCATGCAGATCCTGGATAGTAGCAGGCACCCGAGTCGGCACCGTTGGCAACGTTTGACCCTGGTACATAACCATTTGGATAGGTGCCGGCCGGAGCGACGCCCCCCGCCGTGGTGTCAATCGAGGAGGGATCACCCGTCGTATCAAGCCAGCCATTGAAGTAGTCCCAACCCAAGGCATTCGCCATGTCGAGCCCGAAGGGATTGTTACCCTGCAAACCGACGTGGAACTTGCCAAACAAGGCCGTTGCATAGCCAGCCTTCGCCATCACTTTCGGAAGGGTCTTTTCCCAGGGTGAAATCATGGAGTTTGCCAGATCAGACGGCCCAAGCGCCGCCTCCAGCTGCGTCCGGAATGGATAGCGACCAGTGTAGAGAACGCCGCGTGACGTCGAGCAGGCTGGCATCGTCCAGGCGTCGGTAAACGTAAGACCCGCTTTCTGAAGGGTCGCCAAATTCGGTGTGGGCGGGGCAGTGCGGCCACCATAACCATAGATCTGCAACTGATCCATGCCAGCATCATCCGTCAGCAACAGGAGTACATTCGGCTTTGCCGACTTCTGACTGCCTTTTGGTGACGCGGCAGGACTGTCACCCTGCCTGAGAGTCGCAAGCTGCTGGATCAGCGTCCTGGCGGAGCGATCGCCACTGCTGCCCTGCTGCGCGGAGGTTGAACCGGCATAGCAATCCGACGTAGCAAAAATGGAAAGACTGCACAGGGCGGCCACCAACAGACTACGCATCATCATCTGGCAGACGAGCTCCGCTTTGAAATTCTAACACACCCAGAGCTATCAGAACCGAAGCGATACAATCAATGGTAAAGTAGCTAGGATCTACTACCGCCTCATGGTTGCGCCATAGAATGTTGTATTCTTGAATTGCGCGACCTATTCCCGCCTGCAACCTCATCTCATAACTACATTCAGCAGCGGCAGAACACGGCCTGTTCTGCCCAGGAGGATTCTGGCCAGACCGCGCGCAAATCAAATCGAGAGGATCGAAAACTGGAAGCAAACCATCTTAATTCTCATGGTGAAGCGCAGTGACCTTTCAGCCAGCGGTTGTCACCTCGATCACCTTCTTCATGCGCGCGTCGAGCGGCTCCCAGTTGGCGCCGAAGACTTCCCATCCCTGCAAGCTGAAGAGACTGAACATGCGTGCCATGTCCTCGTTGGACTTGGGATAGTTCACCCAGTGAGCTGGTGCGACAAGGTCTGAACGCGACATGAAGTCCGTCGAGACGTCGAGGAACCGTTGCTGCGTGTCCTTCTCGAGAAGATAGGACTGGAACAGGTCGGCAAGGTCACCATGCCTCGTGCCGCGCACTTTCATGAACCAGTTCGTGTAGGAGGCGGTACCCTCTGCCGGGATCGCTGCTGAAAACTCCGCACCATGGTCCTTGATGAACCCATAGGCGTCAGCCGAGTACATCATGGCAACCTCCGCCTCCTGCTGAAGCATGAGGTTGGAGAGTTCGGCGCCATCCTTGTACCACTTCGCCATGCGAAGCTTCTCGAGTTCCACGAACAATGGTTCGAGCTCATCCGGCGTACCAAACACTTCCTCGATACCGGGTTTGGCATTCGACAGCAGCGCAGGAATGCAGAGGTCCCAGTAGAAGGCCGCAGCATCCATTGTCGTCTTGCCACGCACCTTGGGGTCCCAGAACTGTGACCAGCTGCTGCCATCAAGGCCGGCACTCTTCGCTGTAAGCATCCACAGCGAACCGCCGCCGAAGGGCACCCCGTAGGCCCTGGCATCGCCACGAGTTTCATCGAACCACGGATAGACCGCGTCAAACCCCTTGATCTTGCTGCGGTCGGTCTTAAGGAACAGGTTTTCGGCAAGTCCGGCCGATGTTGTGTATTCATCGGCTATGGTGATGTCGAAGGGCGGATTGTCGGCCGGTGCGGCTACGATCTGAGACACCATCTGATCCCAGCCACCAACAGTTTCGACCCTGGTGCCATATTGCGCGTTGAATGGCTCCACGACTGCCTTGCGGAAGCTCAACTCATGGTTGCCAGACCACGACACGACGATCAAGGACTCACCTTCGAAGGCTGCCCGCGCGCTCGACACCAGGGAACGACCGATGACGGAAGGTAACGCCAAACCAACCGCTACCCGCTGGAGCAACTGTCGGCGAGATGGATCACGGGGCCTGTTCTTCATGGCGGAGGACCTTGCTCGTTGAATGGGCCTGAGATTACATCATGGCTCAGCAAGGCAGGCAAGCCGGGTCGCAGAATACCCCCACGATGCCTAGATCCCAACCCATGCCCAGCGGCTATCACTTCAACGGAGGAAGAGCGCCGGAACCGATGAATCTCCAGAAGTCAGCGCCCCTGCGGCCCAGCTGTTATCCGCTATGGCGATGATGCAACAGTAACCTGCCCGGGTTGCGCGGACGCGAGCCTCGACAACATCAGTTTCATCGCGGCCAATTCGGATTCAAGAGCTTCAAGCCTGGTCTCGGTGGCCTCAAGCTTCGTCTCTGTGGCAACCAACTTGCGGTTCTGTTTCTGGTACTCATTCAACAGCAGGCTGGGCAGCACCTGGTAAGCGACCCCTTGGGGCACAGCCTCTTCGTCATGAATGACCAACTCAGGTATCACTTTTTCTACTTCCTCGGCGATCAGTCCGTACTGCAACGGACGGCTGCCGTCTTCCTGAGCCTCTATGTATCGATACGTCACGGGGCGGAGCTGCATCAGAATACTCGAAACGTCTCCCATTGATTGGACATCTTGCTTGTAACGCAACGAACTTACAGACTGACTGATGCCAAGCTGGCCAGCAGAGTTCACCACGACTGGAAATCCATTCGAAATGACGTTCGTCTGGATGCCCGCCACAAATGTACGCACATGCCTCTGCTTGTCTCCGATCCGAATAACACCATTATCAGAGGCCTTTCCCGGAGTGCCAATCGAGATGTTGTTACTTCCAGCTACCTGCTTTCCCCCGGCCCCGAAGCCCAGCGCAATATTGTTCTTTCCTGTTGTCCACGCCGATCCGGCGCTGCCACCTATGGCAACATTTTTCTCGCCCGTCGTATTCGACGACATGGCACCAGCACCGGCGGCGGTGTTGTAGTTGCCCAACGTGTTTGAATAGAGAGCCCCTGCTCCGCTTGCGGTATTGGCGTTGCCGCGCGTATTCGAGTTCAGGGACACCTGGCCATTTGCGGTGTTGTATTTACCAGATTTATTGGAGAACAGCGCACTAGATCCAATCGCAGTATTAAAGTCTCCGGAGGTGTTCGCCTGAAGGGCGCGCTCTCCAATGCAAGTATTGAAACCGTCGCCATTCAAACTGGGTGTGCAGCCAGCCAAGGCTGTTCCAGAACCGAGCGATACCAAAGAAAAAGCAAGAAAAACAGTGCCTGCGACCTTCGATTGATTAATCAATTTGCGTCCTCCAGAGATTTAAACGGCCCAAGTCCAACGCTAACCGGTTTCTTTACTTGGTAACAGACGCACATTACCCCAGCAACAATCAACCCGATAGCAGCATCTGCTTGTACCTAAAGCGGGGTCGTCATTCCTCGGCATGTCGGGCTTCTGTCAGTTGTCCCTCTGTCTCCGCAGAAAACTGCCTAAGTCCGCATCTTCATTCCACCGTCTTCGGGCGGAATTATTCTGGTCTGGATCGTCCCCCAAGGTTCAAGGCAAGCGCTGCCGTCATGCCAGGCAACACTGCGGTGCCGCACAAATAAATCTTCTCAGGCGTTGTTCTCCAGGGCGTAATCAGCCGGATTGCTTTCGGTGATCACAAAGCGCCCATTCGGCATGTCATTCTGTTCGACACGCCGCACGACTTCATCCGCCGGCAGTCCGTAGTCAACCCAGCGTGCCGTGAGGCGGCGTTGGAGGGTCTCGAGGCTGGCCTCCACCATCACGGTGAGATGAAACAGCGGCTTCAGCATAGCCCAGGGCGACTGCCGCAAGAGGAGATAGTTGCCCTCTACAAGAACAACCCTTATGGTCTTCGAGATAAGGCGCGCACCAGCGCGCGCGATCTCGATATCACGATCAAAGACTGGCACTGCGACGTTGTCTTCCGTGTTGGCCTGCAAGCGTATCAAGATGTGCCGGAAACCACCCACATCAAACGTAGCCGGCGCTCCCTTACGGCCACGCCGGCCGAGAGTTTCCAGAAGCATATCGTCGTAGTGAAATCCATCCATTGGCAGGATGGCAGCAGTTCCGGCTTCAGCCTTGTTGAGGCGCTCTTCGATCAGGCGCGTTATGGTTGATTTTCCTGACCCCGGTGCTCCAGCAATACCAATCAGGACACGCCCATGCCGCACCTGTTCAAGCAGGTGAACCAGACCATCGATTTCAATCATCTGTGTCATTTCCGGCTCCAATCCCATCCCCGCTCCAGGCTAGAGGCCTCATCGTCATTCAAAAGCCTTCCAATACGGACTTGCCCCGCAATGCACTACTCTCGATCATTGCATGGGTTCGAAGCAGTGTGGCTCCAGTGATCTTGCCAGAGCGAGCCTTCATGGTAATGCGAATGCGGCCATCCTCGACCATTTCAGAGGCCTCGTTCAGAAGCCGGTGCTGAGCCTCGATTTCAATGGTCCCGTAGAGCGGTCTCGTGAACATCAGTGCCCCATGGAGCGACAGATTCCTGCGCCTAAGCTACATAACGTCGATGGATGGTGGGTCGTCAATAATACAAAATCGGCCCTGTGGCGCCATCAATTTAGTAATGGCATCTAAATGCCTGTGGCTATCCGTGGTCGGGAACACGAAGCCTGGCGGCGCCAGCCCAAGGCACCGGATTTATTCCTGCAGGGGCTGCGTCTGATAAATCACGTCTTGGGCACCCATTTCAGGTACCCATTTCCACGTTTCTGGACGAGAGGCAGTAGCGATGATCGTGAGAACGGTCAACTGACGCAGAATCTTGATCGCGATAGAACCGACTCCTCCAGCTCCGCCAATGACGAAAATTGTACCGCCCCTCCAGTGTCGGAGGGTTCACGTTCAGACGGGCGAACAACGCTTGCCACGCCATAATTGCGGCGAGCGGCAAGACCGCAGCTCTGGTAATAACCAAGGTTGCGCGGCTTGCGACCAATAATCCTCTCATGCACATCATGAAAAGCAGAATTTGCGACCACTCGATGCAGCGCACCGGCGTAGAATACCTCACCGCGCAGCTTGAACAGGTACGCCTCAGGTCCGACGGTGTCCAATACACAAGCTGCATCCAAACCGAGCAAACCATACTGACCAGGCGAAGGCGACACTCCACGTCTAATCTTCGTATTAACCGGATTGACGGAAAAAGCACGAACCGCCACTCGCACTCGACGAAACCGCAAAATTGCAATAGTCTCTCATTCAATCTGGTAAGAAATGTCGGTCAGGACAGTCTGCATGCTTGGCATTGCGCGGGGGGTAGGCTGGCACCGCAATCATCCCAGCCAACACACAACCGAAAAATGCCTTAATGTAATTCAGTCCGGCAGGGCATATAAGAAGGAAACGGTCGCCCCGTCGGCACGTCTGCTTCAGAGCAGCAGCAATCGACTTGGCGTCATCGCGTAGGCCGCCATAGGTCAGGTCCACCGTTTCAAATACGTCGGACTCAACATAGTTCAGAAATGTGTATCCCGTGCATTGAGGCGCTGCCGCCGCACGCCCCACAAGCATCTCGATAAGCGTACGCCCATTCGCTGAACCAGAGGCAGTTGAATGGTCGGTCGGCAGACTCAAGAAACGCCACTACAGCAAGAATACATGGTCAACAAAGAACCGCTTCATCTGTTGTCCAGAGCAACGGCGTCCATTTCCCGCAAGTTGCTTGCAGAATCGTGTTTTGCGCAAAAGCCGCGGCGCTGGCAAGTTCGGACGACAAACCGGTAGCAACCAGTCTCACACTAGAAACCAGGCGCTGATTGCTTTCCAGACCTTCTGGAGCCACAACCTACGGACTGAGACATTGAAACGGGTCGCGCGTTCAGAACCTGAATTGCAAGTCGCGGCGCCTGGAGGTCTCGACTAGAACGCGCAGTAAGGTGGTGGGCCCACCAGGACTCGAACCTGGAACCAGACGGTTATGAGCCGTCAGCTCTAACCATTGAGCTATGGGCCCCCCACGGGGATGGCTACAGCAATTTGGTCCGCCGTGCTATAGGCATCGAGTCATGATGCCTCATCTCACGCCAGAAGCCGCAGTTGAGCGGCTGACCGTCCTTTACCGCAATGCCTCCGGCAGTCTCCGCAGCTGCCTTGACCGCTATTTCGACACCCGCCAGCCCCCATCTGCCGAGGAAAGGAAGGGCTTTCGCTATCCGGAACTTCGGGTCGAATATCGCGGGGGCGGCATCCAGCCCCGCATCGCGCGCTCCTTCGCCAAGTTCCAGGGACCCGGCGTCTATGCAACCACCGTGACGCATCCCGCGCATTTCGGGCGCTACCTGATGGAGCAGCTCGCCCATCTCGTGAAGGACTACGACGCGACGATCACCGTCCAGACATCGGAACAGGAGATCCCCTATCCTTACGTCCTGGATCAGGGCGACGATCTGGGGCGCAACGGTGTAACTGCCGCCGAGCTCGCCCTGTACTTCCCGGTGCCGCGCCTCGCCCATGTCGGCGACGAAGTGGCCGACGGCCTGTGGCAGACGCCGGCTGGCGAGCCCCTGCCCCTCGCCCTGTTCGACGCCGTGCGTATCGACTATTCCCTGAAGCGCCTCCAGCACTATACAGGAACCAACTGGCGGACGATGCAACCATGGATCCTGCTCACCAATTATCACCGTTATGTCGACCAGTTCATCAAGTGGTCGCTGGCACAGCTTGAGGCTCAGAGCCCCTATTCAACGATCGAGCTCCCCGGTGGCGGCCGGATCACGCGCGGCATGGCGCACACCGAGGCGGAAGCCATCATCTCCAGCTCCCAGTGGCACCGCTTCCAGATGCCCGGCTATCATCTGTCACGGGGCGATGGCCACGGTGGAGTCAGCCTGGTCAACATCGGCGTCGGGCCCTCAAATGCCAAGAACATCACCGACCATCTGGCCGTGCTGCGTCCGCATTGCTGGCTCATGGTCGGGCATTGTGGCGGATTGCGCCAGAGCCAGCGGATCGGCGACTACGTACTCGCGCATGGTTATCTCCGGCAGGATCGGATCCTTGATTCACTGGTGCCGCCCGAGATACCGGTTCCGGCGCTGGCCGAAGTTCAGGTCGCGCTGCAGGAAGCGGCCGCACGCGTGACCGGCGAGCGCGGCGATGCCCTGAAGGAGAGGCTGCGGACCGGCACGGTGGTCACCAATGACGACCGTAACTGGGAACTTCGCTGGAGCCAGGAACTGCGCCGCATCAATCTCTCACGCGCCATCGCCGTGGACATGGAGTCCGGAACGCTCGCCGCTCAAGGCTATCGGTTGCGGGTTCCCTACGGCACGCTGCTCTGCGTGTCGGACAAGCCGCTGCACGGGGAAATCAAGCTACCCGGCGCCGCCAACGCCTTCTATGACAGGGCCGTGGGAGAACATCTGCTGATCGGGCTGGAAACCATCGAACTGCTGCGCGGGCAAGTCGGCCAGCTCCATTCCCGCAAGCTCAGGAGCTTCGATGAACCGCCTTTCCGCTGACGCCCAATTCGCGCCGCAATCAAGTATCAACCAGTGATCAGCCGGAAGGAGAACATCATGATCCGCCTGAGCCTTGCCACAGCAGTGCTAGCCGCCTGCCTCGCATCAGCAACGCCGACTCTTGCCGACGAGGCGCGCCTGCCGCGCACGCTGTCGGTTCCGGGTCATGGCGAAGTCAGCCGCGCGCCGGACATGGCGAGCGTCAGCGCCGGCGTCATCAGCCAGGCATCGACCGCAGGTGAGGCGCTGGCAGCGAACACGCGCGCCATGACAGCCGTTCTCGACGTGTTGAAAACGGCTGATATTGCCGCGAAGGATATTCAGACCTCGAACGTCTCGGTGCAACCCCGTTACAATTACGACAACAACCAGCCGCCGCAATTGGTCGGTTATGATGTGAGCAACACAGTGATGGTGCGGGTGCGTGATATCGGTGCGCTTGGAAGCCTTCTGGACAAGCTGGTGGCAGCCGGATCAAACCAGATCAACGGCATCACCTTCGAGATCGCGCAGCCTCAGGCAGCTATCGACGAAGCCCGCAAGCTTGCGGCGGAAGATGCAACTCGCAAGGCAAAGGTCTATGCCGATGCACTGGGCCTCAAGCTCGGGTCTGTCATCTCGGTCAGTGAAGGTGCAGGTTATGAGCCTCCGGTGCCGATCGTGCGCGCCAAAGCAATGATGGCAGATGCAGCCGTATCGGTTCCGGTGGCAGCGGGCGAACAGACGCTCGCTGCTGACGTGAATGTGACCTGGGAGATCCGCTGACGGGATCGGCTACCGCACGAAACGATTGCGCAATTGCGGGACGCCGGTTTTCCGGTTTAGCTGCTGGGATGCAGGTCCCAGGAGTATAACTGACATGAGCGCCGACCCGCTCTCCGATGTCGTATCCAGCCAATACGCGCGCTGGATGTATCCCCAGCCGATCCTCGACATCCGAAAGTGGCTGACCAGCAACTGGCAATGGTTCGACCCGAGCCATTCCCACCGGATGCTGTGGCCCGACCGTTACGCCTGTCCGAACATCGACATTCTGGTTGCCGGATGCGGCACCAATCAAGCAGCGGTCCTCGCCTACACAAACCCCACCGCACGGGTGGTTGCCATTGATGTCAGCCAGCCGTCGCTCGATCATCATCAATATCTCAAGACCCGCTACGGCATGAGCAACCTGGTGCTTCATCTGCTTCCGGTCGAGGATGCCGGAAGGTTGGGGCAGGAATTCGACCTGATCATATCCACGGGTGTGCTGCATCATCTTGCAGTACCGGAAGCCGGAACCAAGGCGCTCGCACAATGCCTGCGGCCGGAAGGCGTCATGGCCCTGATGCTTTATGCGAAATATGGACGGACAGGCGTGGAAATGATGCAGGGCGTCTTCCGCGACATGGGACTGGTCCAGAACGATCGCTCTGTGCTCATGGTCCGGGAGGCCCTTGCCTGCCTTCCTCCCGACCACCCGCTCAGAAGCTACATGACGATTGCTCCCGACGTGAAGTATGACGCCGGACTGGTCGACACCTTCCTGCATGGCCGCGAACGCTGCTACACAGTTGCGGAGTGCATTGCCCTCGTTGAGGCTGCGGGCCTCGTTTTCCAGGACCTTTTCATCAAGGCGCCCTACCATGTTCACGGGACGCCCGCGAATGCCTTCCTCTCTGCCGCCGCCGACCTGCCGGAGCAGAAGATGTGGCAAGTCATGGAGCGAATCAATTTCCGCAATGGCTGTCATTTCTTCATGGCCTGCCACCCTGACCGGCCAAGCGGATCCTACAGGATCGACTTTGCCAGCCCGGCAGCTGAAGACTACGTCCCAAGCTTGCGCTACCGCTGCGGGCTCAATGGCCGCCAGTTGTTCCGGCACGACTGGACCATGACGCTCGATCCACAACAGCTGGCGCTTATGCAACTGGTGGATGGCCACCGTTCAATCAGAGATATCGCCGCAGAAGCCGGGCGCCAGAACCTCTTCGGCACCAGTGATGCAGATACTGCAACCGGCCGTACCCGATCATTCTTGCGGTCAATGTGGCGGCTTGATTTTCTGGCCATGGGAATCCGCCCCGGCGCATGATAGCCTTGAACGATGCCGGTTCTTGAGCGCGACCCCTGGCGGCTGCAGTATTTCGACCATGTGCCCTGTCCGGAGCATGTGCAAATCCCTACGGACGACCCGGATTGCTGGCTGCTCTACCCCGGTCACCGCTGGGTCTACGACAAGCTCCGCATCGCCGAGACCCAGGGTCTGGCGTGTGGACCGCATGGTGTGACGCCGGGTGGCTTTCCGGTGTTTTCCAAGCCGATCATCAATCTCCGTGGCATGGGCACCGGCAGCCATGCGATCCGGTCTGCTGCCGAGATGGAACTCTTCAGCCAGCCCGGACACATGTGGATGCCCCTGCTTTCGGGTGACCATGTCTCGACGGACTGCGCTGTTGTGAATGGCCGGATCGCCTGGCTTTGCCATGCCACGGGTACACCCTGGGCGGAGGGCATGTTCCGGCATTGGCGCATCCATGCCACGACCATGCCTGAACTGGCGGCCAGCCTCACGGTCTGGGTTGCGCGGCACATGCAGGGCTATTCCGGCATGATGAACTTCGAGACGATCGGCGGCAGCATCATCGAGGCTCATCTCCGCTTCGCCGACCAGTGGTGCGACCTCTACGGCGCGGGCTGGGTGGAGGCTCTGGTCAAGCTCTATGAAGGCGGAACCTGGGAATTTGGCGATCAATCGCGGCCTGAAGGCTATTCAGTGCCGCTGTTCGCCTGCCATGGGAATGGCTATCGCCACCCGTCAAAGGCGCTGCAGGCCGAGATCAGGGCCATGCCGCATGTGAGCAGCCTGCAGATCACCTTCCACGAGGGCAAGCCACCTGAAGCCCACGCCATGCCACCCGGCGGCTTCCGGCTCGCGGTCATCAACGGGACGGATCTCGCTGCCTGCCATGCGGCGAGGCGTCGGCTTGCCTCTGCCTGGAACCCCTCGCTGATACTCGATCAGGATTAACGCGGAAGGTCACGCGGCACGTCATCACCCTCGTCCACATGAAACTGATGCAGTATGCGGTGGTAGACAGGCAAGAGCAGCAACCCGGCGATCACGAAAAGCAGAAGTCCCGACGCAATCGCGTAGAAAGCTGCAAACAGTTTGCCGCCGGTGGTGCTGAGCGGACCAAGCAGCCCCATGCCCGACAGGATCATCGAGGCATTGGCGAAGGCATCGACCCAGCTCATGCCCTCAAAATACATGTATCCCCCGGTTCCGATCAGCAGCGAAACTGCGACCACAGCGATCGCCCAGCAAGCATTGCGGCCGAGCCGGCCGAAGAACACCGCCCGGCTGGCCAGCGGCTCTTTCCGGGTCTCATAGGCGAATGACTCTCGCATTTCGCTCTCCAGCCGCGTCCTCGTCGTGTCATAATTGATCTTCCGCAAGGCGGGAAGCCTCCCGATGATGTCTGGTCGGAGGCCCAAACTGGAGGATTCGACATGAAGCGACTTGCCCACAACACCCGGGTGCTGGTGACGGACGGAGGCCGAGCCATCGTGTTCCGCAATGCCGGACAGCCGGGAAAGCCACATCTCGAGCAGCTCAGGGTCTACGGCCATGACAACCCACCGAGCCGAGAACTTGGGACGGACAAGCCGCCGCGCGTCAATGATTCCACCGGCCGCCGCTCGACCATCGAGCCCACGGACTACCACCAGCAGGCTGAGGACCGTTTCGTGCAGCAGATCGCCGCTGACATGGAACGGGATCTGAAAGCCGGCGAATTCACTGAACTGGTTGTCGCCGCCCCGCCTGTGGCTCTGGGTGTCTACCGCAAGGCGGTTTCAGCACCACTCGGCAAGGCCACGCTCATGGAGATCAACAAGGATCTCACAAAGCATGCTGCCTCCGAGGTGGCGTCCATCGTCGTCAAGGCGCTTGAAGCTGACTAGCCGCTCCGCTAGTCGGGGTTTCATGCCAAAGTCAGAAAAAGCCTCCGCCGGCTCGGTCCACTCCCTGTTCGCCACCCGCATCTACCGCGCGGGGACAATCGTGCCCGTCAAGCTCACCAACGCCATCGAGGCGCTGGCGATGTCTCTCGCCGTGGATGACAGCGCAGGCCTTAGATGGTGCGAAAAGCATGGTTATCCGGGTTACACCTCATACGCATCCTTGAACGACCTTGGCTGGCGCTTCCCGGAATTCGCCCGCCTCACTCGCGCCATTGAACGCCATGCCCTCGCCTTTGCGAGGCAACTGCACTGGGAACTGCGAGGCTTGAAGCCCCGTGTGGACTCGCTGTGGGTCAATGTCATGCCGGAGGGCGGCGCGCACAGCTCCCACATCCATCCCAACGCGGTGCTGAGTGGAACTTTCTATGTCGCTGTGCCGCCCGGCTCAGGCCCCATTGTCTATGAGGATCCGCGGCTCGGCTTCATGATGGCCGCACCGCCGAAGCAGGCCAAGGCTCCCAGGGCCTTCCGGACGCATGTGTCATTCAACCCAGAGCCAGGGACGCTGATGCTGTGGGAAAGCTGGCTGCGCCACGAGGTGCCGCTGAACCGTGCCGAGGGTCACCGGATCAGCGTCAGCTTCAACTGCGTGCTGGCCTGACGGCAATCAGGAAAACATCCGGTCACCAAGCTGGTCGACGATCTGCTGACCCTTGATGATGGCGTGATCGGCAGCTGACTCTTCGTCGGCGAATCGGTCAGCCCGAATGAAGCGGTGCTGCCGGACTTCGGTGCCTGCCCCCTTCGACACGACACCACATGTCTGCCACTGCCCGCCCTCCTTGTAGGGCGTCGCCGCAATCACGAAGCCGTTGTACTCGATCTGCTTCTTCACCGAAGAAGAAGCCGAGCCTGCAGATGAGCCACCGCCGAAGAGCTTTTTCAGGAAGGACATGGAATTTCTCTCGCTGACCAGATCTGGAAATCGAGTCTAGGGAATTCTCCGCACCCATGCCAGCCCCCTTGAGGGAGGCCGGTCAATTATCGAGGAAGCTCCTCAGCTTCCGGCTCCGACTCGGGTGCTTGAGTTTCCGCAGCGCCTTGGCCTCGATCTGGCGAATGCGCTCGCGGGTTACCGAGAACTGCTGGCCAACTTCCTCGAGCGTGTGGTCGGTGTTCATCCCGATGCCGAAGCGCATGCGCAGCACACGTTCCTCACGTGGCGTGAGCGAGGCCAGCACGCGCGTCGTCGTCTCGCGCAAGTTCGCCTGAATGGCAGCGTCGATGGGCAGTATGGCATTCTTGTCCTCGATGAAATCGCCAAGGTGTGAATCTTCTTCATCACCCACGGGCGTTTCGAGCGAGATGGGCTCCTTGGCGATCTTCATCACCTTACGCACCTTCTCGAGCGGCATGGACAGCTTGTCGGCAAGCTCTTCCGGAGTCGGTTCACGACCGATCTCATGCATCATCTGGCGCGAGGTGCGCACAATCTTGTTGATCGTCTCGATCATGTGCACCGGAATGCGGATGGTGCGCGCCTGATCGGCGATTGAGCGGGTGATGGCCTGCCGGATCCACCAGGTAGCATAGGTCGAGAACTTGTAACCGCGCCGATACTCGAACTTGTCCACCGCCTTCATGAGGCCGATGTTGCCCTCTTGGATGAGGTCGAGGAACTGCAGGCCGCGATTGGTGTATTTCTTGGCAATGGAAATGACGAGGCGGAGATTGGCCTCGACCATCTCCTTCTTGGCGATCCTGGCCTCGCGCTCACCTTTCTGCACCATGGCAACGATGCGGCGGTATTCCGGAATCTGGAGACCCGTTGCCGTGGCAAGTTCGAAGATCTCGTCACGGATGACGCGGATCGACTCCTTCTCGTCGTTCACGAATTTCTTCCAGCCGAATTTGGCCAGCCGTCCCACACGCTTCAGCCAGTCAGGGTCAAGTTCATTGCCCTGATACTCCTTCAGGAATTCGGGGCGCGGCACCTTGTAGGTTTCGGCCAACCGCATGAGGCGGCCTTCGAGCGCATTGAGACGCTTGTTGATGTCATAGAGTTGCTCGACCAGAGCCTCGATGCGGGCATTGTTGAGCGAAAGCGACTTCACCTCAGCAACGATCTCCTCCCGGAGTTTCTTGTAACGGCGTTCCTGGGACGGCGAGAGTTCGGTCCCCTCGGCGACTTCCTGATCCTGCAACTTGCGCAGGCTCTTGTAACTCTTTGCGATGGCATCGAAGGTCTCCAGGACCTTGGGCTTGAGTTCCGCCTCCATGGCCGAGAGCGAGACGCCGAGGTCATCACCCTCATCATCATCATCGTCCTCGATCTGCGGACGGTCGAAATCCTCCGGGCTCAGAACGTCGCTGAAATCATCCTCTGCTCCGGGGCGGCGGATGGCGGCGGCGGCCTGGCGCTTGGCCTCAGCGCGCTTGGCCTCGGCCTTCTTCTTCACCTCCTCCTTCGGCGGCACATAGGGAGCAGGAGTCTGGACGGGTCCCTGCTTCTTGGCATCTGGGCCGGCATAGGTGGCCTCGAGATCGATGATGTCGCGCAGCAGGATCTTTGCCTCGTTCAACTCATCCCGCCAGATGATGATGGCCTGGAAGGTGAGCGGGCTCTCGCAGAGACCTGCGATCATGGCCTCACGGCCGGCCTCGATGCGCTTGGCGATGGCGATCTCACCCTCGCGCGACAGAAGTTCCACCTGTCCCATCTCGCGCAAATACATGCGCACCGGATCGTCGGTTCGATCGGCGGGTGTCTTGGCAGCCTCGACCTTGATCAGTGCAGTCTCGGTCGACTCGCCCTCGGCTTCCGCTTCGACCTTGGCCGCGAGGTTCTCGGTTTCCTCTTCCGATTCAACCACGTTGATGCCCATGTCGTTGAGCATCGCCATGATGTCTTCGATCTGCTCGGGGCTCGTCTCCTCGGACGGCAGGACGGCATTGAGCTCGTCGAGCGTCACGAAGCCGCGCGCCTTGGCAAGCTTGATCATCCGCTTCACTGCGGCATCCGAGAGATCGAGGATCGGCGAGTCCGCGCTCTCGCCGCCCTGGGCCTCGGGGGCTTCGGCGTCGTCGGCGGCGGCAGGGGTGTCCTGATCGTCCGGGGCAGTAGCGCGCACTTGGGCTCGGGCCATGAACAAGTCCTTGATGTGTCAGGCGGGGGCAACCGCCATAGCAGCGTTGTGATTCGGGGTCAAAACCCCGATTCGGGTCGCTCAGGTGATGACGTCGGCCGGTCGCCCGCTCGCGGCGCCGAAGCCCTCGATCTGGGCCTCCTGCCCCGCATGGGACGACATCTGCTCACGCACCGCCTTGAGCGCATTCTCGTTTTCCACCGTCGGATCGGCCGCCAGGGCAGCCTCCGCCGCCCGCAGCTCCCGCTCCAGGGTAATGGTTTTGCGATGAAGGGCGATCATCTGACGGAGGCCGGTGCGGGCGTCATCTGGCGCAGCCCCGCTCCCAAGAAACCACTCGTTCAGCCGTTTCGCCTGGGCTTCGAGCCGGTCCAGCAAGGACCTCGATCCCATGGCTCTCAATTGGTCCCTGAGACCCGATCCGTCAAGCCCGGTTTCAAGGGCAGCGCAATCAATCATCCGGCTGCGCAAGAGCGTAAGCTCCGGCACCGTCATTTCGAGGGCTGCAAACTCGTCGAGGAACTCATGCAGGAGGCCGGGATGATTGACCAGGGTCAGGACGATCATCCGCTCCCGGCGCTCGGTACCGCCATGAAAACCATTCTGGCTTGCCAGTTGCCGGAGCTGCGCGGTGGGTGGCTGAGGAACGTCCCAGGGCCGCTGATTGGGCTTGAAGGGCCGCTTGCCACCATTGCCAAAACCAGGACGACGGCTGAAGCTACCCCTCTTCTCCACAACGGGCTGGAACAGCGCCCGGATGCGCTGCATAAACTCTGAAAAATAATGCTTTTTCACAACTTCGTCTGATATTCCATTGATAACAGAACGTATTTCACTTTCGAACGGGGCCCGCCGCTCAGGCGTGGCCCGGTCGTTTCCAGCCAGCGTGCGCTGCCAAAGTACATCCGCAAGTGGCTGCGCAGCTTCAACCACAGCCCGAAGAGCGTCCGCACCTTGCGCCTTGAGGAGGTCATCCGGGTCCTGTCCTTCCGGCAGGAGGGCAAAGCGAAGCGAGTGGCCGGGGCTGAGCAACGGCAGGGCGAGGCCCAATGCCCGGTAGGCGGCCTTGAGGCCCGCAGCATCGCCATCAAAGCAGAGCACGGGTTCCGGTGCCTGTTTCCACAGCAGAGCCAGTTGATCGGCTGTAAGGGCAGTTCCAAGCGGCGCTACGGCCTGCGGCAATCCGGCGCGGTGCATGGCGATGACATCGATGTAGCCCTCGACGGCGATGATCTGACCGGTTTCATGGGCAGCTGCCCGCGCCTTGTCGAGATTGTAGAGCACCTGACCCTTGTGGAAGAGCGGAGTCTCCGGTGAATTCAGGTATTTGGCCGGCACATCCTTTGACAGCGCCCGGCCGCCAAAAGCGATGACTCGGCCTCGCGGATCGCGGATTGGAAACATGACGCGGTCGCGGAAACGATCATAGGCGACTGGTATGTCGGGACCCGAAATGACGAGACCGGCCTCGGCCATCTGCTCCAAGCCAACACCCTTGTCGGCAAGGTAGGCGCGGAGCGCCGAGCGGTCGTCAGGCGCATAGCCAAGGCGGAAGTCCTTGAGGACCGCTGCAGGCAACTGGCGATCCGCCAGGTAGCCGCGCGCCCGGGCTCCCCGCGCCGCCTGCAACTCAGTCTCGAAAAACTTGGTTGCCAATTCCATTATATCGTAAAGGCTTGCGCGCTTTTCCTCGCGTTGCGCTTCAGCTTCTGAGACGACTGGCATGGCAAGGCCGGCCTCTGCAGCCAGACGCTCGACGGCCTCCATGAAGGGCACACCTTCCTTCTCGACCATGAAGGTGAAGATGTCGCCCGAAGCCTTGCAGCCGAAGCAATGGTAGCGGCCCTTGCGATCCTCGACGTGGAACGAAGGTGTCTTTTCGCCATGGAAGGGGCAACAGGCCCAGTAGTCGCCCTTCCCCGGATTGGACTTGCGCCGGTCCCAGGCAACCTTGCGGCCGACGACGGAGGAAATCGTCACCCGGTTGCGGATGTCTTCCAGAAAGGACGGCGGAACGCGCATGAGGCATCACTAGCAGCAGAGACAGGCAATGTCATGGCGCGCTCAGCGCAGCGCCGGACCTTCCACAACCGCCACAGGCCGCCCCCTGAGGTGGCGGTAGAGGTGGGCCTCGACGCGCCGGAAGCCCCAGAGCGTGAGATAGGTCAGCGCAAGGTAGACAAGACCGATGGTGATGAACAACTCATAGGGCGAGAAAGTGCGCGCAATGATGACGCGGGCGACGCCGGTCAGGTCCATGACGGTCACGAGGCTCGCCAAGGATGTAGACTGGAGGATGAATACAACCTCATTGGTGTAGGCCGGAAACAGGATGCGCAGCGCGATCGGAAACTTGATGCGGCGGAGGATCGCAAACGGGCTCATGCCCATGGCTCGTGCCGCCTCAATGTCAGCAAGCGGCACATTGCGCAGCGCGCCGGCAATGATTTCGATGGTGTAGGCAGCCGTGTTGAGCGTGAAGGCAATGAGGCAGCACCAGTAGCCCTCCCGCAGAATGAACCAGAGGCCGGAACCGCGCACTGCCTTGAACTGCGCAAGGCCGTAGTAGATCAGGAATAGCTGGATGAGCATGGGCGTGCCGCGGAAGAAGTAGGTGTAGGCCCAGATCGGACCGCTCACCCATTTGCTTGGCGCGGAGCGCAACACGCCGAGCGGGACGGAGAGGACGATACCACCCAGAATTGTAAGCAACGTAAGTTGCAGTGTGACGACGAGTCCCGACGCCAATTCCGGCAGGCTGGACCAGACGAGGGCAAGATCAAAGGGGCCAAGCACCGCGCTAGCTCCTGCGGAATCCGGAAGAGGCCCAGCGTTCCGCCCGGATGCGGACAAGATCCGAGATGGCGGTCATGGCGAGGTAGAGAAGGCTCGCCGCGAAAAACACGGTGAAAGGCATCTTGGTGGGAGCCTTGATCAGATCGGCCTGCCGGGCGAGCTCCGTGAGGCCGATCACCGAGGTGATGGAGGTGGCCTTGAGAAGGGTCAACCAGAGATTGCCGAGGCCCGGAATGGCCAGCCGCCAAGCCTGGGGCAGCTTGATCCGGAAGAACACCTGGCCATTGGTCATGCCATAGGCATGCGCCGCTTCGACCTGACCTTTTGGAATTGCCAGAAACGCTCCCCTGAAAATCTCCGTGGCATAGGCGCCATAGACGAAGCCCAGGACCAGCGTGCCAGCCAGAAAAGCGTTGAGATCTACCCGCACATCGCCCCCGCCCAGCGACAGCAGCCATTGCAGCAGAACGGTCCCGCCATAGTAGACCAGAAGCATCAGGACGAGTTCAGGGATGCCGCGGATGACGGTGGCATAGGTGGTCCCGAGACCTCGCAAGGCTGCATGGGATGACAAACGCGCCAGTGCGCCCATGATGCCGAGCGACAGGGCCACCGCCATGGCCGCCACGCCGACCGACAGGGTAATCATCGCCCCGTCGATCAGCAGATGGCCATAGCCCTTGAGGTCGAGGAAGGACGGCAAGGCCGGACGTCAGCCGCCGTAGATGTCGAAGTCGAAATACTTGTCGTTGATCTGCTTGTAGGTGCCGTCGGCACGCATATCGAGGATTGCCTTGTTGATGGCCTCAAGCAGGTCCTTTTCGCCCTTGCGCACGCCGATGCCTTCGCCCTTCGATCCAAACGCCTTTTCGCCCCAGATATTGCCGATGCGCTCGAAATCATCCTTGCTGTCGCCCGAAAGGATGCCAGTCTGAAGAACGATGAAATCATCGAAACGTGCATCGATGCGGCCAGCCGTCATGTCGAGGTCGGCGCTTTCGGAGGAATCATAGACCACGACCTCGGCCTTGGGCCACTTCTCCTTGGCAAAGGTTTCGTAAGCGGTCGCCCGCTGCAC
Organism: Hyphomicrobiaceae bacterium; assembly: GCA_900298995.1. Lineage (GTDB taxonomy): Bacteria > Pseudomonadota > Alphaproteobacteria > Rhizobiales > Aestuariivirgaceae > Aestuariivirga. Next base: position 4,744 of record OMIC01000029.1, on the reverse strand, counting down.
ACCGATCTTCTTGCCGGCGAGCGACTCCGGATCGACGAAGCCGTCGGCTCCGGTCTTGATCGCGGCAGCCTTGCTGGCCACCAAACCAGTGGGGCTCTGGTAGTAAGGAATGGAGAAATCGATCTTCTCTTCGCGTTCCGGCAGGATGCCCATGGAGGCGACGATGACGTCGTACTTCTTGGCGATCAGGCCAGGGATCATGCCGTCCCAGTCCTGCTTGATGATGTCGCAATCGGCATCGAGCTTGGAGCACAAGGCTTTTGCAAAATCGACATCAAAGCCCTGCAGCGAGCCATCAGCAGCGACAAAGTTGTAGGGCGGATAGGCACCCTCCGTTGCGATGATGAGCTTCTTCTTCTCGGCATGGGCAATACCGGCAAGCGCGGCAAAGGCCAGGGCGAGGGCAACAAGTTTCAAAGGTTTCATAGGGGTCCCCCAGTTTGTGAAGGTCGCAGTCTCGCAGCCGATTATGACAGCTTGTCGGGGCCCCGGTCCAGCCCGCCGCAGGCCCCTCGGCGGGCCTACCTCCATCGCCATGGCCCCGGGCTCCCCCGGCACAAGCTGGTGTATTGCCTGTCCAGTGCCGCTATGGTCAGGTCCATGACCCGACACAAGCCTCTCTGGCTTCTGGCGGCACCGGTGGTCTTCCTGCTTCTCTGGTCAGGTGGATTTTCGGTTGCCAAGCTGGGAATCAGCCATGCCGAGCCGCTGAGCTTCCTGGCCGTCCGCTATGCCTGCGTCTGTGCCCTGCTGGCGCCGCTGGTGGCCGTTCTGCAGCCTCCTCTGCCGCCCCGGGCCATGGACTGGGTACACCTCGCCATCGTCGGCGTTCTGATCCAGGGTGCCTACTTCGGACTATCCTACCTGAGCTTCAAGGCGGGCGTGTCGGCCGGAGGGGTGGCCATCATCGTCTGCCTGCAGCCGATCCTGGTGGGCATCATTGCGCCGCGCTTCACCGGGGAACGGGTGAGCCTGCTGCGCTGGGCCGGACTTGGGCTCGGGCTGGCGGGAGCGGCAACCGTGATCCTATCCCGATCAAGCCCCGAACTGGAGCATCCGCTCGGCGTTCTGTCGGCGGCGGGCGCACTCCTCGCCATCACAGCCGGCACGTTGTGGGAAAAGCGCTTCGGAAAGAGCCATCATCCGGTGGTGTCCAACGCAGTACAGTATCTTGCGGGGCTTGCCTGCACGCTACCCCTGGCCATGGCCTTCGAAAGCTTCTCCTTCGAATGGAACGTACCGTTTCTGCTGGCACTGGCCTATCTGGTGATCGGCAATTCGATCATCGCCATGTCGCTGCTGCTGGCAATGATCCGGGCAGGCGAGGTCAGCCGCGTATCCTCGCTGTTCTATCTCGTTCCCCCACTCTCGGCGCTGATGGCATGGCCGTTGCTCGGCGAGGCCATGCCGCCCCTTGGCTGGGCTGGTTTCGTGCTGGCCGCGGGCGGCGTGCTTCTGGCCCGGCGATGACCGCTTGAAAGGCGCGTCAATCACATCCAAGATGCTGGCCGGAACGTAGCACCGGCTTTCAAGGAGAACCCCTCATGCCAATCATCTACACCGCCAACGCCACCTCGACCGGAGGCCGCGACGGACGCGGCAAGACCGACGATGGCAAGCTCGACGTCGCGCTTTCCCTGCCCAAGGAAATGGGCGGCGACGGCAAGGGCGCCAATCCGGAACAGCTCTTCGCCATCGGCTATTCAGCCTGCTATCTGGGCGCGGTGAAATTCGTGGCGGGCAATGAAAAGGTCACGATTGCACCGGACTCGGCCGTGACAGCGCATGTGGGCGTAGGACCGCGCGAGGACGGAGGCGGCTTTGGAATCGCCGTGACGCTGGATGTAAAGCTGCCGGGCCTCTCAAAGGCCCAGGCCGAGGACATTACCGCCAAGGCTCATGTGGTGTGCCCCTATTCGCATGCCATCAAGGGCAACATCGCGGTGAAGACCAACCTGATCTGAGACGCCGGCCGGGCCCTCAGCCCAGAAGGCTCTTCACGATTGCGCCGGCCTTGGCCATATCCATCTGACCAGCATGGCGGAGCTTCAACTCCGCCATTACTTTTCCCATGTCCTTGATTCCACCCGCCCCCAGGGACGCGATGACGGCGGCGGCAGCAGCTTTCGCCTCCTCCTCGGACATCTGCTTCGGCATGAAGGACTGGATGACCGCGATCTCGTCACGCTCATTCTGCGCCAGTTCCGGACGCCCGCCCTGTTCATAGGCGGCAACAGAATCCAGGCGCTGCTTCACCATGCGGGCAAAAACGTCCACGAGACCCGAATCAGGCGTCAGCGCCGAATCATGACCGTCGGTGCGGCTGTTGATGTCCTTGTCCTTGATGGCAGCCTGCATCAGCCGGATCGTGCCGAGCTTCTTCTTGTCGCCCGACTTCATCGCTTCCTTCAAAGCCGCAGAAACGTCATCGCGCAGGCCCATGCCGCCGCTCCTCAACCAGAAATGCCGGAAGCGCCCCGTCTACGGCGGATAAAGGCCAACCGCAACCTTGACGTACCCCCTACCTTCCCTTAACCAGCTGAAAATTCCCAGGAGCCAGCCATGCCGACCGCCAAGAAGCCTGCCAAGGCCAAGCCGCACGCACGCCCGACCTTTGGCGACTGGGACCTGCCCAAGGTCACGGCCCTGCTCGTACTGGCCGATGGCACAATCATCGAGGGCGCAGGGCTGGGTGCCGAGGGTGAAGCGGTGGGCGAGATCTGCTTCAATACAGCCATGACCGGCTACCAGGAGGTGCTGACGGATCCCTCCTATGCCGGCCAGATCGTGACCTTCACCTTCCCCCATATCGGAAATGTGGGCACCAATGACGAGGATTCCGAGACGACCAATATAGCAGCCTCAGCCGGTGTCGTGGGGTGCATCGTGAAGGAACCGGTCACCGAGCCTGCCAACTATCGCTCGGCGAAACACTTCGACAAATGGCTTAAGGTCCACAACATCATCGGCCTCTCCGGAATTGACACCCGGGCCCTCACCGCACTGATCCGGGAGAAGGGCATGCCCAACGGGGTGATCGCCCACAATGCGAAGGGCAAATTCGACCTCCGGAAGCTCAAGGCCATGGCCGCGGCCTGGCCGGGTCTGTTGGGCCTCGACCTCGCCAAGGACGTCTCGCTGAACCAGCGCATGCACTGGGACGAGACCCTGTGGGACTGGAAGAGCGGCTATGCCCATGCTGCGCCTGGCCGTTTCCGGGTGGTGGCGGTGGACTATGGATTGAAGCGCAACATCCTGCGCTGCCTGACGTCTGCCGGATGCGACGTCACCGTGGTGCCGGGAACCAGCAAGGCCGAGGACATCCTCACCATGAAGCCGGACGGAATATTCCTGTCCAATGGTCCGGGCGACCCGGCGGCGACGGGCGAATATGCGGTTCCCGAAATCCGCAAGCTCGTGGCATCGGGCAAGCCCGTGTTTGGCATCTGCCTCGGCCACCAGATGCTGGGCATCGCGCTGGGCGCCAAAACCGTAAAGATGCATCAGGGCCACCACGGCGCCAACCATCCGGTGAAGGATTTCACGACCAACAAGGTCGAGATCGTCTCGATGAACCACGGCTTCGCTGTGGACCGTGCTTCGCTGCCCACCAATGTCGTCGAAACCCATGTCTCTTTGTTCGACGGGTCCAATGCCGGCATCGCATTGAGGGACCGTCCAGTGTTCTCCGTGCAGCATCATCCGGAGGCCTCGCCCGGACCGCAGGACAGCCACTATCTGTTCCGGCGCTTCGTCGACTACATGGAGAAGGCAAGGCACTAGGGAGGCGCTCAGCCATGTCCTTCAGCCAACTCGATCAACTCTGCCGCCGCCTCGAGGCCATGGACCACGCCGAGGCCATGCTGGGCGTCGATGAAGCGGTCAACATGCCGGAGGGCGGCGGTGAGAAGCGCGCTGAGGCAATGGCCATCATCGCGTCCATGTCGCATGAAATGGCCAGCGCGCCACGTGTCGCCGAGTGGATCGCGAAAGCGGAAGCCGAAGACCTCGACCAGGACCAGAAGGTGGCAGTCGCGGCCTTCAAGCGGGCTTACATCAACCTGACTTGCCTGACTTCGGATTTCGTGGCGCGGCAGGTGAATGCGCGGCTGCGCTGCGAGCAATTGTGGCGAGCGCTGCGGCCCGCCAATGACTGGGCCGAGTTCCTGCCCTCCTTCGAGAACATCGTGGCACTTGCTCGCGAAGAGGCCAGCCGGCGCGCTGCCGTGCTGGGTCTGTCGCCCTACGATGCCCTCGTCGAGCAATATGACCCGGGCAGCCGGTCAGCCGACATCAGCCGCGTATTCGGACACCTCAAGGCCTTTCTGAAAGGTTTCATTCCAGAGGCTCTTGACGCCCAGGCGCGGCGGCGCGCGGCGCGCCCTCTCAGGCCGCTTGCCGGCCCATTTGCAATCGACAGACAGAAGGCCCTCGGCCTCGAACTCATGAAGACTGTGGGCTTCGACTTCCACCATGGACGTCTTGAAGTGTCCCATCATCCCTTCTGTGGCGGCGTGCCCTCCGATGTCCGGATGACCACACGCTACCGCGAAGATGAGTTCCTGTCCTCGCTGATGGGCATTCTTCACGAGACCGGCCACGGGCTCTACGAGCAGAACCTGCCCCATGATCTCGCACACTGGCCGAGCACCAGGGCCCGCGGCATGGCCATGCATGAAAGCCAGAGCCTGTTTCAGGAGATGCAGCTGTCGCGCCGCGCCGAGTTCTGGCAATTCGCCCTGCC
>OMIC01000028.1 GCA_900298995.1 Hyphomicrobiaceae bacterium | reverse complement strand
GGTCTCCTGCAGACATTCGCGGGAGAAGTTGGGCGTTATCTAGTCGGACCGTTCAGCTGCCATTACCCGCGCAGTTCAAGTCCGAGAACAAGAGCCCGCTTACGGGGCCGCCGCAAGCTGCGTCTGGCCACCCTGAACTGAGGCGAACTTCGACAGCATCAGCTTGATGGTGGCCAGTTCAGATTCCACGGCTTCGAGCTTTGTCTCGGTGGCCTTAAACTGTGCCTTGTTCTCAGCAAGCTCAGCCTTCGTGGCCGCCAATTCCTTCGCCTGCTTCTGGTACTCGTTGAGGAGGAGGCTGGGCAGGACCTGATAGGCCACGCCTTCGGGCTTGCCATCCGATCCATATATGACGAGTTCAGGCATCACCTCGGCAACCTCCTCCGCGATGAGGCCATATTGCAGCGGACTGGCGCCACCATCTGCAGCCTCCTTGTAATGGAAGGTGACGGGCGCGAGCCTCATGATCGCACTGCTAGCATCACCCATGGAGTGGATATCTCGCTTGAACCGGCGCGAACTCGGGGCACTCACGCCAAGTTGTCCGTCTGCCGTAACCACAACCATCATGCCGCTTGCAACTGCACTGTTCCGGATACCGGCTATGAAAGTGCTAGTCTGCGCCCGGACGTGCCGATGCGGATGATGGCGGTGTCGGAGGCAGCACCAACCGCCCCGATGGCAATGTTGTTGCTGCCCGCAGTCTGGTTCTTGCCCGCCCCTGCGCCGATGGCGATGTTGTTCTTGCCTGTGGTCCACGCAAGGCCCGCCTGATGGCCGACGGCCGTGTTGTCGGAGCCGGTTGTCTGGGTTCTTGCCGCCTCGAAGCCTATTGCCACATTCTTGCCGCCCGTGGTGTTGCGGTGCAGATGACGGTGCGCTGATCATGTGCGCCTTGCGGCGGCGCGGGCGCAACTCGACGACGATGTTCAGGAACCGACCGAAGGTATCTTCTTCACTCCCACTGATACGTGGGGGCAGAGCCCATAAAAATCAAAATATATCAGGGCTTTACGAAGAAGAGTGGCGCTCCCTGCGGGAATCGAACCCGCCTTTGCAACGTGAGAGGCTGCCGTCCTAACCGATAGACGAAGGGAGCCCGCGCACGGAATGAGCCTCCTATAGAGGGCAGCCGCCGCAGTTGCAAGCAGAACGCGGGACGCCCGTCAGGGACCGGCCACGACGCGCGAGACAATGGCGTTCTTCCTGACATCGACGACGATCACCTCCCGGCCGGTGTTGATAACCAGACGGTCACCGTCAATCACGGCCGCGCGGACCTCGCTGCCCGGGGGAAGGCCGAGATTGATCGCTGCCGGAGGGATTTCGGGCTTCGGCTCTGCCTTGCGCATCGACTTCCAGATGATGCCGCCCACGAGCGCCACGAGAAGCAGCACAAGAATGATCCCCATGATATAGACAACCCGCAGCAGCACCCGGGCGGCGGGCGGAACCGCCACGTCCGCCGGGCCTGCCACCGGTTTCTGTTCGTCGTCATCGAGGTCCATCATCGTCATGCCTGCCACACATCTTGAAGCCCGCGCCGAGGCGGCCGGACGCCTCGACAAGGCGCTGGCCACCGCCTTTCCCGGCGTCAGCCGGGCGAGGTTCCAGGCCCTTATTGCGGACGGGGCGGTGTCTGTCGAGGGCATTGCCGTGACCGAAGCGCGGCGTGCCGTGCGCGCGGGGGACCTGCTCAGCGTCCATCTGCCAGAGGCCGCGCCCGCCGAACCGGAACCAGAGGCCATGGCCCTGTCCATCGTCCATGAGGACCAGGACATCATCGTGATCGACAAGCCCCCCGGCCTCGTGGTGCACCCCGGCGCCGGCCACGCGACGGGAACGCTGGTCAACGCCCTGATCGCCCATTGCGGCGAAAGCCTGTCCGGCATCGGCGGCGTCAAGCGACCAGGCATTGTTCATCGCCTCGACAAGGACACGAGCGGCCTTCTGGTGGTGGCCAAGAACGACCCGGCGCACAAGGCCCTGTCCGAGCAGTTTGCCGCCCACGGCCGCGATGGCCGCCTGCAGCGCAGCTATGTGGCCCTCGTCTGGGGCGTACCCGAACGGCGGCACGGCACGATTGCAGCGGCGATCGACCGCAGTACCGCCAACCGCCAGAAGATGGCGGTCTCGCGCGGGGCCAATGCCCGCGAGGCCGTAACCCATTATGAGGTGCTGGAGGAGCTGGGCCGGCCAGCCGTTGCCAGCCTCGTCCGCTGCCAGCTGGAAACCGGCCGGACGCATCAGATCCGGGTCCACATGGCTCATATCGGCCACCCCCTGCTGGGTGACCCCGTCTATGGCGCAGGTTTCCGCAGCTCGGCGCAGAAGCTCTCCGGTTCGGCCAAGGCTGCGCTCAAGGCATTGAATCGTCAGGCACTTCACGCCGAGACCCTGGCCTTCGAGCACCCCCGCAGCGGCAAGCACCTGGCGTTTGACAGCCCGGCGCCAGAAGATTTCGCGACACTGCTCGCAAGTCTGCGCTTGAATCTTCCGGAAAAGTGACGATCTGTAACCAGTCCAGTGTCTTATTTTCTGCGTAATTGTACGGTATCCAGCGTCCCAACAAGGGAAAGGCGTTGAAAGATGGCAAAGACCACCTCGCTTCCAGCAATTGCCGCCGGCGAAGCCGGGCTCCAGCGTTATCTGCAGGAGATCCGCCAGTTTCCAATGCTGCAGCCGGATGAGGAATACATGCTCGCCAAGCGCTGGAAGGAGCACGGCGACAAGCGCGCCGCGGAGAAGCTCATCACCAGCCATTTGCGGCTCGTGGCGAAGATCGCCATGGGCTATCGCGGCTATGGCCTGCCCATCGGCGAAGTGATCTCCGAGGGCAATGTCGGCCTGATGCAGGCGGTCAAGAAGTTCGAGCCGGACAAGGGCTTCCGGCTTGCAACCTATGCCATGTGGTGGATCAAGGCCTCGATCCAGGAATTCGTCCTGCGCTCGTGGTCGCTGGTCAAGATGGGAACCACTGCCAACCAGAAGAAGCTGTTCTTCAACCTTCGCAAGGTGAAGAGTCAAATCGAAGCTCTTGAAGAGGGCGATCTGCGTCCCGATCAGGTCAAGCTCATCGCCAAGAAGCTGGGCGTCACCGAAGAAGACGTCGTGTCGATGAACCGCCGCCTGGGCGGAGACGCATCGCTGAACGCGCATCTGCGCGAGGACGGCGAAGGCGAATGGCAGGACTGGCTGGTCGATGAATCCGACAATCAGGAAGACATGCTCGCCCAGTCCGAAGAGCAGTCCATGCGCCACGGCCTGCTGGTCGATGCGATGGACAAGCTGTCAGACCGCGAGCGCCGCGTGTTCGAGGCCCGCCGCCTGCAGGACGACCCGATGACGCTCGAGGATCTGAGCCAGGAATTCGGCGTGTCGCGGGAGCGCATCCGGCAGATCGAGGTGCGCGCCTTCGAGAAGGTGCAGAAGGCAGTGAAGAACGCCTCGCAGCGGCTTCTTGCCCCCAAGACGCTGCCGGCGCCCAGCGCCTGATCCGATCGGGGTCTACTGAAACAGGCCCTTCTTGCGCGGCGTGCCGAAGAAGATCTGCACGGCCCAGATGCTGTCGCCTTTCTGGATGACCCCGGTGGAGACAAAGCGATAGTCGCGGCTCACCATGTTCTTGCGGTGGCTCCGGCTCTCGACCCATTGCTGGAACAGGGCGCGCAGCTTGGCCTCGTCCACCGGCGTCTCCTGCGTGTCGCGGGCGGCATTCTCGCCCAGCGAGGGATATTTGGTCACATCGCCCACAAAGGCTGACATCCTGCCCTGAAAGCTGTGACCCGTTGAAGCCGTGTGCCCCATGAAACCATGCAGCATCATGTCGGCGGCATGAGCCCGCGCCGCATCGTGGAAGGCCAGATCAGGCGTCACGGCATCCTTGCCCTTCTCGGCACGATAGGCGTTGAGAAGCGCCACGAGCCGCTCCTCAAGGTCAGACCGGTATTGCGCACCATCGGGCGGATGCGCGGCAAGACCCATGGCATAATCGAGATAGGCACCTGCCCACGACCGGTCGGCCGGCACCAGCAGGGCCGCCAGCCCAAGGCTCATCAATTGCCTGCGATTGCAGCCCATGCCGGGAAGACTCCATAAACCATCGCCACCTTATTCAGGTTGCGGGCAGCATTTTGGTACACGCATTTTTACTTATGCCGCGCATTGTGTCCAGCCGATGGCAACCAATCCGGGTTCTGCACCATGCCCAGACTCCTTCCTGCATCCTGGTCCACAGCGCTCTCCGCTGACACAGGTCGTGACGGCAGCCTCGTCGCAGCCTGCGGAATTGCGGGCATACTCGGCGGCGTGGCCGGGCTTGCTGTCACGACCCATCTGCTGGGCACGAACTCGCATCCGGCGATGATGGCCGTGGCTGCCACCGAACTTCTTGCGACGGCCTGCCTCGCGACCTGGGCTCTGAGGCGTCATCTTTCTTCGCAGGCCCTCTCGCATCCGGCGATTCGCGGCCAGAGCCTTGTTTCACGGCAAGGACTCGCCGCCGATATTGCCCGCCATCTCGGGCAGTCGCCGGACGGTGACGGCCAGGCCGCACTGATCCTGTGTCAGGCGAAAATTCCCGCAGGCACCAGCACCACCGGTGAAGACATCTCGAGGACGGAAGACACGGTCGGGGCGCTCATCGCCGCGAAACTGCCTACCGGTGCGATGGCCGCGCAATGGAGCCATGACACGGTGCTGATCTTTCTGCCCACTGCGCCCGACCCGATGCCGGTGCTGGCCCTCGCGCGCGACATCGTCAATGGCCCGAGCCTCGAGACGTCCGGAGACGTGCCGGCGCTCCGCTGCGGCATCGCCCTCGCACCGGCTGACGGATCGAAGCTGACGGACCTGCTGCACTGCGCCGAACTGGCTCTGGCCGAAGCCACGCGCCAGGGCAGACCAGGATACGGATTCTTTTCTCCGGACCTCGCCACCGTGTCCAAGCGCCGTCTCGCGCTGCAGCGGGCCGTGGCGGAGGCCGTGTCCAACAATGCACTGCGGCTCGTCTTCCAGCCGATCTACCAGGCGCGGTCCGGAGAGCTCAGCGGCTGCGAGGCGCTGGTCCGGCTCGACGATCCTGAACTTGGCGCCATCGCACCCACGGAATTCATCCCTATCGCCGAGGAGACCGGCGCCATTGCCGCCATCGGACAATGGACCATCGACGAAGCCTGCCGACACGCTGCACAGTGGCCGCCGCACCTTGTGGTCGCGGTCAATCTCTCGCCACAGCAATTCCTCTCCGGAAACCTTGTGGGCGCGCTCCGCCGGACGCTCGAACAGCATGGGCTTCCCGCCTACCGCGTCGAATTCGAAATCACCGAGGGCACACTCATGACCGACAGCGAGCTCGTGCTGAGCCAGTTGCGCATGCTGCGTGACATGGGCGCGGGCGTTGCGCTGGATGATTTCGGAACCGGCTTCTCAAGCCTCAGCTATCTGTGCCGGTTCCCATTCTCCAAGCTGAAGATTGACCGCAGCTTCACCGCAGCGCTCGACGACTCGCCGACAGCGAAGCCGCTG
>OMIC01000027.1 GCA_900298995.1 Hyphomicrobiaceae bacterium | reverse complement strand
GGCATGCCTTAAGATCCTCAACCTGCGCTGGATCTCGCGATCTTTCTGGGTCATTGAAGACGTCCTCCCGGCCCAATAGGGCTATGAAACGGGATGTCTCGCAAGATCGTACATATCTACAGGTTAACACTCGACCATCTGGGCTCCATGGGCTGGTTCTCTGCAGCATGCAGCCTTTCTGCGCTGCTTCTTGGGCGTCGAAAGTCCTTCCAGAACAGGGCATCATGACGGTGTCCGAGGCAGTCTGGTGACACTCCGTCGAGTCGGGGGAACGCTCCAGTGCAGTCGTACGGATGCCGTCACGGTTTCTCTGGCCACCTGCGTGTCGCTGGTTCGATTCCGGCCCTGGGCACCATTTTCTGCATGGGACGGACCATTCCGGTGGGTCCTCGACCACAAGATATCGAGCCCCACCAGGTTCCGCGCCGCCCGCAACCCTCGTGCCGCTCACACGATGTCGGCGCTGCTGATCTTCCTGCAACCGGCGGCCTGCGTGTCAGCCCAGGCCTTGAGGGCAGAGCCATCGGGAAAGATCGATGCTGAGGCATCCGAGATGATGAAGGTCTCGAAGCCCGCCTTGCGCGCATCCAGGGCAAGGCCGCCCACGCAATAGTCAATGGCACAGCCGCACACGAACACGCGCTCGATCCCGCGCTCACGGAGATATCCCGCGAGCCCCGTCCGGGTGATGCCATCGACCATGCAGAAGGCGGAATAGCTGTCGACATCCTTGTTGTAGCCCTTGCGGATGACAAGCTGGGCATGCGGGACGTCGAGGTCGGGGTGGAACTCCGCGCCCCATGTGCCCTGAACCACGTGATCGGGCCAGAGCGTCTGCGTGCCATAGGGCATGTCAACCGTGTCGAGAGGGTTCTTTCCCGAATGTGCGGAGGCGAAAGAGGCATGGCCGCGCGGGTGCCAGTCCTGGGTCAGGATGACATTTGTGAACTTCCCGGCCACGGCATTGATCACTGGCACGATCTCATGACCATCCGCCGTGGGCAGCGCGCCGCCCTTGCAGAAATCATTCTGCATGTCGACGATGACCAGCACATCGTGATGCGAGGGAGTGAGCGTCATGGATCAGGTCTCCTGAACAGCCCGCAGTCGGATCACGCCGCCAGCAGTTCCGCGGGAGGGGTCTTGGCGCCGGTCATGAAGGCCACCGCGTCGGACATGGTGAAGTCCCTGGGATTGATGGTGCAGAGCCTTGTGCCAAGCCGATGAATGTGGATGCGGTCGGCCACCTCGAAGACATGCGGCATGTTGTGCGAAATGAGCACGATGGGCAGGCCACGCCGCTTCACATCGAGGATCAGTTCCAGAACCCGGCGCGATTCCTTGACGCCCAGCGCCGCGGTGGGCTCATCCATGATCAGCACCTTGGTGCCGAAGGCCGCCGCGCGGGCCACGGCGACACCCTGGCGCTGGCCGCCCGACAGGGTTTCGACGGCCTGGCCGATGTTCTGGATGGTCATGAGACCGAGCTCCGAGAGCTTCTCGCGCGCATGCTTCTCCATTGCCTTGCGGTCGAGCATGCGGAAGACGGAGCCCATGACCCCGGGCTTGCGCACTTCACGCCCCAGGAACATGTTGTCCGAAATCGACAGCGCGGGCGACAGGGCGAGATTCTGATAGACCGTCTCGATGCCGGCCAGCCGTGCATCCATCGGCGACTTGAACTGCAGCACCCTGCCCTCGAGCCGGATCTCGCCTTCATCAGGCACAACCGCGCCGCAGATGGCCTTGATGAGCGTCGATTTGCCGGCGCCGTTGTCGCCGATCACGCCCAGCACCTCGTTGGGATAGAGGTCGAAATCCGCCCGGTCGAGGGCCGTCACACGGCCATAGCGCTTGACCAGTCCGCGCGCGGTGAGAATGGGTGTCTGCGACATCAGCCTGCAACCTTTCTGATCCATTGATCGACCGTCACGGCGCCGATGATCAGCACGCCGATGAGGAGCCAGGTCCACTGTCCATCAGCGCCATAGAGCCGCAAGCCCAGCGAGAAGACGCCGACGATCAGCGCGCCGAAGATCATGCCGAGAATGGATCCGCGGCCCCCGAACAGCGACATGCCGCCGATCACCACGGCGGTGATCGATTCGATGTTCGCAAATTCGCCCGATGTCGGCGAGACCGAGCCGATGCGGCCGATCAGCACCCAGCCGGCCATGCCACAGATGAGGCCTGCAAGCGTGTAGACCGTGATCAGCATGCGCTTCACGGGAACACCGGAGAGCTCCGCTGCATCGGGATCATCACCGACGGCGTAGAGCCTCCGGCCCCAGGCCGTATAGTTCAGAACATACCAGAGCACGATCACGAGCGCGAACATGAAGGCCACGCCGAGGGTCACGACCGCGCCGCCAAGATTGATCTGCGCGCCGAAGAGCTGCAGCAGCGGCGCATCGGCCTCGATGTCCTGGCCGCGGATCGTCTCGTTGCGCGAATAGATGTACTTGATCGAGTTGAAGACCTGCCAGGTGCCCAGCGTGACGATGAAGGGCGGGAGGCGCATGGCCGCAACCAGCCAGCCGTTGATGAAGCCGCACAGCGTGCCGCATGCAAGGCCGCAGAGAATGGAGATGGGAACCGGGATCCCGTAGCGGAAGGTGAATTGCCCCATCACCACCGCGGAGAGAACCATGATCGCGCCCACCGAAAGATCGATGCCCGCCGTCAGGATGATGAGCGCCTGTGCGGCGCCCACGATGCCGACGATGGTGATCTGCTGGATGATGAGCGTCAGCGAATAGGCGTTGAAGAACTTGCCGCCGACGAGAATGCCGAAGATCGCCACCGACAGCATGAGCACGATGAGCGGAACCGCCGCCGGACTGGCGTGGAGGAACTGCTGGAAGCGGCGGAGCGCCGAGTCCCCGTCACGAAAATGGACAACGGCCGCATCGCTCTGGTCCAGGCTTTTCTCGAATTCCTGCGTCTGCGCCATCATCCCGTTCCTCCCCGCTGCAACCGCGGATGTGCGGCAGGCCAACCTGCCACCACCGCTTCTTCTTGTTTTGGGTGAGGGCGACCGAGATCGGCCGCCCTCCTGCACTCGTCAGCGTTCATTCATCGCAAGGCGATGAAGCTTAGCCCCAGCAGAGCTCGAGGCCCTTCTTGGTGTCGATCGAGGGCACGCCCTCAACCGGATTGTCAGTGATCAGCTGCACGCCGGTGTCGAAGAAGGCCTTACCTTCGGTGGCCTTCGGCTTCTCACCAGTTTCAGCGAACTTCTTGATCGCCTCGACGCCCATCGATGCCATCAGCAGCGGATACTGCTGCGAAGTGCCGCCGATGATGCCGGCCGCGACGTCCTTGACGCCCGGGCAGCCGCCGTCTACCGACATGATCAGCACCTGGCCTTCCTTGCCCACGGCCTTGAGCGCCTCGTAGGCGCCGGCGGCGGCGGGCTCGTTGATGGTGTGGATCACGTTGATGTCCGGATTGATCTGGAGAAGGTTCTCCATGGCCTTGCGGCCGCCTTCCGGATTGCCGTTGGTGTAGTCATGGCCGACGATGCGCGGATCATCCTCGTCGCCGATCACGTTGGGGTCCTTCACGTCGATGCCGAAGCCCTTCATGAAGCCCTGGTCGCGCAGCACGTCCACGGTGACCTGCTTGGAGTTGATGTCGAGGAAGCCGATCTTGGCGTCCTTGGCAGCATCGCCGAGCTTGGCCTTGGCATAGGCGCCGATCAGGAAGCCAGCCTGGAAGTTGTCGGTGGCCATGGTCATGTCGGCGGCGTCGATGGGCTCGAGCGGCGTGTCGAGCGCAATCACCAGAATGCCAGCGTCGCGGGCCTTCTTGATCGAGGGCACGATGGCCTTGGTGTCGGATGGCGTGATCAGGATACCCTTTGCGCCATCGGCGATGCAGGTTTCGATGGCCGCGACCTGGCCTTCATTGTCGCCGTCGTCCTTGCCGGCATAGGCCTTGAGGTCGATGCCGAGTTCCGCGGCCTTGGCGGAGGCGCCTTCGCGCATCTTCACGAAGAAGGGGTTGGTCTCTGTCTTGGTGATCAGGCAGGCGCCGACGCCGGCGGCCTGGGACGGAGCTGCGGCGAACACCGCCATGGCGGCGGCGCTGAGCAGAGCGGCTTTGAACAGTGTCTTCACGAGGATCCTCCCATCGGAACTGTGCTCCGGAAACGGAGCAGATTGCATAGTCTGTTTTCTAATCCGGACCACGGGGGCTCACGCCTCCATGGCACGAGCAATGATTGCGCATCAAAAACCCGGCCGTGTCAACACGTCAGTTGAGCGCTCAGGCGAACAGGTCTTCCAGTGTGCGGCGCATCACGCCGGCGTCGACATCAATGCCTGTCCAATATTTGATGCCGATCACGCCCTGATTGACAACCATGCCGAGCCCGTCCAGCGTCCGGCAGCCGCGCGCCTCGGCATCGCGGATCAGCGGCGAACGCGGAGGATTGGTGATGACATCGGCCACAATCAGGCCGGGATGGAGGCTCGCCACATCCAGATTGATGCGTCCTTCCACATCCGGATAGAGGCCGATCGAGGTGGCATTGACCAAAATTTGTGCATCCTTGGGAACCCGGTACGAGGTCGTTCCAGTGACGAGTTCGGCCCGCGCGGTGGTCTTGCTGTTCAGGAGATCCACAAGCGCCTGGCCACGTTCAGCGCTGCGGTTGACGATGATGATGCGTTTTGCGCCCGCGAAGGCCAGTTCCACGCCGATGGCCCGGGCCGCGCCGCCCGCCCCGAACATGACCACCATCTTGTCCCTGGGATCGGTCAGCGTGCGCAGGGACTGCAGGAAGCCCTTGCCGTCAGTATTCTCGCCGATGAACTGATCGCCACGCCGCACGGCACAGTTCACGGCTCCCATGACGGCGGCGGACTCGCCCAGCCCGTCGAGATGCTTGATGACCGCCACCTTGTGCGGGATCGAGCAGTTGAAGCCGATCCAGCCCATGGCACGCGCGCCCTTCACAGCGTCGCCCAGACGCTCGGGCGGCACTTCGCAATTGATATAGCGAATGTCGAGCCCATGGTGACGGTAGGCCGCCTCGACCATGGCGACGGTGGGATTTTCAGCCGCCGGCATGGCGAAGGACCCCGTCAGCCGGCTCAGGAAATTATGCGCCATTTTCATCCCCTCCACGCGTTGCGGCGAAAACCCATTGTCTCTCAGTTGCGCCAGCCCCAGCCGTCGGCCAGCCTGAGACACGCCTGCCAGGGCTCGATCGAGCCGGTGGTGGCGAGACCGCGAAGTGAACACGCCGCGCTGGCATGCGCAAGCGCCAGGCAGCGCTCGACGTCCCAGCCTTCGTGCCAGGCGAACATCATGCCGGCGGCGAAGGCATCCCCTGCACCATTAGCGCTGGCGATCTGATCGGCCGGGATCTTCGTCGAGCCCTTGAGCACGGTCGGCTTGCCATGCATGACGGCAATCGCGATCGAGGGCGAATGCACCACGACGACATGCTTCACACCCTGGTCGAGCACGGCGCGGGCGGCGCGTTCGGCAACCGCAATGTCCGTGACGCCGTCCTGCGAGGCCACGACGCCGGCCAGCGCTCCGATCTCGACGTCGTTGACAACCAGCGTGTCGAGATGCGGCAGGCAGGGCGAGACAATGCGCCGGATCGCCTCGGCGCCGACGCTGGCCAGCTCCATGTTGGTTTCGAGCCCCGCAGCCCGTGCCTTGCGCAGCACGCTCACCCAGCCATTGGAGTCGCCGCCCCACGGCTCGTCCATGATTCTGTGCACGCCAGGAAGGCCGAGATGCAGGATGCGCGCCCGCACCGTGCTGAAGTCGAAGTGATCGGGCGACAGAAGCGCCGAGGTGCCGCGGAAATAGATGTGCGTGCGGCGGTGGCTCTCGGCCGAGATGAAGGCGTCGGTATAGTGCGTGCGCGCCTCCTGCGTGACCTGCATGCGGCTGCGGTCGATCCCAGCCTTGTCGGCCACCTCCATGAGGAAGCGGCCATCCTCGTCATCGCCGATGAGGGCTATGGTCTCGAGCGGCATTCCCGGGTCGAGCTGGCGCATGTCGAGCGCGAAATTGCTGCCCGATCCGCCATTCGCCTTTTCCTCTCCGAGATATTCGGCGAGGCCGTCCTCCTTCGGCCAGTGGCTGACGACCTTGTTGGCGTCCACGCACCAGGTTCCGCCGGTAACAAATCCCCGCCGGACGGTCTCCGCCATGTCAGGCCCCCTTCAGAACCTTCTCGGTGATCTCATTGTCGGCAGCGAGATCGCGCAGTGGCTTGATGCCGCTCTTGGCGAGGCTGGCGTGATAGGCCTTGACCGCCTCGGCAGGCGCGATGTTGCCACCGGCCACCTCGCGCATGAAGGAAACCATCGCCAGGGGATCCTCGGCGAGATTGATCTTGCGGCCGAAAAGGGCCACGCGCGCACCGTATTTCTCGCCTTGGTTGATGAGTTCGAAGCAGTCCCGCGTGGTGCCCGCGCCGCCGCCCAGAATACCGACGATGACGCTCGGATCATAGGAGGCGAGTTCGTCCAGCGCCTTCGCGCCATTGAAGGGGATCTTGAGGAATTGCGGCCGGTCGGCCTTGGTCACGCCCGCGAGACAGCGCATCATGCAGTCATTGACATAGAAGGGCAGCTGCTCGGGATCGATGCCGGTTGCGACATTCGGGTTGAACACCTCGAGGAAATACTTGAAGCCGTTGCGCGCCGCATCCTCGCGGAAGGCGGAAAAGGCTTCCAGCGAGGCATAGTCGCGCTCGAGGTCGTTGTTGAAGGTGATGGAATAGAGGCCGAGGTCCGTGCCGGTGACGGCAGCCTTGGGGTTGGCATCGAGCCCGCCGTGCAGGACGCGGGCGAGATTCGCCGAGCGGAAGGGCCGTGAGGGCTGCTTGGAATAGCCTGCCCCGCGCACCACCCAGATGTCCGTCGTGTCATTGGCCCGGATGGCGGGCTTGACCACGCTGTTGCGGAACGCGCCCTGCTCGTGCAGCACCTCGAGATTGGAGGCCGAGACGAGCATGATGTCGACGATGCCCTGATCGATGATGGCGCGGATGTTCTGGAGGAATTCCGGACGGGTATGATAGCGGGTGAAACTGCCGTCCTTGGCGCGCTTCGGGCCTGTCGAGGTCATGCTCGGGCCCATGTCGCCGTCCTTGGCGTCGGCGATGATGAAGTCGGCGCGGGTGTACTTTCCGGCCCGGATGCGGGCGAGCTTTTCGTCGAGTCTGAACATGGCGGCGGATCACTTCCTCAAGGGTTGCACGGACGGGCCGGGCAGGCGGCCTGCCTCTGGCCTACTCCCGGAACGCAGGGGAGGCAACCGGTTCCGGCAGAGACAGGCAGCATGCCTCCGGCCTGTGCCGCTCATGGCAGGCCGAGCAGGCGCCTGAGCTTGGCCTCGCGCAGAACGGCGGCTTCCCCATGGGCCAGGGTGCCCGAGAACCGGCCTGCAGCTCCAGACAATGGGCACACATTCGCGAGCAACATTCGTCCCGGGCATTTGAAAAGCGTGGCAGTCGCGGGTTTCACCCGCCACAGCCTGTCAGTTCATGTTCATCCCGGCGTTGGGTGCCCTGACCTCATAATCCACTGAGACGGTGCCCGCCTTTTCGAAGGTGAGCGTGCCGTCGAAGCTTTCGCCCTCACTGACCGGGGACTTGAGCCCCATGAACATGATGTGGAGTGACCTCGGCTTCAGTTCCACCGTAGCGCCGGCCGGTATGACGAGGCCGTCGGGCAATTCGTCCATCTTCATGACGTCGCCCTCCATCTTCATGGTGTGGATCTGAACCCTGGCGCAGATGTCGGAGGTGGCCCGCACGAGCCGGTCATCCGTCGCGCCGGTGTTGGTGATGGTCATGAAGCCTGCAGCGACATCGGCGCCCATGGGCGACTGTCTTGCCCAGGGGTGATGAATGACAAGCGTGCCGATCCTGATGTCATGGGCATTGGCATCAGCCAGTCCGGACAAGACGGCCAGGGTGAGTGTTGAGGCAACGGCGAGTGCCTTGAGACGTTTCATGATGGGAAGCTTTCGCGAATGGGACATGCGGCCTTGTGAGGCCAGGGGAAGCGGCAGCACATGCCGCGAGGATCGTCCGGATCAGGAAAAGGTGGGCGGGCCGCGGGGCGGACTTGCGTCACGGAGTGCAAGATGCGGCCGTGGCAGGGCTTCGGCCGTCAGGGACAGGTGAACGGCAGAAGGCTCGGGCGCGGCCGTGAAGGCCACTCCGCCGGAGCTGAGGGTCGGACTGCCACCGGGGCAGGAGGTGCCGCAGAGGATGCAGTGGTCATGTCCGGCCTCGTGCTGTGGCGCTCCCTGTTCTTTTGACGCGCCCGATGGATTGCACTGCGACAGCGCGATGTCGCGGTCGAGAGCCGCGCTGGCCGAGAGCGCAGGCTGCGGCAGGAGGCCGATGAGCGCGGGCAGCAAAAGGGAAAGCGCCAAAGCCGCCGCGATCCCGCGACGGCCGCTCATCAGCCGTGTGAGCCAGCCCCAGTGCATGACCGCTTTAAACCAGACCACGCCGCCCTTGTCGAGGATGCCCGACGTCGCAGCACCGGCTATGGGAAATCAGAAATACCCCTGGCGTTTCTTGTCCTCCATGGCGGAGGCGCCATCCTTGTCGATCACCCGGCCCTGTCGCTCGGAACCAGCGGCCTGAATGGTTTCGAGGACGACCTCCCGCACGGTCTGCGCCGCCGAGACCATGCCGCCGGTGAGCGGATAGCAGCCACAGGTGCGAAAGCGCACCGCGAGCCTTTCGGGGGTCTCGCCGGGCTCGAGCCGCATGCGCGCGTCATCGACCAGAATGATCTGGCCGTCACGGCGCACCACGGGACGCTCCGCAGCGAAATAGACCGGCGGAAGCGGGATCTCCTCGCGGAGGATGTAGAGCCAGACATCAAGCTCGGTCCAGTTGGAGATCGGGAAGACACGCATCGTCTGGCCGGGCGCCAGCCGCCCATTGTAGTTGTCCCAGAGTTCCGGACGCTGGCTTTTCGGATTCCATCCGTGGCTGGCGTCGCGCACCGAGAAGATGCGTTCCTTGGCGCGCGATTTTTCTTCATCGCGCCGCGCCCCGCCCATGGCGGCGTCAAAGCCCAGTTCGGTGATTGCCTGCTTCAGCGGCACCGTGCGCATGATCTCGGTGTAGAGGCTGGAGCCGTGGTCGAAGGGATTGATATTGCGCCGGACACCATCCTCGTTGCGATACACGACCAGCTCGACACCATAATGCCTCACCACCCAGTCGCGGAAGCTGAGCGCCGCGCGGAACTCCCAGGTTGAGTCGATATGGAGCAGAGGAAATGGCGGCTTTCCCGGAAAGAAGGCCTTGGCGCAGAGATGCAGCAGCGTGGTTGAGTCCTTGCCGATCGAGTAGAGCAGAACCGGTTTGCGGAACTGTGCCGCGGTTTCCCGGATGATGTGGATCGCTTCGGCTTCGAGGCGGTCGAGATGAGACAGTGTCATGGGTTGCACTCCGGGCATTGGGCGGGGGTTGCGAAAAACTGACCGTCCGGACGGGGAAGCGACACTTCGTGTCCGCAAAGGGAACAGCCATTGATCAGTAAACTGATGAATTGTGTGGCTGCTCCACAATCTGAACAGGGCAGCCCGCGTTCGGCGCGCACGGCGCCAAAGCCCGGCGCCGCGCAGGCTGGGCACGGGGTTGCCAGCCGCCGGGCGAGTTTCTCGGCCAGCTTTCCGATTTCACCGCGTCTCGTGGGGTTGAGGTGGGCGCGCATGTCGGTCTCGAGCCGGGCAGGACCCCGCGCCATGCGCAGGGCCGCATCGAGCATGGTGCGACTGGTGATGGCTTTGACCAGGCCTGCGTCCGACCGCAGGATCAGGGCGTGGTCGGGAAAGCCGGCCTGCGCCAGGAAGCCGTCCACGTCGGCGTCGGGCGCAAGGTCGATGGCGGCGAAGTTGGTCTCCGGCGAGAGGCGCTCCTCGACGATCTCAAGGCCGCGCACGGCATCGATGAAGATGAGCAGTTCATGCGCGGCGGCAAGGAAGGGGATCGACGGATGCGGTCCGAAGCTTCCTTCGCTGGCAACACCCAGCGGCAGGCCAGCGGCTGCCATTCCCATCAGGGCCTTGCGGCGTGCCGTGTCGCGCATCGGAGCGACGCGCGGCACCTCGCCGGTGAAGGTGCCGAGGCTGTCGGTGTCGAGGTCTTCAGGAACCACCAGGCGAAGGCCTGCATGTGCCGACAGCGGCGGCCCGATGACCGCTTGCTTGCCGTGCCGCGTGGCGAGGACGGCGGTGCAGGCATGGTAGGTCTCAGCCAAGCACGTGCTCCGCGGCCAGCACATAGAGCGGAATGCCCGCCACGATGTTGAAGGGAAAGGTGATGGCCAGCGACAGTGGCAGATAGATCGCCGGTCGTGCCTGCGGCAGGGCAAGCCGCATGGCGGCAGGAACGGCGATGTAGGAGGCGCTGGCGCACAGCACCATGAACAACGCGCCCGTGCCGACCCCCGTATCGAGTGCAGCTGCAACACCGAGGCCGGCAGTGGCGCCGAGGAGCGGCATGTAGAGGCCGAAGGCGGCGAGCGGCAGGGTGAAGTCCTTCATGTGATGGAATTGCCGCGCGACCAGCAGACCCATGTCGAGCAGGAACAGCGCGAGAATGCCCTGGAAGGGTGTGACCAGGAAACCTTCAAGCTTGGCGAGGCCCGGCGCGCCGGAGGCAAAGCCGATGATGAAGCTGCCAAACAGCAGCAGGATGGCGCCATTGGTGAAGATCTCGCGGCTCAGCTTGCGGCTGGCCTGCTTGCCGGCGGCAATGGTTTCGGGCGCGGCACGATGGGCGATGTAGAGGGCGGAGAGGATGGCGGGCGCTTCCATCAGTGCCAGCACCGCGACGATGTAGCCGTCATAGCCGATGGCTGCCTGCTGCAGGAAACTGACCGCCGTGACGAAGGTGACGATCGAGCCCGAGCCGTAATGGCCAGCCACTGCGGCCTGGGTGGGCGGGTCGAGTGTCGTGGTGCGGCGCAACAGCCAGAAGGCCAGGAAGGGGATCAGGAAACTCATGGCAGCCCCGGCCATGAGCAGTGGCAGGGTCGCCAGAATGCCGCCCTCGGTACCAGCCAGTGCCGCCCCGCCTTTGAAGCCGATCGACATCATCAGATAGATCGAGAGGTAGCGGCTGATGCTCTCGGGAACGTCGAGATCGGATTTGAGCAGGCCCGCCGCGATGCCCAGCGCAAAGAACAGGATGGCAGGTGACAGCAGATTCTGCAGGAAAAGCTGGAAAAGTTCCATGGAGGCCCCCTTTTGGCGGGGCTGATAGAGTGATTGCCAGAATTAGAAAAACGCATTATTTCAATTCTTCAAATCAGGAAATCGAATGCCTCTGGATACACTCACCCTGCGCTGCTTTCTCGAGGTCGCCGACAGCCTGTCCTTCACCCGGGCGGCCGCACGGGTGGGGCGCAGCCAGTCGGCGGTCAGCCAGCAGATCGCCAAGCTCGAGGCGCATCTGGGCAAGCCACTGTTCACCCGGGCCAAGCAGTTGGCGCTGACCGGCGAGGGTCAGGTCTTCCTGTCCTATGCGCGGCGCATCCATGCCCTCCAGGCCGAGGCGCTGGATCGTTTTCGCGAGCCGGAACTGGAAGGCGAAGTGCGCTTCGGCCTGCCAGAGGACTTTGCCGCCGTCTATCTGTCGGACGTGCTGGCCGAGTTCACCCGCAGCCACCCGCGCATCCTGCTCTCGATCGAATGCGACCTGACGCTCAACCTCTACCGCCGGTTCCGGGCGCGCGACTTCGATCTCGTGCTGGTGAAGATGAACCGGCCGGAGGACTTTCCAAACGGAACCGAAGTCTTCAGCGAGCCCCTTGCCTGGGTGGGCGATGCGAGCCTGGCGAAGGCCGGAGGGGCCCTGCCGCTGGTTCTGGCGCCGGAACCCTGCGTCTACCGCGCGGCGGCCCTGGCGGCTCTGGAGCATGCCGGACGGCCGTGGCGCCAGACGCTCACCAGCCCGAGCCATGCGGGAACCCTGGCGGCCGTGCGCGCCGGCCTCGGACTGACCGTCCTGCCCCGCCCCATGATCCCTGCCTCGCTGACGGCGGTTCCGGCGGGTGATGTGCCAGGCCTCGGGCACATCCATGTCTCTCTGCTCAAACACCGGGGCGACGACCCGGCGATCAATTCACTTGAGGATTTCGTGCTCAGCAAGCTGACGCTGTAGGCGTGCAGCCATTCGCGAACGCGGCGAGAGCCTTGAACACCGCGCCATGCCCGGACTGCGCGGCGAAGGCCTGGATCCCCTCGCCGTGCTGGGCGGCCACGAGCAGCGTCGAAACTGCGACGGCCGCTACGATGCGGCGCACCAGGCGGCTGTAGCAGAACAGCGCAATGAAGATCAGCGAAGCCAGGCGGAATGGAAATGTCAGCATGGCAGCAGCCCCCGGTTACTTGCTGGCCGTGCCGCCAATGGCCTGACCGTCGCGCGCGGGTTCGAGCGACACCCACTTGCGCGGGTCCTGGGCGGACTGACGCTTGAGCAGCGTGTAGCCGGTGGCCTGCCAGTCACGGATCTCGTTGCGGCGGTTGTCGAGGATGAAATCGCCGCGGCTGGTGACGAGCGACAGCACGGCATGGCCTTCGCCATGCTCGTCAAGCACCACGGTGATGCGCAGCGCCTCGGCCGGGACGCCCTTGGACTCAAGGATCTTCTTCTTGAGCAGCACCACGTCCTCGCAGTCGCCCGCATCGGTGGGAAGTGTCCAGTATTCGGCGGTGCCGTAGAGGGTCTCGTCGGTGACGGGCGCGATGGCGCCATTGACGAAGGCATTGACCATGCGCACCAGAAGCCATTTCTCGTCCGTCATGGACACGCGGCGCTGCTTGCCATGGGCGGGCAGGCAGCTGTCGGGGTTGCGCTGGCAGTAATCCACGAAACCGATGGGTGGCAGGGTGTCGTCATATTCATGGGCGAAGGTAGCGGCCTTGGAGGCCGCTGTGGCCCCCGGAACCCCGGCCAGGAGCGCCATCAGGCACCCCAGCATCAGAGCTACACCCTTCCCCATCCGCAACATCGCACGCCCCAAACGCTTATCGTTAATATGGGGTAAACATGCCAAGGCGGCGGGGCGGCCGCAATCGTAAACGAAAAGTTAAGTTAACGCCCGTGGCGGAAAGGGGGCGGCCGTCAGGGCTGCTTGGACGGGGCGGCCGCCTGCTTCTGCTGCGGCAGATAGCCCTCGCGCTTGTTGTAGGCCACCTGCCGAGCGCCATCGAGCTTCTCGGCGATGCGGGCCTCATACTCGGCGATCTTGTGATCCTTGAGATCAGCAAAATCGAGGTCGCGCCAGAACTCCCCGACGCTCAGGCGCGTGGAATCATGGCTGTCGAGATAGACATAGTCGGGTCCGTCGAGGAGGATCACCTCCGGACCGACATGGGCATAGGGCCGCACCGCGCCTGGCGGCAGCATGGGGACAAGATCATTGCCGTCGACCACCCGCAGCAGGGGCAGGAAGGTCAGCTGCTTGGCGCCGGCGGCGGTGGTGAAGCGCGGCTGGCCATAGGTGACGATGGAGGCCACCTGATAGCCATTCTCCGTGGCATAGATGCCGAGAATGGCCGCGACCGCGCCTCCCAGCGAGTGGCCGACGAGATAGGTACGATAGTCGGTCTTGAGATAGGGCCTGGCATCCAGCCAGATGGCTTGTGCTGCGCGGTCGAAACCCATGTGCAGCGGAACGGGGATCTTGCCGTCCTTGCGAAGGCCAGCCTCGAAGCCCTCGATGATGTTCTTCTCATCCGTGCTGCCCCGCACCACGATGTATTGCACCTTGGCCTTGTCATCGCGGTCGATGAAATACTGCACATCCTCCTTGCCCGGCGTCGCCACCCGCACGGTGCCGGGATAGGCGGCACGAATCTTGGCCGGCGGCTGATAGGCGGCGGCGGCCCGGTGGGCATTGACCTCGAGCGCCGCGAAATCGACCTTCTGGGAAACGATGTCCGAGCCGAGGCTCAGTTCCTCCTGCCGCGGAATTCCGGCACAGGCTGACAACAGCATCACACAGGCGAGCGCGGCCAGGCACCTCGCCACACCACCTGCCATCCGATGTCCGTTCTGATCAGCCATGCAAAGCGCTCCGCTCCCCGGGCACCTAGACGCCCGGACACGAAGCCGTCAACCGGCATGCATCATTTCTGGGCAAGATCGGTACGACGGAACTTCAGCATCTCGCCCTCGCTGTTCACCGCAACATACCAGCCACCCTGCTGGCTGATCCGGCCGCAGCGCGCCTCGCCGTCCGTCCATTTGTTCCACACCACGCAGAGCGCCGTGCCACGCATGAACCAGCGGCCCTCATCCGACTGGCCATAGGCCTCGCCGGACAGGCTGCCGTTGCGGGCTCCGGAAAAGAATACGCGATAGCCCTTGACCTTGGCCTCGAACTGACCCGGGAACAGGCCCGCGATCTCGGTCTTGCCGAGGGTTCCCGCCCCGGCTGTGGCCACGGGCACCACGGCGGCGACCAGAAGTGCCAGGAAAAAACGTCCGATGATCATCTTCATGAACAAGCCCCTGTTGTCTGACTGGCCACCCCTATGGCAGCCTCCGGTGTTGGAAATATGGGCGGCAGAGGGCAGGAATGCTGCTTGATCCGCCGCAATTCTGCGCCAACCATGCAATCATTGATTGAGTCTGTCTGAGAAAATGAACTTATCCGAGCAATTTCAGAAGGATGGGTTTGTTCGTGTGGGCGCGGATGCCGCCAGCCTGGCCTGGACCCGCCACGCCCTGCCCCATGCCAGCGCCGCCGCGCGGGATCCCGCACGGGCGCACTGGCTGCGGTGCGGGGGCACCTGGTTCGTGGGTGTTGATGCCCTTCCCAATGATCGCGACGGACGTCTGGAGGGGGGACCCCCGCTGGCGGGCGCGGCCCTGGAGGGGATCCGGGATGATCTCGGCTTCCGCCTGCCCCTGCACCGGGCGCAGGTCTCGGTCTGCTATCCGGGCTATCCGCAGCCCTCGCCCGAGGAGAGTGAGGCAGCCTTTCGCTTCCGCCTGAACCGCGACGCAGCCCATGTCGATGGGCTGCTGGCCGAAGGGCCGGAGAAGCGGCGCTTCCTGAGGGAGCCACATGCCTATGTGCTGGGCCTCGCGCTGACGGCGCAGTCCGACACGGCATCGCCGCTGGTTGCATGGGAAGGCTCGCACCGCATCATGCAGGACATGTTCCGTACGGTTCTGGGGGGCCATCCCCCGGCAAGCTGGCCCGAGATCGACGTGACAGAGGCCTATCAGGCCGCACGGCGCAGGGCCTTCGACACCTGCCGGCGGGTGGCCCTTCCGACGGCACCCGGCGAGGCGGTGCTGCTGCACCGCCACCTGCTGCATGGCGTGGCGCCCTGGGGCGAGGCCGCGACCGCCCCGCCCGAGGGCCGGATCATCGCCTATTTCCGCCCCGAGTTTGCCGATCACCGGGAGTGGCTTGATCGGCCCTGACGCGGCCCTCGAGACAGGCTACAGTCAGACGAGACGAGAAAGGAAGGCTCTGCCGTGACTGTCTATCGCGAACTGGGTGTGCGCACGCTCATCAATGCCAAGGGCCCGGCCACGCGGCTCTCGGGCGGCATCATGCGGCCCGAGGTGGCAACCGCCATGACCGAGGCCTCGCAGGCCTGTGTCGACATCGCCGACCTTCAGGCCGCGGCCTCGCGCATTATCGCCGAGGCGACAGGCGCCGAGGCCGGCTATGTCGCCTCGGGCGCGTCCGCCTGCCTGCTGATCGGTGCTGCGGCTTGCATCACCGGCCTCGATCCGGGGCGGATGGCCCGGCTTCCCGACACGTCGGGGATGAAGAATGAGTGCGTGATGGTTCGCAGCCAGCGCAATTTCTATGACCACGCGATCCGTGCCACCGGGCTCGCCATCGTCGAGGTCGGATTGCCTGACCGCTATGCAGGCGCCGGTGTGCGCGATGCCGAAGCCTGGGAGATCGAGGATGCGATCACCGAGCGCACGGCGGCCGTCTTCTATGTCGCCGATCAGCAGGCAAGGCCGCCGCTGAACGAGGTGGCGCGGGCAGCCCATGCAAGAGGCGTCCCGGTGATCGTGGATGCCGCCGCCCAGCTGCCGCCCCAGGGCAATCTCCGGCGGTTCATCGCCGAGGGCGCGGATCTGGTGGCCTTTTCCGGCGGAAAGGCCATCGGCGGGCCGCAGGCCAGCGGCATTCTTGCGGGCAGGCGGGATCTGGTCATGGCCGCTGCGCTCCAGCACCTCGATCTCGACGTCTTCTGGGACATGTGGGACCCCCCTGCAACACTCATCGACAAGCGCCGCCTCAAGGGCGCACCGCAGCATGGCATCGGGCGGAGCTGCAAGGCAGGCAAGGAAGAGATCGCCGGACTGCTCACGGCACTGCGCCTGTTCATCGCCGAGGGAGACGCCGCGCGGCACGCGCGCTGGCTGGCGGATTGCGAGACGGTGGCGGCGGCGCTGCAGGGATTGTCCGTGACGCTCACCGGCGGCGATGACATCGCCGCCGTGCCCTGCGTGGTGATCCAGCCGGATCCCGCACGCCTCAGCGCCCGCGACCTGTGCCTGAGGCTGCAGACCGGCGATCCGGCCATCGTGCTCGACCCCGCCGGGCGCGACCAGGGCCTTGTGACGGTCAATCCCATGTGCCTCAGGCCGGGCGAGGCCCGGACCGTCGGCGACGCCATACGCCGCGCCCTGGTTGAATCGTGAGAGCCATTTGATTTGCACCGGATTCCATGCATGATACTGCCCCGCACAGATGTGGAAGCATGCAGCATGGCGTTCCCGACGAACATCCCGCCGCCGGCCAGCCGGACCCGTGTCCCCCGCAGGTGGACGCCATGAGCTTTGCGCCGCTTCTCGAGCTTGACGACATCCGCATGAATTTCGGCGCCATCGAAGCGCTGAGGGGCGTCAGCTTCACGCTGGGCAAGGGCGAGGTGGTCGCCCTTCTCGGCGACAATGGCGCGGGCAAGTCCACGCTGGTGTAGATCATCTCCGGCGGGCTCAAACCCTCTGGCGGCCGCATGGTGTTCGATGGCAAGGAACGCCTGTTCGCCTCACCCTCCGATGCCAAGGCCCATGGCATCGAAACCGTCTATCAGGACCTCTCGCTCTGCACCAACGTCGATGTCGTCGGCAACTTCTTCATGGGTCGCGAGATCGTGAAGAAATGGCTGGGCCTCATTCCGGTGCTGCAGGAACGCGAGATGGAGAAGGTGGTCGCCGAAGCGCTCGGCAACGCCGGAACCCGCATCCCGTCGCTGCGCACCAATGTCGAGTATCTCTCCGGCGGCCAGCGCCAGGCCATTGAACTGAATCGCTTCGCCCACTGGGGCGGAAAGCTGGTGCTTCTCGACGAGCCGTTTGCGGCGCTCGGCGTCGAGCAGACCCGGCGCGGACTCGCCCTCATCAAGCGCATCGCCGCCCAGGGGATCGGCGTCGTTGTCATCACACACATCATGAGCCAGGCCTTCCAGGTGGCCGACCGCATCGTCGTCATCCGGCAGGGCCGCGTGGCCGGCGATGTGCAGGCAGGACTGACCAGCCCCGACGAGGTCGTGGGCATGATCACCGGCGAAGCCGTCAGCGGCCGAGCCCAAGAAACGAGGCCGAACGGCCCGATACACTGACCAAGGCAAGCAACAGAGGAGACGAACATGAACCGGCTGCGCCGACTACTGACTGCATCGATTGCCATTGCGGCGATGACTGCGGTTGCCCCCGCCTTCGCGGACTCAAAGGGCAAGATCTACTATATGGTCCCGACCCTGCTGGATGAATTCCAGACCGAGTCGGTGTCCTCGATCACCAAGTTCATGGGTGATGTCGGCTACGAGGTGGTGACCCTCAACGCCGACAACAAGACCGACCTGCAGCAGAGCCAGATGAACGACACGATCCTGCAGAAGCCCGCTGCCATCATCCTTGCGGCTGTGGACTTCAACGCGCTCGCACCCTCGATCGAGAAGGCACGCGCGGCGGGCATTCCCGTGATGATCTTCGACCGCCAGATCACCTCGACGCCCAGCGACCTGACCTCAGTCGCCGGCACGGTCGAGATCGGTCACGTGGCGGCGGGTGAAATCCAGCGCCTGCTGACCGAAAAGAAGGGTGGCGTGAAGGGCAAGATCCTGCAGGTGCTCGGCGACCCGGCTGACCCCTACACCCTCGACATCCAGAAGGGTTTCGAGGAGCGCATGAAGGAGTTCCCGGACGTCCAGATCATCACGCTGCCCGCCATGCAGTGGGAGGCATCCAACGCCGGAACCATCGTCTCCGACCAGTTGGTGGCAAACCCCGACATCGACCTGATCTTCCTGCATGCCGCGCATCTCTCCGTTGCCGCGGTGGCCGCACTCGAAGCCAAGGGCAAGAAGCCGGGCGACGTGATGCTGATCTCGTCCAACGGTGCGCCCGTCGGCCTCGATCTCATCCGCAAGGGCTGGCTGAACGTGGAAGTGGAGCAACCGCTCTATGCCCAGGCGGCGGCACTTGCCATGTTCGCCGACAAGGTGGTGAACAAGCAGGAGATCAAGCCCGGAACCTACAAGGTGCTCGGACTTGATTCGGTTCTCACCATCGAGCCCTGGGGTCCGAACATCAAGATCCCCGGCGCGGCGATCACCAAGGACAATGTCGACGAGGCCCGCTTCTGGGGCAACCTGAAGGCGCCCGCCGACAAGATCACCCCGGTCCAGTAACCGACACGACGACAGCCGTCATTCCGGCCTGTGCCGGAATGACGGCCAATGAACCACCGGACACTGCGCATGACATCTCCCCGGCAGCGGGCCATCGCCGAATTCGTTCTCGACCACCTCGTCTGGTTCATGCTGGCGACGGTTTTGCTTGCCTTCTCGCTGTTCGTGCCGAATTTCTTTCAGATCGGCATCTTCGCCAACATCATCGAACAGTCGACCTTCGTGGGCGTCATGGCCATCGGACTGGCCATCGTCATCATCGCCGGCCACATGGATCTTTCGGTTGAATCAACTGCGGCGCTCGCCGCCATGATCACCGGCATCCTGTTCTGCGCGCGCGGCATCGGACTGGGCATCACACTCACGCCGGAATGGCTGGTGGTGCCGGTCTCGCTGCTGATGGCGCTCGCGGTCGGCGCGGTCATCGGCTTCCTCAATGGCTTCTTCACCATCAGGCTGAAGATGAACGCCTTCATCGTGACGCTCGCATCCTACATCTGGGTGCGCGGCCTCGTGGTGGCGATTTCCGGCGGACGTTCAGCGCAGGATCTCTCGCCCTCGTTGCGCGTCATCGGCATCGAGCAACTTCTCTATGTGCCCCTCATCGCCTGGATCGCCATCCTCTGCTTCGCGGTGTTTTCCTTCATCATGGGCCGCACGCCCTTCGGCCGCCACATCACGCTGATCGGCGGCAATGCCGTCGCGGCCTTCCGGGCCGGCATCAAGGTTGACCGCCTGATGTTCATCTCTTTCATTCTGGCTGGCGCCATCGCCGGGCTGGCCGGCTGGCTGCTCGCCATCCGCACCAGCGGCGCAACCGCGAATCTCGGTACCGGCATGTTGTTCAACGCCTTTGCCGCCGTGGTCATCGGCGGCGTGTCGCTCAAGGGCGGCGTGGGCAAGCTGCCCGGCGTCTATGCCGGCGTGCTGCTGCTCTCCTCCATTCATACCGCCATCAATCTGATGGGACTGCCCGCCCACTACACCCAGGTGATCCTTGGGCTTCTGGTGCTGGCGGCGGTACTTCTCGACACTCTCAAACTGCAGATCCGGCAGAGGTTCGCATGACCAGACGACTCGAGGGGCAGGTTGCGCTGGTGATCGGCGCGGCGCGCGGCATCGGCGAGGCCATCGCCGAGCGCTTCGTGGACGAGGGCGCGCGGGTGGTGATTGCCGACACCGAAGTGGACGCCGGGCGTACCACCGCAGCCCGCCTCAAGGGCCTGTTCGTCGAGACCGACATCGCGCGCGCCGATCATGCCGGGCGGGCGGTGACGACGGCGATTGACGGTTTCGGCGGCCTCGACATCCTGGTGCAGAATGCCGGCATCTATCCCTGGACGCTCATCGAGAACATCAGCCCCGAGGAGTGGGACAAGGTTCTGGCCGTAAACCTCAAGGGCACGTTCCTTGCCGCGCGCGCCGCCCTGCCGCACATGAAGGCGAAACGCGCGGGGCGCATGATCTTCACGTCATCGATCACCGGGCCCCGCGTCACGAGTCCGGGACATGGCCATTATTCAGCCAGCAAGGCGGGCATCAACGGCTTCATCCGGGCGGCGGCGCTCGAGTTCTCGGGCTATGGCATCACCGTCAATGGCATTGAACCCGGCAACATCCTGACGTCTGGCATGAAGCTGCACCGCTCGGTGGAGTTCATAAGATCGATGGAGCAGGCAGTTCCGCTGGGCCGTCTCGGCACGCCCCGCGACATCGCCAATTGCGCCCTGTTCCTCGCTTCGGAGGATGCCTCCTACATCACCGGCACGACGATCGTGGTGGATGGCGGCCAGACCCTGCCGGAGGGGGCGGATTTCCGCCTCGCGCCCGGCTGAGACCCCGGCATTTGACTTCAAGCCCCAAGGCGCTAAATACGCCCCGAAAATCCATGACATCCGAAGGCGATGATCCCGATGGCCAAGCCGCGCACGCTCTATGACAAGATCTGGGACGACCACCTTGCCCATGAGGCTGAGGACGGCACCTGTCTGCTCTACATCGACCGCCATCTGGTGCATGAGGTGACCAGCCCGCAGGCCTTCGAGGGCCTGCGCATGACCGGCCGCAAGGTCCGCCACCCGGAGCGCACGCTGGCCGTCGTCGACCACAACGTGCCCACCACCGACCGCTCGCACGGCATCGCCGAGGAAGAAAGCCGGATCCAGGTCGAAACCCTGGCGAAGAACGCGGCCGAATTCGGCATCCGGTATTTCAACGAACTCGACAAGCGCCAGGGCATCGTGCACGTCGTCGGCCCGGAGCAGGGCTTCACGCTGCCCGGCACCACCATCGTCTGCGGCGACAGCCATACCTCGACCCACGGCGCCTTCGGCGCGCTCGCCCATGGTATCGGCACGTCGGAGGTGGAACATGTGCTCGCCACCCAGACGCTGATCCAGAAGAAGGCGAAGAACATGCTGGTGCAGGTCGATGGCAAGCTGCCGCGCCATTCGACGGCAAAGGACATCATCCTCGCCATCATCGGCCAGATCGGCACGGCAGGCGGCACCGGCTCGGTGATCGAATTTGCCGGTGAGGCGATCCGCGACCTTTCGATGGAAGGCCGCATGACGGTGTGCAACATGACCATCGAGGGCGGTGCGCGTGCCGGCATGATCGCGCCCGACGCCAAGGCCTATGACTATCTCAAGGGCAAGCCCATGGCGCCGTCGGGGGCGGCCTGGGATGCGGCGCGGCGCTACTGGGACACGCTCGTCACGGATGAGGGTGCCGCGTTCGACCGCGTGATCAGGCTTGATGCCGCGAACCTGCCGCCCATCGTCTCGTGGGGCACCAGCCCCGAGGACGTCGTCGCCATCGAAGGCGTCGTGCCCAATCCCGATGACATCGCCGATGAGGGCAAGCGCCAGTCGAAGTGGCGGGCTCTGGAATACATGGGCCTCAAGCCCGGCACCCGCATGACCGATGTCGAACTCGACGTTGTGTGGATCGGGTCCTGCACCAATGGCCGCATCGAGGACCTGCGCAACGTCGCGAAGGTCGTCGACGGCAAGAAGATCTCGAGCCGCCTCGCGTATGCGATGATCGTGCCGGGTTCGGGGCTGGTGAAACAGCAGGCCGAGGCCGAGGGCCTCGACAGGATCTTCAAGGCCGCGGGCTTCGAATGGCGTGAGCCGGGCTGCTCCATGTGCCTCGGCATGAACCCCGACCAGCTGAAGCCCGGCCAGCGCTGCGCCTCGACATCCAACCGCAATTTCGAGGGCCGCCAGGGCTACAAGGGCCGCACGCATCTGCTGTCGCCCGAGATGGCGGCGGCGGCAGCCCTTGCCGGACGCTTCGTGGACGTGCGCAAGGCGGGCTGAGTGTTCCGTCGCGGGACAGGCCGTTAACGGTTGCTGAAACATTCGTTAAGGCTTATGTCACCGGCGCGGCTTTATGCTCATTCTCCGGCCATGGGGTTTGGCCGTCATTCTGTGGGGTTTGAAGTGGGTACATCTGTTCAGGCGGACGCAAAGTTTCTGCGCCGCATTTTCATGGCTCTCGTGCTGCTGACGCTGGCAACCGGCGGCATGGCGGGTTTTGCAA
Organism: Hyphomicrobiaceae bacterium; assembly: GCA_900298995.1. Lineage (GTDB taxonomy): Bacteria > Pseudomonadota > Alphaproteobacteria > Rhizobiales > Aestuariivirgaceae > Aestuariivirga. The sequence continues at coordinate 32,954 of OMIC01000027.1, read as the reverse complement.
CCGTACAGGCCATGACCGGAGTGCCCGAGAGCTGCACCGCCGCCTGCGACTGAGGTGGCTGCCGTGGCGGAGCACCGGCTGTCCGGGCTCGCCGCCCCTTCCCTGACCGACATCGAAGACCTTGCGGCACTGGCCTTCGAAGGCCTGCCGGAGGATTTCCGCGCCCTCTGCGGCCATGTCGTCATCAAGGTGACCGAGTTTCCCGCCGAGGATGTGTTGCGCGAGATGGATGCCGGGCCCTTCGACCTGCTGGGCCTGTTCCAGGGCGTAGGCCTTGCGCAGGACGGCGCCACGCCCGAAACCGGCCGGCTGCCCAACATGGTGTTTCTCTACCGCCGCGCCATTCTCGACTACTGGGCCGAGCATGAGGACAGCCTCGGGGCCGTGGTGACCCATGTGCTGGTGCATGAGATCGGCCACCACTTCGGCCTCTCCGACGACGACATGTATGGCATCGAGGACCGGGCGGGCTGAGCGCCGGCGGCACGGGGCGGCTGGTGTTGCAGCCGCAGGGCCTAGGGCCTATAGGAGCGGCCCATGACCCGCATCTTCATCGATGGTGAGGCCGGAACCACCGGCCTTCAGATCCGTGACCGGCTGAAACACCGGTCGGATCTCACGCTCGTCACGATCGATCCTGCGCACCGCAAGGATCCCGAGGCGCGCCGCGCGATGCTCAATTCTGTCGATGTCGCCATTCTCTGCCTGCCTGACGATGCCGCGAAAGAGGCCGTCGCGATGATCGCGCCCGGCTCGAAAACCCGGGTGCTCGACGCCTCGACCGCCTTTCGCACCGCGCCGGGCTGGGCCTATGGCATGCCGGAAATATCCGCTGCGCAGCGCGCCGAGATCGGCCGCGCCACGCGCGTCGCCAACCCCGGCTGCTATCCGCAGGGGCTGATCGCCCTGATCCGGCCGCTGATCGAACGCGGGATCCTGCCGCCGGATTGCCCTGTGAGCTACAACGCCGTGTCGGGCTATTCGGGCGGCGGCAAGAAGATGATCGAGGACTATGAGGCGAAGGGGCGAACCGCGCCGCCCTATCATCCCTATGGCCTCACCTTCGCGCACAAGCATCTGCCCGAGATGCAGTCCTATGCGCGGCTTTCGGCGCCGCCGCTGTTCCAGCCTGCCGTGGGAAACTATGCGCAGGGCATGATGGGCTGCGTGCCGCTGTTCTCCCGGCAGTTGGCAAGGCCGGTCACTGGCGCGGCAATTCATGCCTGCCTGGCTGAAACCTATGAGCGCGAAGCCTTCATCGCGGTGGCGCCCTTCGAGGCAATCGAGCGTGCGCCCGGCATCAACCCCGAGCTGCTCAACAACAGCAACCGCATGCGCCTGCATGTCTTCGCCAATGACGCCATCGGCCAGATCCTGCTGATGGCAATCTACGACAATCTCGGCAAGGGCGCGTCCGGCGCAGCCGTGCAAAATCTGAACATCATGATCGGCGCCGAGGAAAGCCTCAGCACCGATCTCCCCGAAGCCGCCTGAGGACACACGCCCATGCAGAAATTCGAGACGCTCACCGGTGTTGCCGCCCCGCTCAACATCGTCAACATCGATACCGACATGATCATTCCGAAGCAGTTTCTGAAGACGATCAAGCGCACCGGGCTTGGCAAGTCGCTGTTCTTCGAGATGCGCTACACGCAGGACGGCAAGGAGATCGACGGCTTCGTGCTGAACAAGCCCTCTTACCGCAAGGCGGAAATCCTGGTAGCGGGCGACAATTTCGGATGCGGCTCCTCGCGCGAACATGCGCCCTGGGCGCTGCTCGACTTCGGCATCCGCTGCGTGATTTCGACGAGCTTCGCCGACATCTTCTACAACAACTGCTTCAAGAACGGCATCCTGCCGATCAAGGTCTCGCCCGAGAACCTCCGGAAGCTGATGGACGACGCCGAGCGCGGCGCCAACGCGACCCTCACCATCGACCTGCCAAAGCAGGAGATCCGCGGACCTGACGGCGGCGTCATCGCCTTCGAGATCGACCCATTCCGCAAGCACTGCCTGCTGAACGGCCTTGATGACATCGGCCTGACGCTCGAGAAGGCTGCGTCCATCGACGCCTTCGAGAAGAAGCAGAAAAGCGCGCAACCCTGGCTGTGAGGCCTGCGCGCTAGCCCGTCGTGGAGCCCATCCTCACCACTGTTCTGCCGGTCTTCGGCATGATCATGCTGGGTTATGGCTTCACGCGGGCCAGGATCTTCGACGCTGCGGCTGGCCGCGGCATCACGCTCTTCGTGTTCAACGTCGCCATTCCCGCCCTGCTGTTCAAGACGGTGGCGACCATGGGTCCACAGCAAGGCGCGCCCTGGGAATTGTGGATCGCCTTCTTTGGCGGGCTGGCGATCACCTGGGTGGCGGCGGCGCTGGCCTCGCGCCTCGTGCCCTCGCTTGATGTCTCGGGCGGCGCGGCGGCCTCCATGGCCTCGGGCTTCGGCAATCTGGCACTGCTCGGCACACCGCTGGCGCTGTCGCATTTCGGACAGCAGGTGGCGATCCCGCTGGGCATGATCCTGTCCATTCACGCGCCGATCCTGTGGTTCACCGCCATGCTGCACCGCGCCTTGTTCGAGGGCGGCGGATCATTTTCGGTTTCGCGCACGGCGAAGGACCTGTTCCGCAATCTCGCGACCAACGCCATCGTTCTGGGTCTGCTGGCCGGCACCATCTGGCGTCTGACCGGGCTGGGGCTGCATCCCGTCGCGGGAACCATGCTCGACATGCTGGCCGACGCCTCGGTGCCAACCGCGCTGTTCGCACTGGGCGTTTCACTCGCGGGCTATTCACTGCGGGGGTCATGGAGCGGCATGTTCACGATCATCGCCCTCAAGATGATGCTGATGCCGGTTCTGGTGTTCGGGCTGGTGCATTATGTGGTGTCGATCCCGCCGCTGTGGGCGCAGGTCGCGGTTCTTTTCGCCGCCATGCCGACCGGGGCCAACGCCTTTGTCTTCGCACAGCGCAACGAGGAGGCGGTGGCGGCCGTCTCGGGCGCGATCACGCTGGGAACGGCACTGGCAGCGATCAGCGCCGCCATTCTGCTCTATCTCATGGATGGCGGTGTCATTTGAGCACTCAGGCTTGATTTTGCAGCTGAACAGGTCCATTTTCCGGCGCGTTTTCTAGTACCTCCCCCCGACCCAAGGAGCCACATGGCCAAGGAAGAATTGCTCGAATTCGAAGGTACCGTGACTGAACTTCTGCCCAACGCGACTTTCCGCGTGAAGCTCGACAACAATCACGAAATCATCGCTCACACCGCAGGCAAGATGCGCAAGAACCGCATCCGCGTGCTGGCCGGAGACCGCGTGATGGTCGAGATGACGCCCTATGACCTCACAAAGGGCCGCATCAATTATCGCTTCAAGTAACATTCCGGGCGCGCCCGCGTCCGTGAAACTCGTGCTGGCCAGCGCCTCGCCGCGCCGGCTGCAACTTCTCGAGCGCGTCGGCCTGGCGCCTGACCTGCTCAATCCGCCCGATGTCGACGAGATTCCGAGGAAACGCGAAACGCCGCGCGCGCTGTCCGTGCGACTGGCGCGCGCCAAGGCCGAGCGGGCACGCGAGATGCCGCTGGTGCGGGCGCTGGGGCCCAACGCGTTCATTCTCGCCGCCGATACGGTGGTGGGGCTTGGCCGCAGAATTCTCCCCAAGGCCATGACTGAGGATGAGGCGCGCGACTGCCTGTCGCTGCTGTCCGGGCGGTCACATTATGTCTATTCCAGCCTGTGCCTGATTTCGCCGGGCAACCGCGTTTCGAGCCGCTGTGTCGAAACCAAGGTGCGCTTCAAGCGTCTGTCGCGCGAGGACGTGGACAGCTACATGGCCTGCGGCGAGTGGCGCGGCAAGGCCGGGGGCTATGCGATACAGGGCCGGGCCGAGGCCTTTGTGCGGCTGATCACGGGATCCTATTCGGGTGTCATGGGTCTGCCGCTCCATGAGACCGTGCAACTTCTCGAAGGGGCGGGCTACCCTGTGTTCCACAGCTGGATGACCGCGCCCCCCAGCGGCGTGTGACATGAGCGAGCCGGTACGGCTCCGGCCGAAGCGCCCCTGCCCGATCTGTGGCAAGCCCTCGCAGCAGAAAGCGCACCCCTTCTGCTCATCGCGCTGCGCGCAGGTGGACCTCAACCGCTGGCTGACGGGTCACTATGCAATTCCTGTGAGTGAGGACTCGCAGGACTTCAACCGCGGCGATGACCCGGACAGCTGAAGCCGGTGCGACGTTCAGCGCCGGATGTTTCATCATCGTTGGTTGAATAGCTATTCAACTCAGTGCCTTGGGCAGTTTCACGCAAGCCCGTGCAGCGAGAAGCCTGATGCGCAGCTAGGCAACATGGATCCAGATTATCAGTTTCTATAGAACCAGTCAGCCTTTTGTCAGCTACCCCATTTCAATCGCTTTGGTTGTGTATTAAAAAGATTATTGCAAACCATTTCGGGGAGGCCCTCATGAGACCTACGCTTTCGGATGTGGCACGGCTGGCAAGCGTGTCGGTGGCGACCGCATCCCGCGCCCTCAGCAATCCGGACCTCGTTGCAGACGGCACGCGGCGCGCGGTGCGCGAAGCCGCCAACTCCTGCGGTTACAAGATCAATCTCGTGGCGCGCTCGCTGCGCATCCAGCGGACCGACACCCTCCTGGTGCTGACGCCTGAAATCGACAACGGCTTCTACCCTGCCCTGCTGCACGGCATCGAGGATGCGGCACTCGACCTCGGCTATACGGTTCTGGTGGGCTTCACCGCGAAGAGCGAGAAGCATCGCCAGAGCTATGCCGACCTCCTCTCCAACGGCCGTGTGGACGGCATGCTGGTGATGGATGGCGGCAGCGGTGTCAACCGCTTCACGGGGCCACGGCCCGATCTTCCCACGGTGCAGGTCCTCGACCGCATCTACGCGCCACCCGTGCCTGTGGTGCGGGTCGATGACGGTGAGGTTGCGGATCTGGCCGTGCGCCATCTCTCGAGCCTAGGACATCACCGCATCGCGCATATCGCCGGCAGCGCCGCAGCGCCGCACGCGCTGGAACGGCGCAACGGCTTCGTGGCGGCGATGGGCCGTTCCGGCCTGCCGGTCGAGGAGCACCTCATGGTGTCAGGCGATGGCGGCTGGGAGGGTGGCCTCCAGGCCATGCGGCGGCTTCTGTCCCTGCCACAGCGGCCGACAGCGGTGTTCTGCGCCGACGATGCCCTCGCATGCGCTGCCATGAATGTGTGCCGCGAGCAGGGTTTGCGCGTGCCGGAGGACATTTCGCTGATCGGGGCCAATGACACCCAGGACGGTCAACGCGCCTATCCGCCGCTCACCACGGTTCACGTGCCGCGGGCCGACATCGGCGCAACCGCAGCGAACCTCCTGATCGGGCTCATCCGCGGTCAGCCGGGTGCCGAATCCGACACGGTTCTGCCGGTGGAACTGCGCGAGCGCGCGACATGCGCGCCGCTCAGGGCGGCTGTTGCGGCCTGAGCGGAATCAGCGCTCGTAGTACTGCGCCACCAGCCGGTCGAGAAGGCGTACGCCCCAGCCGGAGCCCCAGCTCTGATTGATCGAGCTGCGCGGGGCGTCCATCGCGGTTCCCGCCACGTCGAGATGCGCCCATGGCACATTGTTGACAAAGCGCTGCAGGAACTGCGCCGCTGTGATCGACCCGGCGTAGCGTCCGCCGGTGTTCTTCACGTCGGCCACATCATGGTCGATGATCTTGTCATATTCGGGTGCGAGCGGCATGCGCCAGACCTTCTCGCCCGTGGCATAGCCCGCTTCGCCAAGTCGCTGGGCAAGCTCGTCACTGTTGGAAAACAGGCCGGCATGCTCCTTGCCGAGCGCCACCAGAATGGCGCCGGTGAGCGTAGCGAGATCGATCATGAAGCGCGGCTTGAAGCGCTGCTGCACATACCACAGCACATCGGCCAGCACGAGCCGGCCCTCGGCATCGGTGTTGAGAACGGCGATGGTCTGGCCCGACATGGAGGTGACGACATCGCCAGGGCGCTGGGCGTTTCCGTCCGGCATGTTCTCGACCAGGCCGATGGCGCCGATCGCGTTGACCCGGGCCTTGCGCTTGGCCAGCGCCATCATCAGCCCGGCCACGCAGGCCGCGCCGCCCATGTCACCCTTCATGTCTTCCATGCCCTGCGCCGGCTTGATCGAGATGCCGCCGGTGTCGAAGGTCACACCCTTGCCGATGAAGGCAAGCGGAGCCTCTCCGGCCTTGCCGCCGCGCCACTCCAGAATGGCCAGACGCGCTTCATGGGCGGAGCCCTGGGCGACGCCCAGCAGCGCATTCATGCCGAGCCGCTTCATCTGGGCAGGCGTCAGGATGGTGAGCTTGAGCCCCAGCTTGACCAGCGGCTTCAGGCGCGCGGCAAAGGCGACGGGGTGAAGGATGTTGGGCGGCTCGTTGACGAGATCCCGGGCGAGATGGACGCCCTCCGCAACGGCTTCGAGCGCCGCGAAGCGCCGCCGCGCGCCGCTGGCATCGGCGGTGAGGAGATTGACCTCCCGCAGCGGCCGGGCGTCAGGCTTCTTCGACTTGTAGCGGGTGAAGCCATAGACCCGGAGCCGCACGCCCGAGGCGATGAGCGCGGCCGCCTCCGCTGGCGACAGCGAAGCAAGCGCCACATCGGCGGCCAGGGTTGCCGCCTCCGCCTTCACCGCCTGCAGGACACCGGCCACCGCCCCGCCCAGCATTTCGAGATCGAGCGGCCGCAGCGCGGTGGGCGCTCCGAGCCCGAACAGGATGATTCGGGACAGACCGCCGCCGGGGGCTACGATGTCCAGCGTGGTGTCACGGCGCCCGGTAAAACCTGCCGCCGTCATGGCGCGGCCGACATGTCCACCCGTACGCCGGTCGGCCTCGGCGGCGATGCCCGTGAGGCGGGCACCTTCCGGGATCAGGAGGATGGCAACGCCGCTGCGCGGCAGTTTGGGCGGGGTGAAGCTGATGTTCATGGGCAATCCCGATTGACTGTTGAAATCACTTAGCCTGTTTCCGCGCGCCGGGAAATCTCCGAAATGACGGGCAGGAAAGGGCTTTTTTACCATGCCGCGGGCGACGCCGGGGCTTCCCGCCCCCGCCGAAAGCCGGTAAGCTTTGCAGAGGTAGCAAGAAAACCGGGACCTGGTGCAAAACGGCGGGACGAGCCAGCGCGGACGGCGGGTGGCGGGGTGGCAGGCGTGCCTTCCCGTGATGCTGCTTGCCGCTGGCCTGGCGCTGGGCGCCACGCCGGTGCGGGCCGGTATCGATGACCAGCCAAGCTTCGTGGCGCCCGCCGATGAACCCGTGCCGAAGGGCACGCGCGTTGACGTCATCGCCGAGCGGCTCACCTATGACGGCAAGAGCAAGGTGGCGGTCGCCACCGGCACTGTGCGGCTGACCTATGGTCCCTATGTGCTGACGGCCAGCAAGGTCGTCTATGACATGGACACGGGCACCTTCAACGCCAATGGCTCGATCGTGCTGAAGGAGCCCAACGGCAATGTCCTCGAGGCTGACAGTGCCGAGCTGAGGGACACGTTCCGCGAGGGCTTCGCCAACCATGTGCGCGCACTTCTCACAAACAATGTGACCATCACAGCGCAATATGCCAGGCGCTACGAGAACGGCATCACCATCTACGAGCATGCCAGCTACACCGCCTGCAAGGAGTGCGCCTCGGAAGACGGAACGCCGCTGTGGCAGATCGCGGCACGCGAGGCCAAGCACGACAGCAAGAGCAAGACCATCTACTACCGCGACGCGACGCTGAAATTCGGCAAGCTGCCGGTGGCCTGGACGCCGTATTTCGCCTACCCCGACCCGACCGTAACGCGCCGCACCGGCTTCCTCATCCCCTCCTACAAATCCGGCGATTTCGGATTTGGCGTTGCGACACCCTATTTCTGGGCCATGCGGCCCAACATGGACCTGACCTGCTCGCCGCTGTGGACCACCGAGCGCGGACCCCTGGCCGATCTCGAATTCCGCCACCGCCTCGCATCCGGCACCTACAGCGTCCAGGGCTATGGCATCCATGAGGCCAATGTCAGCCGGGACAATGGCGATGCCAGTCCATGGCGTGGCGCGGCCAAGACCGAGGGTGATTTCCGCATCAATGATCACTGGACATGGGGCTGGGACGCCACGGCGGTGAGTGACAACGACTTCCTGTCCGACTACGGCTTCGATACCCGCACCATGCTGGCGAGCTATGTTCAGGCCACAGGTCTTTCTGGCCGCAACTACACCAAGGCGCAGATCATCGGCTGGCAGAGCCTCGTCGATGGCGAGAACCAGGGCGACATGCCGGTTGCCACGCCCTTTGTGGTGGGCGACTACGTCCTTGACCGGCCGGTGATGGGCGGCGAACTCTCCTTTGGCTTCAACGCCTATGCGCTGGAGCGCAAGGATGCGATCGACGAGTCCTGGCAGGGTGTCGATCTCGGCACGCAGCAGACGCATGTCATGGCCTATGCCGACTGGAAGCGGCAGATGATCTCGCCCGCGGGCCTCCTGGTGACACCATTTGCCCAGATCCGCTCCGATGCCTTCTATGCCGAGGACGTGCCGGGCGCAGAAAGTGACCAGAACAGCGAGTTCTATCTCTCGCCGACGGCAGGTCTCGACGTGCGCATGCCCTTCGTCGCCTCGCATGGTGCGCTGCAGAGTGTTCTGACCCCCGTGGCGCAGATGATCGGCACGCCCTCCGAGCCCAGCCTTGGCGACACCGCCAATGAGGATGCCATCACTCTCAACTTCGACACCACCAATCTGTTCCTCAGCGACCGCTTCACGGGCTATGACCGCTGGGAGGGTGGTCTCCGGGCCAATACCGGTTTCATCTACACGCTGATGGGCGAAGGCGGCGGCTTCCTGCGCGCCAGTTTCGGCGAGAGCTTTCATATTGCCGGAGAGAACAGCTTTCTTGCGGGCTCCGGCCTCAACGGCACGGCCTCCGATCTGGTGGCGGGCCTCGCGCTGCAGGTCAACCCCAACGTGACCGTCGCCTATCAGGCGCGCATGGAGGAGGATCTCTCCCGCATCAACGTCCAGGAAGGCATGCTTGGCCTCAATTTCGGCCAGTTTTCCGGGTCATTCAACTATGCCGACATTGCTGCGGCCGCCAATTATGGGCGGCCCGACGATGAGCAGCAGGTCTGGGCGGATGGCCGCTACAGCTTCTCCAGCGCCTGGAGCGTGTTCGGCGGGCTGCGCTACGACCTCAAGAACAATGAGCGCATGGATGAGAGGATCGGCGTGACATTCGACTGTGATTGCATGAAGGCCGATCTGGTCTACTCGATGTCGCATACCGACGAATTCGGACCGAACGGCGATGGTACCGAATATCGCATCGATCTGAGCGTCGAACTGCGTACCATCGGTGTGATTGCAGGTGGGTTCCAGCTGCCATGATCCGGCGCGGTCTTCTGCTTGCCTCCGTCCTTCTCGCCACTGCTGTCCTCGCGCAACCACCGGGTCCCGCGCTGGCCGAGATCGAGGGTATCGTCGCCGTGGTCAATGACCAGCCGATCACCGAGCTCGACCTCTCCCAGCGTGTGATCCTGCTGGAGATACTTGGTGATCTTCCGGCGAAGGGCATGACCAAGGAGCAGGCGCTGCGCGCCATGATCGACGACCAGGTGAAGATCTTCGAGTCGACCAGGCTCGGCATGCTGCCGTCCGACTCCGACATCTCTGATCGCATCAATCGCATCGCCAAGGGCATGAAGATCAGCCGCGACGAGTTGATGGCAAAGCTCAAGGCCAGGGGCATCAGCGAGGCGAGCTTCCGGCTCTATCTTCAGGCTTCGATCGGCTTCAGCAGGCTGATTTCGGCGAAGTACAGGGAGGACGTGAAGGTCACGGACGCCGAGGTCGATGCCAAGATTGCCGAGATCAAGCGGGAAGTCGGTTCCGAGACGGCCAAGATCATGAATGACCCGCGCATGAAGCCCGTGACGGTCTTCTCGCTGATGGAAATTCAGCTTCCCGTCGACGGCGAAGACCCGATGCTGATGCAGTCACGCGCCATCGAGGCCAGCCAGGTGGCCCGGCGATTCAAGGGTTGCGGCTCGCTCAAGGCTGCCTCCGAGGGCATATTCGACGTCAAGGCCGGCAAGAAATTCGATGTCGATGCCGGCAAGATGCCAAAGGAGCTGCGCGCCGCCTTCGACAAGGTGGGCGTGGGCGGAGCGGTCGGTCCGATGCGTGGCAAGAATGGCGTTCAGCTCATTGCACTGTGCGGAGTGCGTACCATCACGCCGCCCAAACCCGATTTCAAGATGCCGACCCGCGACCAGGTGGAGCGCATGGTCACCAACGAACGCTATGACAAGATCGAGGAACAATATCTCGAGCTGGCGCGTGACAAGGTCTATGTCGAATACCGTGACCCCAGATTCGCCCCGCAATAGCGGCGGCAGCCTGCGCGCGCCCCTTCTCCTGACCAGCGGCGAACCCGCGGGCATCGCTCCCGAGATCACGGCAGGCGCATGGGCCGCGCTGCGCCATGAACCATCTTGCTGCTTTGCCCTTCTGGGCGACGCCGGTTACTGGTAGGCGCGCAACCCGAACCTGCCGGTGCGCGTGATCACGGCGCCATCCGACGCGCAGGCCGTCTTCGCGCAGGCGTTGCCCGTGCTCCACCGTCCGCTTGCCGTCCATCCGCGCGCCGGTGTGATTGCAACTGAAACAGCTCCGCAGGTGATTGCCGCCATCGAGGAGGCCGCGGGGCTTGTCCTGTCGGGTGCGGGCACCGGCATGGTGACCAATCCGATCCAGAAGGAAGCGCTCTACAGTGCCGCCTTCCGGCACCAGGGACATACGGATTTTCTGGCGCATCTTTCCGCCCGCCATGGCCATGCCGTTCAGGAAGTGATGATGCTGGTGGCGCAGGATCTGCGCGCCATTCCGGTGACGGTTCACATCCCCCTCAAGGATGTGCCTGCCAAACTCTCCGGCGCCGCCATCATCGCGCAGGCTCGCGTGGCGGCGCGCGATCTCACGCGCTTCTTCGGAATTGCCGCGCCGCGCCTTGCCTTCACCGGTCTCAATCCGCATGCGGGTGAGAACGGCGCCATGGGGCGGGAGGAGATCGAGATCATCGGACCCGCACTCGAAACGCTGCGCCGGGAGGGTTTCAGCGTGCTGGGGCCATTGTCCGCCGACACGGCCTTTCACACGGAGGCGCGGGCGCGCTATGACGTCATCCTCTGCATGTATCACGATCAGGCGCTGATCCCTGTCAAGACGCTCGACTTCCACGGCGGCGTCAATGTCAGCCTGGGACTGCCCTTCATCCGCACGTCGCCCGACCACGGCACGGCGCTTGCGATTGCAGGCAGCGGCGCCGCCAATCCGCAGAGCCTCATCGCCGCCATCCGCCTGGCCGCCCGAATGGCCGGAGCCCAGAGGTGAGCGATGATCCGCTGCCGCCCCTGCGCGAGGTGATTGCACGGCACGGGCTGGAGGCGCGCAAGGCGCTGGGCCAGAACTTTCTCTTCGACATGAATCTCACGCGGCGCATTGCGCGGGCAGCGGGCCCGCTCGACGCGGTGACGGTGATCGAGGTCGGCCCAGGCCCAGGCGGACTGACGCGCGCCCTGCTGCTGGAAGGCGCCCGGCATGTCATCGCGATCGAACGCGATGACCGCGCACTTGGTGCGCTTGCGGAGATTGCCGCCGCCTTTCCCGGACGGCTCACCATCGTGGCCGGCGATGCGCTGGCGGCTGATTACGCAACACTCGCGGCGGGACAAAGGGTCAGGATCATCGCCAATCTGCCCTACAACATCGCAACTCCGCTGCTTACGGGGTGGCTCGAGGGTGAGCGCTGGCCGCCGTTCTTCGAAAGCCTCACGCTGATGTTCCAGAAGGAAGTCGCTGAACGCATCGTGGCCCGTCCCGGAGGAAAGGATTACGGGCGCCTCTCTGTCCTCTGCCAGTACCGCTGCGCAGTGAAGAAGCTTTTTGACGTCAACCGCTCGGCCTTCACGCCGCCACCCAAGGTCACCTCGAGCATCGTGGAACTCCTGCCCATCGCCGCGCCGCAACCGAGCTGCTCCGTAGCGCGCCTTTCACAGGTGACGGCGGCCGCCTTCGGCCAGCGCCGCAAGATGCTGCGCACCAGCCTGAAGAGCCTGATCGACACGCCCGAGCCACTGCTTTCCGAACTTGGCATCGACCCCACGCTCCGGGCCGAGCAGCTTCCCGTGTCCGCCTTTGCGCGGCTCGCGGCACGGCTTGCCTGATGGATCAGAGATTTTTTGTCAGTTCACGGACGAATTGCGTCAGCCCCACGCGCCGCCGCCGCCGCAGGCGCTCGGCGCGCAGGATGGCCGTGATCTCGGCATCCGACGCGTCGATGTCGTCGTTGACGATCACATAGTCATATTCCGGCCAGTGGCTGATCTCGTCGGCCGCCTTGGCCATGCGCCGGGCGACGGTGGAGGCAGAATCCTGGGCCCGGCCGATGAGGCGCTCGCGCAGTTCTTCCGCCGAGGGCGGCAGGATGAAGATGCGCACGAGATCCTCCTCCATCGCCTGGGCAAGCTGCTGGGTGCCCTGCCAGTCGATGTCGAAGAGCACGTCGCGCCCGGCCTGCAGCGCCTCCATGACCGGGCGTTTTGGCGTGCCGTAGAAATTTCCGAAGACTTCGGCATATTCCAGCAGGTCGCCGCGGTCCCGGAGCCGCGCGAAGTCCTCCTGGGTGATGAAATGATAGTCCCGGCCATTGACCTCGCCGGGCCGCGGTGCGCGGGTGGTGACGGATACCGACATGGCAATGCTGGGATCGGCTGCGAGCAGGCGGCGCGACAGCGTGGTCTTGCCCGCGCCGGAGGGCGAGGACATGACAAGCAGGAGGCCGCGGCGGGCGATATCTGTCATGGCGATGCTTTCACTCGATGTTCTGGACCTGCTCGCGGAGCTGGTCGATGACGGTCTTGAGTTCGAGGCCGATCGCGGTGAGCGAACGGTCGGCGGCCTTGGCGCACAGCGTGTTGGCCTCGCGGTTGAACTCCTGGGCGAGGAAATCGAACTTGCGGCCAACGGCATCCGGTGCGGCCAGCAGGGCGCGCGCCGCCTCGACATGCGAGTCGAGCCGGTCGAGCTCCTCCTGGATATCGGCCCGTGTCGCGGCGATGACCGCCTCCTGATGCAGGCGGTCAGGATCAAGGCCCGCACCGGTCTCGACAATGCGGGCGATCTGCTCGGACAGCCGCGTGCGTATGGCCTCGGGGTTGCGGGCCGGATTGTGTCGTGCCGCCGCAGCCAGTTCGGCGATGCGCGTGACATGGGCCTCCACCACGGCCTGAAGACGCTCGCCCTCGGCGCGGCGCGCGGCGCCCAGATCGGCCAGCGCGGCATTGAAGCTTGTGAGCAGCGCACCATCGCGCCGCTCGCGCTCGGCCTCGTCTTCGGGCTGTGGTGCGACATCCACCACGCCGCGGATCGACAGCAGCACATCGGCACGCAGGGGCTCACCGCCGATACGCCCGCGCAGTGCCTCGCCGGCTGCCACCAGACCATCGAGAATGTCGTGGTTGAGGCGCAGCGTCTCGCGCGGCAGGCCGCCGCTCACCACGAGATTGGCCTGGAGATTGCCGCGCCTGAAGGCGGCGGCGAGCGCTGCCCGCACCGGCGTTTCCAGCGCCTCGAAGCCCGGCGGCAGGCGCAGGCGGAGATCGAGCGCCTTGCCATTCACGCTCTTGATTTCCCAGTGCCAGAACAGTCCGTCGCGCTCGCCCGCGGCGCGGGCAAATCCGGTCATGCTGGAGATCGGCATCGGGTCTCCCGGGAAAAAGGAATCACCGGAGAATTAGAACGTTTCGGCGCCGCTGGGAACCGCTCAGCGAGCCGGGCGCAACCGGGGGATCGCCGTGGCCCGGCCCTCGACCGTGATCACGCTGCCAGGCTTCAGCCTGACCGGTTTGGGGGCCTGCGCGGCTGCTGCCGTCGCGGCAGGCTCGGGCGCGACATCGGCCAGCGGGGCATCCCCGGCATCGGCCGCGGGCGCATCCGGCGGGGCGTCTGCGGCAGCGTCAGCCGCAGCTGCGGCGGCGGCGTTTCCTGCCAGCTGCCGCCAGGTCCGGACATTGCGGTTGTGCTCTTCGAGGGTGGAGGCAAAGGCATGGCCGCCCGACCCATCCGCCACGAAATAGAGATGCGGCGTGTCTTGCGGGTTGAGCACCGCCTCGAGCGCGGCGCGGCCCGGATTGGCGATGGGCCCGGGCGGCAGGCCATTGATGCGATAGGTATTGTAGGGCGTCGTGGTGGCGATGTCGGCCTTGCTGAGCGGCCGGTCGAGGCGGCCCTTGCCGCCCGCGATGCCATAGATGATGGTCGGGTCGGACTGCAGCCGCATGCCCTTTTCGAGCCGGTTGATGAACACCGCCGCGATCAGCGGGCGTTCTTCCGCCACGGCGGTTTCCTTCTCCACGATCGAGGCGAGCGTGACGGCCTGCTCCTTGCTTGCGATCACCGGCACGGGCTTGCGCTGCGCCCACAGCTCATCGAGCAGCTCGCGCTGGGCCGTCTGCATGTCCTGCACGAGTTTCTGCCGCGTCATGCCGCGCCGGAACACATAGGTGTCGGGCAGGATCGAGCCCTCGGGCGGCACGGCGGCGGGCGGACCGGTCAGCACCTCGTTGGAATTGACGCGGGCCACCGCCATCTCGCTGGTGAAGCCCTCGGGAATCGAGATCTTGTAGGTCACCACCTTGCCGCTGGCGAGCAGTGCCATCACGTCACGCATCGAGATGGCGGCGGGGAAGGCGTATTCCCCCGCCTTCAGGCGGCTGCGCTGCCCGGCGAGCTGCGCCATGACCGCGAACAGCGGGCCATGGGAGATGATGCCATTCGAAGCCAGCACATCGCCGATCGCGGCGGCGGACAGGCCCGGCTCGACGGTGAACACCTTCTCGGCGGCCAGCGGGCCGGGCGCTCCATATTCATGCTGCGCGTAGATTGCCGTGATGCCTGCGGCAAGCCCGGCGACGGCGAAGATCAGCGCCGTCCAGACCAGCACGCGCACCAGCGCAGGCGCCCGCCGCTTCGAAAGCCGCGGGCCCGGCACCCGGACGGATGGCGGCGGTTTGCTCAATCCGGTTCTTCTTCCTCACGCCTTCAGGCCGCGCAGCGGCGCATGATCAACGATGCGTTGGTGCCACCAAAACCAAAGGAATTGGACAGAACTGTGTTGATCTCCTTGCGCTTCGCAACATGCGGCACGAGATCGACGGCGGTCTCGACAGAGGGATTGTCGAGATTGATCGTGGGCGGGGCGACATTGTCGCGGATGGCGAGCACCGAGAAGACCGCCTCGACCGCGCCCGCCGCACCCAGCAGATGGCCGATGGAGGACTTCGTCGAGGACATGGTGAGGTCTGCCGTGCGGTTGCCCATCAGACGCTCCACGGCACGCAGTTCAATCTCGTCGCCGAGCGGCGTCGAGGTGCCATGCGCATTCACATAGTCGATCTCATGGGCCTGAAGTCCGGCGCGCTTCAGCGCCGCCGTCATGCAGCGGAACGCGCCGTCGCCATCCGAGGATGGCGCGGTCACGTGATAGGCGTCGCCCGACATGCCATAGCCCACGACTTCGGCGTAGATCCTGGCGCCGCGCGCCCTGGCGTGCTCATATTCCTCGAGCACCATGATCCCGGCGCCCTCGCCCATGACGAAGCCGTCACGGTCCTTGTCATAGGGCCGCGAGGCCTTTTCGGGCGTATCGTTGAACTTGGTGGCCAGCGCCTTGCACGCGATGAAGCCCGCGATGCCGATGCGGCAGATGGAGGATTCCGCGCCTCCCGCCACCATGATGTCGGCATCATCCATCGCGATGAGCCGCGCAGCATCGCCGATGGCGTGCGAACCGGTGGAGCAGGCGGTGACTACCGCATGATTGGGGCCCTTGAGGCCGTGCTCGATGGAGACGAGGCCCGACGCGAGATTGATGAGCGAGCCCGGAATGAAGAACGGGCTGATGCGGCGCGGGCCCTTCTCATGCATCAGCATGGTCGTGTCCGCGATGTTGCTGAGCCCGCCGATTCCCGATCCGATCAACACGCCGGCGCGGTACTTCTGATCCTCGGTCTGCAATTCGATGCCCGAATCGGTCATCGCCTGCTTGGCGGCCGCCACGGCATAGACGATGAAGTCGTCGAAGCGACGGATCTCCTTGGCGTCCATGTACTGCTCGGGATTGAAGGTGCCATCACTTCCGTCGCCGCGCCTGACCTCGCAGGCGATCTGGCACGGCAGGTCGGAGGCGTCGAAGCGGGTGATGCGGCCCGCACCCGACTGGCCCTTGAGAAGACGGCTCCAGCTCTCTTCCACACCCGAGGCGAGCGGTGTGACCAATCCCAGTCCGGTGATGACGACACGGCGCATGGAGTGCCCTTTCCACATGAAAAACGCGGCGGCAGGATGTGTGCTCCCCTGCCTCCGCGCCAGACTTCAAATAGACTGGCCTCGCGAGACCAGCCGACCGCGATGGCTTACGCCGAGCTCTTTTCGATGAACTTGACGGCGTCGCCGACCGTCTGGATGGACTCGGCCGCGTCGTCCGGGATCTCGATCCCGAACTCTTCCTCGAACGCCATGACCAGCTCGACGGTGTCGAGGCTGTCTGCACCGAGGTCGTCGATGAAGCTCGCCTCCGCCTTCACCTTGTCGGCGTCAACGCCGAGATGCTCGACGACGATCTTCTTCACCCGCTCAGCCACGTCACTCATTGTCTTCTGGTCCTTGATTGTTTCCGAAACTCTTCGGCCGGGCGGCAGGAATACCCCGCAACCCCCCATATGCCGCCGGTCTCCCTAGCACAAAACCGAGGCAGGTCAAAAGGGGCAATGGGCAGGACTTGCGCGGGAGGGGCAGGTTTGGCAGGCTCTGGACATGCGCTTTCTATTGACAGCATTGATCTTTTTCCTTGCAGGCGCCACGCTCGCACACGCTGACGGCGAGCTTGACCACCGCCTGACACCGGCGGACAGGGACCGGCTGGCCCGGTTTGACGCCAGCCTGGCCGAAGCCCTCGGAGAGGCGAGGGCGGGCGGCAGCATCGCCGACCGCAGCGTCCTCGAGACCGTGCTGGCAGGCCAGCCCCTGCCGCTTGGCGAGGGCTATGATCCCACCGGCCCGTGGCGCTGCCGCACCCTCAAGCTGGGCGGCGGCCTACCGCTGACCATCTATGGCTGGTTCAAATGCCGCATCCGGGATGACGGCGCGGGCTGGATGCTGGAAAAGCTCACCGGTTCCCAGCGCACCCAGGGCCGCTTCTATACCCTGTCCGCGACCCGGCTGACCTATGTCGGCGCCGGCCATGTGGCCAGTGATGCGCCGCGCGCCTATGGCGCGGACCCGCAGGAAGACCAGGTGGCCTATGTCGAGCGGCGCGGTCCCGACCGCCTGCTGCTGCTGTTTCCAGCCCCGCACTACGAGTCGAAGTTCGACATCCTGGAACTCGCGCGCTGAGGCTCAGATCATGGCCATGCCGCCGTTGACATGCAGGGTCTGGCCGGTGACGTAACCGCCCTCGTCCGATGCGAGATAGAGCACGGCAGCCGCCACGTCCTCGCCCGACCCCAGCCGTCCTGCCGGCACGCGTGCGAGGATCGCCTCCTTCTGCTTGTCGTTCAGCACATCGGTCATCGGCGTGGCGATGAAGCCAGGCGCCACGGCGTTGACGGTCACATTGCGGGAGGCGAGTTCCTGCGCGAGGGATTTCGTCAGACCGATGACGCCAGCCTTCGAGGCGACGTAATTGGCCTGACCGGGATTGCCGGTGACGCCGACCACCGAAGTGATGTTGATGATCCGGCCCCAGCGCTTCTTCATCATGCCGCGCATGGCGGCGCGCCCCAGCCGGAAAGAGGCCGTGAGATTGACATCGAGCACGGCGTTCCAGTCCTCGTCCTTCATGCGCATGGCGAGCCCGTCGCGCGTGATGCCGGCATTGTTGACGAGAATGTCGAGCCCGCCCATGGCGGCCTCGGCCTCCGGCACCAGCTTCTCGACCGCCGCTGAATCCGACAGGTTGCAGGGCAGGACATGCACCCGCTCGCCGCCGAGCTCCACCTTCAGGTCTTCCAGCACGCTGGCGCGCGTGCCCGAGAGGGCCACCACCGCGCCCGCCTTGTGCAGCGTGCGTGCGATGGCCGCGCCGATGCCCCCCGTGGCGCCGGTGACGAGGGCGGTCTTGCCGGTGAGATCGAACATGCTGTTATCCCCTGATCTGGGCCGCTGCGGCGGCGATGTCTTCGGCCGTGCCGATGGCGACGGCGGTTGCCTCCGGCGCGTTCTTCTTGGGCAGACCGGTCAGCACCTTGCCCGCGCCGATCTCGAAGAAGCGGGTGACGCCGTGCCCCGCCATGTAGGCCACGCATTCGCGCCAGCGCACCGTGCCTGTGACCTGGGCCACGAGGCTCTGCCGGATGGCTGCAGGATCGGTCAGCGGTGCCGCGCCGACATTGGCAACGACGGGCACCACCGGGGCGGACATCGTCACGCTGGCAAGCGCCTGCGCCATGGCATCGGCAGCCGGTTGCATGAGCGCGCAGTGGAAGGGGGCCGACACCGGCAGCATGATGGCACGCTTGGCGCCCTTCGCCTTGGCGATCTCGGCGCAGCGCTCGACCGCCGCCTTGCTTCCCGAAACCACCACCTGGCCATCGCTGTTGTCATTGGCCGCCTGGCAAACATCGCCCTGCGCGGCCTCCGCCGCCGCCTCGGCGGCGGTCGCGAAATCAAGTCCCAGAAGGGCCGCCATGGCGCCGGTGCCGACCGGCGTTGCGCTCTGCATGGCCCTGCCGCGGATCTTCAGGAGCCGCGCCGCATCGCCAAGCGAGAAGGTTCCGGCCGCGGCCAGCGCCGAATATTCGCCGAGTGAATGCCCCGCCACGAAGGCCGCCGCATTGGCGGTGGTGATGCCATGTTCGGCCGCGAGCACCCGCATGACCGCCATGGAGACGGCCATCAGCGCGGGCTGGGCATTTTCGGTGAGCGTGAGATCGGCCTCGGGGCCCTCCCACATCAGGCGCGAGAGGTTCTGGCCAAGAGCCGCATCCACCTCCTCGAACACGGCGCGCGCCGGCGCGAAGGCCTCGGCAAGGCTCTTGCCCATGCCCACCGCCTGGCTGCCCTGGCCCGGAAACATGAAGGCCGTTGTCATGCGCAGTTCTCCGCCTGATTCTTCTGTCTCCGGCGCACGAAACATGTGCCGCTGCGGGTGTCAAGATTGACCGCGGCGGCGGGATGAGACTTAAATCAGCCGCATGTACACCGCAGATGAGCTCGAAACCGCCAGCCGCATCGTCTATGCGGCCATGCCGCCGACGCCGCAATATGCCTGGCCCCTGCTCCGGGAGGAAGCGGGCTGCGAAGTCTGGGTGAAGCACGAGAACCACACGCCGACCGGCGCCTTCAAGGTCAGGGGCGGCCTTGTTCACATGAAGCTGCGCAAGGAGCGCGGCGAGACCAACGGCGTCATCACCGCCACGCGCGGCAATCATGGTCAGTCCATTCCCTTCGCGGCAGCACGCGTCGGCATCAGGTCCACCATCGTCTGCCCGGTCGGTAATTCGCCCGAAAAGAACGCCGCCATGCGCGCGCTGGGCGCGGAGCTGATCGAGACCGGGCATGACTTCGACGCGGCGCGCGAGACGGCCATGGAGATCGCCGCGGCGCGCGGCCTCGATTTCATCGCCTCTTTCGGCAAGGAACTGGTCATGGGCGTCTCGACCTATGCCCATGAACTGTTTCGCGCCGCGGGCGAGCTTGACGAAGTCTATGTGCCGATCGGCATGGGCTCGGGCATTGTCGGCACCATTGTGGCGCGCGACATGCTGGGGCTTCGCACCAAGGTGGTGGGGGTCGTGGCCAGCGGCGCCAATGCCGTGGCCCTGTCATTTGCGGCGGGAGAGCCGGTATCGACCAACGCCGCCACCAGTTTCGCCGACGGCATGGCGGTGCGGGTGGTGAACCCCGAGGCTTTTGACCACATCCGTCGTGGCGCCGACCGCATCGTGACGGTTGACGAGGATGAGATCGCGGAGGCCGTGCGGATCTATTTCCGCTGCTGCCACACCATTGCCGAGGGCGCTGGCGCGGCTCCGCTCGCGGCCCTGATGAAGGAGCGTGATGCGATGCGCGGCAAGCGCGTTGGCGTCATTCTCTCCGGCGGCAACATCGACATGGTGAAATTCGCGGCCGTGCTCGCGGGCAAGACACCACCGCCCTGAGGCTACAGCGACACCGAGAGCCCGCCGTCAACCGCCAGCACATGTCCGTTGACATAGGCAGCCGCGTCGGAGGCCAGAAACACCACCGCGCCGCCCAGTTCCTCGGGTTTTGCCCAGCGGCCTGCGGGCGTGCGCGCCTCGACCCAGGCGGTGAAGGCCTTGTCGTTCAGAAGGGCGGTGTTGAGTTCGGTCGCGAAATAGCCAGGCGCCAGCGCATTGACGGTGATGCCGCTGCGCCCGAGTTCGGCCGCCATGGACCGCGTCAGGCCATGCAGGCCCGCCTTGGCGGCCACATAGGCATGAATGGTCGGCCGTCCGAGAATGGCCGCCACGGAGCCGGTATTGATGATGCGGCCGTGGCCGTTGGGCAGCATCAGGCGCGCGGCATCACGCGACAGGCGGAAACAGGATGTGAGGTTGATGGCGATGACGCGGTCGAAATCCTCGTCCTGCCATTCGGTCAGCGGCCGCCGGTGCTGCACGCCCGCATTGTTGACCAGAATGTCGAGCCGGCCGTGCCGCGCGGCGATGTCCTCGAGTGCCGCGCGCGTGGCACCGGCATCGGTCACGTCGAAGGCCATGGGCTCGGCGCCGATTTCACTGGCCGCCATAGCCAGCGTCACAGGATCACGGGCGTTGACGACGACGCGCGCGCCGTGCTGCACCAGCGCCCGCGCCATGGCGAGGCCAAGCCCGCGCGAGGCCCCGGTCACGAGAGCCACGCGGCCATCCAGCGAGAACAGGCCGCTCATCTCACTTCTTCACGCCGTTGACGCTCATCAGCACGTCGATGAGCCGCGGGATGAAGCGCTCACCATAGCCCATGTTGTCAGCCATCACCGTGATCTGATGTGCGGTTTCCGCGAGGAAGGACGTCACCGGCAGGCGCTCGGTCATGTTGGTGTAGTAGCGCAGGTCCTTGCGGGCATTGCGGATCGCGAACTGGGCATGGCTGTCGTCATCGGCGAGCGGCACGTTGATGAGGCGTCCGAACATGACGGAGGCTGCGCCTCCGGCCATGACGATGTCGCGCATCGCCTTCATGTCGACACCCGCCTTGGCGGCAACGGTGATCGCCTCGGCGGCAACCGCCGCATGGCAGATCGACAGGAAGTTGTTGATCAGCTTCAGCTGATGGGCCGATCCCACCGCGCCGGCATGGACGATGGTGTCGGCGAAGCAGTCGAGCACCGGCCGGATGCGGGCGATCACATCGACGGGACCGCCGGTCATCAGGCCGAGCTTGCCGGCCTCCGCCTCCTTGGGCGTGCGGGTCATGGGCGTGTCGACGAAATGCCCGCCCTTGGCCGCGACATCGGCGGCAATCTTCACCGTCGAGTCCGGTTCCGCGGTCGAACAGTCGGCGATGATCAGGCCCTCGCGCATGGCGCCCAGCAGACCGTATTCGCCGTAGACGATCTGCTCGACCTGCGGCGTGCCGGTGACGCACAGGATCACCATGTCGCAGTCACGGGCGAGGCTCTGCGGATTGTTGCGCTCCTGCGCGCCCCTGGCGATGAGATCCTCCGCCGGAGCCCTGTTGCGGTGCGCCATCACGGTGAGCTGATAGCCCTTCGCCAGAATGTTCTTGCCGATGCCATGGCCCATGAGGCCGACACCGATGAGGCCTACGCGCTTGATCGTCATGTTTCTCCTCCACTTGCAGTCAATGCCGTCAGCCCATCCTGCTCCAGAATGTGGAGCCTGTCTTGCGTCTTCTTGGCGAAGCCGAGCCGTGCATAGAAACGCTGGGCGCCGCTGTTGGATTCGTCGACCTCGAGCTTGATGAATTCGGCCCCGCGCGCCGCAAAGCGTTGCGCCGTGCAGCGCAGCAGGCGCTGGCCGATGTTGCGGCCGCGCGCTGCGGGCTCGACGTAGAGGTCGACGACGTAGAGACCGCGCGCGCCCCGCCAGGTCGAAAAGGTCATGAGCCCGAGGCAGGCGCCGATCAGCCGGCCATGTTCCTCCGCCACGACCACATCGATCAGGTCCGCCGCCGCGCGCAGGCCGGGACCCGTGAGCTTCGCCACCACCCCCTGGCCGATGTGCCCGGCTAGGCCCTGCACCATGTCCGCCACGGCATCCGCCTCTGCCGCCCGCATCGGCCTGAGCGTGAGTGTCATGACAGCAGCCCCTGCAGCAGCGCCTCGAGATTGGCGCCCAGATTGGGCGAGGGATAGCCGCCCTCCTGGACGATGAGCAAGGGAAGCCCGAGCCCCGCGATTCGCCGCCCGATCTCGGTGAAGTCCGGCGTGGCGATGGCAAAGCCCCGGAACGGATCATCGATTGCAATGTCGAGGCCCGCCGCCAGCACCAGGACATCGGGTGCAAAATCCGCAAGCCGCGCCAGCGCCACATCGAGCGCGGCGCAATAGGCTCTGAGATCGGTTCCACGCGCGAGCGGAAGATTGAGGTTGAAACCTTCGCCGGGGCCCCGGCCCCGTTCCTCGGCATAGCCCCAGAAGAAGGGGTAGAAGCGGCGCGGGTCGGCATGGATCGAGACGGTCAGCACATCGCTGCGGTCGTAGAAGATGGCCTGCGTGCCATTGCCGTGGTGGACGTCGATGTCGAGGATGGCGGTGCGGCGTCCGCCAGCCGTCAGACATGCGGCCGCAATGGCGGCGTTGTTGAGATAGCAGAAGCCGGCTGCCAGGTCGGCAGCGGCATGATGCCCCGGCGGGCGGCAGAGCGCATAGGCCACCCGTTCGCCATCAAGCAGGAGTTGAGCGCCCCATGCTGCAGTCGAGGCGCTGGCGCGCGCGGCCTGATAGGTCTCCGCTGTCACCGGGCAGGAGCCATCGCCGAGATGCCAGCCACATTGGCCGACGACACTGTCGGGATAGCCGGGCGGCGGCAGGCTGGCCCGGCCCAGCGCGAAGACATTGGGTACCGGACCGGGGGCGGCATCGGGCAGACGCTGCCAGCGCTCCCACAGCGTGGCAAGGAAGCGCAGATAACGCGGCTCATGCACGCGGGCGAGGGTCTCCTCCCCGATGGGTGGCGGGGCGATCACCGGACCGCCCAGCCGCCGCACGCCCTCCAGCAGCATGCCGATCCGCTCGGGCGTCTCGGGAATGGGCTGGGGCCTGCCCGAGACGATGAAGTCGCGGGGGGCATGGGTGGCTTGCAGCTCATCGAAGACGGTCTTCACCGGTTTGCCGAGCCTCTGTGTTGAGTGGTAAGAGTTTGGCCGTCCGTCACCTCCAAAGCAAGGCGCAACCCTCATGTCCTCCGCGGCTCTTCCCAAGCACATCCATTCCACCGGCGATCTTCCGAAAGTCGCCTGGGCCAGGGGTAGCTACGTCTATGACGCCACCGGCAAGCAGTACATCGACGGCTCGGGGGGGCCGGCCGTCTACTGCATCGGGCACGCCAGCGCGGAGGTGAATGATGCCATCAAGGACCAGCTCGACCGCATCGCCCATGGCTACCGCTACAACTTCTCTTCGGATGCACTGGAAGAGCTCACCGACATCATCCGCAAACGCTGCGGCGGCACGCTGAACCACATGGTTTATGTCACCGGCGGCTCCGAGGCGGTGGAGTCCTGCCTCAAACTGGCCCTGCAATATCACGCCGCGCGCGGCGAGATGAGCCGCCGCCGCTTCATCGCGCGCGAACGCTCCTGGCATGGCAACACGCTGGGCGCGCTCTCCGTCTCGGGCTTTCTCGAGCGCAAGCGCGCCTTCGAGGGTTCCCTGCTCGACGTCTCGCGCCTGTCACCTGCCAATGCCTATCGCCCGGTGGCGGGCGCGACAGCCGAGACGGCAGGCGAGGCCTGCGCACAGGAACTTGAAGCTGAAATCCTGCGCCTCGGACCGGAGAAGATCTGTGCCTTCATCTTCGAACCCGTTGTCGGCGCTGCCGGTGGCTGCGTTCCCGCGCCGCCTGGCTATGCGAAGCGGGTGCGCGAGATCTGCGACCGCCATGGCGTCCTGATGATTTCCGACGAGGTGATGTGCGGCGCAGGCCGCACGGGCAGCTGGCGGGCGCTTGAACGCGATGGCGTCGAACCCGACATCATGTCGGTGGCCAAGGGCCTTGCCGCCGGCTATCTGCCGCTTGGCGCCGCAATCTATACCGACAAGGTGGCCGACGCCATTCATGGCAGGCATGGCGCGCCGATGACAGGACATACTTTCACCGGCCACACGGCCTGCTGCGCTGCCGGCGTCGCGGTGCAGAAGATCGTCGCGCGCGAGAGGCTGGTCGAGCGCGTCGCCGCCATGGAGCAGCCGTTCCGCGCCATGCTGGCGGACGCCACCCGCGACATCGCCGCTGTCGGCGACATCCGTGGCCGCGGCTACTTCCAGGCCATCGAACTGGTGGCCGATCGCGACAGCAAGGCGCCGTTCGACGGCGAACGCAAGCTGTTCATGAAGGTGCGCCAGCAGGCCTTCGAGAATGGGCTCATCTGCTATCCGGTCGGCGGCAATGTCGATGGCATCAACGGCGACGTGGTGATCCTCGCCCCGCCCTACAATGCGAGCGATGCTGAACTCACCGAGATCGTCGACAAGACGGCCGCCTCGATCCGCCAGGTGCTGCGGGCCGAAAGGCTCGGCTGAGCGTCACTGCGGCCAGGGCAGCGACCAGGTCTTCACATTGGTGAAGAACTTCATCGCTTCCATGACGCCTTCCTTGACGCCATTGCCGGAGTCCTTGATTCCGCCGAAAGGCGACATCTCGATGCGGTAGCCGGGCACTTCCCAGATGTTGACCGTGCCGACGTTCAGGCCTTCGATGAACTTCGTGATGCGGCCGAGATTGTTGGTGCAGACGCCCGAGGACAGGCCGAAGGGCGTCGAATTGGAAATGCGGATGACCTCGGCATCGTCATTGGGCACCCGCACGATGGGCACGATGGGACCGAAGGTCTCCTCGAAGACCAGTTCCGACTGGTGCGGCACGAAATCAACCGTGATGGGCGGAAGCAGCGCGCCCCTGCGTCCCGGATCATAGAGCACCTTCGCACCCTGCTCTGCCGCCTTGTGGACGCGCGCCTCGAAGGTGCGGGCTGCCTCCTCATGCACCACGGTGCCGAGGTCGGTTGCGGGGTCCATCGGGTCGCCGAACTTGATGGCCTTCGCCCTGGCAACTACCTTCTCCACGAATTTGTCGGCAATCCGCTCCTGCACGAGAATGCGCTTCACGGCTGTGCAGCGCTGGCCTGAATTTCGGGTCGCTCCGGCGGCGGCGAGTTCCGCCGCCTTGTCGAGGTCGCTGTCGGAGAGATCGTCGAGAATGATCAGCGGGTCATTGCCGCCGAGTTCCAGAGCAGCACGCCGGTACCCGGCCTTGGCGGCGATGATCTTGCCCACGCGCACACCGCCCGTGAAGGTGATGACGTCAATATCGGCATTGGTCACCATCTCATTGCCGATGTCGTCCGGCCATCCGGTCACGACCTGGAACATCTCGGGCGGCAGGCCTGCCTCATAGAGAATGTCGGCCAGCGCCACGCAGGTGAGCGGCGTCAGTTCGGTCGGCTTGCAGACCACGCAGTTGTTGGTGGCAATCGCCGGAGCCACCTTGTGCGAGACCATGTTGAGCGGATGGTTGAAGGGCGTGATGGCAGAAATCACGCCGACCGGTTCACGCTTGGTGAAGATCTTGCGCGGCTTTCCCTGGGGCGTCAGATCACAGGAGAAGATCTGACCGTCATCGAGAATGCAGAGCTGGCCAGCCAGCGAATAGACGTCATAGGCTCGACCCACCTCATAGAGCGAATCCTTCTTGGACAGGCCAAGCTCGAGCGTGATCAGGTCGGAGAGCATGTCCTTGCGGTCGCGGATCAATTCGGCGGTCCGGAACAGGATCTGCTGGCGCTCATAGCGCGTGAGCTTCGGCTTGTAGGCCTTGGCAATGGCGAAGGCCTCGGCCGCATGTTCGGCGCGACCCGCCGGAACGGTGCCGATGATCTCGTTGGTGTAGGGATAGTGAACCGGAACCACGCCATCGGCACTGACCTTGCGGCCACCGATGCGCATGGACTCGGTGATCACCGGACGCTTGGTCTGGGGGGCATTCATGTCAGCTCTCCATGATGTGATTGCAGCCAAGGGCGAAGGCATCGAAGTTGCGAAGCCTTTCCGGTGCGTTCTTGAACTTGCGGTTGGCGATGACGGGGATTTCCTGCTCGGTCAGCCCGCCATGCGAGCGCAGCGGCTCGTCGAGACCCGAGAGATCATGCTTCTCGCGCGAGGTGCCGATGACCTTCGAGCCCGCAGGGCCACCGGAAACGACGATGACATCGCCCATGCGGTCTTCCGGCAATTCATAACGCGCGCAGCCCGTCTTGCGGTCGAGCACGGCGTCGATGCCATCCTGACGCGCGATCACTGCCATCACGTCGCTGACCTCAGGACCATAGGCATAGACGGTGGCGAAGCTGCCAAGCGCACCGTGATGGACGACATAGGGATCGGTGATCGGCAGGATCACCTTGGTCTTGCCGGACCCGAAGGCCTTGTCGAGCACATCCTGAAGATAGAGCACATCAGGCTCGCCGCTGGCGAGATGCTTGTCCTTCATCCCGTGGTCGGCAACGATGACGATGATGGCGCCCGCCGCATCGAGTTGCCCCAGATAGCGGTCCATCATGGCATAGAAGCGATTGGCGCCATCTGAGCCGGGTGCATATTTGTGCTGCACGTAGTCGGTGGTCGAGAGATACATCAGGTCTGGTCGGAAACCGGAGAGCAGCTTGACGCCGGCTGCGAAGACGAATTCCGAGAGCTCGGCCGAATAGACATCCGGAACCCCCATGCCGACCAGTGCGCAGGCATCGGCGATGCCATTCTCGGCGAGCGTGACCTTGTCGGCCTTCTCGGAGGAGAAGGCCACTGCCGTGCCGTCAAACACGAGGCCCTTGCCGAGCAGCAGGCGCAGCTTGTCCTTGGCGGTGACCATGGCAATGCGCGCGCCCGCTTTCTGGAAAGCCTCGAAGATGGTTGGGGCGCGCAGCCATTTCGGATCGTTCATCATGGTTTCCTGGCCGGTGGCCGGATCGATGAGATAGTTTCCGCAGATCCCATGCACGACGGGCGGGCGTCCGGTGACGATGGACAGGTTGTTGGGATTGGTGAAGCTGGGGATGACGGAGTGCCCGCGGCGGTTCTCGCCCCTGGCGATGATGCGCTGGAGGTTCGGCATGAGGCCGGCCTGCATGGCGACTTCCATATAGGCCGGTTCGCTGCCATCGCAGCAGATGACGACGAGCGGAGCAGACGGCCAGTTGTAGCTGCGGCCATTGACGGTGATGGTCTTCATGCGCGTCTCACGCCTCCAGGGGACGGAGATCGGTGACCTTCATGCCGGCCAGCACCTCTCGAATGGCGGCGAGCACGGCCTGCATCACCCGCTCATCGACCTTGCCGATGGTGCCGATCCGGAAGCTCGGGCGCTTCGTGAGCTTGCCGGGATAGATGGCGAAGCCCCGGCGGCGCAGGTCCTCATAGAACTGCTCGAAGTCGAAATTGGGATCACGGGGCGTGAGGAATGTCTGGATGATCGGGCCTGCCTCATTGTCGGAGAGCAGTGTCGTGAAGCCCATGTCGCGCATGCCCTTGATCAGGATTCGCGCATTTCCGGCATAGCGCCGGCCGCGGGCCGCGACGCCACCTTCCTCGGCGTGTTCGGCCATGGCCTGATGGAAGGCGACGAGCGCATGGGTGGGCGGCGTGAAGCGGAACTGGCCATTGGCTTCGAGCCCTTTCCATTGTTCGTAGAGATCGAGCACGACCGAGTGGCTCATGCCCTTCGAGGCGAGCAGCATGTCGCGTTTGACCAGCACATAGGAAAAGCCAGGAACGCCTTCGATGCACTTGTTGGAAGAGGACACCATGACGTCGATGCCATCGCCCATGTCGAGCGGCAGCGCACCGAAGGATGACATGGCATCAACCATGTAGGTCTTGCCGCGGCGCTTCACTTCGCGCGCGACCGCCGTGATCGGGTTTACAATGCCCGAGGTAGTTTCGCAGTGGATGATCCAGACATGGCTGATGGCCGGATCGGCATCAAGCGCCTGGGCCACATCCTCTGCCGAGGGGGCAGCGCTGTCGCCCTTGTCGATCTTGCTGACGGGGCGGCCGAGGCGGGCGAGGATCGCGGCAGCACGATCGCCATAGGCGCCATTGGCGACGACCAGCGTCTTGGCATCATCCTTCGGGCAGAAGGCGCCGAGCGCGGCTTCGATGGCGAAGGTGCCAGAGCCCTGCATGATGACGCATTCGTAGGATTCGTCACATCCGGCGAGACCGAGGAGACCCTTGCGGATCTCAGCCACCACGCGGCGGAACTCGACATCACGCGAACCCCAGTCGGCCAGCATGGCGGCCTTCACGCCACGCGAAGTGGTGAGCGGGCCGGGGGTCAGCAGATAGGGCATGTCTTCCTGGCCGGGCGGGCCGTTGAAGCGCTGGGTCGGTTTGTCCATGGGAGCATCCTCGTCGTTGGCCGGGAAAATGACGGCTTGACCTGTATCAGTCAAATCGTATGTTCTTATGTAATCCATAAGTTTGAACGATATGCGACACGCCCAGCTCAAGGCCTTTCATGCCGTCGCCGTCCACGGCGGCTTCTCACGCGCAGCCGGAGCGCTGGGTCTCACCCAGCCTGCCGTCTCCGACCATGTGCGCAAGCTGGAGGAAGGCTACGGCGTGCAGCTGTTCACCCGCGCGGCCTCGGGGGTGGCGCTCACCGAGATGGGCCGCAAGCTGTTTGCCATCGCCGAGCGCCAGTTCGAGGCGGAGGCCCAGGCCGCCGAGCTTCTGGCACGGGGCCGCAGGCTGGAGGAAGGCCAGCTCACCATCGGCGCCGATGCGGCTGTCCATATTCTTCCGGCACTGGCGCGTTTCCGCGTGCGCCACCCCAAGCTGGCGGTGCGGCTGGTTACCGGCAATTCAGCACAGCTCCTCAAGCGGCTGGAGGACTTCTCCATCGACATCGCCGTCACCGCAGAGCGCCCGGCGGAGGCCCGATTTCTCGCACGCAAGCTCCGCAGCGACCGGCTGGTGGCGGTGGTGCAGCGCAGCTCGCAGCTCGCGCGGCTGAAGACCATCCGCTTTACCGAGTTGATGAAGCTGCCGCTGATCCTGCGCGAGGATGGCTCGATGACACGGCACCTGCTGCTGACCGAGGCGGCGCGGCGCAGCCTCGCCCTTTCAACGACGATTGAAATCGAAAGCCGCGAGGCGGCGCGCGAGGCGGCAGCCCAGGGACTGGGCCTCGCCATCATGTCGGAAGGCGAGCTCACGCCCGACGGGCGGCTGGCGGTACTGGCCATTCCCGACTGGACAACCGAGATGGAGGAATGGATGACCTGCCTTGCGGCGCGCAGTTCGCTCAACATCATCCAGTCCTTCTTCACGCTTGACGTGCCATGAGCTAGAAGACCGCCATGCGCTTCACCGCTGCCTGCATCCAGTCCACCGCCACGCCCGATCTCCGTCACGACCTCGCCGTGCTGGCCACGATGATCCGCGAGGCGGCAAGCCGGGGTGCCAGCTTCGTGGCAACGCCCGAATACTGCGCGGGACTCGACACGCGCGACGGCAAGATGTTTCCTGTTGCCCATGCCGAGGCAGACCATCCCGCCCTGCCGGTGTTCCAAGACCTCGCGAAAGACCTGCGCATCTGGCTGCTGATCGGATCGGTCGGGGTGAAGGCGCCCGACGGCCGCATCTTCAACCGCAGCTTTATGCTGTCGCCCGAGGGCACAATCCTCGCGCGCTATGACAAGATCCATCTCTTCGACATCGACCTCGGCGAGGGCCGCAGCTACCGTGAATCGGCCACCATCGCACCAGGCAGCACGGCTGTGATCACGCCCTGCGCCGGTGGATTGCTGGGACTCTCGATCTGCTATGACATCCGCTTTCCGCATCTTTACCGGAGCCATGCGCAGGCGGGCGCAGAAATGCTGGCCGCGCCCGCCGCCTTCACCCGGGTCACCGGCAGGGCGCACTGGCATGTGCTGCAGCGGGCGAGGGCCATCGAGAACGCGGCCTATGTGATCTCACCCGGCCAGTGCGGCACGCTGGCCGGCGGGGCGGAATGCTACGGTCACTCGCTGATCGTCGATCCGTGGGGCGTGGTGCTTGCCGATGGCGGCGAAGAACCAGGGATTGTGATGTCAGAGATAGATCTGGCAAAGGTAGCAGAAACTCGACGCCGCATTCCGTCGCTGAGTCATGACCGCCCCTTCACACTGACCACCAGGACTTGAATTCCCTGCCACGGGCCCCCATATAACGTGGCCGTTTGGGCAAGGGAGGGCAGGTGCATGATCGGTTACACGCTTCTCGGCCTCGTGATTGCGATCGCGGCCTATCTCGTCTGGGCCTACAACGCGCTCGTCCGCAACAAGAACCTGGTGGCTGAAGGCTGGAGCGGCATTGACGTGCAGCTGCGCCGCCGCGCCGACCTCATTCCGAACCTCATCGAAACCGTGAAGGGCTATGCCTCTCATGAGGACAAGCTGTTCCGCGACATTGCGGAGTTGCGGGCCAAGTCCATTGCCGGGGGAACGGTCGGGGAGCAGTCCGCCATCGGCCAGGCCATGAGCCAGGCGCTGGGCCGCCTCTTTGCAATTGCCGAGGCCTATCCGGAGCTCAAGGCGGATGCCAATTTCCGCGACCTGCAGGACAAGCTCGCCCACATCGAGGACGAGATCCAGATGTCGCGGCGCTACTACAACGGGGCGGTGCGCAACCTGAACACCATGATCGAGAGCTTCCCCAGCAATCTCGTGGCGACGCAGTTCAAGTTCCAGAAGGCGGAGTTCTTCGAGATCGGGGATGCGGCAGCCCGCGAGGTTCCGAAAGTGGACTTCAAGACGCGCTGAGATGCGCCGGCTTCTCGCATTCGCGATTGGCCTGTTGCTGGCGATCGCCGCACCGGCACAGGCCGAAGAGCGCATCACCTCTTTCGTGAGCGACGTGACGGTCAATGCCGATGCCTCGCTGCTGGTGCGCGAGACGATTGTGGTGGCTGCTGAGGGCCGGAAGATCAAGCGCGGCATCTTGCGCGACTTTCCGACCACCTACACGGATCGCACGGGACAACGGGTTCGGGTCGGCTTCGCGGTGGAGAGTGTCAGCCGCGACGGCAGGGCCGAGCCCTATGTGCTGGAGGACCTCAGCAATGGCACGCGCATCCGTATCGGCGAGAAGAACGTGCTGCTCGAGCCCGGCCTGCATCGCTACGGGATCAGCTACAGGACGACGCGGCAGATCGGCTTCTTCACGGACTTCGACGAACTCTACTGGAACGTGACCGGCAATGGCTGGACACTGCCCATTCTCGAGGCACGCGCCATCATCCAGCTTCCGACAGGCGCGCAGATTTCCCGGCAGGCCTTCTATACAGGGGTCGCAGGCGCAACCGGCACGGATGCAGCCGTCCTGGACGCGCGCGGCAATAACTTCGAGGCCGTGACCACCCGCACGCTGGCACCCGGAGAGGGTTTCACTGTGGCGGTGGCCTGGCAGAAGGGCATCGTCACGGCTCCAGAGACAAGCCAGGAGCTTGGCTGGTGGATGTCCGACAATGCCGGGTTCTTCGTTCTGGGATTAGGTCTCGTGACCGTCGGCCTCTATTTTGTCATGGTCTGGAACCGGGTGGGCCGTGACCCCGCGAAGGGCACGATCATTCCGATATTTTCGCCGCCCAAGGCCATGGGCCCGGCGGCGGTGCGCTTCGTCCGGACATATGGAGCAGACGACAGGGGCTTTGCGGCTGCTCTGGTGGGGCTGGCCGTAAAGGGCTGGCTGAGAATTTCGGATGACGACGATGACGGCTTTGCCATTACCAAGACGGAGGGTATGGCCGGAGCGACACTCACGGCATCCGAGCGTGCGCTGTTCCTGGCGCTGCCGCCGGGCAATACGGAACTGAGGCAGTCGAACCACGTGGCAGTGCGTGCGGCGCGCAATGCTCTCGAGACAGCACTGGCCGATGAATATGAAGAAACCCTGTTCCGGCGAAATCTCATGTGGTTTGCGGCGGGGCTGGCGCTGTCGCTGATCTTCCTGCTGGGCGGCGCCCTCCTGCTGGCGGATCAGTCTGGCAGTGCGGAGCTGGTCGCCCTGGGCTGGATGGCAGTCTGGTGGGGTATCGTCATCTCCATCGGATGGGCTGCGATCCGGGGCCTGTTCACGGCGCGCAAGCTGTGGGGGAAGATCTCGTCACTGGCGGGATTGTTGTTTCTCATTCCCTTCATCGGCGGCGGCCTCGCGGTACCGATCTCCATGTTCCTCAACGGCGATGAATCACCGGCACTCTATGTGCTGGCAGGCGCCGCCGTGCTGATGGGCCTGCTGAACGTGCTCTTCTATCACCTGCTGCGCGCGCCCACGGTGCAGGGCCGGCAGATCCTCGACCAGATCGAGGGCTTCCGCCTCTATCTGTCGACCGCCGAGGAAGACCGTCTCAATGTGCTGCATCCGCCGGAGAAGACTCCGGAGCTGTTCGAACGCTATCTGCCCTATGCGATGGCACTGGATTGCGCGAACGCGTGGAACGCAAAATTTGCAGCCGTTCTCGCGGCTGCTGCCGCTGCGGGTGCGGCGGGTCCGGCATGGTATGCAGGCCGTCATGGCTGGGGCGGGGATGGCGGATTTGCCGAAAATCTCGGTGAGGGCCTTGCAACCAGCGCCGGAGCGGCATCAACCGCGCCGGGGCGCATATCTGGCTCGGGCGGCGGGGGCTCATCG
>OMIC01000026.1 GCA_900298995.1 Hyphomicrobiaceae bacterium | reverse complement strand
CCAGTGTTGGGGATAGACTGCCCTGATTTCATGACAGAACTGGCAAAGACGGCCCGCCGGGGCTAAACCCGGCGGGGTGGATAAGGGACTTGACGAGGATACTCCAGATGAACAGCAGGCGCACCCGGATCTACGAAGGCAAGGCCAAGATCCTCTATGAAGGTCCCGAGCCCGGCACGATCATCGTCCATTACAAGGACGACGCCACCGCTTTCAACGCCCAGAAGAAGGCCGTGATCGAGGGCAAGGGTGTCCTCAACCAGCGCATCTCAGAGTTCATCTTCACGCGGCTCAACGAACTCGGCATTCCCACGCACTTCCTGCGCTCGCTCAACATGCGCGAACAACTCGTCCGCGAAGTCGAGATCGTGCCTCTTGAAGTTGTCGTGCGCAATGTGGCGGCCGGCTCCCTCGCCAAGCGGCTGGGCCTCGAGGAAGGCCACCCCCTGCCCCGTTCGATCATCGAATTCTACTACAAGAACGACCAGCTCGGCGACCCCATGGTCTCCGAGGAACACATTACCGCCTTCAACTGGGCCTCGCCCCAGGAAATCGACGACATGATGCACATGGCCATTCGCATCAATGATTTCCTCTCGGGCCTGTTCCTCGGCATCGGCATCAAGCTCGTGGACTTCAAGGTGGAGTTCGGCAGGCTCTACGAAAATGACATGATGCGCATCGTGCTCGCCGACGAGATCAGCCCCGACTCGTGCCGGCTGTGGGACATCAAGACCCAGGACAAGCTCGACAAGGACCGCTTCCGTCGCGACATGGGCGGCCTCATCGAGGCCTATCAGGAAGTTGCCCGCCGCCTCGGCATCATCGCCGAGGGCGAGAAGCCCGAACGTTCGAAGCCAAAGCTCGTGAAATCGGACCTTCACTGATGAAGGCGAAGATCAGGGTTACACTCAAGACCGGCGTTCTTGATCCCCAGGGCAAGGCAATTGCGGGCGCGCTGGGCCATCTCGGATTCTCAGGCATCGGTGACGTGCGGCAGGGCAAGTATTTCGAAATCGACCTTGCGGAAACCGACAAGGTCCGGGCCCGGGAACAGGTCAAGGCGATGTGCGAGAAACTCATCGCCAATACCGTGATCGAGAATTACGACATCGACTTGACCTAAAGGCGCGCCGCTCCATGAAATCCGCCGTCGTCGTATTCCCCGGCATCAACCGTGAGCGTGACATGATGCTGGCGCTCGAAACCGTGACCGGACAGCGGCCGGTTGCGGTCTGGCATGCCGAGACAGAACTGCCCTCCGTTGACCTCGTGGTTGTCCCGGGTGGCTTCTCCTACGGCGACTACCTGCGCTGTGGCGCAATCGCCGCGCGCTCGCCCATCATGCAGGCCATCAAGGCCCGCGCAGCCGCAGGCCTCAGGGTTCTCGGTGTCTGCAACGGCTTTCAGATCATAACCGAGGCCGGCCTGCTTCCCGGCGCCCTGGTCCGCAACGCGGGCCTGCGCTTCGTCTGCCGCCAGGTGAGACTGACGGTCGAAAACAATCGCACCTTCTTTACCAACCGCATGCAGACAGGCGCGATCGTATCTTGTCCGGTGGCTCATGGCGAAGGCAATTACATCTGCGACACCGAGACGCTGAAACGCCTCGAAGGCGAGGGCCGTGTCGTCTTCCGCTACGCTGAGGGCACCAATCCCAATGGCGCCATGAATGACATCGCCGGCATCATGAATGAGACCGGCACGGTCATCGGCATGATGCCTCACCCCGAGAACATGATCGAGCCGCTGCACGGCAGGACCGACTGCCGGCCGCTGTTCGAAAGCCTGCTGGCGGCTTGAAGCGGAATACGAAGGCACGCATGACCCTCGCCAACAATACCACGATTACCCCGGAACTCGTCAGGCAGCACGGCCTCAAGCCTGAAGAATACGACCGCTTCGTGAAGCTGCTCGGCCGCGAACCGACGCTGACCGAGCTCGGCATCTGCTCGGCGATGTGGAATGAGCACTGCTCCTACAAGTCATCGAAGAAATGGCTGAAGACCATGCCCACCACAGGGCCCCGTGTCATCCAGGGACCTGGCGAGAATGCGGGCGTCATCGACATCGGCGATGGCGATGCGATCGTCTTCAAGATGGAAAGCCACAATCACCCCTCTTTCATCGAGCCTTATCAGGGGGCGGCAACGGGCGTGGGCGGAATCCTCCGCGACGTCTTCACCATGGGCGCACGGCCCATCGCGGCGATGAACGCCCTGCGCTTTGGCGCACCCTCTCACCCCAAGACCCGGCATCTCGTGTCGGGTGTGGTGCATGGCATCGGCGGCTACGGCAATTCCTTCGGGGTTCCCACCATCGGTGGCGAGGTGAACTTCCACCCGCGCTACAATGGCAACATTCTGGTCAACGCCATGGCGGTGGGGTTGGCGCGCGCTGATTCAATCTTCTATTCCAAGGCAAGGGGCGTCGGGCTGCCGGTCGTCTATCTCGGCGCCAAGACGGGGCGTGACGGCATCCACGGCGCCACCATGGCGTCTGCGGAATTTGACGGCAAGGCCGAGGAAAAGCGACCAACCGTTCAGGTGGGCGATCCATTCACCGAGAAGTGCCTGCTCGAGGCCTGTCTCGAACTCATGGCGTCTGGTGCTGTCATCGCCATTCAGGACATGGGCGCTGCGGGCCTCACCTCGTCCGCCGTCGAGATGGGCGCCAAGGGCGACCTCGGCATCGAACTCGATCTCGACAAGGTGCCCTGCCGCGAAGACGGCATGACGGCCTATGAGATGATGCTCTCGGAAAGCCAGGAGCGCATGCTCATGGTGCTTGACCCCGCGAAGGAAAAGCAGGCCGAGGCCATCTTCCGCAAATGGGACCTTGATTTTGCGATTGTCGGGAAGACCACCGACACGCTGCGCTTCGTTATCAAGCACCATGGCGAGGTGATGGCTGATCTCCCCATCAAGCAGATGGGCGACCAGGCGCCGGAATATGACCGTCCCTGGGTCGAGCCGAAGACGCCTGCCGCACTGGGCGATGTTCCGCCACCGGAGGATCTGCGGGCGGCCATCCTGAAGATCGTCGGTTCGCCCGAGATGTGCTCGCGTCGCTGGGTCTGGGAACAGTATGACAGCCTGATCGGCTCCAACACCGCGCAGATCCCGGGGGGCGACGCGGGTGTCGTCCGCATCCGGGGCAACAAGGCCATCGCCGTCTCCACCGACGTCACGCCGCGCTACGTCGAGGCGGACCCCTTCGAGGGGGGCAAGCAGGCCGTCGCCGAATGCTGGCGCAATCTCACTGCGGTCGGCGCCGATCCCATTGCCATCACGGACAACCTGAATTTCGGCAACCCCGAGCGGCCCGAGATCATGGGCCAGTTCGTGCGCGCCATCCAGGGGCTGTCGGCGGCCTGCACGGCCCTCGAATTTCCCATCGTCTCCGGCAACGTCTCGCTTTACAACGAGACCAACGGACAGGCGATCTTGCCCACCCCCGCAATTGGTGGCGTCGGGCTTATCCCTGACCTGAGCCGCATGGCTACCATCCCCTTCAAGGCGGCGGACGAGGCTATCATCCTGATCGGTGGTCACGGAAGCCATCTGGGCCAGTCGATCTATCTGCGCGAGGCGCTCGGCCGTGAGCATGGCGCACCGCCGCCGGTGGATCTCGCGATCGAGAGACGCAACGGCGACCTTGTCCGCCAGATGATCCGCCGCAAGGCGGTGACGGCCGTCCATGACATCTCCGATGGCGGACTTGCGCTGGCGGTGATCGAAATGGCACTCGCCTCGGGGCTCGGCGCCAGCCTTGCCGCCCTCGACCACCGACAGCTCTTCGGCGAGGACCAGGCGCGGTATGTGGTCACCACCTCCGATGCCGGGACGGTTCTGGCCGCGGCCCGTGCGGCCTCTGTCCCCGCCGTCGAGATCGGCACGGTGACCTCGGCGGCCACGTTGAACATCGCCGGTGGTCCCTCTATATCGGTTGCTGATCTGCGCGCCGCGCATGAAGGCTGGTTCCCGGCCTACATGGCAGGCGAGCTTTAAGGGGAACACCGCCATGGCCATGTCCGCCGCCGATATCGAACGCTTCATCAAGGAGGCGCTCCCCGATGCCGTCGTCACGATCCGCGACCTTGCGGGCGACGGAGATCATTATGCCGCCAATGTCGTCTCTGCCGCATTCAAGGGAAAATCCCGCGTCCAGCAGCACCAGTTGGTCTATGCCGCCCTCAAGGGCCGCATGGGCGGCGAACTCCATGCCCTCGCATTACAGACAAGCACCCCGGAGGACTGAACATGACCGACATCAACCAGTGGATCGACAATGAAGTGAAGAGCAACGGCGTGGTGCTGTTCATGAAAGGCACTCCCGACATGCCGATGTGCGGCTTCTCGGGACGCTCCGTGCAGATCCTCCAGCACCTCGGCGTGCCGTTCAAGGGCATCAACGTGCTCGAGTCCAACGAACTTCGCCAGGGCATCAAGGACTACACCAACTGGCCGACCATCCCGCAGCTCTATGTCCGGGGCGAATTCGTGGGCGGCGCGGACATCATGATGGAAATGTTCCAGTCGGGCGAACTGAAGCAGATGCTCTCCGACAAGGGCATGGCCTGAACCAAGCCGGCGACCGGGCGTTTCACCCCCGGTTGCCGCTGACGCTTTCGCCCGCACGGGACGACAGCGACACATATTGCACGACCGCGGTCAGCGAGACTGCCGCGACAACCGCGAAGGCAATGGTGAAATCAATCGGCGTCAGCGTGCTCTCGGCGCGGAACCATCGCGCCGTCTCGATCACGAAGGCCGCCAGCACGACACCCATGGACAGCGACAGCTGCTGCACGACCGTGTAGAGACTCGTGGCGTGGCTCGTCTGTGCATGGTCAATGTCCGAATAGGCCATGGCGTTGAGCGCCGTGAACTGCAGCGAACGCAGGAAGCCACCCGCAAACAACAGTGCGACGGCGAGAAGATAGGGCGTCGATGCGGAGAGCAACCCCATCACCGCCATCGACAGGCTCGCAAGGACGCCGTTGACCAGCAGCAGCTTCCGGAACCCGAAGCGCCGGATCATGCGCGCCGCTCCAATTTTCATCGAGATGGCCCCGGCTGCCGCAACGAAGGTGATGAGCCCCGACTCCAGCGCGCTCATGCCATAGGCAAGCTGGAACATCAGCGGCAGCAGAAATGGCACGGCACCCACGCCGATGCGGAACAGGCTGCCGCCGACGATCCCCGCCCGGAACGTCTCGATGCGGAGCAGACGGAGATCGAGGATGGGATCAGCGGAGGTCCGGGCGTGACGCACATAGAGGCCGACGAACACCGCGCCTGCCGCCATCAACAGGCTCGGCGTCCACCCGGGAAGCAGCCCCCGCCCCATCACCGTCAGACCGAATATGAAGGCCGAGAGCCCAATGCCCGACAGGACGAAGCCGCGGAGATCCAGCGGCGGTACCCGCTCCACCCGGGTGTCCGGCATCAGCAGTGTGGCGAGCACAATGGCTGCAACACCGAAAGGCAGGTTCATCCAGAACACCCAGCGCCAGCCGATCGTATCGGTGATGAACCCGCCGATCGGCGGACCGACCAGAGGCCCGAACAGTGCCGGAATGGTGAGCCAGGCCAGCGCATCGACCAGCTCCGACTTCGGCACCGTGCGCAACAGGATGATCCGCCCCACTGGCACCATCATGGCGCCGCCCAGCCCCTGAAGGCCGCGCGCCTCCACCAACTCGCCCAGCGAGCTCGCGAGCCCGCAGGCAATCGAACTCAGGGTGAAGATCGCAATCGCCAGCCGGAACACATGGCGCGCGCCAAACCGGTCTGCAAACCATCCACTCACCGGAATGAACACGGTGAGGCTCAGGAGATAGGTGGTGAAGGCCAGTTTCAGGACAATGGGGTCCGTTCCGAGATCCCTCGCCATTGCCGGCAGCGAGGTCGCGATCACGGTTGAGTCCATGTTCTCCATGAACAGCGCCGACGCGATGATGAGCGGGATGAGCCGGGACGAGGTCATGCCACTCGATTAGCACCCGGCAACCCGAGTCAGAAGGCCATCCGACCACCCCGGCCTCACGTTTCAGCCCGGATTGCCACATGCGCCATGGCGGCGCGCAGGGCCGCAGGCTTCACGGGCTTGCGCAGCACGTGCACGTCATGGGCCAGCGCCAGATCGGCAACCGCAGGGCTGCGGTCGGCGGTCACCAGCACGGCCGGGATCATCCGCCGCGCCCTCGTCCTGAGCGTCCGGATCACCGAGATCCCGTCCTCGCGGTTGAGGTGATAGTCAGCAAGGATGAGGTCGATCTTCCCCTCCGCCGTCTCGAGTTCCGCAATAGCGTCCTCGAGCCCGGCCGCCGTGTGGACGATGTTGCCCCACCCCGAAAGCAGCAGTTCCATGCCCTCGAGAATTGGCTTCTCATTGTCGATGACCAGCACCCGCACGGCAGCGGCGATCGCCGGTGGCCGCGCCCGCCGGGGCCTGGCAGGCAGCGCAATGCTTACGGCTGCGCCAAGCGGAACTTCGATGGCGAAAGCCGATCCCCGCCCGGGCATCGATCGCAGCGTCACCGGCGCATCCATCACCTTGGCAATGCGCTCGACGATGGATAGACCCAGTCCAAGCCCCGCCGGACCATCGCCTCCGGTCGACAGCCGCTCGAACTCCTCGAAGATCAATTCGCGCTTGGACTCCGGAATGCCCGGTCCCGTGTCATGGACTTCGATCGCCAGCCGGCCGTTGCGGCGGCGGCAGCCCATCAGTACCCGGCCCTCGCGCGTGTACTTGATCGCGTTGGACACGAAGTTCTGCAGCACGCGGCGCAACAGACGGCGGTCGGCCGTGACGCTCAGGCCACAGGGCATCACCCGGAAGCCCAGTCCCTTGCGCCGGGCGGCAGGCGCAAACTCCAGCGCCAGCGCCTGCAGGATGTCATCGATCCGGAACACCGACGGCTCCGCCTTCATCGCCCCGGCATCGAGCCGCGACATGTCCAGCAGCGCCGAGAGGATCTCCTCCACCGCTTCGAGCGAGGAGTCGACATTGCGCACCAGTTCGCCATCCTTCGACCGCTTCAGGCGTTCGACGAGCGTGGAGGTGAACAGGCGGGCGGCGTTGAGGGGCTGGAGGATATCGTGGCTCGCGGCTGCTATGAACCTCGTCTTGGACACATTGGCAGCATCGGCCTCGGCTTTCGCGGCAACCAGTGCGGCATTGAGGTCGGTAAGCTCGGCGGTTCGCTCGCGCCCCCGCCGCTCAAGCGACTCGTTGACCCGTTGCAGTTCCTCAGCCGCCAGCACGCTGTCGGTGACGTCGATCACGGTCACGACCACCCCGCCATCGGGCATGGGGCTGGCCCGCACTTCCAGCACCCGGCCGGTATCCGGCAGTCGTTCGCGGAATACGTCGCGTGAAACCGCAATGCGACGCACACGCTCATCGACTGCTCCCCGGCCGCTCGCGGTCCGGGCCATGAAGGCTTCCATGATCTCGGTGATCGGCGTACCGACCCGGGCGACATCTGCCTCAGCACCCAGAAACGCCTCGAGCTTGGAGTTCCAGCAGATCAGCGTCATGCCGGGCTCGAACACCGCGAGCCCCTGATCAACATTGTCGATGGCCGACTGCAGCAGATCGCGGTTGTGCTGAATGGCTGCGGAGGCGTCATCGAGAAGCTTCATGGCGCCGCGCGCATGGGCCGAGCCCCGCTCCAGCATCAGGGCGATTGCAAGCCGCGCGGAGGCCACGCCCACGGCACTGGCCAGGAGATGCTCGGCGAAGCGGATGAGCCGCACGTCGGCCTCGCCGTTGCGCGCAACCGCCTCGTCCCGATGCGACCGGAACTCCGCAAAGGCAGCCCGCGCCCTGTCCGCTCCGATATAGCGGGCAACCATGCTTTCCACCCGCTCCGCAGTGACCGCGGTGCGCCAAAGCCGGAAACCCGACCCACTCCCCGGCTGGATGTCCCGCGCCACGAAACTTGTGGCCTGTATACGTTCGATCGGGCTGGGCGCACGCGTCAGGGACCCTGCGACATAGGCAGCAACATTGGCGAAGAGGCTCCAAACCACGCCATGGGTCAGCGTGTCGAATTCCATGGCGAACAGCATGCGCGCCTTCAGGAACCCAAGTCCCCACGGCCCTTCCTCGACGAAGCCGCGCCCGATCCAGCCCGCGTCCGCGAAGGAGGGCAGCAGCAGCGTATAGACCCAGACGGCAAATCCGGCGAGAATGCCGCCCATCGCGCCACGCGCCGTCGCACGCTTCCACATCAGGCCACCGAAGAAGGCGGGTGCGAACTGGGCCACAGCCGCGAAGGACAGAAGACCCACCTGCGCCAGCGCTGCCGAATTGGAGATCATCCGGTAATAGGCATAGGCCAGTGCCAGAACGAAGATGATCGCCAGCCGCCGGATCAGGATGAGCCTCTCGCCCATGCCCTGATGAACGCTCGCTCGCTCGACCTGACGGCGGAGCAGCAGCGGCACCACCAGATTGTTGCACACCATGATCGACAGGGCGATGCACTCCACGATCACCATGGCCGTGGAGGCCGAGAGCCCGCCCAGAAAAGCGATCAACGCAAAAACCGGGCTTTCGGCCGCGACCGGCAGCGCAAGCACGAAGGTGTCGCCATCGGTCTCGGCAGGCAGCATCAGGAGGCCTGCGACCGCGATCGGGATCACGAACAGGTTGATGGCCAGCAGATAGAGCGGAAACAGCCACGCCGCCCGCCGGATTTCGCTGCGGCTTGCATTTTCAACCGCCGCAACATGAAACTGCCGGGGGAGCAGGATCACCGCAAAACCCGCGAGCAGCGTCATGGTCAGCCACTGGCCGCCATCGAGCCCTCCCGAAAACAGGGCGGCGATACGCGCATCCGAACCCGTCCGTTCCACGAACGGCCCGATCCCACCCATCACGGCGAACACGACGAAGACGCCCACAGCCAGGAACGCGACGAGCTTCACCATCGACTCCACGGCGATCGCCAGAATCATGCCGTCCTGATGCTCGGTCGTGTCGATATGCCGGGTGCCGAACAGGATGGCAAAGATGCCCATGGTCATCACCACGAGCAGTGACAGCCCATCGATCCCGGAGGACGGCGGAAGAAGGGCGCGCGACCAGGCGGGCTCCGCTACCAGAACCTGCAGCGAACTCGACACCGCCTTGAGCTGGATCGAAATGTAGGGAACGATGCCGATCACCGCGATCACCGTCACCAGCGCACCAAGCGCCTCGCTCTTGCCGTAACGGGCCGACAGGAAATCGGCGATCGAGGCGATATTGTGCCGCTTGGTCAGGGTCGCAATCGACTGCAACAGCTTCCATCCAAGCGCAAAGACCAGAATCGGCCCCAGATAGATCGGCAGGAAGTCCAGCCCGGACCGCGAGGCAATGCCGACGCTCCCGAAATAGGTCCAAGATGTGCAATAGACGCCCAGCGACAGGGCATAGATCAGTGGCCGCCCCGTCCGCGTGGTCTGACGCAGCGACACGCGGTCGCCATAGCTTGCCACGGCGAACAGGGCCCCGAGATAACACAACCCGGCGGCCAGAATGCCCAATTGCCCGATCATCGCCGCATGATCGGCGCTCGCGGCCCGCGAATCAAGCCGTGACCTGCCGTGGCTCGGCGCGGGCGGAGACGCCCCTAACAGCGTGTCCCTGCGGCATTTTCTCCAGTCGGGTCAAAGCTCCTTGCTCGATTGATCCAGGTCAATGCCCGGATCGTCCCGCAACCCCATGGCTGACCATGGATTATCGTCAGAAAGGGGACTCCCATGGGGCTTGAGTCACGCGTTCAACAGGCATCGCCCTCGGGGGGCGGCGCGATGCTCATGATGAGCCTCTGGGGCGTGCTCGCCCTGCTGGCCATCACCATGGGCGCCAAGGCGGAGGACACACCCTTCGCCATCCACATGTTCATCTTTGCTGCAGCGGCGATCCTCGCCCTCGTGTTCAAGGCCCGCAGCTTCGGCCAGCCCGCACCGGACGCCTCGGGCTACAACGACGACATCGTCCGCTGGGGCGCCCTCATCACCCTCTTCTGGGGTGTCGTGGGCCTGCTCGTCGGCGTCGTCATCGCCCTCCAGCTTGCCTATCCCGCCTGGAACCCCGATCTCGAATGGTTCAATTTCGGCAGGCTGAGGCCGCTGCATACCTCGGCGGTGATCTTTGCCTTCGGCGGCAACGCCCTGCTCACGACCTCCTTCTACGTCGTCCAGCGCACCAACCGCACACGGCTGGCGCTGGGCAATCTGGCGTGGTTCGTGTTCTGGGGCTACCAGCTGTTCATCGTCCTCGCTGCCACGGGCTATCTGCTTGGGGTGACCGAGGGCCGCGAATACGCCGAGCCCGAATGGTACATAGACATCTGGATCACGGTTGTCTGGGTCGCTTACTTTCTCGTCTTCTTCGGCACGCTGCTCCAGCGCAAGGAACCCCACATCTACGTGGCCAACTGGTTCTATCTCGCCTTCATCGTGACCATCGCGATGCTGCACATCGTGAACAACCTCTCGATCCCGGTCTCAGTGTTCGGGTCCAAGAGTTACGCGCTGTTCTCGGGCGTGCAGGATGCCCTGACCCAATGGTGGTACGGCCACAACGCCGTGGGCTTCTTCCTCACCGCAGGCTTCCTCGGCATGATGTATTTCTTCATCCCGAAACGTGCCAACCGGCCGGTCTACTCCTACCGGCTGTCGATCGTGCATTTCTGGTCTCTGATTTTCCTCTATATCTGGGCGG
Source organism: Hyphomicrobiaceae bacterium (assembly GCA_900298995.1). GTDB lineage: Bacteria > Pseudomonadota > Alphaproteobacteria > Rhizobiales > Aestuariivirgaceae > Aestuariivirga. The sequence continues at coordinate 77,261 of OMIC01000026.1, read as the reverse complement.
GGCCGCACCACCTCCACTACACCGCGCTCCCTGACTGGGCGCAGACTCTCGGCATGGTGTTCTCGATCATGCTGTGGATGCCCTCCTGGGGCGGCATGATCAACGGCCTGATGACGCTCTCCGGCGCCTGGGACAAGCTCCGCACAGATCCAGTCCTGCGCATGATGGTGATTTCGGTCGCCTTCTACGGGATGTCGACCTTCGAGGGGCCGATGATGTCCATCAAGTCCGTCAACTCGCTCTCACACTACACCGACTGGACCATCGGACATGTCCACTCCGGAGCGCTCGGCTGGGTCGGGATGATCTCGATGGGCGCGCTCTATCACCTGATCCCACGTCTCTGGGGCCGCAAGGAGGTCTACTCCCTCCGCCTGGTGAGCTGGCACGTGTGGCTCGCGACCCTCGGCATCGTCATCTACGCATCCGCAATGTGGGTCTCGGGCATCATGCAGGGCCTGATGTGGCGCGAATACGATGCTAACGGCTTCCTCGCCTACTCCTTTGTCGAGACAGTCGAGGCCATGCATCCCTACTACGTGATCCGCGCCATGGGAGGTGCCCTGTTCCTCGTGGGCGCCCTGATCATGGTCTACAACATCTACCGCACCATCCGAGGCGCCCAGCCCGTGTCCCAGCCCGTGGGCATGGTCTCGGCTCCGGCGTGAGCAGAAGGATACTGCCGCTATGAAACACGAAACAATCGAAAAGAATGCCACGCTGCTTCTGATTCTGAGCTTCCTCCTGGTCACGGTGGGCGGCCTGGTGCAGATCGTTCCGCTCTTCTACCTCCAGAATACGATCGAAAAGGTCGAGGGCATGCGACCCTACGCGCCGCTCGAGCTGGCGGGCCGCAATGTCTACATCCGCGAGGGCTGCTACGTCTGTCACAGCCAGATGATCCGTCCCTTCCGTGACGAGGTTGAACGCTATGGCCATTACAGCCTCGCCGCCGAGTCCGAATTCGACCATCCCTTCCAGTGGGGCTCGAAGCGGACCGGGCCGGATCTCGCACGTGTCGGCGGCAAGTATTCGGATGAGTGGCACCGCGAGCATCTCTCGAACCCACGCAACGTCGTCCCTGAATCGATCATGCCCGGCTATGCCTTCCTGTCCGCCAAGGAAATCGACCCCAAGGGCTATGGCCGCAATCTCGCAGCACTCAACCTGACCATCAACAACGGGAACGGAGCCATGTACCGGCCCGAGGATCTCGACAACGCCGAGGCTGATCTCGTGGCACAGGCGACCGGCGAGCAAACCGAGGGCCTGCTTCAGCGCTATCCGAAGGCCGTGGCCCGTAACTTCGACGGAGATCCCCGCATCACCGAGATGGATGCGCTGATTGCCTATCTCCAAGTGCTTGGCACCATGGTCGATTTTTCAACCTTCAAAGCCGACATGTCGAGGTGATCGCCATGCATTACAATTTCATGCGTGAACTCGCAGACAGCTGGGGCCTTCTGGCGATGTTCCTGTTCTTCATCGGAGTTGTGGGCTTCGCTTTCCGTCCCGGCTCAAAGACCATTTACGAGGAGGTGGCCCGAATTCCCCTCCAGAATGATTCCGAGGATTGACCCATGGTTACGAAAATCGAAAAAGACGAAATCTCGGGTACTCCCACGACCGGTCATGAATGGGACGGCATCCGCGAACTCAACACGCCGCTGCCGCGCTGGTGGCTCTACACCTTCTATGGAACGGTGATCTGGGGCCTCGCCTACACGATCGCCTATCCCGCCTGGCCCCTGCTGAACTCCGCCACGCCCGGCATTCTGGGCTGGTCCTCGCGCGGCGCACTCGAAGAGCAGGTCACGGCGGCGCGCGCCGCCCAGCAGGCCAATCTCGACAAGATAGCGGCGATGAGCGTGGACGACATTCTCAAGGATCCGCAGTTGCTCGCCTTCGCGCAGGCCGGCGGCGCCGCAGCCTTCAAGGTGAACTGTGTCCAGTGCCACGGTTCCGGCGCAGCAGGCGGAGTGGGCTATCCCAATCTCAATGACGACGACTGGCTCTGGGGCGGAACCCCGGACGCTCTCTACACTACCCTCAGGAACGGCATCCGCTATACCGCAAACGCCGATACGAGAGACTCCCAGATGCCGTCCTTCGGCGCCGACGCCATCCTGACACCTGAACAGATTGACGACGTCGCCAACTACGCCTTCAGCCTCTCCGGTGGCAAGGCGGATGCGGCCAAGGTTGAGGCCGGCAAGTCCGTGTTTGCCGAAAACTGTGCCTCCTGCCATGGCGAGGATGGCAAGGGCGGTCGCGACTTTGGCGCGCCGAACCTGACCGACGGCATCTGGCTCTATGGCGGCAGTCTCGACCAGGTGAAGGCTCAGATCGTGAAGCCCCGCATGGGCGTCATGCCCGCCTGGTCGCACCGGCTTGATGACGCGACTATCAAGGAGCTTGCGGTCTATGTTCATTCACTGGGCGGAGGCGAGGCTGCGGGGGCAACGACCCAGTAACGGCGCGGTCCGGCGGGGATCATGGTGGAACTCATCAACAGGCTTGGCGGCGACACCCAGGACGTCGACCACCACGAGGCGGAGGCCGTCAACAAGGCCCAGAACCGCTCGCTCTATGCCTCGCGGGTCGCCATCCACCCCAAGACGGTACATGGCACCTTCCGCCGGCTGAAGTGGATCCTCCTCGTCGTCCTGCTCAGCATTTACTATGTCTCACCATGGTTGCGCTGGACACGGCCGGGCGATGCGCCCGATCAGGCCATCCTCATCGACCTCGCCAACCGGCGGTTCTATTTCTTCTTCATCGAGATCTGGCCACAGGAGTTCTATTACGTCGCGGGCCTGCTGATCATGGCGGGGGTCGGGTTGTTTCTCGTGACATCCCTGTTCGGCCGCGCTTGGTGCGGCTATGCCTGCCCCCAGACGGTCTGGACCGATCTCTACGTCTGGGTCGAGAGCCGGATCGAGGGTGACCGCAACGCCCGCATCAAGCTCGATGCCGCACCGTGGAGCCTGTCCAAGCTGTCGAGGCGTGCCGCCAAGCTCGCCATATGGCTTCTCATCGCCGTGGCGACCGGTGGCTTCTGGGTCTTCTACTTCGCCGATGCGCCAACCTTGCTGCGCGAACTCGTTACCGGAGACGCGCCCTCCACCGCCTATTTCACCATTGCAATCCTCACCGCCACCACTTTCACCTTCGCCGGATTCATGCGCGAGCAGGTCTGCACCTACATGTGCCCCTGGCCGCGCATTCAGGGTGCCATGCTGGACGAGGACTCCCTCATCGTCACCTACAATGCCTGGCGTGGCGAGCCGCGCATGGCGGGCCGCAAGAAGGCCGAGGCGCAGGGACAAAGGCTGGGAGATTGCGTCGATTGCAATGCCTGCGTCGCCGTCTGCCCGATGGGCATCGACATCCGCGACGGCAATCAGCTCGAATGCATCAATTGCGCGCTGTGCATCGACGCTTGCAATGCCGTGATGGACAAGGTCGGCAAGCCGCGCGGCCTCATCAATTACACGACTGCGCGGATCTATGCGGAGAACGCCGCCGGACAGCACGGCCACTGGACCTGGCGCAGGCTGCTCCGGCCGCGCACCCTCATCTATTTCTCGCTCTGGGCAGCGGTGGGCCTGTTCATGCTGTTCACCCTCGTGCACCGCAGCCAGCTTGACGTCAATGTCGTGCCCGACCGCAATCCACTCTTCGTCACCCTGTCCGATGGCGCCGTGCGCAACGGTTACACCGTCAAGATCCTCAACAAGCGGCAGGAACAGCGCGTCTTCCGGCTCGGCATCGAGGGTCTGCCCGGCGCCAGCATGGAAATGGTAGGCGACAGTGACACGCGCGCCCGGAGTTTCGACATCACCGTGCCGCCCGACAGGCTTCGCGCCGTCAAGATCTACGTCACGACCGGTGATCCCGAGGTTCTCGAGGATGACCGACGCAACTTCCACTTCCAGTTGGAGGAACTGGGCGCTGCGGGCGAGCCCGAGCGCGCCCGCTATGACGCGATCTTCCACGCACCCGGCGAAAAGGAGTAGACCATGGCCATGGCCGCAACCGAAAAGCAGCTCACCGGCTGGCACGTCCTGGCCATGCTGCTCGCATTCTTCGGCGTCATCATCGGCGTCAACCTCACCATGGCCTATTTCGCGAATTCAACGTGGTCGGGCCTCGTCGTCGCCAATGGCTATGTCGCCAGCCAGAGCTTCGACAAGGACCTGGCACGCGCTAGGGCGCAGGAAGCTCTCGGCTGGTCGGTGGATTTCGGTTTCGACCGGAACAGCATCCGCCTCGCCTTCACCGATTCAACCGGCACGCCGATCCAGGGCCTCGCCGTGACAGGCGCGCTGGAGCGCACGGTCACCGACAAGCAGGATCAGTCGCTCGTCTTCACCGCAGCCGGTCAGGGCGTCTACAGCGCCAGCGCCGCCCTCGCCCCCGGTGTCTGGGAGGTCGAGATCGACGCGCGGGGCGAGAGCGTGCCGGACTACCACAAGATCTTCCGCTTCTTCGTGAAGGCTGATCCATGACGCTTCCCTGCTGCACCATCGACGGCGAGGTCTTCCAGCCCTACCGGCTGGAGGGCGAGGATGCCGCTCGCTGGATTTCCACCGCGGGCCCGGGCCTCTCGCGCATCGAGTTTCTCGTGCCCCAGGCGAACCGACCCGAGGCCATGGCCCGGATCGAGACCGACCTCGGCGCCATGGCGAGCGTGAACTCGGCACGTGTCAATCTCACCGGTCGCCGCGTCGCCGTGGTCTACCGCGACGCCGCCGTCACACCCCAGGCGCTCATCGACCGGCTCGGAATTCTCGGCTACATGGCCCGCCCCTTCGATCCGCGCGAGACCGGGCTGACGCGCGATGACCGCGAGGCCGCCGCCCTGCTGCGCGCCCTGGCGGTCGCGGGCTTCGCCGCGGGCAATGTCATGCTGCTCTCGGTCTCCGTCTGGTCGGGTGCCGAAGATGCCACGCGCGACCTCTTCCACTGGCTCTCCGCCATGATCGCCCTGCCTGCCGTTGCCTATGCGGGGAGGCCCTTCTTCCGCTCGGCGGTCAGCGCCCTGCGGCTGGGCTGGGTCAACATGGACGTGCCGATCTCGCTGGGCGTTCTGCTGGCCGCGCTCATGAGCCTCTACGAAACCTTCCATGGCGAGGCGCATGCCTATTTCGATGCCGCCGTCACCCTGCTGTTCTTTCTGCTCGCCGGCCGCTATCTCGACCACCTGATGCGCGCCCGCGCCCGCTCGGCCATCGCACAGCTCGTCTCGCTGTCCTCCGAAGGCGCCAGCGTGATCGGGGACGACGGAACACGCCGCTATGTCCCAGCCCGCGACCTCAAGGCCGGCATGCGCGTGGCCGTCGCGGCGGGTGACCGTCTTCCCGCCGACGGCATCGTTCGCGAGGGAGTGAGCGACATGGACCGCTCGCTCCTCACCGGCGAGAGCGCGCCCGAGACCGTGCGCCCCGGCGCCACTGTCCATGCCGGCGAACTGAGCCTCACCGCTCCGCTCACCGTCGAGATCACCGCGGCCGGCAACGATACCTTCCTGAGCGAACTCGTGCGCCTCATGTCCGCCGCCGAACAGGGCCAGTCGCGCTATATCCGCATCGCCGACCGGCTCGCGCGCTTCTATTCTCCGGCAGTCCACACCCTCGCCGCCGCCACGCTTGCGGGCTGGCTCCTGCTCGGCCACGGCTGGCATGACGCGATCATGGCCGCCGTCGCGGTCCTCATCATCACCTGTCCCTGCGCGCTGGGCCTCGCGGTTCCCGCCGTGCAGGTTGTCGCCAGCGGGCGGCTGTTCCGCTCCGGCATCATGATCAAGGATGGCGCGGCGCTCGAAAAACTCAGCGCCGTCGACACGGTGATCTTCGACAAGACAGGTACCCTGACACGCGGCGAGCCGTCGCTTGTGGCGCCACCCGCGATCTCCACCGAAACGCTGACGCTGGCCGCAGGCCTCGCCCAGCACAGCAGGCACCCGCTCTCGTGCGCGCTCATGCGCGAAGCGGTCCGCCGCCACATCACGCCCGCCGTGCCGACCGAGGTCGCGGAGCATCCCGGCCTTGGCCTCTCGGGAACATTCGGCGGCGAGACCCTCAGGCTCGGCAGCCGTGCCTGGTGCGGCGTCGGGGAACCGGACGAGGACCAGGGCCTTCTCGAATTCGCCTTCCGGCGCGGCGCCCGCGCCCCGGTCATCTTCCAGTTCGAGGACAGCTTGCGTCCGGACGCGGCCGCCACCGTCACGGCCCTGTCCGCCATGGGGCTCGACGTTCATCTCCTGTCCGGCGACAGGCCGGCTGCCGTCGCCCGCGTCGCTCAGGCCGTCGGCATCGAGCAGGCGGTCTCCCGTGCCAGCCCTCAAGCCAAGCTGGCCTATGTCGAGGCGCTAGGGCGGGCCGGCGGCCGCGTGCTGATGGTTGGCGATGGCATCAACGATGCGCCCGCGCTTGCTGCGGGCTACAGCTCCATGGCGCCCGCCACCGCCTCCGACATCGGCCGCACCGCAGCCCAGACGGTGTGGATGGGCCAGTCCGTCGCTGCCGTGGCCGCCGCTGTCACCATGGGCCGCCGTGCCCAGCGCATCGCACGCGAGAATTTCGCGCTGGCCGTCGGTTACAATGTGCTTGCCGTGCCCCTCGCCATGGCAGGCCTCGTCTCTCCGCTGGTTGCCGCCATCGCCATGTCCACATCCTCGATCATCGTCATCGCCAACGCGCTGCGCGCCAGGCTCAGCCCGGCTGGTCCGGTCGCCTCCCCGGCCACACGCGAGGCGGGCCGAGTGGACCACGCCGTGAGGAGAGCCGCATGACCGGTCTCCTCTATCTCATCCCCGTCGCGCTGTTCATGGGCGGCATCGGTCTTGCCGCCTTCATCTGGTCACTCAAGTCCGGCCAGTATGACGATCTCGAGGGCGCCGCCTGGCGCATCCTCCAGGACGACGACCAGCCCAAGCCCTGATCCGGCCTTCATTCTTCCGCCGCAAACCCTGCGGAGACTGCTGGAGGGCTGTTGACAAGCGGCCCATGCCGGACCGAAGCTTTTTTCGCGCACGGATGGAGGAATCCCATGACACTGCAACGGGCCTGGTTTCGGTCGCTCCTCGCAACTGTCCTGCTCATTCTCGGCGCCACCGCTGTCACCCCGTCAGGTGCTCTGGCCGCCACCGGCTTTCCCGTAGACCAGTTCACCTATTACATGACAGACTACGACGCCGAACTTGCGCGCATTGCGCCCGAGGTCAGCCGCACAGAGACCCAGATCGACCAGGACATCAACGCCGCCGAAGCGGCGGGCAACGCCCGCCTGGCGGCCGCCTCGCTCGAGCAGTTCCTCACCCTCTACCCGGAGGATGGCGCCCTCTGGCTGGAACTCGCCCAGCAGCTTGCCGCCGCAACGCCGCTCAATGACGGAGATGCCTACGCCCTGCCAGGCAAGCTCATCGGCGCGGCGCTCAAGGCCTATAGCTTGCTGAGCCAGCCACAGCAGAAGGCCGCAGCACTCAATCTCGCTGCCCAGGGCTTTGCCGTCCGCGAGATCTGGCGTCCGGCGCTCATCGCCTACAAGGAAAGTCTCCAGCTCGCGGAGGATGCCAGCATCCGCGCGGCATATGAGGCCATGCGCGCCCAGCACGGCTTCCGTGTCACCGATTACAAGGTGGATAGCGACATGGCGCCACCGCGCGCCTGCTTCGAGATGTCCGAGCCGCTGTCGCGGACCCTGACCGACTTCACCGCCTATGTCACCCAGCAGCCGGGCCCCGTCGCCGCCGTCACCGCCGAAGGCACGCGGCTCTGCGTCGAAGGCCTGAAATACGGCGAACGATACAGCATCACCGTGCGCAAGGGCCTTCCGGCAGCGATCGACGACGTCACGGTGAAGGACGCGACCTTCGAATTCTACGTGCGCGACCGCAGCCCCTCCGTGCGGTTCACGGGCAATGCCTATGTCCTTGCTCGCACCGGCCAGACCGGCATCCCGCTGATTTCCGTCAACAGCCGCGCAGCCAGCCTGACGCTCTACCGCATCGGTGACCGCAACCTGATCGACAGCGTCATGAGCACCGATTTCCGCGCCCAGATCAGCGGCTACAGGGCCGACGAGATTGCGAGCGCAAAGGGCGCGCTTGTCTGGCGGGGCAGTGTTGAAACACCCGACCCCCTCAACGAGGATGTCACGACCGCGATCCCGGTTGACGAGGCCATGGGCCGGATGGCGCCAGGGCTCTACGTGCTCACCGCGAGGCCCGCCAGTCGATCGGACAATGATTTCGACACCGTCGCAACGCAATGGTTCGTCGTTTCCGACCTCGGGCTGTCGACCATGAGCGGCAAGGATGGCCTGCATGTGCGCCTGCGCTCGCTTGCAACGGCGGCACCGGTCACGCAGGCCCGCCTGCGCCTCATTGCCCGCAACAACGAGGTGCTGGCCGAGACTGCACCCGATGTGAATGGCCAGGCACTTTTCGAGGCGGGACTTCTGAAGGGCGAGGGCGGTCAGGCGCCAGCCCTTGTCGTCGCCCAGTCCGACGCCGAGGGTTACAGCTTCATCGATCTCCAGCAGCCTGCCTTTGACCTCACCGACCGCGGTGTCGATGGCCGCGCTGCGCCGGGGCCGGTCGATGCCTTCGTCTACGCCGAGCGCGGTGTCTATCGCCGTGGCGAGACCGTCAACGTGACCGTGCTGCTGCGTGACGACAAGGCCGTGGCGCTTGCAGGCGCGCCGCTCACCCTGCGCGTTGAACGCCCGGACGGCGTCCGCTTTCTTGCAGCGAGCCTCACGGACCAGGGCGCGGGCGGCTTCAGCCACGGCTTTGCCATTCCGGCGGGTGCTCAGGGTGGAACCTGGCGGGTCAAGGCGCTGACCGATCCCAATGGCGACCCCGTTGGTGAAACCTCCTTCCTCGTGGAGGACTACATCCCCGACCGTATCGAATTCGAACTTGCCGCGAAGCTGGCCCGGCTGAGCACCGAAGCGCTGCTCGCCGTTGACGGCCGATACCTCTTCGGTGCGCCCGGCGCCGGACTCGAAATCGAAGCCAATGTCGCGCTCACCGCTGACACCACGCCCTTCCCGGAATGGAAAGGCTACCGCTTCGGCCTGATGGATGAGCAGCCCGACCCCGTGCAGGTCGCGCTCAGCGATCTGCCCCTGACCGACATCAGCGGCCATGCCGACCTCACCCTGCCCCTGCCCGAGCGTCCCGTCACCACCCGCCCGCTCAAGGCCGATGTCGCCGTGCGCCTGCGCGAACCCGGCGGCCGGGCCGTCGAGCGGACGCTGAGCCTCCCGGTGGCCGCGACCCAGCCCATGATCGGCATACGCCTTGAGTTCGGCGATGGCGCGGTGCCAGAGGGCCAGCCGGCCCAATTCCGCGTGATTGCAGTTGACGCAGAGGGCCGCCTCCTGTCCCGCAGCGACATCAGCTTCACTCTCAAGCGTCTGGTGCGCGACTGGCAATGGTTCAACAGCAATGGCGAATGGCGCTGGGAATCGGTGACGCGGAGCGCGAGGGTCTCGAACGGCTCGATCGCCCTGACCGGTGAAACGCCCGGTGTTCTCTCCCTCCCGCTCTCGTGGGGTGAATACCGCCTCGAGATCACGGCGCCCGGCGCGACGCCCGCTTCGATCGATTTTGCAGCGGGCTATTACACCTCCTCCACCGCCAAGGCCGACACGCCGGATACGCTCAAGGTCGCGCTGGATCGCAGCGATGTCCGGACGGGCGACACCGTCAACCTGAAGATCGAGGCCCGCTATGCCGGCAAGGCTGTGATCGAGATCGTCGGCGAGCGCCTGCTGGACTCGCGCGAAGTGGACGTGCCTGAAGGCGGGCTCACTGTGCCGATCACCATCGGCGAAGGCTGGGGTACGGGCGCCTATGTTCTGGCGAGCCTCTATCGGCCCATGGACGTCGCAGCCAGACGCATGCCGGCCCGTGCAATGGGTCTGGCCTGGTTCGGTATCGACCGCGCCACCCGCACGCTCGACGTGACGCTGGACACGCCCCAATCCATGAAACCGCGCACGCGGCTCACCGTGCCCGTGCGCCTCGGCAATCTCGCGGCAGGCGAGGAGGCATTCGTGACGGTCGCCGCCGTGGACGTCGGCATCCTCAACCTCACCCGCTACGATCCGCCCGCGCCCGAGAATTTCTACTTCGGTCAGAAGCGCCTCGGCGCCGAGCTGCGGGACATCTACGGTCTTCTCATCGACGGCATGCAGGGCGAACCCGGACGCCTCCGCTCCGGAGGCGATGGCGGAGCGCTGTTCAACGCGCCGCCTCCGGCACAGAAGCCCCTCAGCTTCTATTCGGGCATTGTGCGCGTAAGCGCCGACGGTACGGCATCGGTGGATTTCGACATCCCCGCCTTCAACGGCACCATCCGTGTCATGGCCGTCGCCTGGACACGGGACCGTCTGGGACACGCCTCGGTGGATGTGATCGCCCGCGATCCTGTGGTGGTCTCCGGAACGCTGCCGCGCTTCCTCGCGGCTGGCGATACCTCGCTTCTGCGCTTTGACATTGTCAACGCCGAGGCGCCCGAAGGAACCTACACGCTGGGTGTCTCGCTCGATGGTCCGCTGGCTGCACCCACCCAGGCCAGGATTCAGACCTTCAAGCTCGGCGGCGCGGGGGCGCGCACCAGCCTTACCGTGCCCGTGACGGCCGTAGGGCCGGGCGAGGTCTCGGTGGTCGCGACCCTGAAGGGGCCCGCAGACCTGCTGCTCGACCAGGACTTCGCCCTCGGCATTCTTCCAGCCAATCCGCCGGTCACCCGCCGCATCACCATGCCGCTTGCCGCAGGCGGCGGCGCACTGACGCTCGGCAAGGATCTCCTCGCCGAAATGCTTCCCGGCACAGGCGCCGTTGCGCTCTCGGTCAGCCCGCTGCCGCAGATCGACGCGGCGGGTCTCGTTAGGGAACTCGACCGTTACCCCTATGGCTGCACCGAGCAGACCGTGAGCCGTGCCCTTCCCCTGCTCTATCTGGGCGACCTCGGGCTCAGCGCCGACGAGATCGGTGCCGATCTTCAGGAGCGGCTCCAGCGGGCGGTCAACCGGCTTCTCGACCGCCAGTCCGGCGCAGGCTCCTTCGGCCTGTGGTCAACCTCGTGGGACGAGTCGAGCCTGTGGCTGACGGCCTATGTCGCGGATTTCATGCTGCGCGCCCGCGAGAAAGGCTTCACGGTACCGGAGGAGTCGCTGGTGGCCGCGCTCGACTATATCCGCAACACGGTTGGCAATGCGCCCGACATCGTACCGGGTGGCGGTCAGGACATGGCCTATGCGCTCTATGTCCTCGCGCGTGCAGGCCGCGCGCCGGTGGGCGATCTCAAATATCTCGCCGATACCCGGATGAACGACTTCGGCTCGCCGCTCGCGCGTGCCCAGATCGGCGCGGCACTCGCCATGCTGGGCGACAGCGACCGCGCAAGCCAGGCCTTTGCCTCGGCAGGCGAAGCGCTTGGCCAGCCTGCCCAGTCAACGGGCAACAGCGGCTGGCGTACCGACTATGGCAGCGTATTGCGCGACGCCTCCGCGATACTGGCGCTCGCGACCGAGGCCCGAGCCAGGCCGCAGGTGATCCGCACCGCGATGAGCGTCATCGAGGAACAGCGCGCCCGCTCCTCCTACGCCTCGACCCAGGACATGGCCTGGATGGTGCTCGCCGCACGCGCCGTCAGCGAGGAAGGAAAATCGATCCGCCTCACCGTGAACGGCAAGGCGCATGACGGCGTCCTCAACCAGATCTGGCGTGAGGCAGGACTTGCCTCCGACATCCGCATCGCCAACCTCGGCAGCACGCCGCTCCGGGCTGCGGTGGCCGTGTCGGGCTCGCCCCGCGCACCCGAACCAGCCGCCAGCAACGGTCTTACCATCACCCGCGCCTATTTCACGCCCGAGGGGGAACCCGTCGACATCGCAACCGTGAAACAGAACACGCGGCTTGTGGCCGTCCTCGACGTGATGCGCTCCGAAGGCGACGCCGAGACCGGCAACTTCCTGCTTGTCGATCCGCTGCCCGCGGGCTTCGAGATCGAGAACACCACCCTCATCGCATCAGGCGGGATTGGCAACCTCGCCTGGCTCACGGACACCACCTGGGCAGCCTATACCGAGTTCCGCGATGACCGCTTCGTGGCGAGTTTCACGAATTCCACCGCAAGGCTCGCCTATATGGTGCGGGCCGTTGCGCCCGGAAGCTATGCGCATCCGGGCGCGAGCGTGGAGGACATGTACCGTCCCGCCCTCAACGCCCGCACCGCGCCGGGCGCTGTCACCGTGACTGCGCCCTGACATGACGCGACGGCGCGTCACCTGGCCCTTGCGCCTCTATGCGGGGCTGCTTCTCGTGCTTCTCGCCGTCAATGCGGCGGGCTTCGCGGTGGGCGAAGTGCTGCGGCGCATGGGACCCGTGCCATTGGGCGAAGCCATCACCTATTCGACCCTCGTCACCGGACGGGACGGTCGGTTGCTCCGCCCCTTCCTCACCCGCGATGGCTACTGGCGCCTGCCGGTCACGGCCGGAGATGTCGATGACCGCTATCTCCGCATGCTCATCGCCTATGAGGACAAGCGCTTCTACAGCCACCGCGGCATCGATCCCGCTGCATTGGCCCGCGCAGCCTTTCAGGCCCTGCGCCATGGCCGAGTGGTCTCGGGCGGCTCAACGCTCACCATGCAGGTCGCGCGCCTGCTCGAGCCACGGCCGCGCCGCAGCCTCGCCGACAAGCTTGCCGAGATGATCCGCGCGCTGCAGATCGAACAGCGTCTCAGCAAGCAGCAGATCCTCGACCTCTATCTCGCCCTTGCCCCCTATGGCGGCAACGTCGAGGGACTGCGTGCCGCCAGCCTCGCCTATTTCGGCAAGGAGCCCGCCCGCCTGTCCACCGCCGAATCTGCCCTCCTCGTGGCCTTGCCACAGGCGCCCGAGAGCCGCCGTCCTGACCGCTATGCGCAAGTCGCCAGGGCAGCACGCGACCGCGTCATTGCGCGACTGGCCCGCGCGGGGATCGTCAACCCCGATCAGGCACAGGCCGCTGTGATGGAACACGCCCCTGAGGGACGTGAACCCTTCCCCCTGCTCGCCGCCCATGTGGCCGAGCGGCTCGCTGCCGCAGCGCCCCCCGGCACGGTCATCGCCACGACCATCGCGCCCGATCTCCAGGTGGCGCTCGAAACCTTGGCGCGCGAGCGGGCGCTCGCGATCGGCTCCGGAGTGGCCGCCGCCATCCTCGCCGTCGACAACCGCACCGGCGAAGTCCGCGCCCATGTCGGCGGCACCGGCTATTTCGACCGCCAGCGTGCGGGACAACTGGACCTCGCCGCGGCGCTGCGTTCGCCCGGCTCGGCGCTCAAGCCCTTCATCTATGGGTTGGCCTTCGAGGATGGACTCGTGCATCCCGAAACCCTCATCGATGACCGCGCCGTGCGCTATGGGGCCTATGCGCCGGAAAACTTCGATGACAGTTTCCACGGCACCGTCACGGTCCGCACCGCGCTTCAGCAATCGCTCAACGTGCCGGCACTTCAGGTGCTCAACGCCATCGGGCCGGACCGGCTGGCAGCGCGGCTCGCCAATGCCGGCGTCCGCCTGGCGCTCCCGCGCAACGCCGGTCCCGGCCTCGCCGTGGGCCTTGGTGGCGCGGGCGTCCGCCTGACCGATCTCGCCGCGCTCTACCTGGCCCTCGCGCGCAACGGCGATCCCGTCACGCTCGTCTGGCAGCAGGACCAGCGCAAATCCGCAAAAACCCTCCGCCGTCTGCTCGAGCCGCAGGCCGCCTGGATGATCGGCGATGTGCTGAAGGGCGCGCCCACGCCGCCCAACGCGCTGGGCGGACAGATCGCCTTCAAGACGGGCACCTCCTATGGCTACCGCGATGCCTGGGCCATCGGCTATGACGGGGCCACCACCATCGCGGTCTGGGTGGGCAGGCCCGACGGCACGCCCGTCCCCGGTGTCGTGGGCCGCATGGCGGCCGCCCCAATCCTGTTCGAGGCCTTCCAGCGACTGGGCGGCGCGCGCGCTCCGCTGGGTCCCGCACCCGCCGGAACCATGATCGCCCGCACCGGTGAATTGCCGGCCGCCCTGCAGCGCTTCCGCCCCGGCAGCCTCCCCGAGATCGCGAGCCTCGCGCGCGCCGATACGCCGCCAGCCATTGCCTTCCCGCCCGATGGCGCACGCATCGAGCTTTCTCAAGGTGCTGACCCCATCCTCAGCCTCAAGGTGCTGGGCGGCACACCGCCCTTCACCTGGCTCGCCGACGGCGTGCCGGTCGTGCCCGGCGAATTCCGCCGTGACGCGGTCTGGGACCGGCCCGCGCCAGGCTTTGCGAGGCTCTCGGTCATCGACGCGCGCGGCAAGACCGCCACCGCCCGCATCCGCATCGAATGACGTCTTGCGGGACGCCGCCACCCGCGCAACACTGCATCCGGCAATCAACGGACCCCATCATGGACGCAGGCACTTCCTGGACCACCCGTCCCTATCACCGCAGCTGGCTGATCAACAAGGCGGATGCCCTGTTCAACCTGTTTCAGTCCAGCGCGCTCAATCCCCGCGGCGGCTTCTACGACCTTGACGCTGCCGGACGGCCCTTCGGAACGGTCCGCCACATCCACGCTACGGCGCGCATGGTGCACTGCTTCGCCATCGGCGCGAAACTCGGCCGTCCGGGGGCCGAGGATGTCGTCGACCACGGCATGCGCTATCTCTGGGAGTCCCTGCGCGATCCCGTCCATGGCGGCTATTGCTGGTCGCGCGACGATGACGGCTTTGTGGACGACAGCAAACAGGCCTATGGCCACGCCTTCGTGCTGCTGGCGGCGGCCGATGCCACCCTGCTCGGCCACCCGATGGCGGAAGCCCTGCTCACCGACATCACCGACGTCCTCGAGACCCGTTTCTGGGAAAAGGCCCACGGCGCCTCCTCCGAGGAATATGCGCGCAACTGGTCGACCATATCCGACTATCGCGGCCAGAACTCGAACATGCATCTCACCGAGGCGCTCATGGCTGCCTTCGAGGCCACGTCCGACAAGGCTTATCTCGACAAGGCCAAGAGCATCGCCCACCTCATCATCAGCCGCCATGCGGCAGATCTTGACTATGTCGTTGGCGAACACTTCGATTCCAGCTGGAACCTCGACCGCACCTACAGAGGGTCCGACATGTTCCGCCCGGCCGGAACCACGCCGGGTCATGCGCTCGAATGGTCGCGCCTCATCGCCCAGCTCTGGGTGCTCGACGGCTATCAGGAAGGCCGCTTCATCGAAGCCGCCGGGAAACTCTTCCGCGCCGCCGTGACCCTGGGCTGGGACCACACCGCGGGCGGCTTCTACTACACGCTCGACTTCGACAACCGCCCCGCCATCGCCCACAAGCTGTGGTGGTCCGCCGCCGAAGCGATCGCTGCCGCGGCCTTTCTCCACGCGCTGAAGCCAGACCCGTTCTACGAGAGCTGGTACCGCAAGGTATGGAACTTCACCGCAACCAACTTCATCGATCCCTCGAATGGCGGCTGGTTTCCCGAACTTGGCGACGGCCTGCGCCCCATCGACAGGTTCTTCACCGGAAAGCCCGATCTCTACCACGCGCTTCAGGCCTGCCTCATCCCGCTCCATCCGGCCAAAGGCAGCCTGATGAAGGTGGTGGGGACCTGACCCCGGCCACCGGCCGCAACATCAACTCAGCAGCCACTTGCCCTTGAGGCAGAACTCGAGCTTGCGCTGATTGAGAGGCCCGATGGGCTCTTCCTGCAGCTCGAGGAAATGCACGTCGAGACTCCTGTCGTGGCGATAGGCCCAGTTGCGCCGGAGATAGCTCCGCAGGAAGCGGGCGTTCTGGGTGCGTCCGTCGATGATCACGAGCGTTCCCGGCTCGAGAAAGAACTCGAAGCGCAGTATATCCGCCGACATCGGCATCCGTGCCCGGCTGGCGAAGGAAAACCCGTTCAGTTCAGCGGTCGTCCCGTACTGTGACGGTCCGTCGAGATAGATCAGGTCAGGCGCCACATTCGGCAGCCTCGAGAACACCGTTGCGATACGGCTGTCATGCGTGATGATGTCCAGCGAGCTGCGCGACACGGTCGCATGAGCAGAGAGCACGCCCCGCAGCCGCCGCCGCGTGATCTCCACGAAACGCTGCTCCTCCTCCACCGCGAAGACATGAAAAGGCCTGTCGCAACGCGTGTTGCTCGATGCCCAGTCTCCGAATACCGGCGCCAGCCTTGCCATGGCATCCGCGAGGATGGCCGTGCTGAATCCGCTCCCGAACTCCAGCACCGTGATCACCCGGCGTTGCAACGCCAGCGCATGAAGCAGGCAAAGCTTTGCATAACGCGGTGCATAAGGCTTGTCCTCGTACACGGCCACCGGCCGCTGGATGGCATCGTGACGGCTGACAAGCTCGTCCTCTGCCTCACTTGCGCAGACCGTCTCGATCGCAAACAACTCACAATAGCGCGCGACCGCCGCAGCATCGGAAAATGACTCGATGCCGAAGCCATCGGCATCAGGCCGCAATTCGAATGTTGACTGACCTCTGTCCGAAGCCATGGCTTGTTGCTCTTCTGTCCGGTTTCACTGAAGCCTCTTTAGCTTCAGCAATGCCGGTGGCGATAGGCCACAGCCAGGATGAAATCGATCTCTACGCGATTGAGCAGCTCACCCAGGTGGACCCTTTTCCACCAGATGGCAATCCTGCGCTGTGTGCGGCCGACATCCCGTTCAGTCGTCAAGCGGACGCTTCAGACCCTTGTCCACCCAGCTGTTGCTGGCCAGTCCCAGAGCCTGCGCCCTGTCGAGTGTCTTCCAGAGCAACGGAATCCGCGCCTCGGCGATGCCGGGCAGGCTCAGCGGATCGAGACCCGTCCAGGGCACGAAGGGATTGCGCCGGCTGTAGGCCCAGATCTCGACGCGCCGCGACGGACGCGCCGAGAAACCGCGCGCGTGGAAACCCACCGTGTCGCCCACCACCAGCGTATTGGCGGGCACGGCAAAAGCCCTCGGCTTCGGGAGCTTCATGCGCTCCAGATCCGCAGCACTCGCACGGAAGGATCCGCGCGCCGAGTAGCGGTCGGAGTTTTCGGCCGCGCCGATGCTCATCTCACGCTCCCAGGCAATGCGCTCAGGCGTCAGAAGATGCGAGCCCGGCACATAGCAGAATGGCCCCTCGTCCTCCGCCACATCGGTCAGGAAGAACCAGGCCTTCATGCTGGGGTGGAAGGTGTCGGCATGGAAATTGGTCTGGGGATCCGGGGCCGCCTCGCGCACATGCGAGAGGATCGTCTGGATGTAATAGAGCGGCTCCTGATTGAACGATGCAACATAGCGCATCAATCCCGACCAGTCCTTGCGCTCCAGAAGCGCGTCGATCATCGGCATGGCGCGGCGCGCCGGCCCGTCGATGGCCATGCGCCGGGTGATCGTATCGCCCTGCACCATCTCGCGGGCCGTGGCGCGGTAGCCCAGCGCCTCGTCCCGGAGGCGGCTGAAACTGTCAGGATCAAGAAAATTGTGCTTCACCACGAAACCATCGCGCGCGAAAGCCGCCTGGTCCTCGGCGCTCACCAGATGCGCGAGCCGCCGCCGCCGCGACCAGGCCAGACCATGGGCCGTCCGGATTCGCGCCACGTGAAGACCCTTGCGGTTGAGCGTCGCCGAACCGATGATCCGGTTGTCGCGGAACGACCGGGCACCCGTGGCCAGCGCCAGAAACCAGAAGGGGTATTTCACGACGTCCGCTGCTTTCATGTCCCTGTCCGCATCGATGCTGATTTGCCCTTTTTTATGGGACCCCCGTGCTGGTGTCGAGACGCTTGTGGCCGTTCCACCGCGATGAACGCCCGATGAACGCCCGATGAACGGCGCCTTCTGACCGCGTTCAGCCAGCCTCCCCTAGTTTCATGGTCAACGGGATCAATCACGGCTCGTTGAACAAAAACCAAAGGAGACAAACATGTCCAGCACCACACTTTCACGGACCCTCGCTGCCGCCGCAACCACTGCCGCCTTCCTGGCGGTGACGGGCGTGAACTCCGCCGAGGCCGCCCCGCGCAGCTACCCCCTGATCTGTCAGGGCGCAGGCGCCATGGTTGCCCGCATCCAGCCGGGCTCCAGCATTGCCCTGCGCTTCACCCCCGGCCGCGAGGCCAGCGCTGTGCGCCCCGGCGAATGCACCTGGGTGGATCGTGGCTTTCGCGACGGCGAACCCAATGTGCTGTCGCTCAGCGGCAACCGCCGGGGTGTCAACTACCTGATCGACGGCATGCTCAGCGGCGACCGCTTCTATGTCCACGGCTACAATGACGGCAATGGCCGACTGGTAATCACCCGCATCGGGCTGTGAGCCACTGGGCGTGGGAACAATGGGCCCCACATTTGCCAACTGTCAATTCCATGTTACACATCGGCAACTGACACTCGCCGGATGGTTACATGAGCGCCCGCTACCCGTTTTCCGCCATCGCCGGACAGGAAGAGCTGAAACAGGCGCTCCTCCTGACCGCGGTCGATCCGCTGATCGGCGGGCTTCTGGCCTTTGGCGATCGGGGCACCGGCAAGTCCACGGCGGTGCGGGCGCTGGCAGCCCTTCTGCCCGAAATTCGCGCCACCTCCTGCCCCTATCACTGCGACCCCGACTCGCCTGCGGCCCAGTGCCCCGTCTGCCGCGCAACGACCACACACAAGATCCGCAAGATCCCCATTCCGGTGGTCGACCTGCCGCTAGGCGCCACTGAAGACCGGGTTCTGGGTGCCTTGAATCTCGAGCGTGCGCTCTCGCATGGTGAAAAGCATTTCGAGCCGGGGCTCCTCGCTCAGGCCAACCGTGGTTATCTCTATGTTGATGAAGTGAACCTGCTTGAGGACCACATCGTTGACCTGCTGCTCGATGTCGCTGCCTCAGGCGAGAATGTGGTTGAACGCGAGGGCCTCAGCATCCGGCACCCCGCGCGCATCGTTCTGGTGGGCAGCGGCAACCCCGAAGAAGGAGAGTTGCGCCCGCAACTGCTCGACCGCTTCGGCCTGTCGGTCGAGGTGCGCACCCCCAGCCAGGTCGCCGACTGGGTCGAGATCGTCAAGCGCCGCGACGCCTTCGAGCGCGACCCCGAAGGCTTCTCCGCGCAATGGGAGAAGGCCGAGGATCAAACGCGCCGCCGCATCCTCAAGGCCCGCCGCGCGCTCCACGCCGTTGTCGTACCCGATGCCATCCTCGCGCGCGCCGCCGAGCTCTGCATCAACCTCAAGACCGACGGCCTGCGCGGTCAGCTCACCCTCATGCGCGCAGCCCGCGCGCGCGCCGCTTTCGCGGGCGACAGGCAGGTGACCGAGGCGCATCTGCGTGAGTTGGCAGCGCCCGCCCTTCGCCACCGCCTGCGCCGCAATCCGCTGGACGAGACCGGCTCGACCGCACGCATCAGCCGCGCCGTCGCCGAGGTGCTGGGGGCCTGATGGCAGAGGGCGATGCCGCGCTCGCCATGGCCCTGCTTGCTGTGGATCCCGCACGGCTTGGCGGCGTGACCTTCCGGGGACGGGGCGGTCCGGCCCGCGACAGCCTGATTGAGTTCCTGGGCAAGGCCCTCCCCGGTCAACGGTTGTTCCGCCTCCCGCCCCACATTGGCGAGGACCGTCTTTCAGGCAGTCTCGACGTTGCCGCAACGCTGCGCAGCGGTAGGCCAGTCCACGACCGTGGCCTCCTTGCCGAGGCGGCGGGCGGCCTGCTGCTTCTCACCTCGGCGGAACGGCTGTCATCGGGAAAGGCGGCGCTAATTGCAGCCGCGATCGACACAGCGACTGACTCCGGTCTGCTCCTCATCTGCGATGAAGGCGGCGATGATGAAAACGCGCCGCCTGCCCTGGCCGAGCGTACGGCCTTCCGGATCGACCTCGACGGTCTCGACGGAGATGCTGCCGTGGCGATCGATGTCGCGCCCGCGCGCGCGCTTCTCGCGCATGTGATCCTGCCCGATGACATCCTCGAGGGTCTGTGCCGCACCGCGCTGGCCCTGGGCGTTGGCTCGCTGCGTCCCGCCCTGATGGCGGCGGCAGCAGCGCGCGCATCTGCCGCCCTCGATCAGCGCCCCCTTGTCACGCTGGAAGATGCTCAGACCGCCGCCCGCCTCGTGCTGGGGCCGCGCGCCCGCCACGCGCCTGCGACTGAAGAGGCTGAAGCCAATGAGCCGCCGCCTCCCCCACCGCCCTCTTCATCCGATGACAGCAGCGACACCGACCGGCCGCCCACCGATCAGGAGATCGGCGAGATGCTGCTCGCTGCCGTCAGGGCCTCGCTGCCGCCGGGTCTTCTCGCCGCTCTCGAAGCCGGTTTGCGCCAGCAGGCGGCAAAGCCCGGAGCCGGCGGCCTCGCGGCAAAGGCGGGGCTCAAGCGCGGACGGCCACTCGGCACGCGCCCCGGCCAGCCACGCAATGGGGCGCGACTCGCCCTCATCGACACGCTGCGTGCCGCGGCACCCTGGCAGCCGGTCCGCCGCCGCGCGCGGCCCGAGCGCGAGGGGCTGCATATTGCCGGCACGGATTTCCGCATCCGCCGATTCAAGCCGCGGCATGAGACGACGGCGATCTTCGTCGTTGACGCCTCGCGTTCGGCTGCCATGCGGCGCATGGCGGAAGCCAAGGGTGCCGTCGAACTCCTGCTTGCTGACTGCTATGTTCGCCGCGACCGCACGGCCCTCATTGCCTTTCGGGGGAGCGGCGCAGAACTCCTTCTGCCTCCCACGCGCTCGCTGCAACGCGCGCGCAAGAGTCTCGCCGATCTTCCAGGTGGCGGCGGCACGCCGCTCTGCGCCGGGATCGAGCAGGCCATCGCTGTCGCTGATCAGGTTCGCCGCGCGGGCGGCATTCCGCTTGCCGTCTTCCTCACCGATGGCAAGGCCAACATCACGCGGGCCGGTACGCCGGGCCGCGCCGAGGCGCTTGCAGATGCCGAAGCCGCGGCACGCGCCCTGCGGATCACCGGGCTGCGCGCCCTGATGATCGACCTCGCGGAGTCCGGCCCCGGTCCCTGCCGCCGGCTCGCCGAGGCGATGGGCGCGAGCTATCTGCCGCTTCCCTATGCTGATGCTGCGCGCATTTCGCAGTCGGTCGCCGCCGCGATGAAGTCCGGCGCCTGACATGGCCTATTACCTCGACTGGGAGACCGACAGCGCCGGCTGGCCGAACCGCGAGTGGAGCCGCTTCGTCGATGCCGCTGACCTGCGCTGGCACGTGCAGGTGATGGGCGAGGGCCCGCCGCTCCTGCTCCTGCACGGCACCGGCGCCTCGACCCATTCCTGGCGCGATGTCATGCCCCGGCTTGCGGGCCATTACACCGTCATCGCCCCCGATCTACCCGGACATGCCTTCACCATCCGGCCACCGTCGGGAAGCCTCTCGCTCCCCGGCATGGCGTCGGCGGTGGCGGCCCTGCTGCGCAAGCTTGACGTGAAGCCGGTGCGCGCCGCCGGGCACTCCGCCGGGGCGGCGGTTCTCGTGCGCATGGCGGCCGATCGGCTGTTCGCGCCCGCCGACCTGGTGAGTTTCAACGGTGCCTTCTTTCCCTTCGGCGGCATGCTGGGCCAGTTCTTCTCGCCCCTTGCCCGCACGCTCGCCAACGCCACGCTGGTGCAGAAGCTATTCGCCCGCATGGCCGATCGCGCGGCGGTCGAACGCCTCTTGCGTGACACCGGCTCCACCATCGACGCCGAGGGGATCGGCCTCTACCAGCGACTGTTCTCCAACGAGGGCCATGTCGCCGGCGCGCTCGGCATGATGGCCGCCTGGGACCTCCACCGGATGCCGCAGGATCTGGGCGGCCTGCCCCAGCCCCTCACATTCGTGGCTGCCGGCAACGACCGCACCGTGCCGCCCGCCACCGCCGCCGAGGCGGCAAGGCTCACACACCAGCCGCACCTCGTGAGCCTGCCCGGCCTCGGGCACCTCGCTCACGAGGAAGACCCCGCCGCCGCGGCCGCCATCATCCTGGCGCCCCGGAACGCCGCCCCCTTGCCAAAGCAGCCCTGACGGTTTCTACTGTCAGGCGATGTTTACAGACATCGGACATTCTCCGCCCGCCGCCCGCGAGGCGGACCGTCGTCCCCATGCCGTGGTGATCGGCAGCGGGCTGGGCGGACTCGCCGCCGCGATCCGGCTCGGCGCGCGCGGCTATCGGGTCAGCGTATTCGAGAAGCTCGAGCAGCCCGGCGGCCGCGCCTCGGTGTTCCGGCAGGACGGTTTCACCTTCGATGCGGGCCCCACCATCATCACTGCCCCCTTCGTGCTGGAGGAACTCTGGTCGAGGGCCGGCGCGCGCTTTGCCGATGACGTGACACTGAAGTCCCTCGACCCCTTCTATGACATCCGCTTTCACGACGGCACGGTCATGACCTGCTCGGGCGACGCCGAGCGCATGCGCGCCGAAGTGCGCCGCATCGCGCCTGGCGATGTCGCAGGCTATGACCGCTTCATGGCCGAGAGCGAGGCGATCTACCGGATCGGCTTCGAGCAGCTGGGCCATGTGCCCTTCGGTTCTCCCATGAGCATGGTGCGCATCGCCCCCGATCTCGTGCGGCTCGGCGCCTGGCGCACCGTCTGGCAGCATGTCGCCGCGCGCGTGAAGAACCCGAAGATCCGCATGGCGCTGAGCTTCCATCCGCTGTTCATCGGCGGTAACCCGTTCAAGGTGACGGCGATCTACAGCATGATCGCCTATCTCGAGCGCCAGTACGGCGTGCATTGCGCCATCGGCGGCACCGGCGCGCTGGTGGCCGCCATGGCCGGTCTCATCCGCCGCCAGGGCGGCGTCATCCACCTCGACAGCCCGGTCGACGAGATCATCTGCGCGGGCGGACGCGCCACCGGCATCCGCCTCGCCGATGGCCGCGTGATCCCGGCCTCGGTGGTCGTCTCCAATGCCGAGACCGCGCACACCTACCGCACGCTGCTCCGCAATGCGCCACGCAAGCGCTGGCCCGACGCCAAGCTCGCCCGGGCGCGCTACTCCATGAGCCTCTTCGTCTGGTACTTCGGCACCGACCGCCTCTATCCCGACGTCCGCCACCACACCATCATGATGGGCCCGCGCTACCGTGGCCTGCTCGACGACATCTTCACCCGCAAGCATCTGGCCGGCGATTTCAGCCTCTATCTCCATCGCCCCACGGCCTCCGATCCGCAACTGGCCCCGCCGGGATGCGACAGCTTCTACGTGCTCTCGCCGGTGCCGCATCAGGACTCCGGCATCGACTGGGCCGAACGCGCGCCCTCCTACCGCGCCGCCATTGCCGCCCATCTCGAAGCGACGGTGCTGCCCGGTCTCTCGCGCCACATCGTGACCGAGAAACTCATCACGCCCATCGACTTCGAGAACCGCCTCTCCTCCTACAAGGGCGCGGCCTTCGGTCTTGAACCCGTGCTCCTCCAGAGCGCCTGGTTCCGTCCCAACAACAAGGCCGAGGACATCGACAATCTCTTCCTCGTGGGCGCGGGCACCCATCCCGGCGCCGGACTTCCCGGCGTGATTTCCTCGGCGCGCATTCTCGACACGGTGGTTCCGGATGCTTCCGTCTTCGCCTGAGCGGTCGCTGGTGAGCCCTGCGGATCTGGCGCAATGCCGCCAGATGATCCGCGATGGCTCGAAGACCTTCTACACCGCCTCGCTCCTGCTGCCCCAGCGTGTCTGCGACGCGGCGCGCTCGCTCTATGCCTTCTGCCGCGTGGCCGATGACCTCGTCGACCGCACCACCGACAGCCGCACTGCCGTCGACCAGTTGCTCGGCCGGCTCGACCGCATCTACCGCGGCGACCCCGAAGACCAGCCCGCCGACCGCGCCTTCGCCGATGTGGCCCTGCGCTTTGCCATCCCGCGCGAGATTCCCGAGGCGCTGATCGAGGGCTTCGCCTGGGATGCCAGCGGACGGCGCTATGACAGCCTCTCCGATCTCCATGCCTATGCGGTGCGCGTGGCCGGCACGGTTGGCGCCATGATGTCGCTCGTCATGCAGGTGCGCGAGCCCTACGCCATCGCGCGGGCCTGCGACCTCGGCATTGCCATGCAGCTCACCAACATCGCGCGCGACGTGGGCGAGGATGCCCGCAACGGCCGTCTCTATCTGCCGCAGGAGTGGCTGGCGCTGGAGGGCATCGACCCCGATGGCCTGCTGCGCGCGCCGCGCCCGAGCCCGGCGCTGGCCCGCGTCATCGCCCGGCTTCTCGCCGAGGCGGATGTCCTCTACGCCCGCAGCCTCACCGGCATCGCCCTGCTGCCCGCGGGCTGCCGCCCGTCGATCCATGCCGCCCGACGCCTCTATGCCGAGATCGGCCGCGCCGTCGAACGCAACGGCCATGACAGCATCGGCAGGCGCGCCACCGTGTCGACACCGCGCAAACTGCAGCTGGTCGCCGCCGCCCTCGCGGCCAGCGCCAGCCGCCCGCCACGCAGCGGCCTTGCCGCACTGCCCGAGGCTCAGTTCCTCGTCGATGCCGTGGGCCGCGCCGGCGAAGCCCAGCGTCCGCCGCGCACGCTCGACGAGCGCGCCCAATGGCTCACCGATCTCTTCACCCGCCTCGAAAGGCAACGCTGATGAGCAGCGGCGGCATTGCCCTGGCCGAGGGCCTTCTGGTAGTCGTGCTTGTTCTTGGCTTCGGCCTCTGGCAGTTATGGGATCTGCGCCGTGACAGGCGGAAATGAGGTCATCACATGAAATCGTTCTCTACTGGCACCGCCCTCCTTCTTGCGATGGCGCTCATCATGCCGGTGCCCGCCGGCGCTGCATCAACCGTCATTATCACCGGGGAAAGCCCCTTCGCATCCTGTGACGTCTCCTCCGAGATCGGCACAAACTACCTTGACGCCGAAGTCGAACCCTGGATCGACGTCAACCCCGCGAACAGCCAGAAGCTCATCGCGGGCTGGCAGCAGGACCGCTGGTCGAATGGCGGCTCGCGCAGCCTTCTGTCTTCCTATTCGACCGATGGCGGCGCGAGCTGGACCCCCGTTGTCGTTCCCGGCATCAACAAATGTTCCGGCGGCCGCGGCGAATTCGCCTATGACCGGTCAACCGATCCGTGGGTCGCGACGTCGCCAGATGGCGTTGCCTATTTCATGAGCCTGTCCTTCATGAATGACCGCCCGGATGGCGGCATGGGTGCCAATGCCATGCTGGTCAGCCGCTCGACCGACGGCGGCGCAAGCTGGGGCAATCCCAAGGTGCTGCTGCGCGACACCGACGGCCGCGCCTTCAACGACAAGAATGCCATCACCGCTGATCCCTCCGACTCGAGGTTCGTCTATGCCACCTGGGACCGGCTCTTCGATACCTCGCTGCCCAAGGCGGCGGCCCGGCTGCGCGCCGAGGGCCAGCAGCTTGATGGCTTGAGCCTTGCCCGTGAACGGTACCGGGCCATTGTGCACGGGGACGCCAACCCGCGAGCCAGGGCCGCCTACTACACCGGCCCCACATATTTCGTGCGGACACGCAACGGCGGCAAGTCCTGGGACGAGGCGCGCGTCATCCACGATCCCGGCAGGAACGCCCAGACCATCGGCAATCAGGTGGTGGTCGAGGCCGACGGTTCGGTTCTGGTCTTCTTCACAAACATCAAGAGCACGGGCGAGACCAGCATCAGCTTTGTCAGGTCCAACGATCACGGCGCAACTTTCGCCAGCCGCACCGAGGCCATCCTCACCAGCGTGACAGGGACAGGGGTGCTGACTCCGGACACGCGGGAGGCAGTGCGCGACGGCAACATCCTGTTCGATGTCGCAATCGACCGAACCAACGGCAATCTCTATCTCGTCTGGCAGGATGCCCGCCAGCAGGGCGTCGACAAGGTGGCCTTCGCCATGTCGACCAATGGTGGGTTGTCATGGTCGAAACCGGCTTTCATCAGTCAGACGCCACGCCAGACCGCAAAGTACCGCAACCAGTCCTTCACGCCTTCGGTCGAGGTCGGCCCGAACCACAAGCTCTTCGTGACCTACTATGACTTTCGCAACGACCCGGTTGGCAGCGCGGCGCAGGAACTCACCGACTACTGGATCATCAGTTGCAACCCCGCCGCCGCCGATTGCCGCTCAGCCGGCGGATGGGGCGATGAGAAACGCCTCACCCCGGCGTCTTTCAACATGCTATGGGCGCCGAATGCCAGAGGCTATTTCGTCGGCGATTATCAGGGCCTCGTCCGCCAGGGCAACGGCGTGCGCGCATTGTTCGGCATCACGGTCGTTCCGGGCCTCACCGACATGGCGACGACACGGGTCAAGTGAACTGCCATTTTCGGTAACGTCGAACTTCGCTCTTCTCGCCATGCGCGAAACCGGAAGGGCCATCGTTGAAACATGGCCCTGTGCAATCGATCTTTTTCCTGCGTACCCTTGCCCGAAGATTCTTTTCATGCACCATGTGAGAAACGGTGCTGCGATTGCGCAGTACTTGCTTCAGCGGAGCTCGCATCATGCGTTTCATCCGGACCGGCCAGATCAGTCGACCTTCACTCTCCGCTGTGCTTCTTCTTGCAACCGCGCTTCTCGCGTCCGGATCAGCCCACGCCGAACCCGGTGTCATCATCACCGGCAAGAGCCCCTTCGCTGATTGCGACATTGCATCGGAGGAAGGAACAAACTACCTCAACGCCGAAGTCGAGCCCTGGATTGACGTCCACCCGACGAACAGCAAGCGCCTCGTTGCCGGTTGGCAGCAGGACCGCTGGTCCAATGGCGGCTCGCGCAGCCTCATGTCCGCCCATTCGAAGGATGGCGGCACCAGCTGGAAACGCGTTGTCGTGCCGGGCATCAACAAATGCTCCGGCGGTAAGGGTGAATTCGCCTATGACCGTTCGAGCGATCCCTGGACGGCGGTCTCGCCCGATGGCACATCCTATTTCATGAGCCTGTCCTTCATGAATGACCGCCCCGATGGCGGCATGGGTGCCAACGCCATGCTGGTCAGCCGCTCGACCGATGGCGGCGCAACATGGGGCGCGCCGCAGGTGCTGAAGCGTGACACGGATGGTCGCGCCTTCAACGACAAGAACGCGATGACGGCCGACCCCGGCAATGCGAAGTATGTGTACGCGACATGGGATCGGTTGTTCGACACGACACTCCCCAAGTCGTCAGCCGGAAGCCGTGCTGATGGAACCAGCCACGCCCGTGAGCGCTACAGGCAAGGCCTGCTTGGCAAGTCGCAAGCGGAAGCCAGAGGCGACTACTGGACGGGCCCCACCTATCTGGCGCGCACGCGCGATGGTGGGAAGAACTGGGAGGAAGCCCGCCTCATCTATGATCCTGGCAAATATGCCCAGACCATCGCCAATCAGGTGGTGGTGCTCAACGACGGCTCGGTGCTCGTGTTCTTCACCAACATTACAAGCAAGGGCTTGACCAGCATCAGTTTCGTAAGGTCGAACGACCGCGGAACAACCTTCGGGAGCCGGAAAGAAGCTGTCGCCACCAGCGTGACACTGAAAGGAACCCGGACACCCGACAGTCGCGAGCCCGTGCGCGACGGCAACATCCTGTTCGACGTCGCCATCGATCGCGAAACCGGATACCTCTATCTCGTCTGGCAGGACGGCCGCGATGGCGGCGTCGACAAAGTGGCCTTTGCCATGTCCACCAATGGTGGAAACTCATGGTCCACGCCCGTGATCATCAGCAAGACGCCACCCAGCGAGTCGAAGTTCCGAACCCAGGCCTTCATTCCCTCGATCGAAGTCGGCGCCAATTCCAAACTCTTCGTGACCTATTACGACTTCCGCAACGACACGGAGGGAACCGCAAAAAATGAAAAGACCGATTATTGGCTGATCAGTTGCAAGCCGCTCAAGGAAAATTGCAAGAAAGCCAGCAACTGGGGTCACGAAAAGCGCCTGACCGCCAAATCATTCAACATGCTCAATGCACCCATCGCCCGCGGCTACTTTGTCGGCGATTATCAGGGCCTCGTCCGCCAGGGCAACGGTGTGCGAAGCCTCTTCGGCGTCACGGTCGGCCCAGGCCTGAACGACATGATCACGTCCTACCACGAGTAACTGGCCCTTCACGTTCTGTTGACCGCGCAAGGCAACCGGCTTCGCCTTCGCGTCCGTGTGGCTCGTTCCATTCACTCGCCCTCACCACCGCCGCGGCATGCGGAAGGGCAGCATCGCCTGCACGACCGGTTTCCGGAAGCGCGCCAGCGACAGGCTCTCATGGAATGCGAAGGCCGGGCCACCGTCCGTATCGAGCCGCAGCAGGCTTCGCGCATAGAAGGGCGAATCCTCCAGAAGCGACAGGATCTCGAAAGGTCGATCGGCGCGCATGTGCCGTGCCATGCGCCAGAAGGTCCCCGGCATCTCGACGCGCGGCGGCACGGCCGTCTCCTTCACCTGGCCATCCGCGCCGATCATGAGCGCGAAGGCCGACCGCTCGCCCCCCGAAAGCACCGTGTCATAGACAATGCCAGCGCCTCCCGGCAGCGCCGCGCGCGACCACACCCAGCTGTCGAAGCTGTTCTCCAGTGGCACCGATCCCCAGTTCATGTCGTGATAGCCGATGCCCGACCACGACAGGCCGGGTTTCTCGAAGCTGGCTGCGATCCGGGCAACCGGCGCCACCGGCCGCCAGTGATGAAGTCCCGCCGGATCGAGATTGACTTCATGCGTACAGATCGCCGAGGGCGTGAGACGCACCTGCCCGCGCAGGCGGCTGGGCAGCGGCACCGTCACCTCGTCGATGTCGATCACCAGATCCCCGTCTTCCCAGCGCATGTTGCTGGGACCGATCACGAAACGTGCATCCCCCTGATCCGTCCAGCGGCGGCTGCGCTCGGTCATGCTCCAGCGGTGGCCGCGTTCGCCATAGAGCGCCACATTGAGCGCGCAGAAATTCTCGGGCGTCGCAGAGCCGCTCCGTCGCGCCATGGCGTAATAGGGCGAGAAGACGCTGCCCACGAAAGCGATGATGGTGAGGCCGTGGCGTCCATCATCGCTCAGGCCGTCGAGATACCACCAGCGATAGCCGCCGGCCGGAATCAGCGTTGCGAAACCCGGGACGCCAACAGGCTTTCCGCCGCGAGGCGTCCCGAAATTGCCGCCATCGGAACCCCGGGCCCCGGATGGGCGCTCCCGCCCGCCAGAAAAAGCCCCGGCACTGCCGTCCTTGCGGCCGGGCGCTGGAATGATGCCATCCATCCGTGCGAGGCCCTCCCATAAAGCGCCCCGCCCGTCGCCGGAAACAATTGTCCGAAGCGGGCGGGGTCGGTCATCATCACTTTCTCAGGCTCCCAGCAAAGCGCAAGACCGCAATCCGCGAGCTTCCGGCGCATCGCCTGCTCCACCATCTGGTGCCCGCGCGCTCCGGCATCGCCGGTGGCCGGCGAGTTGACGAGCAGCAGCAGCCGCTCTGCGCCGCCCGTGTGGCCCTCGCGGTCCTGCGCGCAGATATAGACAGTCGGCTCGGAGGGATAGCCAGCCGCGAGTTCCCGGAATTCCTGCGCATAATCGCGTGAGAAGAACACATTGTGCCGCGACAGGTCGAAGCCCGATGTCTCGACCGCTGCCGCCCAGGTGATGGCCGAGAGCGAGCGCGCGCCGGATGTCACGGGCCGCGCGGCAGGCCTCGCATCCGCGCCCAGAAGCCCCGTGGCAACCGCATTGGCATCGGCATTGACGATGACGGCGTCGCAGGCCAGGCGCTCGCCGCGGCACTGCACAGCCGTAACCCGCCCGCCACCGGTCTCGATCGCCGCCGCCTCGGCGCCATACCGGAATTCCACTCCCTTGCGACGCGCCAGCGCCTCGAGCGCCAGCGCCAGCTCATGCATGCCGCCCCGGACGGTCCAGACGCCTGCCTGCTCCACATGCGCCACCAGCATCAGCGTTGCGGGAGCAAGGAAGGGCGAGGACCCGCAATAGGTCGCATAGCGGCCGAACAATTGCCGCAGGCGCGGGTCGCGGAAATGTCTGCCAAGTCCCTTCCACATGGTCTCGAAGGGGTTGATGCGCGCCATGGCCACCATGCCGGCAAGCCCGTTGGCCATGGCCAGTGTCAGCGGGTTCGGCCGCTGCGCGCGGATGAAGGGCTTCTCCAGCGTTTCGTAGATGCGCCGCGCCTCGGCGCTGAAGGACAGGAAGCGACGCGCCTCCTCCGCGCCGGCGAAGGCCCCGATCGCGTCGGCTGATGCGGCAAGATCGGCATGGAGATCCAGCCGCTCGCTGGCGCTCCAGGCGTGGCGCGCCAGAATGCGCAGCGGCTCAAGTGTCAGTTGCGCGTCCAGCGACTCGCCTGCTTCCGCGAACAGCCCATCGAAGACCCAGCGCATGGTGAGAACCGTCGGGCCGCCGTCGATCGCCCGTCCATCGACGATCAGGCGGCGCATCTTGCCGCCCGGCGCCGCCGCTCTCTCCAGCACCGTCACCGCCTCGCCCCGCGCCGCGAGGGTCAGCGCGGCACTGAGGCCGCCTATTCCGGCGCCGATGACGATGATGCGGGACAAGGGGTTGGCTTCCCTGTTGCAGACCGGGCTCAACTATGTCAATGTTTCATGACAGTCGCAAGTGACGTGCGTTTCTGACGTTGTTTCGGATAAGGAACAAATACGCCATGGATGTCGGATTTCGTCTGGAGCAGGAACTGGAACTGGCGGTCGGAAGAGCCGCCACAAACGATTGCCCACCACGACTGGCAGCTGCGCTGCGCGATGCGGTCTTCCCCGGCGGGGCGCGGATCCGCCCGCGCCTGTGCCTTGCGGTTGCCAATGCTTGCGGCAACAAGAACGCTACGGCGGCTATGGTTTCGGCAACATCCATCGAGCTTCTGCACTGCGCATCGCTCGTGCATGATGACCTCCCCTGCTTCGACAATTCACCCCTGAGGCGTGGCAAGCCCTCCATCCATGCGGCCTTTGGCGAACGCATCGCGGTGCTGACCGGCGACGCGCTGATCGTGTTGGCCTTCGAATGGCCGGCGGTGCGCCTGGCCCTGGCGCCCGAACGTCTCGCGCCGCTCATCCGCATCGTCGGCTCCTGTGTGGGCGGTCCCTCCGGCATCTGCGCCGGCCAGGCCTGGGAATGCGAGGAAACAATCGATATTGTCCGCTATCAGCGGGCCAAGACCGGAGCCCTCTTCGCGGCCTGCACCATGGCCGGAGCCGCCGCTTCCGGGCATGAACCCCTTCCCTGGCAGCGGCTTGGCTTTGCCATCGGCGAGGCCTTCCAGGTGGCGGATGATCTTCGGGATGTGGCCGGCTCGGCGGAAACGCTCGGCAAGCCCGTCAACCAGGATGAAGCCAATCAGCGCCCGAATTTCGTTCAGAAACTGGGGTTTGACGGGGCCATGGCGCATTTCGAGTCGTTGCTGGCGGAAGCCATGGAGGCCATTCCGCCCTGCCCGGGCGCCGAGCAGCTTGGCCAGCAGATCACCGGCGTGTCGCGTAGCCTTGTGACCGGCCTCTCGGCGCGCACCGCCGCCGCCTGACATGAGCCTCGCGGGCCGCGCCCGGGACCATTGGCGGGGCTTGCGGAACCGGCTCCTCGCCGATCCCCGGTTTCAGAAATTTGCTGTTGATTTTCCGTTGTTTAGGCCGATCGCCCGACGTCGGGCCCGGGCCCTGTTCGACTTGCTCGCGGGCTTTGCCTATTCGCAGGTTCTCTACGCCACGGTGCGGCTCGGGCTGATCGAACAGTTGCAGGCAGGCCCCCTCGCCACCGCCAGTCTCGCCGCCCGTGTCGGCTGGCCCGTTGACCGCCTGGAGCGGTTGATCAAGGCAGCGGCTTCACTGGATATCCTGGAACGCACCGCCGACGGCCGGGTGTGCCTCGGGCCGCATGGCGCGGCACTCGCCGGCAACCCGTGGATTGCCCGCTTCATTCTCCATCACCATCTCCTCTACGAGGATCTCGCCGACCCGCTCGCGCTTCTCTCCGGGTCGAAAACCGACAACAAAGTCAAGGACTTCTGGAGCTACGGCGACCAGCGAAACGCGGCTGCCTACACCGCCCTGATGGCGGCCTCGCAGGAGGCGGTTGCCGCCGAGGTGCTCGCGGCCCATGACTTCAGCCGTCACCGCCACCTGATTGACATCGGCGGCAGCAACGGCACCTTCCTGGCAGCAGCCGCGGCGCGCTATCCCGGCCTGCGCATGAGCCTGTTCGATCTTCCAGCGGTAGCTGAGATTGCCCGCGCAAAGCTCGGTAATCGCGTGGAGATTTTCGGCGGATCCTTCCTGACCGATGAACTGCCGCGCGGTCCCGATGCCGCCAGCCTCATCCGCATCGCCCACGACCATGACGATGCCTCAGTCCTCACCCTCTTCGCCGCCATCCGCCGCATGCTGCCTGCCGGCGGCACCCTGATTCTCGCCGAACCTGTCTCCGGCCTCGCCGCCACCGCCCCCATCACCGACGCCTATTTCGAACTCTACTTTGCCGCCATGGGTCAGGGCCGCACCCGCACACCCGAAGAGCTTGCCGCCATGGCGCAAACCCAAGGCTTTTCGTTGCTGAACATCGCAAAAAGACGCAATCCGGTTGTCGCCTCGGTGCTCGAATTCCAGGCCCGCTAATCGTCTTTCCAGCACTGTACGTTCCTATTGACACATTAAAGTGTAAGAGTAAGCTTACATTTGGGAGTCTCCGGCCCGCTTGGCGCAGGGCGACCGGACCCCTTGGGAGAGACCGGGAATGGATACGGTCGCAGTCGTTCTGGAACAGCCGGGGAAACTGGCGCTCAGAACGGTGACATTGCAGGACCCCGGGGCAGACGACATCGTCGTCGATGCCGCGTGGACGGGTATTTCGTCAGGCACCG
The DNA here is from genome assembly GCA_900298995.1 of Hyphomicrobiaceae bacterium. Lineage (GTDB taxonomy): Bacteria > Pseudomonadota > Alphaproteobacteria > Rhizobiales > Aestuariivirgaceae > Aestuariivirga. The sequence goes on along the minus strand of OMIC01000026.1, from coordinate 44,491 downwards.
AGCGCCTGCTCTGGGCAGGCCGCATGCCGAACTTCCCCGGCATGGGCTACCCTCTCGTCCCCGGCTACGAAACCATCGGACGCGTTAGCCGCGGCGGCAATGGTTTCTCCGAAGGCGACCTCGTCTTCGTGCCAGGCGCCAACTGCTATCAATCCGTACGCGGACTGTTTGGCGGCGCTGCCAGCCGCCTCGTCGTTCAGGCGCAGCGCGCCGTGCGGCTTGATGCCGTCGCCGGCGAAACCGGAATTCTGATCGCGCTTGCCGCAACCGCCCATCACGCTATCGCCGACTCTGGTGCGAGGCTCCCTCAGCTCATCATAGGCCATGGCATTCTGGGCCGCCTCATCGCGCGCCTGACGCTGGCGCTTGGCGGAGATGCGCCCGTCATCTGGGAAACCCAGGTCGCCCGGCGCGATGGTGGCGAGGGCTACGTGGTGATCGACCCGCAGGATGACCAACGCCGCGACTACCAGACCATCTGCGATGCGAGCGGCGCCGCAAATCTTCTCGATACCCTCATGCCCCGTCTGGCGAAGCGTGGCGAGATCACGCTCGCCGGCTTCTACGAAGACCCCCTCTCCTTCGCCTTTCCGCCCGCCTTCATGCGCGAGGCCCGCATCCGCATCTCGGCAGAGTTTGCACGCACAGACATCGATGCCGTGCAGGACCTCCTCACCCGGAACAAGCTCAGCCTCACGGGGCTCATCACCCACCGCAGCGCCGCGCAGAACGCCGAAGCAGCCTATGCGCAGGCCTTTACCGACCCGTCCTGCATCAAGATGGCCCTCGACTGGAGACAGCTCTCATGAACAGCATCGACCTCACCCTGGTGCGTGACGCCAAGCTCCGCGCGGAAGCAGCAGTCCCGCCCGACCCCGTGCACACCGGCCCGGTGAAAAAGGAAACCCAGATCATCGCCATCTACGGCAAGGGCGGCATTGGCAAGAGCTTCACCCTCGCCAACCTGTCCTACATGATGGCCCAGCAGGGCAAGCGGGTGCTCCTGATCGGCTGCGACCCCAAGAGCGACACCACCTCACTTCTGTTCGGTGGCAAGGCCTGCCCCACCATCATCGAAACATCGGCCAAGAAGAAACTGGCTGGTGAGGAAGTGAAGATCGGCGACGTCTGCTTCAAGCGCGATGGCGTCTTCGCGATGGAACTGGGCGGACCCGAAGTTGGCCGTGGCTGTGGTGGCCGGGGCATCATCCATGGTTTCGAACTGCTGGAGAAGCTGGGCTTCCACGAATGGGGCTTCGACTATGTCCTGCTCGACTTCCTTGGCGACGTTGTGTGCGGTGGCTTCGGCCTGCCGATCGCACGCGACATGTGTCAGAAGGTGATCATCGTCGGTTCGAACGATCTGCAGTCACTCTACGTGGCCAACAATGTCTGCTCGGCAGTCGAGTATTTCCGCAAGCTCGGCGGCAATGTCGGCGTCGCGGGCATCGTCATCAACAAGGACGATGGCACCGGCGAAGCCAAGGCATTTGCCGACTCGGTTGGCATCCCGGTACTGGCGTCGATCCCCGCCAATGAAGATATCCGCCGCAAGAGCGCCAACTACGAAATCATCGGCAAACCTGATGGTGAGTGGGGAGCACTGTTCGCGCATCTCGCGGTCAATGTCGCTGAGGCGCCGCCGCAGCGTCCCACGCCGCTCGATCAGGACGGGCTTCTCGGCCTGTTCAAGGGCGACACCGTCGGCCGCGACGTTGTTCTGCAGCCTGCCTCCAACGAGGACATGTGCGGCGGCACCATCACCGCCAAGCCGTCTCTCGAAGTCATCTACGACACGGTCTGACCGCAATGGCAACAACGCTCATCGACAGGACCGGACCCGTGACGGCGGCGCCAAAGCCCGACGTCGCGGGGCTGTCCTGCCATGCGGGCAAGGAAGAACTGACCAAGGCCGCGCAGGCAGCGGGCAAGTCCGAGGCGCTTGAACAATATGCCAGGGACTATCCGCTTGGGCCGCATGATCAGCCGCAGAGCATGTGTCCGGCATTCGGTTCCCTTCGTGTGGGCCTGCGCATGAAGCGCACCGCCACAATTCTCTCGGGTTCGGCATGCTGTGTCTATGGCCTCACCTTCACGTCCCACTTCTATGGAGCACGCCGCTCGGTTGGCTATGTGCCCTTCAATTCCGAAACGCTGGTCACCGGAAAGCTGTTCGAGGACATCCGTGACGCCGTCTACGCGCTCGCAAAGCCCGAAGACTATGACGCGATCGTCATCACCAATCTGTGCGTTCCCACCGCCTCCGGCGTGCCGCTGCAACTGCTGCCGAAGGAGATCAACGGCGTTCGCATCATTGGCATCGATGTTCCCGGTTTCGGCGTTCCGACCCACGCCGAAGCAAAGGATGTTCTCTCTGGTGCGATGCTGAAATACGCTGCATCGGAAATCCGCCAGGGTCCGGTCGCAGCACCTCGCACGGCGCGCAGCGCGCTTCCAGCCGTCACACTGGTGGGTGAGATGTTCCCGGCCGATCCGGTCGGCATTGGCAGGATGCTTGAGCCCATGGGGCTTGCAGCAGGACCCGTGGTTCCCACCCGCGAATGGCGTGAACTCTTTGCTGCTTTTGATTGCGCAGCGGTGGCAGCCATTCACCCCTTCTACACCGCCTCGATCCGGGAATTCGAATCGGCGGGTCGCACGGTCGTTGGCTCAGCACCCGTGGGGCACGACGGAACGGCGACATGGTTATCCGCCATCGGGCAGGCCTGCGGCGTCCGCGCCGACAAGATTGCCGCCGCCCAGAACGCCATTCTGCCAGCCATCAAGGGTGCACTGGCCGCCAAGCCGATCAAGGGCCGGATCACAGTCTCCGGCTATGAAGGCTCCGAGCTTCTGGTGGCCCGGCTCCTCATCGAGAGCGGCGCCGAGGTCCCTTATGTGGGGAGCGCCTGCCCCCGTACCCGCTGGTCGGACGCCGACCGGGAATGGCTCGAAGCCCGCGGCGTCACCGTTCAGTTCCGCGCCTCGCTCGAAAATGACATCGCAGCGATGATGGACGCACGCCCGGACCTCGCCATCGGCACAACCCCGGTGGTGCAGAAGGCGAAGCAGCTGTCGATCCCGTCGCTCTACTTCACCAACCTGATTTCGGCTCGCCCTCTGATGGGGCCGGCGGGCGCAGGTTCACTGGCGCAGGTCATCAACGCCGCGATGGCAAACAAGCAGCGCTTCGATGTGATGACCGATTTCTTCGCAGGGGTCGGCGAAGGCCATGCTGCGGGAATCTGGGAGGATACGCCCGTCGACCGGCCGGAGTTTGCCCGCAAATATGCCGGCATGCTGGCCGCACGCGCCAAGGCTGAGGAGGCCGTCGGCACATGATGGCTGCGCTGCAAAGTCTAGGCAGACCGGAGGCGACGCCATGCTCGTACTAGATCACGACCGCGCCGGGGGTTACTGGGGCTCTGTCTATGTCTTCACCGCAATCAAGGGATTGCAGGTGATCATCGACGGCCCTGTGGGCTGCGAGAACCTCCCCGTCACGTCGGTGCTGCACTATACCGATGCCCTGCCCCCGCATGAATTGCCGATCGTCGTGACCGGCCTGTCCGAGGAAGAACTGGGACAGCACGGAACTGAAGGTGCCATGCGCCGTGCCCACAAGACCCTCGACCCGTCGCTTCCCAGCGTCGTGGTCACCGGTTCGATTGCAGAGATGATCGGCGGCGGCGTCACTCCCCAGGGCACCGGTATCCAGCGCTTCCTGCCGCGCACCATCGACGAAGACCAGTGGCAGAGCGCCGACCGCGCCATGAACTGGCTTTGGACCGAATTCGGCATCAAGAAGAAGCAGGTTCCCACCCGCAAGCCTCGCGCTGAGGGTGAGAAGCCGCGCGTCAACATCATCGGCCCGATCTACGGCACCTTCAACACCTGGTCGGACCTCGCCGAGATCCGCCGTCTCGTCGAGGGCATCGGCGCCGAAGTGAACATGTGCTTCCCCCTTGGATCGCATTTGGCCGATGTGCCCAAACTGGCCAACGCTGACGCCAACATCTGCATGTACCGCGAATTTGGCCGCAAGCTCTGCGAAAATCTCGACCGCCCCTATCTGCAGGCGCCCATTGGGCTGCATTCGACGACGAAATTCCTGCGCGCGCTGGGCGAGATCCTCGGCCTTGATCCCGAACCCTTCATCGCCAAGGAAAAACATACGACGATCAAACCCCTGTGGGACCTGTGGCGTTCGGTAACGCAGGACTTCTTCTCGACCGCCAGCTTCGGTGTCGTCGCAAGCGAGACCTACGCGCGGGGCCTCGAACATTTCCTTGGCGAGGAAATGGGACTGCCCTGCCACTTCGCGGTGGCGCGCAAGTCGGGCGCCAAGACCGACAATGCCGCCGTGCGCCAGCTCGTGCGCGAGAAGACACCGCTAATCCTCTTCGGCAGCTACAATGAGCGCATGTATCTTGCAGAGGCCGGAGGCCGCGGGGTCTATATCCCAGCCTCCTTCCCAGGCGCCATCATCCGCCGCCATACCGGCACGCCATTCATGGGGTATGCCGGCGCAACCTATCTCATCCAGGAAGTCTGCAACGCGCTGTTTGATGCGCTGTTCAACATCCTGCCGCTTGCCACCGACATGGACAAGGTGGAAGCCACCCCCGCCCGGCGTGACCATGAACTCATCTGGGATGACGCCGCGAAGGCAGCACTCGACGAACTTGTCGAGCGCCAGCCCATTCTCGTCCGGATTTCTGCAGCAAAGCGGCTGCGCGACGGCGCAGAAGCCCGCGCCCGGAAGGCTCAGTCCGGAACCGTCGCCGAAGCCGACGTGCTCTCCGCAATCACGGAGCTTGCATGATGCACTTTTCACCCAACTCTTTCACACCCTTCACTGACATCGGGAGGACACCAGCATGTCGATGATCAACGCCTCACGCCATGACGACAGCAAACTCGAATTCAGCCTGCTCATGTGGCTGGCATTCGCCGTCTTCTTCCTGGCGATCGCCCTGAGCCGCCTCATACCGCGGGCCGCGCGCCCGCGCATGGCAGGCCATGACGAGGGCAAGTCCATCTTCGCGGCTGCCAAGGCGGCCACCTACAACTCGATCCCCTTCGCCTTCATGTGAGGCAGAGGGTTCATGAATTCGCCGGAACCCTCGCGGGAACCGGCGGATGGCCGAGGGCTTTCCACCAGCCCGAAGCACCCGGTCCGCGCGGGACTTCAGCGGTAACAGGCCCCTCACCGGGCCTCAGACGGAGGTCAGTCAAATGGCCGATAACAGAGGGTCAGGCATTTCCGGCCTGACCGAAGCCGAAGCCAAGGAGTTCCATGGGATCTTCGTAACGAGCTTCATTGCCTTCACGTTGGTGGCGGTTGTCGCCCACTTTCTTGCCTGGCAATGGCGCCCGTGGATCCCCGGACCCAATGGCTATGAGAGCACCGACCTGACGCCGGTTCTCAACCAGCTCACGTCGATGTTCACGTAAGGAGGATAGATCATGTGGCGCATGTGGCTTCTGTTCGATCCCCGCAGGACCCTGGTGGCGATGGCCACCTTCCTGTTCGTGCTCGCTCTCGTCATCCACTTCATCCTTCTCTCCACCGACCGGTTCAACTGGCTGGAAGGTGGCGTGAAGAAGGCTGCAAGCCTGGATGTGACTGTCAGCGAGATGATCGGCTGACGCCGGTCATTCCGCATCATACGTGGACGGAACGGGCCATCCGGCGTGTTCCGTCCACGATCCCGACCCCGAGCCCAAACCGGCACCGCGCCGGAACGGAGTGACCGACATGGCAATGCTCAGTTTCGAAAAGAAGTACCGCGTCCGCGGCGGAACCCTGATCGGCGGCGACCTGTTCGATTTCTGGGTCGGCGCCTTCTATGTCGGCTTCTTCGGTGTCACGACAGCCTTCTTCACGCTGCTGGGCACCGCGCTCATCGTCTACGCAGCGGCCATCGGCCCGACCTGGAATCTCTGGCAGATCAACATCGCACCGCCCGACCTCAGCTACGGTCTGGCGCTGGCGCCGCTCAAGCAGGGCGGGCTCTGGCAGATCATCACTGTATGCGCCACCGGTGCCTTCATCAGCTGGGCGCTCCGCGAGGTCGAGATCTGCCGCAAGCTCGGCATTGGACTGCATGTGCCTGTCGCATTCTCTTTCGCGATCTTCGCCTACGTGACGCTGGAGATCATCCGCCCCGTCCTGCTCGGTGCCTGGGGACACGCCTTCCCCTATGGCATCATCAGCCACCTCGACTGGGTGTCGAACGTCGGCTACCAGTACCTCCATTTCCATTACAATCCGGCGCACATGATCGCCATCACGCTGTTTTTCACGACAGCCCTTGCGCTGGCCATGCATGGCGGCCTTGTGCTGTCGGCCACAAATCCGCCCAAGGGCGAGACGGTCAAGACGGCCGAGCACGAGAACAGCTTCTTCCGCGATCACATTGGCTATTCGATCGGCACGCTCGGCATTCACCGCCTCGGCCTGTTCCTCGCACTTGGCGCGGTATTCTTCAGCGCCGTCTGCATCGTCATCAGCGGACCGTTCTGGACGCGGGGCTGGCCCGAGTGGTGGAACTGGTGGCTCGACCTGCCGATTTGGTCATGACACGGGGAGGATGAGAGCATGATGTACGAATATCAGAACATCTTCACCCGCGTGCAGGTCCACGGTCCCGCCGACATGGGCGTGCCGATGAAGCCCGGCAACTGGTCGCGCGAGAACGTCACCACGACCAACTGGCTGCTGGGGCTCATCGGCGACGCGCAGGTTGGCCCAATCTATCTCGGCGGACTTGGCATCGCGTCGCTTCTCTGCGGCTTCATCGCCATCGAGATCATCGGCCTCAACATGCTGGCCTCGGTGAACTGGAGCCCCATCGAATTCGTGCGGCAATTGTTCTGGCTTGGACTTGAGCCGCCACCCGCCAAATACGGGCTCAGCCTTGCGCCGCTGCGCGAGGGCGGCTGGTGGCAGATGGCGGGTTTCTTCCTCACCGCCTCGATCCTGCTGTGGTGGCTGCGCACATACCGCCGCGCCCGCGCACTCGGCATGGGTACGCACATCGCCTGGGCCTTTGCTGCCGCGATCTGGCTCTACCTGGTTCTCGGGTTCATCCGGCCGCTCTTGCTGGGCAACTTCTCGGAAGCCGTGCCCTTCGGCATCTTCCCCCATCTCGATTGGACGGCGGCCTTCTCGATCCGCTACGGCAACCTCTTCTACAACCCCTTCCACATGCTCTCGATCGCCTTCCTCTATGGATCGGCGCTGCTCTTCGCCATGCATGGCGCGACGATCCTGGCTGTCTCGCGGCTGGGCGGCGAGCGTGAAATCGAGCAGATCATCGATCGCGGCACGGCATCCGAGCGTGCGGCGCTGTTCTGGCGCTGGACCATGGGCTTCAACGCCACGATGGAATCCATCCATCGCTGGGCCTGGTGGTTCGCGGTGCTCTGCCCGCTCGTCGGTGGCATCGGCATCCTGCTCACCGGGACCGTGGTCGACAACTGGTATCTCTGGGCCGTGAAGCACGGTGTTGCACCCATGTATCCGCTCGACCTCACAGCGCCGGTTCTCGACCCGGCCCAGGCCGCACAATAGGAGGGGCCACGCGATGAAGATTTCCGCCTCCGCCCTCACCGCCGGCCTCCTTGGCACCGTCATCGTGGTGCTGCTGGCAATCCCCATGATGCTGCAGTGGGAACGCCCGCCGATGCACTCGGAGCAGTTGGGCTACCGTGGCCTTGGCATGGAGCAGATCACCAATCCACGCCGCGCGGAAATGCTGGCCGCCCTGAACAAGGCGCCCGTCCCCGACGATCCGGTCGACAACGACGGCGTGCTCGTCAAGGACGACACGGAAAACTACAAGAACGTGCAGGTGCTCGGCGATCTCGACACCGCGCAATTCAACCGCCTCATGAACTCGATCTCGACCTGGGTGGCTCCGCAGGAGGGTGACAACGCCGGTTGCGCCTATTGTCACAATGTCGAGAACATGGCCTCGGATGAGCTCTACACCAAGGTCGTGGCCCGGCGGATGCTGCAGATGACCAAGGCCATCAACACTCAGCACAAGAGTCACGTCCAGGCGACGGGCGTCACTTGCTACACCTGCCACCGGGGTCAGCCTGTACCGGCCAATGTCTGGGCCACCAACCCTGGACCGAAGCAGGCAGGCGGCATGGCCGCCAGCCGAAATGGCCAGAATGTCGGCGGTCAGCGTGTGCCCGCCTATGCCTCCCTGCCTTATGATCCGTTCACGACGCTCCTCAAGCCAGGCGCCAACATTCGTGTGGTGGCCGCGACCGCACTTCCCGGCGGTACCGGCCGGTCGATCCAGGACACGGAGAAGACCTACGCCCTCATGATGCATCTCTCGACGGCGCTCGGCGTCAACTGCACCTTCTGCCACAACTCCCGTCAGTTCAGCAGCTGGGAGCAGAGCCGCCCGCAGCGTGTCACCGCCTGGCACGGACTGAAGATGGTGGGCGATCTGAATCACACCTATCTCGAGTCACTGACGAATGTGTTTCCGGCAAACCGCAAGGGACCCGAGGGCGACGTCCTCAAGGTCAACTGCGCCACCTGCCACCAGGGCGTGAACAAGCCGCTCTACGGCTTCAGCATGGCGAAGGAGTATCCGGAACTTTCGGTTCCCAACCCGTGAGGGGAAGGAAGGTGCGTAGCACCAAAATGAGTCTTGTTGTTGATGAAATGACGAGAAACCTGCGTGCGGGTCCAGCACGGAACTGGTCTAACTCTGGAGGTAAAAGCTAGATGTCAGACGATCCAAACAGGGTGTGGCCCACCGGCCTCACCATCAGGGAATCAGAAGAGCTGCACAAGCACGTCATCGACGGCGCGCGAGTGTTCTTCGTGATTGCCCTCTTTGCCCATCTGCTGGCGTACATCTACTCGCCGTGGCTGCACTAGGAGGTACATGACATGAACCAAGGAAGAATCTGGTGCGTCGTGAACCCCACCGTCGGCCTGCCGCTGTTCATCGGCGGCGTCGCGGTGACGTCGCTGGTGGTGCATGCGTCAGTGATGACGCATTCCACCTGGGTGGGAAAATTCTTCGAAGGCGGCGCGGCTGCGAAAGCGGCTTCGGCTGAGACCACGGTTGCTCCCGTGGCCTCGAACGTCACGAAGACGGATCAGGGCTATGTCATCACCGTGACGGTGGCGCCTGATGCGAACGCCAAGCTGGCCTCGCTCGAGGACAGCACGGCGATCCTGACGAAGTAGATGCTCACGCCGAACTGGCGGCGTCCCTGCCCTATCGCACAAGCAAGGCAGTGACGCCGCGGTCCGGCGGGCAACGACAAGGCGGGAGGCGCGCGGGACCCATGGTCTGCGTCCGCCTCCCGCATACCAGAGCGCGTCTGCCTGTTGCGATGTGTCCGCACCGGCGATGCATGATTTGAGCCGCGCATGAACCGAATGAGCCAGAGCGTAATGCGGGCCTGGGCCGGGCTTGGAGCCAGGTACCTGCCCTTCGCCGACGCCGCGACCGCGGATGTCCCGCTCGGCCGCCTGTTGCGCCTGTCGCTTTTCCAGGTTGCCGCCGGCATGACCCTGGTGCTTCTGGTCGGCACACTCAACCGCGTCATGATCGTCGAACTTCACGTGCCCGCCTCGCTGGTGGCAATCATGCTGGCGCTGCCGCTCGTCTTTGCGCCCTTCAGGGCACTCGTGGGTTTCAAGTCGGACACGCACCGCTCGGAACTGGGCTGGAAACGCGTCCCCTACATCTACAAGGGCACCATGGTGCAGTTTGGCGGGCTGGCGCTGATGCCCTTCGCCCTGCTGGTGCTCGCAAGGCAGGGCCATGCCGCCGAGGTTCCCGCCTGGGTCGGCCAGGTGGCAGCGGCGGCGGCCTTCCTACTCGTGGGCGCCGGGCTGCACATCACCCAGACAGTCGGACTGGCGCTTGCCACGGATCTGACGCCCCCCGAAAAACAGCCCAACGTCGTCGGACTCATGTATGTGGCGCTTCTGTTCGGCTCCATCGTGAGCGCGCTGATCTTCGGCGCACTTCTGGTCAATTTCTCGCACGGCCGGTTGGTCCAGGTGATCCAGGGCGCTGGTGTCCTCACCGTGCTGCTCAATGGCATCGCCGTCTGGAAGCAGGAGGCACGGGGCACCGCGCATCGTCCTGCCGCTGCGTCCGCCGATCCAGGCTTTCAGGAGTCCTGGACCTGTTTCATCGCGGGCGACAAGGCCCTCGCCCGGCTCGTCGCGGTGGGGGTGGGCACCCTCGCCTTCAGCATGCAGGACGTCATGCTGGAACCCTATGGCGGCCAGGTTCTGGGCCTCGCCGTATCGCGCACGACCGTTCTGACGGCAGCCATGGCCGGCGGCGGCCTGCTGGGCTTCAGCCTCGCCTCCTATGTGCTGAGCCGCGGCTTCGACCCGTTCCGCATGGCCTCGCTTGGCGCGATGGTTGGCGTTCCGGCCTTCATTCTGATCATGGCCGCCGCGCCATTGGGTTCGCCACTCCTGTTCGGATTTGGCACGCTGCTGATCGGGTTCGGCGGCGGCCTCTTCGGACACGGCACCCTCACCGCCACGATGAGTCATGCGCCCGAAGATCAGCGCGGGCTGGCCCTTGGCGCATGGGGCGCGGTGCAGGCCACGGCGGCAGGGGTTGGCGTGGCACTGGGTGCGGTGATCCGCGACGGCATGGCCGCGCTGGATGGCGGCAGCACCGTCGTCCCCTATCTCGCCGTCTATGGGCTGGAGGTGATCCTGCTGCTTGCAGCCATCGTAACGATGACGCATCTCATTCGAAGCCCCAACGCGGCATCGGGCGGCATGACCGCCCCAGTACAATGACCGGCACCGGAAACATACCCAAGAGGAGATTGCCATGAGCCACGAAATCACCCGCCTCTACGCCAGCCAGGATGCCGCGCGGGCGGCTGCCGCCGAACTCAGGGAGGAAGGCTTCACCGAGGTCTTCGTCGTAACGCCCCCTGCGGGCTCCGATGTCCCGGTTTCGGCCATCGCGGCCCAAATCGCCGAGGGGCGGGTATTGTTGGCCGATGCCCGTATCTACGCCAAGGGCGTCGCAGCGGGTGGCTCACTGGTCACGGTGCATGCACACTTCGGCACCGGCTTGCTCGCCACCACCATCCTCGAAGCCCACAAGCCTGTTCCATCCGGAATGACCGAGCCTGAACGCGAAAAGCTCTGGGATGAAGGCGCCCCCCTCTCCAGCGCTTTGATGATCCCGTTGCTCAACGATGACGCAACGCCAGTGTCCAAGATCATCGGCATTGCGCCGCTGACGTCTGACACATGCAGCGCCTCGGGCATGGTTGGCCTCCCGCTCCTGACGGACGGGTCGGTACCGGATGGCCGCTGGGGCATGAAGTTCCTGTCGAACAATCCGGCTCCTCTGTCCTCACTCATCGGAATGCCTCTGCTCAAGCCCTTCCGCCCCATGGGCTGGTAAGGGGTAACGGGCCGTCGGCGCCGCTACTGAAGCGGCGCCACGCGCAGAGCCGTGAGGTTGCGCGAACCCGTTGCCAGACAGGTGATGCGCAGCGCACGGGCAAAAGCCTCGACATGTGCAACGACTGCGTCAGTTCCCTGCATGGCGGCCGGCAACAGAGCGGCAGCCTGGCCGACCATGCCGGCCCCGAGGCGTATGGCCTTCGCAGCATCGAGCCCGTGGCGCACGCCACCCGAGGCGATCAGCGGCATCTGAGGCAGCGCCGCATGCACATCGGAGAGACAGCGCGCGGTGGGAATTCCCCAGTCGCGGAAGATCTCGCCGAGGCTCTGTTCATCGGCGCCAGCACTGCGCTGGCCCTCGACGGCAGCCCAACTCGTGCCCCCCGCGCCCGCCACATCGACGGCGGCCACACCGCAGTCGGCGAGGCGGCGCGCCACGGCGGCTGAAATTCCGCTCCCCACTTCCTTGGCAATCACCGGCACGGCAAGGCCACGGGCGAGTTGAGCGATGGCCGCTTCCACCCCGATCCAGTTGCCGTAGCCACCCTGCTGAAGAGCCTCCTGCAAGGGGTTGAGATGCAGGATCAGCGCATCGGCGCCGAGTTCGTTCACTGCGCGGCGCGCGTCTTCGAGTCCCATGCCATGCACCAGTTGCACGGCGCCGAGATTTCCGTAGATCGGGATGCTTGGTGCAATTCGGCGGAGTTCTGGCCCCAGTCCGGACTTGTCGGAGGTGGTGAGCGAAATGCGCTGCGATCCCACCGCCATGGCAAAACCCAGATGCTGGGCAGCCTCGGCAATGGCCCGGTTGATCCGTTCGGAGACGTCAGGCCCCCCGGTCATCGAGGACGCAAGGTAGGGCAGGCGCAACCGCTTGCCGAGAAACCCTGTGCCGAGATCGATCTTGTCGAGGTCGGTCTCGGGCAATGCATTGTGCAGAAACTGCACATCGTCGAACCCGGCGGGCGCGCTGTGCCGCGCCACGCCGGAGAGAACAATGCCGATATGTTCGCGCTTGCGGCGCTCGATATCGCTCATGCGGAGATCACGCCGCAGAGCCTCTCATGGCAAGCCCGATCAGGGATGAGCCTTGAGATAGGCGATGACGTTGGCGACGTCCTCGGGCTTCTTTAGGCCAGCGAAAGCCATCTTGGTCTTCGGAACGAACGCCTTGGGGTCCGGCAAATAGGCGGTGAGATTTTCCTCGGTCCAGACCAGGCCCTCGGCGCCCTTGGCGAGCATGGCTTCAGAGTATTTGTAATCCGGCACGGAAGCGGCGGGACGGCCAACGACACCTTTCAGGGTCGGACCAACCTTGTTCACGCCCTTTTCGTTTTCATGGCAGGCCTTGCACTTGGCAAACACCTTTTCCCCGGCAGCGGCGTCGCCATCGGCATGGGCGGGTACGGCGAACAGCACTGCCGAGGCGAGTGCGGCAAAAACGGTCGTCTTGATCATGGTCTCCTCCGGAAACGGTCAGGGTCAGTTATTCAGGGGCGCGCCGGCCGCGCGCCTCACCAATACGACTCTTAGGGCCACATCGGCCACATGCGCAAGCAGCCCAGCCAGAAGATAGATTGCGACAAAGAGCCATCCGGACTGGAGCAGTGCCGCCCGAAGCGCCAGCACCAGCCCCGCCCCTGCGAGGCCGTTGGCGAGAAACGAGAAAAGTCCGATTCCCTGCCCTTTGCGCCAGAAAAACACTGCGGCCAGAGCAATTTCCAGCGCCAGGGCAGCCAGCATGAAGCTGGCAATGGACCCGTTCTGGATGAAATCGGCCATCCCGCCTCACCCGAAGGGCTTGTTCAGCTGGACGATCCGGTAGTTGAGGAAGGCCGCCACCGAAACCCAGGCCAGATAGGGCAGCAGGAGCAAGCCCGCCATCGGGGACGCCGCCCCCAGTACCACTATCAGCGCCAGGATCGACAACCACAGCAGCGCGACCTCGACCAGCGCCCAGTCCGGCCGGCGCAGCTTGAAAAAGAAACCGCTCCACGCGATGTTGAGGACGCTGTTGACCAGGAGGACGAACAAAATCGCTGTCCTCGCACCCGGTGTTGCCGCTGCTGTCCAGGCCAGCGCCGCAGCAATGACGGCGAGGATGATGATCACCGTCCAGACCGGACCAAAGGCCCAGTCGGGCGGTTTCCAGGACGGCTTGCGCAGGCTGTGATACCACGCCCCGGTCTCTGTCAGGAGACCGCCCGCCACCGCCACGACCAAGCCTGCCAGCGCAGCCCCGCCGAGCGGCCACCAGAAGCCGGACTGTTCCATCATGTCGGGCGTGCGATGCCCAGAAGATGCGCCATGTCCTTCACGAAGATGCGCAGATGCGCCATGGGACTTTTCCGCACGAGCTGCTTGTTCGTGTAGGACTCCCACGTGAGCCGCTGCACATCCTTGTCCTCGCACATCTTCACGAAGCTCTCCCGGCGCTTGTCGTTGCGGTACCAGAAATACTGCATGATGCCGAGCACGAAGAACACGCGGCCATGCTCCTTCATGAACCGCTTGCGGGCGGTGGCGAGCTGTCGCGCGTCGCCCGTCTTCAGGAAGGCCAAGGCGGCATCGGCGGCCAGCCTGCCGCCGAGCATGGCATAGTAGATACCCTCGCCCGAGGCCGGCGCAACCACGCCCGCGGCATCGCCCGCCAGCACGACATCGCGGCCATTGTCCCAGCGCTTCAGGGGCTTCAGCGGGATGGGCGCGCCTTCGCGGCGGATGGTTTCGCCATCGAGACCGGCCGCGCGCCGCAGCTCCGCCACCGACCCCTTAAGTGAAAAGCCCTTGTTGGCGCTGCCGGTGCCGACACTGGTTGTGTCGCCATGCGGGAACACCCAGGCATAGAAATCAGGCGACAGCGTGCCGCTGTAGTAGACATCGCAGCGATCCGGCCCGAAGTCCTCGGAGGGCCTTTGCGGCGAGCGGATGATTTCATGATAGGCAAAGACATAGGGCATGCGCTCCGCCCCGCGCACCGTGTCACGCGCCAACTTGGAAATCGCACCGTCGGCAGCGATCACGCAGCGCGCACGCAGGCTCGAAGGATTGCCCTCCCTGGACTTGTAGCCGAGGACCGCCATGCCATAGCCGTCGCGCGAGAAGCTTTCATATGTGCCGTTTATGCGCTCGGCCCCAGCACCGGCCGCACGGTTGCGCAGCCATTCGTCGAAATGCTCGCGGTCGACCATGCCGACATAGGAATTGGGGATCGGCATGTCGACCTTGCGGCCCGAAGGCGACAGGATGCGCGCCGAGAAGACACGCGCCACCAGCATGTCTGCCGGAATGTCGAAGTCGCGCACGCAACGCGGCGGAATGGCTCCGCCGCAGGGCTTGATGCGCCCGGCCCGGTCGAGCAGCGCCACTCGCAGGCCAGAGCGTGCCGCGTCATGTGCTGCCGTCGCACCGGCGGGACCGCCGCCAACCACAACGAGATCGTAGGTGACAGTGTCGTCCATGACATCAGCCTCCGCTTGCCTGTTGCCGCGCCGCCAGAACCAGCGGGTTGGCTGTTTCCCCATAGGTCGGCCCTCGTCCGGCGAGCACGGCCGCCGCAAGGAACAAGAGGGCCTCGATTGCAAACACCCCGGCATAGGCCAGGACCGGCGAGCCGGTCATCAGCCGCGCGGCATCGGCAAGAACCGTTCCGGCGAAGCCGCCGATCCCGAAGGCAATCGCCTGCGACGCGCCGAACAGTCCCATGCGAACGCCTTCGCGCGTCTCGCCTGATCCCGCCATGCTGAACATCGAGCCGATGGCGGCCACCGCGAACATGCCATTGCAGAATCCAAGGGCAAAGACCGATGGCGTGAGCGGCCAGGCAGGCGCCGCGCGCGCCGCCACCACAAGCCCTGCAAGTGCGAATGCCGAACCCAGACAGCCCAGCACCGTCCAGCCGCGCAGCGATAGCCATGAAGGCCATCGCGCCGAGACGGCGCCCACCAGCACCATGCCGAGCAGAACACCCGAATTCTGGATGCCCGAGAGCGAGGTGGACTGGCCCGGTGTCAGACCGAAGACCAGACCCGCAAAGGGTTCGAGGATCAGGTCCTGGGCGCTGTAGGCCAGCATCGACACGAAGATGAAAATGGCGAAGCGCCGCGCCGCCGTATCGGCCCAGACCTGCGCCACGGCCGCGCGGAACGGCACATCGCGCTGACTTGCGGCGGGCGCGGGAGCCGTCACCGCGCTGCGCTCAACGCCCACCACGGCCACGAGCGTGAGCACGAAGGCCGAGGCACAGATGACGCCCGCAACCGTCACGAGCCGTTCCGGCGAAAAGGGATCGAGGAACCGACCAGCCAGCGCAGCCGTCAGGATGAATCCCACGATCATCAGGATCCAGACGATGGTGGCCGCGGCGGCGCGGCGTTCCGCCGCCACCGACTGCGCGAGAAGCACCAGCAGCGAAGTGCCTGCCGCACCGACCCCGCCACCGATCAGTGTGAACGAGACGACCGCCAACGCGAGTCCGGCGGCGAATCCCTGTTCCATCACAGGCACGGCGAGCGCTGCCCCGAAACCGCCAAGCGCCAGCGCAGCCATGCCCGCAATGATCCACGGCGTGCGCCGTCCGCCCCGGTCGGAGCCATGGCCCCAGCCGGGCCGCAGCAATTGCAGGGTGTAGTGCCAGCTCACCAGAAGCCCCGGCATGATGGCCGGCAGCGCCAGTTCGACGATCATCACCCGGTTGATGGTGGAGGTGGTCAGGACGACGATGCCGCCCAGGGCAGCCTGCACGAGCCCCAGCCGCGCGATCCCGATCCAGCCAAGCCCCCCGCCCGCCATGACGCTAGACCCTCATCCCGCAAGGGGCTGACGGTGGCATCAAGGCCGGTATCGGCATGACTCTGGCCATGTCCCGAGGCTAATGCTGACACTCCGAAATGTCAATCTGGATTGACATCAAGGAAATCGGACACCCCCTGGAAACTATGGTCCGATCGAGAAACCGTAACAATGGATACCGGTGGTGCAGGCCATTCCAACCTGAGGCGCGTTCTTCGGCGCCTTTGCGCCCTGGCTCCAGATCATGTTGCGGTAGCGCGCGATGGTCTGGGTGCCATAGGCTGCCTGCGACGACCAGGTCTTGACGCGCTGGTCGAACTGCATCTCCGTCTCTTCGCCATTGATGACGAATTTGAACTTCGGGCTGGTGGCCGCGCTGTCGACGTCCGCCCTCTGGCAGACCGTATGATAGGGTCCGACCACGACTTTGTCGAAATTCTTGTCGGGGCGATACTTGTCGCCATTCACCCAGTCACCTGGGGTGATGCCCGTGACCGTCAGCGTCTTGTCGACGTCCTGGAAATTCACGATGCAGAGGTTGGTTTCGACAGCCTCCGCCCTTGCCGACTGGCTGGCAAGCAGCAGAGCCGCTCCGATCATGACCAAATGCCGCCTGCTCATGCTGACCTTCCACTGATTGATTTCCGATACAAAGCAAGCATGCGCCCTGATGCTGACTTACGTCAAGAAGCCCAAGGACCGGCCCCAAAAACAAGAGCGCCCTTACCTGACTTACTTTTGTGCCTTGAACATCGCGTTCCAATCCCGGCGCATGCTGATCACATGCCATCCCGCAGTGCGCGCCTTGTCATAAAGCGCCTGATTGAAAACGCCCACGCCCGTGTCAGGCAGCCCCAGAGCGGGACCATAGGCAAATTCGCGTTGCGCATCGTCATGCAGCACCAGCATGCAGAGGCTCCTGCCCTGGCGCGCCGTCACATACGCGAGCATGTCGGCATCCCCGCCGGAGTTGCCGAAAGCCGCCACGGGACGGCGGCCAATGAACAGTTCGATGGCCTCTGGCTTGCCGCCATATGACACATTGAGGATCATCTCCGGCTGCCGGATCAGTTGCGGACGCCCCTCGCCGTCATGTCCGAATTTCGTGTAGCGCGCGGTTCCCACCACCTGCTCGGGCGGCACACCAAACACCTCGCCCGCGAAGGCGCGCGCGAAGGCCTGGCTGCTGCCGGTCACGACATAGGTCCTGAAGCCATGGTCGCGCAGATAGGCCATCACCTCGAGCATCGGCTCATAGGCCAGCGCGCCGAACGGCTCATCCAGCCGAGGCTGCCGGGAGGCTGCAAGCCAGTCGCGCACCTCGTCGCCGAAAGCCTCCGGCGTCATGCCGGACATGGCGGTGGATAGCAGTGTTTCGAGATCAGCCGGGCTCAGTTGCGGCAGGCCCGCATGGCCACCAGCCAGAATGCTGCGGACCGGCTCCAATTGGCCTAGTTCCGGTTGGGCCGCGGCGCGCGCCGCGAGCCGGTCATAGGCGAAGATCACCTCCGGATAATAGGGCTGCTCGACCCACAGGGTTCCATCCATGTCGAAGGTGGCGATACGCTCCGCCTCCGGCACGAACTCAGGACTCCCCGGCGTGGTCACCGCCGCGACGAAGGCGAGGATGGCGTTCCGCGCCTCGCCTTGGTTCCAGGAGGGCAACGTCCCACCCTGTGCGAATGCGCAGGGCAAGGCGCAGGCCGACAGCACGACGACAAGGAACACGGCAAGCCACAGCCGCACACTGCTCAAGAACCTGCCTGCCCTCATGACGCCCCTCTGCCTGCCAGAATTCATGACTTGCTTATGTCACCCTATAAGCCTCGGTGAGCCAAAGCAGCAACACGCATCTCTCATCATATTGACTCTGCCCGGTACATGCCGGAACCTCGAGCCACGTGTTGATGGAGGCTGGAAGAAACCATGTGCACCCGCGTTCTGTATAAGACAGCCGCGAAGACCTATCTCGTCGGCCGCACCATGGACTGGGAAGACGATCCGCAGACCGATCTCTGGTCATTTCCGGCCGGCATGGCGCGCGACGGCGGCGTGGGCCCGGGCTCGATCCGCTGGACCTCGCGGCATGGCAGCGTCGTCGCGGCGGTCTACGAGAAATGCACGGCCGACGGCATCAACACGGCCGGGCTCGTGGCCAACCTGCTCTATCTGGCGGAAGCCGACTACGGCAATGCGAAGGAGACGGGAAAGCCCCTGCTCTCGATCGGCGCCTGGGCACAATATGTGCTGGACAACTATGGAACCGTGCAGGAGGCCGTGGCCGATCTCTCGCAGGAACCCTTCGCCATCGTGTCGCACACCATCCCGACGAAGCAGTTTCCCAAAGGCCGCCCGGCGAGCGTCCATCTCGCGATCTCCGACCGGACGGGCGACTCCGCCATTCTCGAATATGTCGGCGGTCACGTGCACATCTATCATGACCCCAAATACGCGGTGATGACCAACTCGCCCACCTTCGACAAGCAGATCGCAATTGCCGCCTATTGGGAAACCGTCGGCGGCGCCAATTTTCTGCCCGGCGGAGTCCGCGCCGCTGATCGTTTTGCGCGCATGAACTGGATGCTCGCGCAGGTGCCGAAGGCGCCCGACGCGAACACGGCGGCCGCGACAGTGCTGTCGCTCGTCCGGGCCATCTCGGTTCCGCTGGGCCTTCGCGACCCCTCCCTGCCCAACATCTCCTCGACGCGCTGGCGCTCCATCTTTGATTCGAGCCGGAACCGCATCTATTTCGAGGCCGTCTACTCGCCTCAGATCTTCTGGGTTGACCTGGGCCGCCTGCCACTGGAGCCGGGCGCCTCGCCCATGAAACTCAAGCTTTTCGGCACCGCCGACACAGGGACACCGCGAGACTGGGTACTCGCGGGCGAGGTCTCGGCATCCTTCGAGACCACACCGGCCTTCACCTTCCTCGCCCCGCCTCAGTGAGCAGCGCCGCTCACCGCGAAGGCACTCACCAGCATGCCGGAGACATAGAGCGTGACGCCGAGCCCGCTGTACCACAAGGCACGGGCTGACGGGTCGCCCAGAAAGCGGCGCATCATCACGAACTGGACAGCCAGCAGCACCGCAACCGCCGCGGCGTGATAGGGCCGGCCCCAGACGGCCAGAAGCGCGATCACCACCGCCTGCGGCACCGCCATGACCACGCAGGCCACCCGCGCCGCGCCATCGACACCGAGCTGAACGGGCAGCGAGCGCACGCCCATGCGCGTGTCGCCCGCCACGGATTTGAAGTCATTCAGCGTCATGATGCCATGCGCGCCGATCGAATAGAGCAGCGCCAGCGCGAGGATGGGCCAGGGCGGAAAACCGCCCAGCAGGGCGGCGGCGCCCGTGAACCACGGCAGGCCCTCATAGCAGAGCCCCACGGCAGAATTGCCCCACCAGCCATTGGCCTTGAGCCGGAAGGGCGGCGCGCTGTAGGCCCAGGCTGCGGCGAGCCCGAACACGGCCGCCCAGAACACGACGGGTCCGATCAGAGCCGCCATGATCAGTGACAGCAGCGTCCACAGGATGGCGATATAGAGACCCCATCGCCCGGGCACCCGTCCCGAGGGGATGGGCCGGTTTGGCTCATTGATGGCATCCACATGCCGGTCGAACCAGTCGTTCACGGCCTGGCTCGTGCCGCAGACGAGCGGCCCCGACAACAACAGGCCGGCGACCAGCAGCGGCCAGTTCTCGAAGATCGGGAGGCCCGCCGACACCACGCCGCAGCCGAAGGCCCACATGGGCGGAAACCAGGTGACCGGCTTGAGGAGTTGCAGGACCGCGCCCGCCTGCGGCCAGGACGCCACGGCTGGGGAAGATGCGGGGTCGGACATGCAGGAAGGCTATCGCTGGCCTGCAACCCTGTCAACTTCACCTGACAGCCAGGCTTCATCTTCCACCTCCCGCGCTTGACCACGACAACCGGAAAACCTAGAGACTGCTTTGTTGTAAGTTTCACACAAATGGCACCCAACAGGGAACCTGCCGATGACCGGACCGCCATCCGGAATACGCCATCGCCCTGTCGTCGGCGTCAGTGCCGGAGCCCGCGAGAAAAAAGAGCAAGTTGCAGCGCAGTCGCGATGACCAGCGACACAATGAGGAAATCACGCACATGACCACGACCAAAAGGGGCTTCGATCTTCTGCAGGATCCCGCGCTCAACAAGTCCACTGCCTTTACCGAGGCCGAAAAACAGAACTACGGCCTCGTCGGTCTTGTGCCCGATGCTGTCGAAACGATCGACCGGCAATTGCAACGTGTCCTGTTGCAGCTCTCGAAGCAACCCACCCCGCTCTCGCAATACATCTATCTCATGAACCTGCTCGATCACGATGAGGTTCTTTTCTACAAGACTGTGATGAACGATCCGGCCCGCTTCCTGCCGATCATCTATGATCCGACCATCGGCGAGGCCTGCCTGAAGTTCGGACACATCTTCCGCCAGCCGCGCGGCCTCTATCTCTCCATAACGCGTCGCGGCAAGGTGAAGGAGATCCTGCGCAACTGGCCCGTCAAGGACGTGCGCTTCATCTGCGTTACCGACGGCGGACGCATACTGGGCCTTGGCGACCTCGGCGCCAATGGCATGGGAATCCCGATCGGCAAGCTACAGCTCTACACCGCCGCTGCGGGGGTCCCGCCGCAGCATCTTCTGCCTATGTACCTCGACGCCGGGACCAACAACGAGCCATACCTCGAGGACCCGCTATATCTGGGCCTGCGCCAGAAGCGGCCCCCGACCGCCGAGCTCTATTCCTTCGTCGATGAATTTGTGGAAGCGGTGCAGGAGGTATTTCCGTCGTGCTGCATCCATTTCGAGGACTGGACCGGTGTCGATGCCGTCCACCTCCTGCAGCGCTACCGTGACAAGTACTGCGTCTACAACGACGACGTCCAGGGCACGGCAGGCATCACGCTTGCGGGCATGATCAATGCCTGCAAGCTCAAGGGCACCAGCCTCAAGGACGAGTCCTACCTGTTCCTCGGGGCTGGCTCGGCGGGAATTGGCCTCGCCAATCTCCTGTGCAGCGCGTTGGTCGAACAGGGACTCACGCTCCAGCAGGCCCAGTCTCGCGTCCATATGTTCGACATCAAAGGCCTGCTGGAACCGAGCCGCACCGACCTCGTCGACTTCCAGAAGCCCTATGCACACAGCCACGCACCTTGCACCGACTTTGCAGCAGCCATCCGCGACCTCAAGCCCACCACGATCATCGGTGTAAGCACCATCGGCGGCGCCTTCAGCAGGGATGTCGTTTCGGCCATGTGCGAGGTCAACGAACGACCGATCATTCTTGCGCTCTCGAACCCCACCGACCACGCCGAGTGCACCGCCGAACAGGCCTACAACTGGTCTGGCGGCAAGGCCATCTTCGCAGCCGGTGTGCAGTTTGATCCCGTCAAGATCGGGTCCACCACCTATCTTCCGGGACAGGCTAACAACTTCTACATCTTCCCGGCGGTCGGCATGGCGATTTTCGCCACGCGGGCAACCCGGGTCACCGACCAGATGTTCATCGAGGCTGCGAGCGCGGTCGCAGATCAGGTCCCAGCCGATCTCCTGAAGCAGGGCCTGCTCTATCCTCAGCAGGGCAACATACTGGAAACCGAAATCAGGACGGCGGCGCGTGTCGCAAAGCTCGTGTTTGACAGCGGGCTGGCCCGCGTCGAGCGCCCGAAGGACTATGAAGCCTTCATCCGCCAGCAAGTCTACACCCCGACCTACAAGTCACTCGCCTGAACGCCCCGACGTGGCAAGCAACAAGGACCTTCGAACATGACCCTGCCCTCCGGCACGCGCCCGCTCTCCACCCCCGCCCTCCTGCTCAACCGTCGCAATCTGTTTCTGGGCGCGGCAGGAGCCGCAGCGGCCGCCATCGGCAGTGGGGCATTGGCCACACCCGCCCAGGCGGCGATCATTGAACGACAGGCCACGCTGACGCGTGCGCGCCTTGATGAACTGGCTGCCCGCTCCTACGCCATCTTCAACGAGAACAATGTGCTGCCCGGCTACGACCCGGCCCTGCATTCTGCGGCAAATGATGTCGAGCTCTACCGCATCACCACCTTCACCCAGGTGCCCGAGACCGGCGAGGCCCTGAAGATCAGCGGGCTTCTGGCCCTGCCCTCGGGGGCAAAAGGGCCGCTTCCCGTCGTGTCCTGGCAGCATGGCACTGTCTTCTCTTTCGCTCAGGTGCCGTCCAACCTCTATCTCGCTGCACAGCCGGGCTATGAAATGCAGGAGAACGTCGACTCGCAGGAAACCCTTCTTAACGTCCACCGCCTCGCCGCCAGGGGCTATGCGGTGATTGCTGCCGACTACCTCGGCAAGGGTCCCTATCGTGGCAGGCAGCCCGAAGCCTACGCGGTCAAGGACGCCTCGACGCGCCCCACCATCGACATCCTGAACGCCGGACTCCAGAGCATGCGGCAATTGGGCATCGAGCCTGCGGAATTGTTTCTCAACGGCTGGTCGCAGGGCGGGCTCAATACCCAGTGGCTGCATCAGGCGTTGCAGACATCCGGCGTGCCGGTGCGCGCAGCGGCGGCCGCCAGCCCCTTCAACGACGTCGTTGAGGCCTTCGATTACTGGACCGGGGCCGTCACCTTCCCCGAAATCGATGGCGCCCCCTATCCGGCGCGTCCCGTCTGGCTCACGCTCTCCGTGATCATCGTTCTCGGCAGCTACGAGCATTATTACGGGCTCGGCGACCTGATCGACACGCTGGTGCGGCCCGAACACCAGCCCATGGCCCGCAAGTTCCTCGCCGACTACGACATGAACCTCGATTTTGCCAAAATGCCGATGCCAGAACAATTGCTGACCGAGGCGGCTGCCACACAGTTCGTGAATGAAACCCACAGCCGCTTCCGCCGCCAGCTTTCAGCCAACACGGCCAGCTACTTCGACTATGCAAACCCGATGCGTCTCTTCTATGGGATGGCGGATTCGGCGCTGCATCCCACCATGTCCCGCCGCGCTGTGAATGCGGGCGGCACGATGATGGACGGCGTGGCCGTCAGTCGCGGTTCCCACCGCATCAACTTTCTCGCGAGCCTCTATGGCCAGCCGGATCAACTGCAGGGACGCCCCAACGTGCCTGACTGGTTCAACAGCCTGCGTGGCGGCTGAGAAATCCACATATACCAGTTTTTTTGCAATCGATATTAACATCGATTGTTATGAATTTGTCAGCTACCCTTCCGATCTCAGACTCGCGGGAGGAAACACATGCGCGCCTTGTTCATCGGCTCCGCCGCCACCTTCGCCATCGCTTGCGCCGGATCGGCACTTGCGCTGGAAACCACCACCGCCAGCGTCAAGTGCTCCAACTCGGTCAAGCTCCAGGACAAGATCGACGGCGTCAAGGCCGGAACGATCGCCACCTTCAACGTCACTGGCACCTGCAACGAAAATCTGGTCATTCCGAAGGGCAAGACCATCATCATCGCCGGCAGCAGCGGCGCCAAGATCACGCCTGCGAAAACTTCTGTAGAAGCACTGATCTCGAATGGTGACACGACGATCAGCGGCATGACCATCGAGAACATGAGCGGCACAGCATACACCCTCGTGCTGGCAGACCGCGGCGGCTACCTTGAGATCATTGCCTCCACACTTTCCGCACCCAAATCCGAATATGTTGCAGCGTTCTACAATGCGTCGGCCGGCCTGATTTCCAACTCGCGCGTCACGGGCGGCACTGGCGGAGGCATCGATCTCTGGGACAGCAGTTCGCTCAAGATCTTCGGCAATCCCGATGACGCGAGCGGTCCCGATGGGTTCAAGACCACTATCTCGAGCCCGACAGGTCCGGATGGTGCGATTGGCTGTGGCCTGGCCAGTTCGGTCTTCGTCAGGGCTCATCAGAGCGGATCGAAAAGCGGTGCGATCCTGCTCAATGACAGCATGGCAGGACTGACCGGCGGTCATCAGTGTGTCGCCTATCTCAGCAACAAGACCGGCAAGGCTGACAATTTCAAGATCACTGGCATGGAAGGCCCGGGTATTTCGTTGAATGTCAGCACACTGACCCTGCGGGGCGTGAAAGTCACCGGCAATGGCGGCTTCGGGCTTGACCTCAGGCAAACCAATGCGGAAATCAGTACGGCATCATCCATGTCCTCCAATGCGGATGGCGATGTCAATGCGGGGCCTGGCTCGAATGTGTTCGTGAACGGCTGGGACGGCAAGAATTCCATGTCCGACGCCTTCAACAAGGAGACGCTCAAGTGCTGGACCGGTGGCATCATCAACATCGACAGCGACGCTCTCAGCCTGCCGACCGGCAAGACCATGACTGACCTTCTGAAGAAGAATCCGTGCGTCAATCCCGATTGACGACGCTCGCAATCGTCATTGCCGCCGTATCCGCTACACCCGCGGGCGCAGAGTTGCTTCGTGCGACGTGCGTGCTGGAGATCGACGGTGAGACATACATGGAAGGTCCCTGCCCCGTGGTGATGGAGGACGACGGCTCTTTCACCCTCGGCGCCGATGGCAAATCACAGGTCTCCGGCTATTTCGCCATGGTGATCGTGAACGGCCCCGACACCGCCAGTGCCTACTGGAACGAGGCTCCGGGTTCCTCACATGCGCAGGGCGAACTGGGCGAGGTCCACCGCGATGGTGCCTGCTGGTCGAACGCCCGTGCGAGGCTATGCGCCTGGCGCTGAACCCCGCTGACTTTACGCCGGAAAGATCAGGGCGACACAACCTGCACAGTGGCGCTGCCGAGCCCGATCGAAAACAGCGTCACCAGACAGTCTCCCCGGGGATTCTTGTCGGACACCGTCACCTCGAAACGGCTCATCGCATTACCCTGCCTCGCGATGAACACGCCGGTCCATGGGCGCGACGGAAGCGTGGCGGCATCCATGGAGCCGGCGCCATAATAGAGATCGTTGAACGCCTGGAAAGTCTGACCGTCGACGTTGTTGAAGATCGACGTGGACCCTGCGGTCACTGACGCATTCTCAGCAGCCCAGTAGGCTGCATTATTTATCGACAATGTGCCACCATAATTGCAGTTGATGCTGAGCCTTATCTGCCCATTTTTCGTGTAGAGCTTCAGATTGCTTCCGCCGGAAGCTACTGATCCCGGCAGCACATAGGACGATGCTTTCACCTTCTCGCCACCGGCTTCATGCGGGATGACGACACCCGTCTCAGCCTTGCGGCACCTCTCCGGCGCTTCGATGACGCGCGTGGCGCCCGTCGAGTCATTGACGCAGAGCTTGTTCGGCCCGAACTTCTTGGCCTGACAACGCCCGCGCGGTGCACGCGCCGTAAGCAAACTTTTTGCAACGCAATCCGATGGCGAACAACCGCCAGTTCGCATTTCCGTTTTTTTCACAATCGTTTGCACGATGTTAATCGTCGCACGTCACCGTCTTGTCTCAGAATAGCGTTCAGCAGCGAGCGAGCGCCCTTACAGCGCGCGCTGTCAGTTTCTTCTTACGAATTTGGAGGATTTCGTTCGCCATCGGCAACTGGTTGACGCCGACGGCTACCGAATTGGCTACGGCGGCATCCATTTCGCATTCAAAACGCATCCGCCGGCGTGCGGAAATCAACCGCCGTCAGCGCCGTCCGGCCTCTCCTCGATGCCGTAGCGGTTCAGCTTCACATAGAGGCTCTGGCGCGACAGGCCGAGCATGTCGGCGGTGCTGGCCCGGTTGTTGTCGTTCAGTTGCAGCGCCGCCTCGATGCACAGGCGCTCGATGATGTCGGTGGCCTCGCGCACCAGGTCCTTGAGCGGCACCTTGCCGACCAGCTTGGTCATCTCATCAACCGAACGCAGCAGGCTGCGGTTGCCATCGCCCGGCTCGCTGGCGCGGCGGCTCGTCCGACGGATGGAAAAGCCATAGCAGCTGGGCTCGCCGGGCGGCGAGGCCGCGCCCGAGATCTCGACATCCTCCACCGCACCGAACTGGCCGCGCAGAACGGTCTGGAACTGGCGCACCGCACCTTTCTCGGCGAGGCTGTTGAACAGCACGGGCACATCCACGCCCACCCGGCCCAGCCAGCGCTCCAGCGGCTCGCCGCGCGCCTGTTCCTCGCTACCGAGCTGGGCGCTGTCGAGAAACGCGGGGTTGGCCGAGACGATCCGGCGCTCAAGATCCGTAATCACAAAGGCTTCGGGGAGGTCGCGCACCGCATTCACGACCGCCGCCTGCCCGCGCGACATCACGATGCCGCTGGCGCCCGCCGCCATGGGCAGCAGCCGCATGAGGTAGAGCGTGGCGCTCTCCTGCCGGAAGATGGTGGCCGAGAGAACTGCCTGACGCTGGCCGCCCTCGAGCGTCAGCGCCACGTCATCGGCCCGCCCGGTCGCCTTCAGAGCCATCAGCAGCTGATCCACGCGTTCAGCGTCGCCGCCGTCGAACAGACCCGCGAACTGGGCTCCGGCAAGGCGCTTCGCGGCCTTGCCCATCAGCGTGGCGGCGGCGGCATTGGCCTCCGTGACACGCCCGGTGCGCTGGTCCACGACCAGGATCGCCTCGGTGGCCACCTGCATGAGCAACCGATAACGTGTCTCGGCATGACGCAGGCGGGCATATTCCAGTTCGATCGACTGTTCGGCCGCGAGCAGTTTCTGCTGCATGGCGGCGAGATTACGGAGCTCCCGCCCGACAGCCACAAAATGGCCCTTGGTGCCTGCCTTGAGCACGCAATAGCGCACCGGAATATCGGGAGCGCCCGGCAGAGGATGGTTGATCTGCCGCCAGCGCGGCGGCAGGCCCAGCGCCGCCTCCTGCAGCATCTGCTCGATCTTGGGTCGGCTCTCGATGGTGGAGACCTCGCTCCATGGCTTTCCCGGCCACACAGCAAACGAATCGGGACCGAGATCTGGCCCCGTGACCATCACACGCCCGGCGATCACTCCATCCGGTTGAACCGCAAAGGCAATATCGGCAGCAGCCGAGAGCAGCACTGCCGCATCCTCGGCTTCCAACCCGGCCAGAAGGCCCGGCAGTGTCGCGTCCTGCCCCCGCGGGGCGTTCGATACGCTTCTCAGTGACACGTTGACATCCTTCTGACGGCCGGCATGCAGGAAGCACCGATCATGCGGGTTCCAGCACAGACAGCCAGCGATTGGCCAGAACGACGGCGGCGCGCGCATCGCTCACGATTGCATCCGCCCCGATCTGCGCGGCGGTGATGGCGCCGGACGCGAAGACAACGCCGCCCGTCATGATCCGGACATTGCGGTTGCGCGACTCGGTCCGGACCATCCGGATCGCTTGCGCCAGAGCCGGGATCAGACGCTCTCCAGATACCGAAAATCCCACGATATCATAGTTTTGTGTCGATACTTGCTCACGAAGAATGAACTCGCTGGTCGCAAGCGTCAGGAATACGTCCCAGCCATCGCGCCGAAGCAGTTCCTCAACCAGCCGGAGCCCGAAACTGTGTTGCTCGCCGGGCACCGGCAGAAGCAGCGCGCGGCCTTGCGGTATGCTGTTCGGACGTAGCGGCAGTCGCAGATTCCGTAGAGTCTGATGCAGCCGGGACATGGCAATCGTGACTGTTACGAAATCGATCTCATCGTCACACCATCTCGCACCGAGCAACCGCGCCGCGGGAGCCAGGACATCCATCATCGCGGCCTCGGCGGTCAACCCGTCAAGCAACTGACCCACCTCCCGGCCATGGACGAGCGCTTCCGCAACAGCTTCCGCCAGCTGTTCGTCCCCTGCCGGACCATTTTTTCGCAAGCCCGTTTCCATTTCCCCGAAACTACCGGCTGCATACAATCTAAAAGGCATTGTATGTCCTTTTTTCATGACGTCAACAAGTATTGACACTTTCTCAGGTGAACGATAGCTTTCCCGAACAGGGCTTCAATCCTGCGCCCCGCCAACGGCGGGAGGGCAGCGGGTCCAGGGGGCAGAAAATGCACGTGCTTCGCCGCCAGCAAGACACACGGACCGGTCTTTACACGGAGGCCGAACGGCGGCGGCGCGATTCCTCGCCCTGGACGCTCGTACAGGCCATCCTGGCTCCTCTGCAGTTCGTCGTCTTCCTTGTGAGCCTTGGCCTCGTGCTGCGTACTCTGGCAACCGGCGAGGGCGGAACGGCAGCCAACATCTCAATCATCCTCAAGACGCTTCTTCTCTACACCATCATGGTCACAGGCTCGCTGTGGGAGAAGGATGTCTTCGGAAAGTATCTGTTCGCTCCTGCCTTCTTCTGGGAGGACGCAGTCAGCTTCGTCGTGATAGCGCTTCATACGGCATACCTTCTGTGTCTTCTCTCCGGCGCCCTGAGCGAAACTGGTCTCCTGCTGTTGGCGCTCGTCGCTTACGCGGCTTATGTGATCAATGCCACGCAGTTCCTTCTCAAGCTGCGCTCGGCCCGCCTGCAGTCGGTGGAGGCCGCATCATGAATCTGCCCTTCCGTCCCGCCAATCCCGCCGCCACCAATGGATGTTCCGACGTACCGGTACTGCGCGAGCGCGGCCAGCGCGAGGTATTCTGCGGGCTGACAGGGATTGTCTGGCTTCACCGGAAGATACAGGACGCCTTCTTTCTGGTGGTTGGATCGCGCACCTGTGCCCACCTGATCCAATCCGCCGCCGGGGTGATGATCTTCGCAGAACCACGCTTTGCAACGGCCATCATCGACGAGCGCGATCTGGCTGGCCTATCGGAGATCGACGCTGAACTCGACAGGGTCGTGAACCGGCTTCTCGAACGCCGGCCCGACATCAAGATGCTGTTCCTCGTTGGGTCTTGCCCGTCCGAGGTCATAAAACTCGATCTCAAGCGCGCAGCCGCGCGCCTCTCTCAACTTCATTCGCCACGCGTGCGGGTGCTCAATTATTCCGGAAGCGGAATCGAGACAACCTTCACGCAGGGCGAAGATGCATGTTTAGCCGCGCTGGTACCCTTCTCCCCCCTTCCAGCCTCCGGCGCTGTGCCCCCGCTCCTTGTGGCGGGGGCACTTTCTGATGTGGTCGAAGACCAGTTCCGCCGGATCTTCGCGGATATGGGCATTGCATCCGTAGCCTTCCTCCCGGCGCGCCAGGCAAATGATCTGCCTGCAATTGGGCCGGGCACACGCTATCTTCTTGCCCAACCCTTCCTCAATGACACGGCCCGCGCGCTCGAAGAGCGCGGCGCACAGCACATCCCGGCCCCCTTCCCACTCGGTGCTGAAGGCACCACGCAGTGGTTCAAGGCGGCGGCAGATACAATTGGCATTACGGACGCAAAGTTCCGGGCCGCAACCGACGCGGGTCACATCCGCGCAAGGCTCGCCCTTGAACCGCACCGACAGATGCTGACTGGAAAGCGCATCTTCTTCTTTCCTGATTCGCAACTTGAAGTACCCCTCGCCCGGTTCGTGTCGCAGGAACTCGGCATGGACCCCATCGAGGCCGGTACCCCATATCTGCAGCGTCAGCATCTGGCGCAGGAGATCGGACAACTTCCTGCCGGATGCCGCCTCAGCGAAGGCCAAGACGTCGAAAAGCAATTGGACCGCTGCCGAGCAGCAAATCCTGACCTGGTTGTCTGTGGCCTTGGTCTTGCAAATCCACTTGAGGCCGAAGGTTTCACGACCAAATGGTCGATCGAACTGGTCTTCACGCCGATCCAGGGTTACGACCAGGCCGGTGACCTCGCCCGTCTCTTCTCGCGGCCGCTCGACCGGCAGATTCGACTGGGGGTCTAGACACCATGCAACTCACACTCTGGACATATGAAGGCCCGCCACATGTCGGCGCGATGCGAATCGCCACAGCTATGAAGGGCCTTCACTATGTCCTCCATGCTCCGCAGGGCGATACATATGCCGATCTTCTGTTCACGATGATCGAGCGCCGTGCGGCCCGTCCGCCCGTAACCTACACAACCTTCCAGGCTCGTGATCTTGGTGGCGATACTGCAGAACTGTTCAAGACAGCCTGCGCGGATGCCTATGCCCGCTTTCAGCCACAGGCAATAATTGTCGGCGCTTCCTGTACCGCAGAATTGATCCAGGATGATCCGGGAGGACTCGCAAAGGCACTTGCCCTGCCCATCCCGGTCATTCCACTCGAGCTGCCCTCCTATCAGAAAAAGGAAAACTGGGGCGCCTCGGAAACCTTCTATCAGATCGTGCGTACTCTCTGCACTCCGCGCAAGCCCGAGACGGAGTTCAACCCCCGAAGCTGCAACATTCTTGGCCCAACCGCGCTTGGGTTTCGACACCGCGATGATCTTGCGGAGATCACCCGGTTGCTTGAACGCATGGGTATCACCGTGAATGTCATTGCACCCTTCAACGCGACGCCTGATGACATTCGCCGACTTGGCGACGCAGCGTTCAATGTCGTTCTCTATCCAGAGACCGCTGAAACCGCTGGACGCTGGCTGGAACGCAATTGCAAACAGCCGATGACGACGGTTGTTCCCATTGGAGTCACAGCTACCCGCGAATTCATCCGTGAGGTCGCGCGACTGGCCGGCGTCGACGCCGCCCCCGTTCTTGATGACAGCACTGCACGGTTGCCCTGGTACTCGCGTTCCGTCGATTCGACCTACCTCACAGGCAAACGCGTGTTCATTTTTGGCGATGCCACGCATGCGATGGCCGCTGCGCGCATCGCCAAAGAGGAACTCGGCTTCGACGTCGTGGGACTGGGCAGCTACAGCCGCGAATTCGCCAGACCACTGCGTGCACTTGCCGAGGAATTGGGGATCGAAGCACTTATCACCGACGACTACCTTGAGGTCGAAGCCAAGGTCGCCGAGTTGCAGCCAGAACTGGTTCTCGGCACACAGATGGAACGTCATATCGCCAAGAAGCTGGGAATACCCTGCGCGGTGATTTCCGCTCCGGTCCATGTTCAGGACTTCCCGGCCCGCTATTCACCACAGATGGGATTTGAGGGCGCCAATGTAATCTTCGACAGTTGGGTACACCCGCTGATGATGGGGCTTGAGGAACATCTGATCCACATGTTCCGCAACGATTTCGAGTTCAACGACAAGGCGGCACCATCGCATCTCGGTCATGGCGCGGCAAAACCCCATTCGCGAGCCCAGGAGAGCGGCCCCGGAGGATGGACGCCCGACGCAGAACGCGAACTTCAGAAAGTACCCTTCTTCGTGCGCGGAAAGGCGCGCCGGAACACAGAACGCTTCGCCGCTGAACGCGGGTTGAGCCTGATCACTGTTGAGACGCTGTACGATGCCAAAGCACACTACAGCCGCTGACGCGCCATTGCAGGTGACAATCGTCACCCTGGACAATCATCTCACAGGGGCAATCGCCCGCCTGAGCACAGAGATGCGACGGGAGTTTCCCAGTCTTTCGCTCACTGTTCACGCTGCTTCGGGCTGGGGCACCAATCCTGCCGCGCTTGACGCATGCATCGCCGACATCGGAAAGGCCAATATCATCCTCGCGACCATGCTTTTCATGGAGGATCACATCCAGGCAGTCATGCCGGCATTGAAAGCGCGGCGCGAGTCGTGTGATGCCATGGTCTGCTTCATGTCAGCCGGTGACGTCATCAAACTGACGCGGATGGGACGTTTTGCGATGGGTGGCAGTCAAGGCACCCTCGTCAACCTGCTCAAGAAACTGCGGGGCGCAAAGGCGGACGGAGCAGCAAGCAGTGCATCGGCGGGGGAAAAGCAGCTCGCCTTGCTGAAACGCATTCCAAAGGTCCTGCGTTTCATACCGGGTACTGCGCAAGATCTCCGCGCCTATTTTCTGGCCATGCAGTACTGGCTCGCCGGATCCGAGGAAAACATCGGCCAACTTGTTCGTTTTCTTGTTGCTCGCTATGCCGATGGCGATCGTCGGCCCTATCGGGATAAGGTCCGGTTTTGCGAGCCCAAATCCTATCCGGAGGTCGGTGTTTATCACCCGCGCCTCAAGGAGCGGATGAGCGAGAGCGCGGAGAAATTGCCTGTTCCCCCTTCTCCACAGAAGGGAACGGTTGGCTTGCTCCTGATGCGCTCCTATGTCCTGTCCGGTGATACGGCTCATTATGACGGCGTGATTGCAGCCTTCGAGTCTCGTGGACTGAAGGTCATTCCCGCTTTCGCAACCGGCCTTGATCAAAGGCCAGCCATCGAGCGGTTTTTAATACGTAATGGAAAACCACTTGTTGACGCGCTTGTGTCCCTCAGTGGCTTCTCACTGGTAGGTGGCCCAGCCTACAATGACGCAAAGGCCGCTGAGGACATGCTGGCACGCCTTGATGTTCCATATATCGCAGCCCAGCCAGTCGAATTCCAGACACTCGAGGAATGGGAGACCTCCGAGCGCGGCCTGCACCCGATCGAAACGACGATGATGATCGCTATTCCTGAGCTTGATGGTGCCGCCGGTGGCGTGGTGTTCGGCGGACGCAGCGTCAAGGATCAGGGCGAACGCGGCATGCGGGTTCATGCCGAGCGCGCAGCGATGCTTGCAGCAAGGGTCAGCCGAATTGTCGCTCTGCGGTCGACACCAAAGAAAGACCGGAAGATTGCTGTCGTGCTGTTCAACTTCCCACCGAATGCCGGAGCAGTCGGAACCGCTGCGTTCCTTTCCGTCTTCGAATCCCTCTTCAACACACTCACGGCGATGAAGGCTGAAGGCTATGACGTCGACCTGCCGGCCAGCGTCGATGCTTTGCAGACTCGGCTTCTCAAGGGCAATGCCGGCCGGTTCGGGAGCGATGCCAATGTCTTCGCACGCGTTGCAGTTGATGATCATGTCCGCCGGGAAACCTGGCTGTCCGAAATCGAGCAACAATGGGGATCCGCCCCCGGCCGCCAGCAAGCGGACGGCAGCTCCATTCACATATTGGGCGAGCGTTTTGGGAACGTGCTCGTCGGCATCCAGCCTGCATTCGGCTATGAGGGCGATCCGATGCGGCTGCTGTTCGAAAAGAGCTTCACGCCAACACATGCCTTTTCTGCGTTCTACCGCTATCTCCGCGAGGATTTTGCCGCACATGCCGTTCTCCACTTCGGAACGCATGGAGCGCTTGAATTCATGCCTGGCAAGCAATCAGGGCTATCAGCAGCCTGCTGGCCGGACCGGCTGGTCGGCGATCTTCCCAATCTCTACCTCTACTGCGCAAACAACCCGTCGGAGGGTAGCATCGCGAAGCGCCGCGCTGGGGCCACGCTCATCAGCTATCTGACGCCACCACTCGCCCAGGCGGGACTCTACCGTGGGCTCGCGGATCTCAAGACCTCTCTCGGCCGCTGGCGCATGCTTGAACCGCAAGCTCCTGAGGCCATCGACCTTGGCCGTCTCATCCAGGCTCAGGCAGCTCAGGTCAACCTGACTGATTCAGGACCAGAATGGTCCATAGATTGTATGACGCCTGCCATCCAGGACCTCCAGACGCGGATACTCGAACTCGAGTATACGCTCATTCCACATGGCCTGCATGTTGTTGGAAGCCCGATGTCAGCCGAGGCCAGAGCCGAGATGCTGCAGCAGGTGGAACAAAACAATCCGGATGCAGACATATCGGCCATGGATCACCTTCTCGCCGAAGACCATGAGGTACCTGCCCTGCTTCGGGCTCTTGACGGACGTTTCATAAGGCCAGTGCCTGGTGGCGATCTGATCCGCAGCCCGGACATTCTGCCGACCGGACGGAACCTCCACGGTTTCGATCCCTTCCGTATTCCGTCCGCATTTGCTGTTCAGGACGGCGCGCGTCAAGCGGCTTTGTTACTTGAAACATATACGAGTGACGGAAACTCCCTGCCAGAGACTGTGGCGCTGGTTCTTTGGGGTACAGACAATCTCAAAAGCGAAGGCGGACCAATCTCTCAGGCTCTGGCACTCCTGGGGGCCCAACCCCGGTTTGACAGTTTTGGACGGCTTTGCGGTGCATCACTGCTCCCGCTCTCCGAGCTGGGCCGACCGCGAATTGACGTCATGCTGACCCTTTCGGGCATCTTCAGGGACCTTCTTCCTCTGCAGACCCGAATGCTGGCCGAGGCATGCTACCTCGCCGCATCAGCCGATGAACCCGCCGAACAGAACTTCATCCGCAAGCACGCGCTCGCCCACATGTCGCAAACCGGCTGCGACCTCGAAACAGCAGCCCTTCGGGTCTTCAGCAACGCCGATGGAGCCTATGGTTCGAACGTCAACATGCTGGTCGACAGCGGCCGTTGGGACGACGAAGACGAACTTGGCGACATGTTTTCAAAGCGCAAGTGTTTCGCTCATGGCCGCAACGGTCAGGCAAATGCCCACGCCCAGATCATGGCTGCAGTGCTCTCCGGTGTCGACCTGGCCTACCAGAACCTGGAGTCCGTTGAACTCGGCGTCACGACAGTCGATCACTATTTCGACTCGCTCGGCGGCATCAGTCGTGCTGCCGAAAAGCAGCGTGGTGCGTCGGTTCCAGTCTATATCGGAGATCAGACCCGCGGCAGTGGTGTCGTGCGGACGCTGGCCGACCAGGTCGCGCTCGAATCCCGAACCCGCGTCCTGAATCCGAAGTGGTATGAGGGCATGCTGAAGCACGGCCATGAAGGTGTCAGGCACATCGAGTGCCATCTGACGAATACAGTTGGCTGGTCGGCAACGACTGGCCAGGTGGCACCTTGGGTCTATCAGCAGTTCACGCAAACCTATGTCCTGGATGAGGCGATGCGAGATCGGTTGGCTGAGTTGAATCCAAAGGCCGCTGTGAAGGTCGTGAACCGACTTCTTGAAGCACAAAGACGCGAATTCTGGTCACCAGACGCCGAGACATTGGCTGCGCTTCAGCGCGCCGGAGAAGAACTTGAAGACAGGCTTGAAGGCATAGGGGTGGAGGCTGCGGCATGACATTGGTAATCGACCGGAAACCGAAATCACGCAGCAATCCGCGCGAGGACGGCGAAGGAAGCGTGCAGGTGCACCTCGATCCCAACGCAAGTATTGGCACGGCAAAAGTGTTCTCCGTCTATGGGAAAGGTGGCATTGGCAAGAGCACCACATCGTCCAACCTGTCGGTGGCTTTCTCGAAACTTGGCAAGCGAGTGCTGCAGATCGGCTGTGATCCGAAGCATGACTCGACCTTCACCCTCACCAAGAGCCTGGTTCCCACGGTCATCGACATTCTGGAACAGGTCGATTTTCACTCCGAAGAACTACGCCCCGAGGACTTTGTCTTTCAGGGTTACAATGGCGTGATGTGCGTCGAGGCTGGCGGCCCGCCAGCCGGAACGGGCTGCGGTGGCTATGTGGTCGGGCAGACCGTCAAACTGCTGAAGGAACACCATCTGCTTGAAGACACGGATGTCGTGATCTTCGACGTGCTGGGCGATGTCGTGTGTGGGGGCTTTGCGTCTCCGCTCCAGCATGCTGACCGTGCATTGATCGTGACGGCCAATGACTTCGACTCGATCTTCGCGATGAACCGGATCGTTGCCGCAATCAATGCGAAGGCAAAAAATTATGGTGTGCGCGTAGGCGGCGTGATCGCCAACCGCTCGAAGGATACGGACCAGATTGATCGCTTTGCCGAGGCTACCGGCCTGAAGCGGCTTGCACATCTTCCCGATGTCGATGCGATACGTCTGAGCCGCCTCAAGAAGTCTACCCTGTTCGAGATGCCCCCCTCCCCTGAGGTCGAGCATGTCCAAAATGAGTACATGCGGCTTGCTGCCCAGCTTTGGGCAGGTGCAGAGCCCTGTGACGCACGTTCGATGAAGGATCGGGATATTTTCGATTTTCTGGGATTTGACTGATGAGCGACAGTTACCTCGAGCGGCGGAGCGAAATCGAGACCTACTTCGACAGGACGGCAGCGGCTGCCTGGTCAAAGTTGACCTCGGACGCACCCGTCAGCGGTATCCGCGCGACGGTGCGGGCGGGGCGCGAACGCATGCGAGCGACACTGCTTGGCTTTCTTCCTGCCGACCTCCGCGGATTCCGCCTGCTGGATGCTGGCTGCGGGACAGGCGCTCTTGCGGTCGAAGCGGCACGTCGCGGAGCAGACGTCACCGCAGTCGACATATCACCGACCCTCATCAGCATTGCGCGTGAGAGGCTTCCGGATCAGATCGGCGAGGGCCGTGTACGCTTCATCGCCGGTGACATGATGGATCAGCGGCTTGGTACCTTCGATCACGTAGTGGCGATGGATTCGCTCATCCACTACAGCCTGCCCGACATGATGAAGATGATCGGGCAGCTTGCGGGCATGAGCACCAGGGGCGTGCATTTCACCTATGCGCCACGTACACCTGCACTGGCACTCATGCACATGGTGGGCAAACTCTTTCCGCGCAGCGACCGGTCTCCGCGCATTGTTCCACATGCACCTGCGTCACTCCATCAGGCTGTGGTACGGAGCCAAGCTCTGGCGGGATGGAAAACTGGCCGCAGCACCCGCATTGCGACGGGGTTCTATATCTCTCAGGCTCAGGAGCTGACCCAGGAATGAGCAGGAAGACACCCAGCATTTCGAGTATCTGGCAGTCGCTTGGGCCACGTTTCCTGCCCTTCGCGGATGCTGCCACGACCGAGCTTCCGCTCGGCCGACTGCTGCGGCTGTCCCTGTTCCAGATTTCCGTCGGCATGGCCATGGTTCTGCTCACCGGCACGCTGAACCGTGTGATGATCGTTGAACTGGGGGTTCCCGCCTGGCTGGTTGGCCTCATGGTGTCGCTCCCAATCATTTTTGCACCATTCAGGGCGCTGATTGGGCTCAAGTCTGATACCCACCGTTCGGTTCTTGGCTGGAGGCGAGTGCCCTACATCTGGTTCGGTACCCTCATGCAGTTTGGCGGCTTTGCCATTCTGCCTTTTGCGCTGCTTGTCCTGACAGGACAGGGCCATGGCTCGGCAATCTGGGGTGAAATCGGTGCAGGACTGGCTTTCTTACTGATTGGAGCGGGCATTAACACAACCCAGACGGCAGGACTGGCCCTCGCAAGCGATCTTGCGAGCGATGACACGCGGCCAAGGGTCGTTGCACTTCTCTATGTGATGCTGCTTCTTGGGATGGTTGCCAGCGCACTGGTGTTCGGCAGCCTCCTGAGCGACTTTACCGCTGTCGAACTGATCCAGATCATCCAGGCCGTCGCTGTCATCACCGTCGTCCTGAACAGCATAGCGATGTGGAAACAAGAGGCCAGAAATCCCAAGCTTACCTCTCGTTCCCTGCCTCACACGTCCTTTGCAGAAGCCTGGCAGACATTCAGTAGAGCCGGCCGCGCCAAGCGACTCCTGGTCGCAGTCGGCCTTGGGACGGCTGGCTTTAGCATGCAGGACATACTGCTTGAACCATTTGGCGGCCAGGTTTTCGGGATGAGCGTTGGACAGACAACGTGGCTCACTGCGACTCTCGCAGCCGGCACACTCACCGGCTTTGCGCTCTCCGCACGAAAACTGGGCCGTGGAGGAGACCCCTACAGACTTGCTTCGTTGGGATTGCTGGTTGGCATCGCGGCTTTCGCAGGTGTTATATTTTCGCCACTCCTCAACCTTTCCGCGGTTTTCCAGACGAGCAGTTTCTTCATCGGGCTCGGCAGTGGATTGTTTTCCGTCGGCATGCTCACGGCCGCCATGGATCTGGCATCAAGTGGGTCAGGTGCGGTTAGCGGTTTTGCTCTGGGTGCCTGGGGCGGTGTTCAGGCAACAGCGGCAGGAATGGCAGTTGGTGTCTCAGGCATGTTGCGGGATGGCATTTCAGGATTAGCCGTGCACGGCGATCTTGGCGCTGCTTTCAGCGGCCCATCAGGTGGTTATGTCGTCGTCTATCAAATCGAAATCGTACTTTTGTTCGCTACCCTCGCCGTAATCGGACCAATGGTCCGGGGTGGCAATCGTCAGAAAAACCGTCTGCCGGGTTTTGGCCTGGCACAATACCCGGGCTGAACCAAGGAGAGCCATCATGTCCGCAGCCTTCACCCAATATGTCGATGTCGCCCAGGTGGTGCTGTATCTGTTCTGGGGTTTCCTCGCACTCATCATCATTTATCTTCACCGCGAGGACAAACGCGAGGGATATCCTCTCGAATCGGAGCGCTCAGCTCACATCACCGTTCAAGGATGGCCTGCCGTCCCCGCCCCGAAGACCTACCTGCTGGCTGACGGTTCCACGGTTCAAGCACCCCGGGCCGAGCCCTATGATGCCCGGCCTGTCAAGGCGACGCCGATTGGCCCCTGGCCGGGAGCACCTCTCGAACCTGATGGTGACCCAATGGTGGATGGCGTCGGACCCGCGGCTTATGCCGAGCGCCTCGACATTCCAGACGCAACATTCCACGGAACACCCAAGCTCGTGCCGCTTCGCAAGACGGAGGGTTGGCATATCGAGGAGCGCGATCCCGACCCCCGCGGCATGCACGTAATCGGTGCTGATGGCAAGATTGGCGGAAAAGTAACAGATGTATGGGTGGATGTCGCAGAGTACATCATGCGCTATCTTGAAGTTGAAGTCAGCGACAAGGCCGGCAATCGCAGAAATGTGCTGCTGCCAACAACGCTGGCGCGGATCTCAGGTTCCCGGCGTGAAGTTGGGGTCAAATCCATTACCTCAAAACAATTCATGAAGGTTCCGGGGATTCGTAACCCCGATGTGGTGACACGTCTCGAAGAAGACAAGATTTGCGCATTCTATGCGGGTGGCCATCTTTATGCGCTCCCCGAAAGGGCTGAGCCGCTGGTATGAGCCACGACCACAACGACTTTGACTTCGAGCCGGTACGCGGTCTCCCGCAAATGCTTCCGCAAGGCGAGCGTATGCTGTGGCAGGGGGCGCCGAGATGGCAGGATCTTGCCGTCCACGCATTTCACGCCCGCAAGGTGATCTGGTACTTCGGGGGACTTGCAGCCATGACTGCCGCCGTCCGGCTCTCGGAAGGAGACAGCATCACTCTGGCGCTGCGACCCTTTGGCTGGCTTATCCCGATGGGTCTCATTGCAGCAACCTTGCTTGCCGGACTCGCATGGCTGAGTGCCCGCACGACCGTTTACACAATCACTACCAGACGAGTGGTGATGCGAATAGGAATGGCTCTTCCAGTGACAATCAACCTGCCCTTCCGCCAGATCGACGGCGCATCTCTTCGGCTCATTGGAAATGGCTCAGGGGATATCCCCTTGAGGGTAACCCCCCAGGAAAGATTAGCCTACCTCCTGTTGTGGCCCCATGCCCGGCCCTTCCATTTCCGCCATCCGCAACCATGTCTACGGACTATACCGAATGCAGACAACGTCGCAGCACAGCTGGCGGCCTCCCTCGCTGGTCAGCCAACACACACGCTGCAGGAGGCTATCGAGACGCCACGTGTTCTCAACAACCCCCGGCCTGCGGCCGCCTGACATGATTCAAGCCTCTGGCCATACCCTTCGCTCCAAGCTTCCGACGATCATTGCTGCCGCAATGGTGGTCTCCACTCTTATTGGGGTCGCTGGTGCAAGACTTGCGGGGTTCAAACCCCAACAGGCCACCGCAGGATCAGATATCCTGAACACCAGGCTTATTCGTTTTTCAGCGGACAACTCGGGTACCATCACTGTGATTGATGCCGAAACCAGTCAAGTAATAGCTGCAACTGGCCGGGAGGGCTTCATTCCAGGTGTCATCCGCGGCCTCAACAGACTGCGGAAGACCGGATCAAGCGATGTTGCAGCCGCCTACCGGCTTGATCAACTCGAAAACGGTCAACTGCTTCTGACGGATACAGCGACGGGGGTCACCCTCGATCTCAATGCCTACGGCCAGGACAACGCCCGGGTCTTCAACACCTTCCTTCCAGGAAAAGGAGATAACAGTTGATGCTCAATCCCTTTGCCCCCGCAACCGTCGAGCAGGTAATGTGCACTGTACGGGTTGTAAATACTTTCGAGAGCCTCGCCGCCCATGTTGAACTGGACGACGGAGTGAGCGTCGAACCCGGAGACCAAGTGCTCGTCCATGGCAAGCCCATCATCGTTCCCTACGGTGAAACCGCCACTGAACGGCGAACGGCTACCATTACACGCGCAAACTGGCTTGAGCGAAAATGGGTAAAACTGACGGGTGACCTGGAGTTCATGGAACTCCTCGAATTCAGCTTCTCTGGGGAAGAACTATGACAATCGAAACCATCGGAATTCGGCCCGCAGACACCCTTGCAAAGGCACAGGAGTCAACCGTCCTCAGCCCGCGGTTCTACACCACCGACTACAAGGCGCTCGACAAGCTTGATGTGACACCCGTGCGCAAGGAATGGGACGCCCTCATCGCCGAGATGCAGAGCGACCCTAACAAGAACCACTTCAAGCGGAATGCCGAGTGGGATCATGTAACCTTGGAAAGTCTCCCTGAAGGGCTGCGACGTGAATTCGTCGATTTTCTGGTCAGTTCACTCACAGCAGAGTTTTCCGGTTGCGTTCTATACGCCGAGATGCGCAAGCGGGGCTCGAACCCCGACATGTGCGAGTTGTTCCGGCTGATGAGCCGCGACGAGTCGCGTCACGCCGGATTCATCAACGATACGCTCAAGGACTTCAAGATCGGCGTTGATCTTGGCTTTCTTACCAAGACCAAGAAATACACATTCTTCAAACCGAAATTCATCTTCTATGCGACATATCTCTCGGAGAAGATTGGGTACGCCCGCTACATCACGATCTTCCGCCATCTCCAGGCGCATCCTGAGCGGCGCATTCACCCAATCTTCAAGTGGTTTGAGAAATGGTGCAACGACGAGTTTCGCCATGGCGAGGCCTTCGCACTACTCGTGCGTGCGCACCCAGAACTTCTAAGCGGTGTGAACAAGCTGTGGGTTAAATTCTTCCTGCTCGCCGTCTTTGCGACCATGTATGTCCGCGATCACCAGCGGCCACATTTTCATGAGGCGCTTGGCCTCGAACCCACCGAGTATGGCTACAAGGTCTTCAAGATTACCTCTGAGATATCCCGTCAGGTATTCCCGCTGGAGCTCGACATTGAAAACCCCGCGTTTTTCTCAGGCCTCGAGAGATTGCGCAAAATCAATGACCGGGCTGCGGTCTGGCAGAAAAAAGGTGGCATGACCGCAAAGATCGGCAAACTACGCACAGCGGTGGCTGCTGGGCTGACATTTCTTCGTCTCTACATGATACCCGCCAAGGCCAATGCCCTGCCGGGCAACGTGCGGCTGGCGCCGAGCTGGTAATGGCAGGTTGATGGACCTCATCCAGCCAATGGCCTATGCCCTTTTCCTGTGGTGGTTTGCCACGGGCCTGATCTTCTATCTTGATCAGCTACCCGTTCAAACCTTCCGCTGGAGCATGGCTGGGGCAACAGCACTGCTGGGAGGATCCCTCTTCACGGTATGGTTCACGGCCTCGGACGGATCTGTTTTTGCTGTCTACGCGTCGTTCACCGCCGGCCTCATTGCCTGGGGCTGGCAGGAGATAAGCCTTTATACGGGTTATGTTACCGGACCTCGTAAGCATTCTTGCTCTGCTGCATGCTCAGGATGGCGCCATTTTGGACACGCCATCGCTGTCAACCTCTGGCATGAAATCGCAATCGTGTTGGGGGCGGTGGCAATTGCGGCTCTGTGTTGGAAATCTGAGAATCAGTGGGGCTTGTGGTCTTACCTGCTCCTATGGGCAATGCATCTGAGTGCTAGGCTGAACGTCTTTCTCGGTGTGCGTAATGTAAGTGCGGAATTCGTACCCCCTCACATGGCTGTGCTGAAGAGTTTCCTCACTCATAAGCCGATGAACCTGCTTTTTCCCTTTTCCATTACTGCAGCAACTGCAGGCGCAGTCCTGCTCTTGAGCGAGGCAATTGCCGCGCAAGGTCCATCCATCAAGGCTGGCTACTCCCTTCTTGCTGCACTGGCATGTCTTGCAGTTTTCGAGCACTGGTTACTGATGCTTCCGCTGCCTGTCGAAAAATTGTGGCAGTGGAGCATGCCCCGCAGACGGAGCGCGGCAAAATTGCGCAACACAGACCCGGACGACTTCAATTATACCGCATACACAAACAGGCTGACGCCATGACCAGCCATCCAACCCACAGCAAAGTGGAGGTCACAATGGACTATGAGGCTTTCTTCAGCTCCGAGCTTGCGACACTTCGAACCGAGGGCCGCTATCGCGTGTTTGCCGACCTCGAACGCAGGCAGGGTTCTTTTCCACGTGCCACCCATCATGGTGCTGTCCAGAAGGAAATCACCGTCTGGTGCTCGAATGACTATCTCGGAATGGGCCAAAATCCAAAGGTACTTGCTGCCATGCATGACGCGCTGGATCGTTGTGGTGCAGGCGCAGGCGGAACGCGCAACATCTCGGGCACAAATCACTATCACGTTGAATTGGAGCGGGAACTAGCTGATCTCCATGGCAAGGAGAGTGCTCTGCTTTTCACATCCGGCTATGTGTCAAACTGGGCAGCTCTTGGCACGCTTGCGGCATCGATGCCAAATTGTATCGTGTATTCGGACGCGGGAAATCATGCATCAATGATTGAAGGCATTCGTCACAGCCGCGCCGAGCGTCATATCTTCAAGCACAATGACGTCGCTGACCTTGAACGCCTTCTGAAAGCTTCCGACCCTTCCCGCCCAAAGCTGATAGCATTCGAATCTGTTTACTCCATGGATGGTGACGTCGGTCCGATCCGCGAGATCGTAGAGCTTGCCGAAGCTTACAATGCCATGACCTACCTCGACGAGGTACATGCTGTAGGCATGTATGGCCCACGTGGCGGCGGCATCGCTGAGCGCGAAGGACTCATGAGCAGGATCACTGTCATAGAGGGTACGCTCGGAAAGGCCTATGGCGTAGTTGGCGGGTACATCACTGGCTCTGCCGCCCTCTGTGACTTCGTGAGAAGCTTCGCATCCGGCTTCATTTTCACGACAGCCCTGCCGCCAGCCGTTGCTGCAGGTGCCGCCACGTCAATCCGCCACCTGAAAGTGAGTGAGATGGAGCGACTGCGCCACAAGGACCGGGTGGCAAAACTGCGCCGGAAACTTGATCAGGCAGGTGTGCCTTACAAGGCGAATTCAACCCACATTGTGCCAGTGATCGTGGGCGACGCAAAGAAATGCAAGTGGATCAGTGATATTCTGCTCGAGCGCCATGGTATCTACATACAGCCGATCAACTATCCTACCGTGCCGCGGGGCACAGAGCGGCTGCGTATTACGCCGACCCCCCTTCACAGCGACGCCGATATGGATCATCTCGTGAATGCGCTGTCCGAACTGTGGTCACAGTGTGCACTCGCCAGGGCCGTCGCCTGAGCATCTGGACTGGCTGGTGATCCCCTGCCGAACTGTGACGTACCAAGATCAGTCGGAGATTTGACAAATGCTGCACTGGGCGGGCTTGTGGGTCATATCGGCAGTTCTCTTTCTGTTGATCGACATGGTGTGGCTGCTGTGGCTTGGGAGAAGCATATACGTCAGTGAAATCGGCGTGTTACTGCGCCAGCCACCAAATTTCTCCGCGGCGGCAGCCTTCTATCTGCTTTACGTGTCTGTTCTCATGATCATGGTCATATGGCCAGCTTCAAAGTCTCAATCCGTCGTCCAGGCCCTCACATACGGTGCACTTCTGGGACTTGTTGCATACGGCACCTACGATCTGACAAACCTCGCGGTCATGAAGGGATTTACCACGCGCATAGCCTTGATCGACCTCGCGTGGGGAACGGCGCTGACAGCTTTCGTCTCAACGGCAACCGTTTCACTCTCAATCCACCTCTGGGCGAGCTGATCACGTAAGCTGATCAAATATTTCAAGCGCCTTAGCGGCATACACCGCACCTGGACCGCCGGCCATTTCGACAGTCACCGCGAGCATTTCAGCAAGTTCCTCACGGCTGGCTCCATGTTTCTTCGCGGCTGCCGCGTGGTAAACGATGCAATCCTCACAACCCTTGGCCGCAGCAATGGCTACAGCGGTCAACTCCTTGATCGCGGGTGATATCTTACCTGCCCGCGTCGCCGCCGTTGCGAGGCCGTTGAAGGCCATCATCGTCTGCTTGTCAGCTTTGAACAATCCCATGAGACGGCTGTTCACACCATCCAGTTTTTCCTTTGCTTCAGACATCAGACACCCCTCTAGAACAACGCCTTGCCATTTTCCTTCGAAAATGCGTGCCACTTTGCCGTGTTGATCGTCATGTAGCACGTCTGGCCCTCTACGCCATCGAACTCCGTCGATGTCTTGACCCTGATGCGGCAGTCATCAAGATCAACGTCAACGATCATGTCGCCACCCAGCAGTTCAGTCACAAAAATCTTGCCCGTGATATGTTCACCAGGGGGTTTCGACATCGAGATCGCGAGGGCATCTGG
>OMIC01000025.1 GCA_900298995.1 Hyphomicrobiaceae bacterium | reverse complement strand
CGCGCCATGGCGGGCGAACTCGATTTCGAGAGCGCCCTCACCGCCCGGGTGCGACTGCTGGCCGGACTTGATGCCGGCGTGATCGCCAAGCTGCTGCAGGAGCGGATCACCTATATGCCGGGCGCCCGGACGCTGATTGCCACCATGAAGGCCCATGGCGCCTACAGCGCGCTGGTGTCGGGCGGCTTCACGGCCTTCACGGAACCGGTTGCTGCGGCTCTGGGCTTTGACGAGCAGCAGGCGAACCATCTGGTCATTGAAGGCGGCAGGCTGACAGGGGCTGTCGAGCCTCCGATCCTAGGGCAGAGGGCAAAGCTCGAGGCTT
Organism: Hyphomicrobiaceae bacterium; assembly: GCA_900298995.1. GTDB lineage: Bacteria > Pseudomonadota > Alphaproteobacteria > Rhizobiales > Aestuariivirgaceae > Aestuariivirga. The sequence goes on along the minus strand of OMIC01000025.1, from coordinate 13,337 downwards.
TGAGGCGGGTCACCGGTCGCCTCGGCCTCGAACCGGCCGATGCCCTCGCGGTGGGCGATGGCGCCAATGATCTCGCCATGCTTGCCGAAGCGGGCATGGGCGTGGCTCTCCACGCCAAACCCACCGTTCAGGAAAATGCGCTGATCCGCGTGAACCACGGCGATCTCACCGCCCTGCTCTACCTGCAGGGCTATTCGAAGGCCCAGTTCCGTTCCTGAAGGCGGCAGACTCGCTCTTGCGCACGGCGCCCGGTTTTGCGAGCATCCGCCGAGAAGCAACGGGAGGGCTCATCATGGCCGTACAGAACACCACAACTCATCCGCGCAAGATCGTGCTGGGCGAAGACCGGCTTCCGAAAAGCTGGTACAACATCGCCGCCGACCTTCCCGCCATGCCGCCTCCGCCGCTCCATCCCGGCACGCTGAAGCCGGTGGGGCCGGATGATCTCTCCCCCCTGTTCCCGATGGAGCTCATCATGCAGGAGGTGAGCGCCGAGCGGGACATCGCGATCCCGGAGCCGGTGCGCGACATCTACCGCATGTGGCGGCCCACGCCCCTGTATCGCGCCACGGGACTGGAAAAGGCCCTCGGCACCACCGCGAAGCTCTATTACAAATACGAGGGCGTGAGCCCCGCAGGCTCGCACAAGCCCAACACGGCCGTGCCGCAGGCCTTCTACAACAAGCAGCAGGGCGTCACGAAGCTCGTGACCGAGACCGGCGCCGGACAATGGGGATCCTCGCTCTCCTTTGCAGGCGCGCTGTTCGGCATCGACGTCAAGGTCTACATGGTCAAGATCTCCTACAACCAGAAGCCCTATCGGCGCGCGCTGATGGAGGTCTACGGCGGCAAGTGCGTGGCGAGCCCCTCGCTCGAGACCAATGCCGGACGCCAGATCCTCGCCGCCAATCCGGACTCAAACGGTTCGCTGGGCATCGCCATCTCGGAAGCCGTGGAAGTGGCCGCCACCAACGCTGACACCAAATATGCGCTGGGCAGCGTCCTGAACCATGTTCTGCTGCACCAGACGGTGATCGGCATCGAGGCCATCGAGCAGATGGAAAAGGCCGGCGCCCAGCCCGACATCATCGTCGGCTGCACCGGTGGCGGATCGAACTTCGCCGGGCTCACCTTCCCCTTCATCGGCCAGCAGCTGCGCGGCGGCAAGAAGGTGCGGGTCATCGCCGCCGAACCCGCCGCCTGCCCATCGCTCACCCGTGGTCGCTATGCCTATGATTTCGGCGACACGTCGCACATGACGCCGCTGGTGAAGATGCACACGCTGGGCTCCACCTTCATGCCGCCCGGCTTCCATGCCGGAGGCCTGCGCTATCACGGCATGGCGCCGCTGGTCTCGCATCTGAAGGAACTGGGGCTCATCGAGGCGGAGGCCTATACCCAGAACGCCTGTTTCGAGGCGGGCGTGCTGTTCGCCCGCACCGAGGGCATCGTTCCGGCGCCGGAGGCCAACCACGCGGTGCGCGGGGCCATCAACGCCGCCCTCAAGGCAAAGCAGGAGGGCACATCGCCCACCATCCTGTTCGGACTGTGCGGCCATGGCCATTTCGACATGCAGGCCTACATGGACTACCAGTCCGGAAAGCTGGAAGACCGCATGTATGACCAGTCCGCACTCGACGCGGCCCTCGAGGGGCTGCCCAAGATCGCGGCCGAGTGAGCGATTACGCCTGCCAGAGGCTGGAGATTGCCCGGCTGCGGCCCACCGAGAGGGTCGACGCCGGGCATGTCGAGCGCCTTGCCGAGGAAATCCTCCGGGACGGCCTGCAACGCCGCCCGGTGCTCGTCGAACGCGCCTCGCTGGCCCTTCTCGACGGGCACCACCGGTTCCGCGCCATGCAGAGACTTGGGCTCGCGTCCATCAATGCCGTGCTGATCGACTATGACGATCCACGCCTGACCCTGTCGTCCTGGTCGGCGCGGGACTACACGCGCGATGAAGTGCGCGCGGCCGCTGCAAGCGGCGCGTTGCTGCCCGCCAAGTCGACGCGGCATGTGCTCGATCCGCCGCTCGCCGACATGCCCGTGCCGCTCACCGATCTCGCAACTGCCTGACCGAGGAAAGGGCCACGCCATGCATTTCAGCCCCGGCACCGAAGACTGCCCGCTGCCCTTCGATCCGTTCAAGAGCTGCACCGTGCCGCGACCGATCGGCTGGATCTCGACGATCTCGAAGACGGGCGTGCCCAATCTCGCGCCTTTCAGCCAGTGGCAGAACATCACCTATGACCCGCCCATCGTCATGTTCTCTGCCGACCAGCATGTCGACGGCCGCAGGAAGGACACGGTGATCAACGCCGAGGAGACCGGGTTTTTCGTTTGGAACATGGCCACCTATGCGCTGCGCGAGAAGGTCAACATCTCGGCTCAGCCCGTCGCGCGCGGCGTCGATGAATTCGAGCTGGCCGGACTTGGCAAGCTGCCCTGCATCGATGCGCCCGGACCCCGGGTGGCCGAGAGCCCCTGCCACTTCGAGTGCCGCTACCTCAACACACTGCGGTTTCCCGGCACAACCAGAGTGTCGGATGCCGATGTGGTGTTCGGCCAGGTGGTGCGCATTCACATTGATGACGACGTGCTGCTGCCCAGCGGCAAGCTCGACATCCTGCGTATCCGGCCCCTCGCACGGCTCGGCTACTATGACTACACCAGCGTCACCGAAATCTTCGACATGCGCATCCCCAATGCCGACGGCACGGAATTGGCCGGGCTTGAGGGCCGCCCGCAGCGCGCCCGCTAGGCTCCGGCTCAGTCCTTGATCTTGAGGGCGATGAACCGCATCTCGCCGGACTTGCCACCCTTGGCGATCAGCATGAGCAGCGAGGACTTGCCCGCCTTCTTCGCCGCATCCGCCCGCGCCGTGACGTCCGCCGCGCCCTGAACGGCCTCTTCGCCGGCCTCCGTGATGACATCGCCGGGTTCGAGGCGCTTTTCAGCAGCGGCACTGCCCTCGGCAACCTCGGTCACGACGGCGCCCTCAAGGTCCTTGTCGATCCCGAACTTGGTGCGCAGTTCCTCCGACATGGAGGACAGCGTCATGCCGAGCAGCTTGACGCTCGCCGGGGCTTCGGCCGCACTGCCGCCTTCGCTTCCCGAAGAGGCATCCGCGAGTTTCTCGCCGTCCTCGAGGCGGCCCACCTTGGCGGTGACGCTCACCTCCTCGCCCTTGCGCAGCAGCTTGACCGGCACCGCGATGCCGATCGGGGTCTCGGCGACGATCTTCGGCAGGTCGCGCATGCTGTTGATGGCGCGGTTGTTGAACTCGAGAATGACATCGCCCGCCTCGATCCCTGCCTCAGCCGCCGGGCCCGTGGGCGTGACATCGGCCACCAGCGCGCCGCGCGGCTTGTCGAGATTGAGCGAATCCGCAATGTCCTCGCTCACCGCCTGGATCTTGACGCCGAGCCAGCCGCGCCGCGTCTCGCCATACTGGATGAGCTGGCTGATGACATTCTTGGCGGTATTGGCGGGAACCGAGAAGCCGATGCCGACCGACCCGCCCGAAGGCGAGAAGATCGCGGTGTTGATGCCCATGACGTCGCCCCTGAGATTGAACAGCGGGCCGCCTGAATTGCCCTTGTTGATGGCGGCGTCCGTCTGGATGAAGTCATCATAGGGACCGGCATTGATGTCACGGTTGCGCGCCGACACGATGCCGAGCGAGACGGAACCACCAAGCCCGAAGGGATTGCCGATGGCCAGCACCCACTCGCCCACGCGCAGCTTGTCGCTGTCGCCGAAGGCAACCGCAGCCAGCGGTTTCTCGGGCTTCACGCGGATGACGGCGAGATCTGTCTTGGGATCCCGTCCCACGAGTTCGGCTTTCAGAATCGTATCGTCGTGGAAGTGCACCTCGATCGAGTCCGCGCCCTCGACCACGTGATTGTTCGTCACAATCATTCCGGCGGGATCAATCACGAAACCCGAACCCATGGAGGTCATGCGCTCGGGCTGTTCCTGCCCGGGATTGCGCTTGAGAAACTCGTCGAAGAAGTCCTTGAAGGGGTTGTTGGGATCATCGCTGCCCGGCGCGCCGCCACCCTCACCGGACGGCGGCTCGGGCGAGGTGTCGGCGGGGGCAGATCCCTTGGCCTCGATGGTGATCTCGACCACCGCCGGGAGCAACCGGTCCGCGAGATCGGCAACAGAGGGCAATTCCTGCAACGGCGCGGTGGCGGCCGTTTCCGCCTGAACCTGCTGAGCAGGCCACGGCGAAAGCCCGGTGGCGGCAAGCGCGAGCACAAGAAAACCCGTTGATATGATCGTCCGTCTCATGTCCATCCTCATCCGTACCCGCCGCCGCTATGCCGCCCGTACAAGCCAAACCACCACGACGCCCAGAACCATGGCGGCCAGACCGCCCAGTCGCAACTGGTCATCCGACAAGGCGCCCATGGCCTGAATCATCTTCCGGAGATGCGACGGAACCAAGGCATATAGACAGCCCTCGATGACCAGAACAAGGCCGAGCGCTGTCAGCAGGTCCGTCAGCATCAGGGCGCGGGCGCCCCCTCAGCAGGCTTTTCAGGAGCACTCTGATGTCCGAAATAGCGGAAGAAGTCGGAGTCAGGGCTCAGGACCATGGTGGTGCCCTGGGTGCCGAGGCTCTTCGCATAGGCCTGCATGGACCGGTAGAAGCTGAAGAATTCCGGATCCTGCTCGAAAGCCTCCGCAAACACCCGGTTGCGTTCAGCATCGCCCTGACCGCGGATGATCTCCGCCTCCTTCCTCGCCTGGGCGAGTTTCTCGGTCGTGGTGCGGTCGGTCTCGGCGTTCATCCGAGTCTTTGTCGCCTCTCCCTGTGAGCGGATGTCCTGGGCCAGCGCCTTGCGCTCGGACTCCATGCGCCGGTAAGTCTGTTCCAGAACGTTTTCCGAGAGGTCGGTGCGGCGCACGCGCACGTCGACGATCTCGATTCCAAGCGTATCAGCTTCCTCGCGCAGCGCGTCCCGGATCTCGCGCATCATGACGGCACGGTCCGACGACAGCGCGGCATCACAGGAGCGGCGGCCATAGGTCTGGCGCAGCGCAGCGTCGAGACGGGCGGCCACGCGGGCCTCGGCCTGCATCAGGTCCGCGCCCAGCGTCTCGCGGAACAGGCGCGCATCCTTGATGCGGGCGAGTGTGATCGCATCGACGATATAGACCTGCGAAGCTACATCCTGCACCGGGCGGTCGTTGTTCTCCCAGATGATGATGCGATCCTCGATCTTGGTCACCGTATCGGCGAAGGGCAGCTTGAAATACAGCCCGGGTTCCTCGACCACGCGGTTGATGTCACCGAACCGGAGGACGAGCGCCTTGTGTTTCTCGTCGACGACGAAATAGGACATGTAGAACAGCGCCAGGCCGATGACGGCAATGACGCCCAGAATTGTCTTGCTCATGCTGTTCATGACTGTGGACCTGTTCAGTTCTGCGGCGCGTCGCCCTGGCGGGCCTTGATTTCGGGAAGCGGCAGGTAGGGCACCACGCCCTGGCCATTGCCCCCCTGCTCGAGAATGACCTTGTTGGTCTGACCGAGGATCTGCTCCATGGTCTCTAGGAAGATCCGCTCGCGGGTTACGCCCTGCGCCTTCTTGTATTGCTCATAGACGGAAAGGAAGCGAGCCGCCTCGCCCTCCGCCTGCGCAACCGTCGCAGACTTGTAGCCGCTTGCATCCTCGATGAGCTTTGCGGCCTCACCCTCAGCCATGCGCAACTTCTGATTCCGGTACTGCTCGGCCTCGTTGATGAGCTGCTGCTGGTTCTGACCGGCGCGGACGACCTCGGCAAAAGCATCGGCCACTTCGCGCGGCGGCTGCACGTCGCCCAGGTTGACCGACGTGATGGTGACGCCAGCGCCATATTCATCAAGCAGTTTCTGGGTGATTTCCATCACCTGCGCCTCGACGGCATTCTTGCCCGTCGTGAGAATGGCCTGGGCGCGGGTCTGGCCGGCCACTTCGCGCATGGCGCTCTGGGCCACCGAGCGGATGGTGCGTTCCTGATCCGCCACGTTGAAGAGGTAGCTCTTGGCATCGTTGATGCGCCAGAAGACGGAGAACGGAACTCCGATGATGTTCTTGTCCGAGGTCAGCATCTGACCTTCGCTGCCCTCATTGCCGATGTTGATCTGGCGAACGGCACCGACCCGCGGCTTCTCCATGGTCTCGATCGGCCACAGGGCGAAATGCAGACCGGGCTCGGCCACTCGGTTGAAGGTGCCGAAGCGCAGCACGACGCCGCGTTCGTCCGGCTGAACCTGATAGACGCTGTTGAAAGCCACCACCGCGACGACGACCAGAACGCCCAGGAGCCAGCCCACCGCGCCACCGCCGCCCCGCGGCAGAACCTGCTTCAGCCGGTCCTGGCTCTTGCGAATGAGATCGTCCAGATCAGGCGGAGTGGGACCGCGACCCGGCGGATTTGGCCGACGAGGACCACCCCCGCCCTGACCCCACGGACCCTGACCCCACGGTCCCTGGTTACCGCCACCGCCTTCGGAATTCCACGGCATGCAATTCACCCTTGCTGTTCTGCTGTCGCGACCGGATTTCGGACTGGATATAGGAAGCCCGCCGTCGAATGTCCACGGCGCTGAAAAACCTTAACTTTTTGTCATCCTGTCGAGGATGCGCAAGGTGAAGCCGGCAGGGTCCCGTTCCCCCCGGGGGTGAACCTCCCTGGCGACCTCGATCCATTCCGCAGGATCAAGAGCCGGAAACCGAGTGTCGCCGTCGACGTCCAGTTCAACTTCCGTGAGATAGAGCCGCGCCACATAGGGCCAGAACAGCCTGTAGATCTCTCCACCCCCGATTACCGCCACCTCCGGCGCCCCCCAGCTCAGAGCCAGCGCCTGTTCTGGACCAGTGGCCCGCTCCGCACCATCGGCGACGAAAGTCTTGTCACGGCTGATCACGATATTCTGGCGCCCGGGCAGCGGCTTACGTGGGAGGCTCTCCCACGTCTTGCGCCCCATGATCACCGGCTTGCCCATGGTGATTTCCTTGAAACGCTTGAGATCGGACGAGATGTGCCAGGGCAGGCCGCCTTCCCGGCCGATGATCCCGTTGCGCGCGACGGCGACCACATAGGAAATCATCCGCGCAACCTTTCCAGCCCCTTGCGCAGCAGCATGCTGAGAGCGTCGTGGTCCGCAAACCTCACGTGCCGCCTCCGGCGCTGCCGAAGATCATCAGCGCATAGATGCCATTCCACGCCCCGTGGCACACCATGGCAACCCAGAGACTGCCAAAACGGTACATGAGAAAGCCCAGAACCAGCCCCATGACGAAGATCAGGCCGATCGACAGCCAGGGCTCCGTGACATGCAGCAGGGCCCAGAGCGCAGAAGTCAGCACCGTGGCACCCGCCACGCCCAGCCGTGTTCCGGCGAGGGCGGAAAACAACTGGCCACGGAAGATCAGTTCCTCCGCCAGTGGCGCGCCGATGGCGATGGACGGCAGCACCGCAAGAAACAGCAAGGGTTCATTGGCGAGATCGAACACGGCTTCCTTCACGAGGCCGGCAGATCCGGAAGACGGCGACTGGCCGTCGGCGCCGGGCGTATAGTCGGCCAGGTCAATGCCGAGGATGAGAACCAGGATGATGATCGCGGCATACATGACCAGCATGAAGCCTGCCACAAGGGCCAGCCAGCCCAGCCCCGAAAGCTCAGGCCGGCGCAGGTTCAAGACGCGCCGGGCCGTGCCGCCGCGTTGCCCTGCCAGCCACCAGGCGGCCACGGCAATCACCAGGGAGGCGGGCAGGATCACGATCAATCCAACCTTTACGATCTCGCGGGTCGAGGTGATGCCGGCGCCGACAGGCGACGACAGCACCAGATAGGACAAACCGGCCTGCAGTGCGTAATGAAGCAGCAGAAGGATTGCATGCCCCGCGAGCCCATAGGCAAGACCGCCCGGATTGTCGGGCCAGTACAGGCGCCGCAGCAGGCCGCCCGAAAAATCACTGCCCAGATGGCTCATACGGCGACGGGGGCCGCGATATGAGGAAGCGGATCGTAGCCCTCGATCGCGAAATCCTCGAAGCGGAAATCCGTTATATCAGCGACGTCACGCCGGATGACGAGCCGCGGAAGCGGCCTCGGCTCACGCGCAAGCTGTTCGTCCGCCTGGTCCAGATGGTTCAGATAGAGGTGAGCATCCCCGAGCGTGTGGATGAACTCACCAGCCTCGAGCCCTGTCACCTTGGCCACCATGTGGGTGAGCAACGCATAGGATGCGATGTTGAAGGGCACGCCGAGGAAGATATCGGCTGAGCGCTGGTAGAGCTGACAGGACAGCCTGCCGTCCGCCACATAGAACTGGAACAGGCAATGACAGGGAGGAAGCGCCATGCGATCGACATCGGCCGGGTTCCAGGCCGTCACGATCAGGCGGCGCGAGTCGGGTGTCTTGCGGATGCGGGTGATGACATCGGCCAGCTGGTCGATGGTCGAGCCATCCCGGGCGGGCCATGAGCGCCACTGCGCCCCGTAGACTGGACCGAGATCGCCATTGGCGTCTGCCCATTCGTCCCAGATCGTCACCTTGTTGTCGCGGAGATATCGGACATTCGTCTCGCCCCGGATGAACCAGAGCAGCTCGTAGATGATCGATCGCAGATGCAGCTTCTTGGTGGTCAGGAGCGGAAAGCCCTCCGCAAGGTCAAACCGCATCTGCCAGCCGAAAACCGACAGCGTGCCGGTGCCGGTCCGGTCGGTCTTGCGGTTGCCCTTGGCCCGCACATGCCGCATGAGGTCGTGATACTGCTTCATGGAAGGCGACGTTAAACGATTCCGCGCCCTGAAACAAAGCGTCGAAACCGCCCCTTCCCTTCCCCGGCCCGGCCACCTATATTGGCGTCGTCGGGTCGCGAGGTCCGACTATGGCGATAAACGGTGATCGTAATAAACCTTTCGGACCCGGGGGCAGTACCCGGCGCCTCCACCACCGACCGCCCGCCAGGCTGGCGGCCGGTGATGGGGGCGAACCAGGATCGACGAGGGGGTAAAGGGTTGCTTTTTGCCCGTGATGGTACCGACGTTATCGGGCTAAACATATAGTTGCCAACGACAACTATGCTCCGGTTGCAGTGGCTGCCTAAGGCAGTCTGAGCACCGAAATCAAAGTCCTTGGGCTTAGCCGTTCAAGGCGGGGTCCGCCGGCACCTGGCAACAGAAGCCGGCACTTTCCCAATCGACGAGTTCCCAGGGTAAATCGGCCGTAAACCGTCTCCTGTCAGCCTGCCGACAGCTTGCCTGGCGCAAGACTTGCGGTCATCAACTACCGACAGGAGCCAAACATGCGCTACAAGACTTCTCTGCTTGCCCTTCTGTTCGGCCTTGGCATCTACGGCCTTGGCCCCGTCGTAACCAAGTTCACCGGTTCTACCGCCCATGCGGAAGGAAACTGGGTTGGCGCTCCCAGCGACAGCAACTCTGACGACGAGGAAGACGATACCCCCGGTGGTGGCGATGGCGGCGACTCTGGAAGCGGCGGAGACGATGATGGCGACTCCGGCGATGATTCCGACAATTCCGGTGATGACGACAGCGATGGCGGCGACGATGGCGACGGGAGCTCGGGCAGCCATGGTAACGATGACGGCAATTCCGGCGATGATTCAGACAATTCAGGCGATGATGATGCAGACGGTTCGGATGACTGAGCCCCGGCTGCGACGCTGAGTTCAGCCCAGATCACCCTCAGAGGTCCGGATGGTTTACCATCCGGGCCTTTGCAACGTTGCACAATCTGAAGGCCCAATCATGAAACCTCATCTTCTCCTCTGCAGTGTCGTGATGTTCGGCAGCGCTATTCAGGCGAATGCACAGACCGTGGAATTCCGCGGCTCCCTGTGCCTGACCAAGACGGCTGCGGCCTGTTCGACGGATGGCTGGCAGGTCGGCGACTGCTTCCTGATGCGCTATTCGCCGCCGATGCTGGGCACCAATGGTCCCGGCACGGAACTTACCCTCTTTGGACAAAGCTATGCCGACAACTATTCTCTGGCTTCGGGAAGCCTGATCGGCTCCAAAATGACGCCGGTCGTCGCGCTGCACATCGGACGCACCGGATATTCCTTCAATTCCACCATGCGCATCCAGGGCCAGAAGCCAAACCCCCTGCTCTCGAGCTCACCCTCTGTGAGCTTCACGGGCTCGCTCTCAAACTTCGGCGACTCCGCCAACTGCACCGTGGACTTCACGGCCTCGGGGGTCAACAGACCCTGACAACATCATCACGCCGCGACCGCGGACCAGCCGGACGCACCGGCGGTCCCCGGCCGCAGCATGATTGCGAGGCTCAGTCGTCATCGCCACCTTCGTCGTCCTCGATCTCGCCCAGTCCCAGACCGGGATAGAAGGGAAGGTTCCGGCGTCGTGTGGCGAGCTTGGCATGGGCATTGGCAATTGCCGGTGCAACACACGGCACACCAAGCTCACCTATTCCGCCCGGCTCCGCACCGCTCTCCACGATCTGGACACTGATCACGGGAACGTCGGCCATCTTGGCCATCTTGTACCTGTCAAAATTCGACACGGCTGCCTTCCCCTTGGTGAAGGTCACCTCGTGCCAGAGTGCTGCCGACATTCCGTGTAATATGCCACCCTCGATCTGGGCTCTGATGGAATCCGGGTTGATGGCGACCCCGCAATCGACAGCGCAATAGACCTTGCTGAGCGAAACCCTGCCACTGACAAGCTTCAATTCCACGGCCGCTGCAGCATAGCTGAAGAAACCCTTCAGGAAGGCCATTCCCCTTGCTGTGCCGCTGGGAAGCCTGGCGTTCCATTTGCTGAGGGTCGACAGGGCGTCCAGAACCGCGACGGCCCGCGCATCGCCGGCAAGCAGTTGCTTGCGATAGGCCATCGGATCCTTTCCGAGGAGCTTCGCCATTTCGTCAATGGCGCTTTCGACCGCAAAGGTGTTGTAGGACTCGCCGACCGAGCGCCAGTATCCGAGGGGCAGATCGGAGTCATTGTGCACAAACTCGACGCGCCGCGTCTGCATGGCATAGGGCAGATTCGCTGCTCCGGCCACAGCGCCCGTGTCTTCGGGATTGTTGCCCGGCGTCGACCCGCGCTGCACGTTGATCGATGTCGATACGTTCCGGAAGATGAAGCTCTTGATTGCGCCGCTGGCGTCTGCCCCAAGCCTTACCCGCATCGCGGAGGCCGGACGATACCTGTCGTTCCTGAAATCCTGCTCACGTGACCACATGAGTTTCACGGGCCGACCGACGGTCTTCGACAGGGTCACCGCCTGCGACACATAATCCTGCTCGATCTTCCGGCCAAAGCCACCCCCGAGGAAGGTGGTGTTGACCGTGATGCGGTCCGCCGCAAGCCCTGTAATGGCCATCGCCGTGCCGAGGCACCATTCCGCTGCCTGGGTAGGAACCCAGAGTTCGCAGGAATCGGCTCTGACATCCGCCGTGCAGTTCAGCACTTCCATGCAAGCGTGAGCGAGATTTGGTGTCGTGTAGGTGAGATCGAGTCTCCTGGACGACGCAGCATAGGAACTGTCTGGAGCGCCAACCTCCTCTTCCTTGAATACCTTGGCGGTTGTCGATTTTGACAGGGACAGAGCCTTGGCATTGATCGCCGCCGTATCGACGCGTGTGAGGTCGGTTGGGAGTTTCCAGGTAATACGCCCGGAACTCTCAAGCGAGCGGGCCGCAGACATCGCCGCATAGGTACTGCCCGCGACAACGCCAACGGAGTCACCCAGATTGACCACGGCGACAGCCCCGCTTGCACTCGACGGGGCGGACTGGACTTTCCCGCCGTTGGTCGGGCAATGAATGATAGCGGCATAGAGCATGTTCGGGACGCGGACATCCATGCCGAAAATGGCAGAGCCATCAGTCTTTGATGGAATGTCGACCCGTTGCCTCGACTTCCCGATGTAGTTCCTGGACGCGGCCCATGTCGGAGCAGACGCTGGCAGAGACGCCGCATCGGCGACGAAATCACTGTAGGGATAGGTCCTGGCGCCATCCGTCAGATAGCCATTGCCTGCTACCGTCAGCGTTGCTCCCGTGGCGGCTGATCCGGCTGCCACCAGCTTGCCACGGGCGATGGCGGCGGCATCGCGAAGACCCGCATACCAGCCCCAGATCGCGGTGCTGCCGCCGGTAATGTGCATGTTGAGCTTCGGGTTCCGGTAGGCATTGGCACTGCCGGACACGGGCACGCCATGCTCGACACGGATCGTCGACCAGTCGAGCTGCAGTTCCTCCGCAACGATCTGCGCGAGACCCGTCATGGTGCCCTGTCCCATTTCGCAGGACCCCACGAAAACGGTGGCCCTGTTTTCGGCATCGATCTGGAGGTAGGCATCAAGCTGCGTCGCCCCGCCCGCCCGCGCGCGGCGCGGATTCGAGATGACGACAAACGGAATGACGAGGGCAGACGCCGCAGCGCCCAACAACGTCCGGCGATTGACCAGAAGTGGCTCAGACCCAGCGGTACCAATCATGTTTCGTTCGCTTGTGCTCGTCATTATGCAATGCTCCGAAGGGCCTTGTTGATGCGCGGGTAGGTGCCGCAGACGCAGAGATGGTCCATCGCAGCTGCGGCGGCGCTGCCGCTCTTCCCGCCTTCCAGCAGAGACACGGCTGCGATGATCATCCCCGACTGGCAAAAGCCGCATTGCGGGACCTGATTGTCGATCCAGGCCTTCCTGACCTCCGCGTAGGAGGGAAACTTGGGATTGGGTGATGCAAGGTCGGCTGCAAGACCTTCGATGGTCCAGATTTCACTGCCGGCAACTTCGCCGACATCAACATCACATGACAGCTGCTTCTGACCATTTATCAGAACGGCACAGGCGCCGCAGAGCTCCCGGCCGCAGCCATATTTTGTTCCCGTCAGACCGAGGCTGTCACGCAGCGCCCAGAGCAAGGGCGTGTCGAGACTGTCAACAGTCACACTGACCGGAGACCCGTTCACGTTGAGGTTCACCTTCGCCATATGTCACCTTCCATCAGCGCAGTTTCGATGGGTGTCACTAGCAAGTGGAAACTGTCGCCCGGCTGACAGAATCGGTATCCGTGACCAGGTTACGGAATAGGTTTCGAGATTCTGACGATGATTGTCAGCGGCGTGACAGATCATTAAGACTATGCGGCGACATGGTTCCTTCATTGCATAGCGTTCACCGCACAATCCGCTGCGCCCTACTCGCGGCGACTCTTTTCGTCCTGATCTGCCCGCCTCACGCCCTGCTTACCGCAACTCCGGCCCTTGCGGATGATGATGGCGGCGGAGGTGATGGCGGCGGGAGTGATGGCGGAGGCGACGGCGGCGACGGCGGGGGCAACAGTGG
>OMIC01000024.1 GCA_900298995.1 Hyphomicrobiaceae bacterium | reverse complement strand
GCATGAACCTGCCACCCCGTCACGCCCGGGCATGACCCGGGCGTCTTCTTGGTGCCGCATGGCCGGAACTCATTTCTCAAGCCCATGCATGAACCTGCCACCCCGTCACGCCCGGGCATGACCCGGGCGTCTTCTTGGTGCCGCATGGCCGGAACTCATTTCTCAAGCCCATGCATGGGGGAGAGGGCAGGATCAGGGAACTTTTACGAGACTGAGGGGCCCCACTGCGGGGTTGCTGTTGGTGAAGAACCCGGAGATCTGGTTCTTCTCGGCATTGATGGCGCCTTCGGCCTTGATTTGCACGTCTCCCGCTGCCGTTGCGGTGATCGACACATAGCAACTATTGACCGACGAACTGATGGCGATCTTGCCCTCGATCGTATAGGCCAATGATTTGTAGCCCCACTGATAATCGTTACAAGTCTTGTTGCCACTGAAGCTGCCATTTGCCCGAACGGTAATCGAGCAGCGTGAACTCTGCGGGTGGCTTACATTGGTTTTGAAGAGAATCCACTTTCCGGCGAGCGCCCCAAGGTCGCATGAGGACGGCGACGCGGCAATGGCGCCCTGAAGCGGTGCAAGTGTCATGAAGGCAATGGCAGCAGCCGCCAGCATCGGTCTAAGCAAGATCTGAAACTCCTTTTGCTTTGTTGGAATTTCTATCAGACCAGCACGCTTACGGGAAGAGTTTTGAAATGGCTCTTGGGCCCTCTTGCATCGGGCTGCGCCGCGGCAGCGTCCTCGCAGACCGCTTCCCCTCTCCCCCATTCTTGAATCCGCCACCTCATCACGCCCGGGCGTGACCCGGGCGTCTTCTTCGAGCCGTACGGTCGAAACTCATTTCTCAAGCCCCTTCATGAACCCGCCACCCCGTCACGGAACGTTGCGCTCACCGGACAAATCGAGGGGGACCGCATCGGCTCCGGCTATGGCTCTGGCTAGTTGCGCTCACCGGACAAATCGAGGGGGACCGCATCGCAATCGCATTCCTCGCAGGCGCTCTTCTGTTGCGCTCACCGGACAAATCGAGGGGGACCACATCAAAGGGAGCGGCGGTCGCACTCAAGCAGATGTTGCGCTCACCGGACAAATCGAGGGGGACCGCATCAGGCTTCATCCAAACCATGGCGTTTGTTACGATTTCCAGTGTTTTGTCCCTCAAAATCTGAGCCGCCACGCTCTGCGAATACATCCTTTCGGAGGTTTTTGGCGGCATCGGTGAGTTCTTGCCCCGCATCGAAGCTAAGGACCTCCACGCCTTGCGGCGCTTCGGCCTCATACGGCTCCGGCGCAGAAGCGTGGGCTGCAACGAACCCTCCGGCGGCAGACGCCGCCAGAAGCCCGAGCCCACCATCGCCGCCGCGCTTCGACAGCGCCACGGCCATGTTCGTGTGAAGGACGGCCAGCTTGTCGCCCTTCCTGACCTTCATCAGTCCGCGCCGCGCGATCTGCACGGCGGCATTGGCGTCGGCATGGGCCTCGAAGCCGCATGAGACGCATTTGAAGCTTGCCTGCTCTGTCCGGTTCTCCTTCGCCGCATGGCCGCAGCGCGAACAGGTGATCGATGTGCCGCCCGGCGGCACGATGCGCATCTTGGGAAGGCCAGCCAAAGTCAGCTTGTAGTCCAGAATCTGTTCGATCTTGCCAAGCTGGGCCTTCTTCAGGCTTCTGGCCCACGGGTTGCGCCGCCCGCCCTTCGCCCGCTTCTGCACGATGGTCTGCTTGAAGCCCTTCAGGTCTTCCATCGTCACCTGCAGGCGGCGGTTCTTCGCCTCGGCCACGATCCTGTTCGTCATCTCGTGCAGCATGTGGTCGACGCGGCGGCGGTGCTGCAGTCCCACCCGGCCCGTGCGCCGCTTGTAGGCGCGGTCCTTCTTGTCGAGCGCGCGAATGGTGTCGCCGATCGCCGGGCCTGAGATGATGGGCAGGCCCGTGACCGCGCCCTCCATGTCCACGGCCGCGCCAACCAGCGTGTTCACCAGCCCGCGGTCGACGCCCAGCGATCCCTCCGTCTTCACGGGTGTCGCGTCGGGAAACTCGAACTGCGACTGCAGGAACCAGCGCTCGCCCCGCCGCAGGATCATGCTGGAGCGCAGGATCGCCTTGCCGCCGAGGAATTTCTGTTCGTGCCAGAGCGAGCAAGACAGCGGAACGATGAGCTTGGTCTTCGACCTGTGTTCCCTGAGCGCCTCGCCGGTGGCGGCGTCGAGGCCTTCGGCCATCATCATCTGTTTCGCGCGCCGGTCTTTCGCCGTGATGATGTTGAGCACCACCGAGATCGGGCCGTTTACGGTCTTTCTGACGATGCGCGCATCGCGCTCGCGGGCGAAGGTCAGAGGGCGGGGAGAGGGCTCGCGCGTGGCGGAGGTGAACAGGTCGCGGGCGGCGTTCTCCTCCTCCCGCGTCATCGCCGCCGCGAGAGCGGCAAGGCCGTCCTCATGGCCCGAGGCCTTCGCAAGCTTTCGCTCGGGCCATTCTGCGGATTGGCCCTTCCGCCTCAGTTCGACATAAGACGACACCGCCATTCCGGCATCACGCGCCAGACCCTGGGCCACAGCTTCGATCAGCCCCGCCCGCGCGGCCTCCGCGCGCATTCGCACCTCATAGGTCGACAGCAGTTTGCGCCGCTCGGTCTTGTCCTCCGTCGCCACCGCCTGCTCGGCCGCAGCCCTGTTGGCGGGCGCCATCACCGACCAGAACACGTCCTCCGCCTCCCGGCGGACGCGTTCCATGATCGCCGCCTTGCGGCGGGTCGGGCGCATCTCGAAGACGGCGGTCAGGAACTGGCCCATGGAAGCCCTGGGGTTGGCGACTCGACGGCATCCCCAATCTGCAATTTATGATTTCAGCCCGCAATGGCTGTAATGGATTGCGAAATTTCATCCATCAAAATTGACAAAAAACACGGGCTGACAGCGCGCGCTGTCAACCGCGTGAGACGGGTTTTTTGCAACAGGCCCGCCATAGCCATTGCGTGGCGACGGGCGGCTACGATCCGGCTACCGGCGGCTCCATTCTGGCAACCGCCGGCGCACCAAAGTCATCACCACGTGGCGGGCGGCGGCTCCGGGGTGGCGTTGGCCGCGCCCAGCACCTGCTGGTCGAAGTCGATGATCGAGCCGGTCATCATGCCGGACTCCTCGCTTGACAGATAGGCCACCGCGCGGGCCACCTCGGCGGGCTTCAGGAGGCGGCCAAATGGCCGTCCTGCCTCGGCTTTTTTCAGCCAGTCGGGGTCGGCGGCGTGGTAGGTCTTCATGATCCGGTCCTCGCCGGGCGTGTCCATCCAGCCGATGTTGAGGCCGTTGACGCGGATGCGGTAGGCCATCACCGAGAAGGCGACGTTGCGGGTGAGGGTGGCGAGCGCCCCCTTGGAGCCGCAATAGGCCGAGATGAAGTCCTGGCCGCCATGCCCCGACATCGAGAGGATGTTGACTATCGTCCCGGAAATCCTCGACTTTTTCATCAGGTGCAGCGCGTCCTGCATGAGGAAAAAGGGGGCGCGCACATTGGTGTTGAACATCAGGTCATAGAGCTCCGGGCTGGTGTCCCAGATCGTTCCGCGGTCGGTGATCGCGGCGGCGTTGACCAGCGCGTCGATGCGCCCGAAGGACTGGTCGCAGGCCGCGATGATCTTGCGGACGTCGTCCATTTTCGCCAGATCGCCTTGAACGAAAACGGTTTTTACCTTCTTGGCCTCGAGCGCGGCCTTGACCCTGGCGCCGCGTTCGGCGTTGCGGCCGGTGATCACCAGATTGGCCACGCCGCGGTCGGCGAAGAGATGCGCGATGGTCTCGCCCAGCCCCTGGGTGGAGCCGGTGATGACGGCGGTCTTGCCGTCCATCGCAAGGTTCTTGAGCGAGCCGATGTTCATGGTCAGGCCACCTTCACCGGCTTGCCGGTTTTCCAGGATTCTGTAGCTGCATCAGCGAGTTGCTGGGCCTTGAGGCCGTCGATTCCATTGGGCGAGATGGGGCTCCCGTTGGTCACCGCGTCGATGAAGGACAGCACCTCATTGGCATAGGCCTGGCCATAGCGTTCGGTGAAGAAGTGCAGGATCGGGTCCTCGCGGAAGCCCTCGGCCGTGGCCAGTTCCACCGTGGTGTTGTGGACGTTGCCCGCCCGCAGCATGCCCTTGGAGCCGTGCACCTCGATCCTCTGGTCGTAACCATATGATGCGCGACGGGAATTCGTGATGACGCAGATCTTGCCCGAGGCCGTCTGCATCTGCACGGCGGCGGTGTCGACGTCACCCGCCTCGCCGATGGCCTTGTCGACGAGCGAGGCGCCGAGCGCGCTCACCGTGACGAAGTCCTCTCCGACAAGAAAGCGAGCAAGATCAAGGTCATGGATCATCATGTCGCGGTAGAGCCCGCCCGATATCCTGACATAGTCCATGGGTGGCGGGCCGGGGTCGCGGCTGATGATGGTGGCCATCTCGATCTCGCCCACCGCGCCCTCGCGAAGCCGCTTCTGAAGGGCCGCGAAGTTGGGGTCGAAGCGGCGGTTGAAGCCGATCATCAGCTTGGTCTTGTTCTTCTCGACGGTCTTGAGGCATTCCTCGATTCTGGCCACCGATAGGCTGACCGGCTTCTCGCACAGAACCGCCTTGCCGGCATTGGAGCCGGCCTCGATTTGCTCGGCGTGGAAAGGGGTTGGCGTGGCGATCAGGATCGCATCCACGTCCTTCGCCTTGATGATGTCCTCCACGCTTGCGACCTTCGCGCCCACTTCGGCGGCCAGGTCCGCGGCGGCCTTCGGCATCGCGTCGGCCAGATAGGCAACCTTCGCCTTGCCCGATGCGGCAATCGTCCGGGCATGCACCTTGCCGATGCGGCCCGCTCCCAAAACTCCAAATCTCAGCATTGTGTCTCTCCGTCAGGGTCCGTGGTCAGGGCCAAGATATACACGATAACCCTTTATAATCGTGCATTCTTTTTTAGCATTCCGCAATGCCGGGCGGGTCGGCACCCGCCTGATATTTAGAACAAACATTCCGAATTGACTTCATTTTGGAATTGTTGTTTCGTATTGTCAAGACGACAAAGAGGGTTACCGGAGAAGATCATGGCGGCGGCTTCAGGGAGCCAGGAGCGGTTGGACGTCATCACCATCGGGCGCTGCTCGGTGGACCTCTACGGCCAGCAGATCGGTTCCCGGCTCGAGGACGTTGCCTCCTTCGCAAAGTCGGTGGGCGGCTGTCCGGCCAACATCGCCATCGGCACGGCACGGCTCGGCCTGCGCTCGGCGCTCATCACCCGGGTGGGCAACGAGCAGATGGGCCGCTTCGTGAAGGAGCAGCTGGCGCGCGAGGGCGTGGCCTCGGGGGGCATCGTCACCGACCCGGCGAGGCTCACCGCGCTGGTGCTGCTATCGGTCGAGAATGACAAGACATTCCCTCTCATCTTCTACCGCGACAATTGTGCCGACAGTGCGCTCTGCGAAGCCGACATCGACGAAGCCTTCGTGAAATCCGCAGCCGCCGTTCTCGTCACCGGCACGCATTTCGCCACGCCCAACACCGACGCCGCGCAGCGCAAGGCGATGCGCATCGCCAAGGCCAATGGCGCAAAGATTATCTTTGACATCGATTACCGTCCCAATCTCTGGGGGCTTGCCGGTCATGCGGCGGGTGAAGAGCGCTACATCAAGTCGGACCGTGTCTCGGAGCATCTCAAGACCATCCTTCCCGATTGCGACCTGATCGTCGGCACCGAAGAGGAAGTGCACATCGCGGCGGGCAGCGAAGACACGCTCGAGGCCCTGAAGATCATCCGCAGCCTGTCACAGGCCGTCATTGTTCTGAAGCGCGGGCCGATGGGATGCGTCGTCTATCCGGGCGCCATACCCGAGGCGCTCGACAAGGGCATCGTCGGCAAGGGCTTTCCCATTGAAGTCTATAATGTTCTTGGTGCCGGCGACAGCTTCATGTCCGGCTTCCTGCGCGGCTGGCTGCGTGGCGAGGATCATGCCACCAGCGCCACCTGGGCCAATGCCTGCGGCGCCTTCGCGGTGTCGCGTCTTCTGTGCTCGCCGGAAATTCCCACGTGGGAAGAGTTGCAATATTTCCTGCGGCACGGCAGCCCGCACAAGGCGCTGCGCAAGGACGAGGCGATCAACCATGTGCACTGGGCCACGACGCGGCGCGCCCAGCCCGATCAGTTGCTGGCCTTTGCCATCGACCATCGCGCACAGCTTGAGCAGATGGCCGACAAGGCCGGAGCGCCGCGCGCCAGGCTCAATGATTTCAAGCGTCTGGCGATGTCCGCCATTGGCCGGGTGGCCAATGGCCGGCCGGGATATGGTACGCTGCTTGACGACGTCTATGGCCGCGAGGCCATGTTTGATGCCGCAAAGCTCGGCCTGTGGATCGGTCGTCCGCTGGAACAGCCGGGTTCACGGCCGTTGCGCTTTGAATTCACGCAGGATGTCGGCGCGCGCCTCGTCGAGTGGCCGGTGACCCACACCATCAAGTGTCTCGCTTTCTATCATCCTGACGATGCCGCCGCGATGAAGGACGAGCAGGCGGCGAAGCTGCGCACGCTCTATGAGGCAGCGCGCAAGGTGGGTCGCGAACTGCTCATTGAAATCATTGCCGGAAAGAACGGACCGCTGGACGATGACACCATCGCCCGCGCACTCGAAGAGCTCTATGCTTTGGGAATCAAGCCCGACTGGTGGAAACTCGAGCCGCAGGCATCGGCCGCGGCATGGCGCAACATCGCCGGCGTCATCGGGCGTTATGATCCATGGTGCCGTGGTGTGGTGCTGCTCGGCCTCGATGCGCCGGAAGAAGAGCTTGCAAAGGGTTTCGCCGCCGTTGCGGCGCAACCCATCGTGAAGGGTTTCGCCGTCGGCCGCACCATCTTCAGCGCCGCAGCACAAGCCTGGCTGTCGGGCAAGATGACCGATGAGGCGGCCATTGCCGACATGGCGGCGCGTTTCCGGACGCTTGCCGATCTGTGGAACCACGCGCGGCGCGGCACCGCCGCCTGACGGGCAGCAAGCCCGTGGACATCGGCGGCGCGGGGCGGTAGCGGAAGTCAAAGCCTGCAGCGAGACGGAGGCGCTTTTCATGTCCAGACTCAAGATTCATCCCCGGGCGGAGCATGGCCGGATCGTGCATGTCACGCCCGAAAGTGCGGGCTGGCGGTATGTCGGCTTCGATCTGTGGAAGTTGCGGCCCGGCGAAGTGGCGGAGGGCGGCGCGCCAGGCCGCGAGACCTGCCTGGTGTTCATAGGCGGCAAGGGCCATGTGACTGCGGGCGTTGAGGATTTCGGCATTCTGGGCGAGCGCAACTCACCCTTCGAGGGCAAGCCGTGGTCGGTCTATGTGCCGGGTGGCGGGCGCTGGAAGGTGGTGGCACAGACCGATGTCACGCTGGCCGTCTGCACCGCGCCGGGCGAGGGCAGGCTTGCCGCCCGCGTCATCCCGCCGGATGCGCTGCATCAGGAGACCCGTGGCAAGACCACCAACACCCGACATGTGACCAACATCATTCCAGAATGGGAGCCCGCCGAGGGTCTGCTCGTCGTCGAGGTCATCACGCCCGGCGGCTGCACCTCCTCCTATCCGCCGCACAAGCATGACACCGACAATTTGCCGCATGAATCGCTGCTCGAGGAGACCTACTACCACCGCATCAATCCCCCGCAGGGCTTCGCCTTCCAGCGCGTCTACACCGACGACCGCTCGCTTGATGAGACCATGGCGGTTGAGGATGGCGATGTGACGCTGGTGCCGAAGGGCTACCACCCGTGCGCCACGACACATGGCTATGATCTCTACTATCTCAACGTGATGGCGGGGCCGCATCGGACCTGGAAGTTCCACAACGCCGTGGAACACGCCTGGCTTCTCAAGGCGTGAGGGCCCGGCGATGAAGATCATCTATGGCGATCACCATCGTGGCCATGCGGGTGCAGAAGAACTCATGTACAACCGCATGGTGCCGATGTTCGAGAAGCCCGAGCGCATGGACCATATCCTGCGCCGCCTTGCCGAAACGGGCTTCACCGACCTCAGTCCTCCGGCGGTGCATGATCTCGCCGCCGTGCACCGGGTGCATGATCCGCGCTTCGTGCGCTTTCTCGAAACGGCCTACCAGCGCTGGACAACCGAGACCGGCATCGGAGGCTTTGCCACGGCCTATGTGTTCGGCATGCGCGGGATGAAGCAGGTGCCCGGCGACAGCATTCAGGCCATGCTGAGCTGCTACACCTTTGATGTCTGCGTGCCCTTCGTAGCCGGAACCTGGACGGCAATCCGGGAAGCCGTGGACGTGACGCTCACCGCTCAGGCCCTGGTGGCGGGAGGTGCGCCGGCCGCCTTTGCGCTCTGCCGTCCGCCCGGTCATCACGCCTCCCAGGACCTGGCCGGTGGCTATTGCTACATCAACAATGCAGCCGTCGCCGCCCAGGCTTTCCGCGACCAGGGGGCCGCGCGTGTCGCGATCCTCGATGTCGACTACCACCATGGCAATGGCAGCCAGCGGATCTTCTACGACAGGCCTGACATACTCTACGTGTCCATCCATGGCCGCCCTGAAGAAGAGTACCCCTTCCTCATGGGATTTGCCGATGAGACGGGCGCCGGTGCCGGAGAGGGCTTCAATGTCAACCTTCCCCTTACCAAGGGAACGCTCTGGTCCGCATATGAGTCAGCCCTCGTAACGGCGGCGGCAAGGATCCACAGTTACAGTCCCGACGTCCTCGTCGTGTCCCTGGGGGCAGACGCCTACAAGGACGATCCGGTCAGCGCCTTCCGGCTGGAAAGCGAGGATTTCATCCGGATTGGGGCGGCGGTTGCCAGGCTCAACCGGCCTACCCTGTTCGTGATGGAGGGCGGGTATGCGGTCGAGGCGCTGGGGGTCAATATCGTCAATGCACTCTCGGGATTTCTCAACCTCTGACCGTACCGCAGGGCGGGTATGCGCATTTTCCTTTCATGACGGGAAAAAAAGTTGCATATCTTATTGCGAGATCTGGGGCAGATGCCCTAGGGTGAGCCTATCAGATCATGATTGAATGAGGAGTGAGACCCCAAATGTGTGGAATCGCTGGAATTCTCTACAAGGGTAATGCGGGAGCCGACGCGAGGGTGGGCCGCGCCCTGATCGACATGCTGGACGGCTGCCAGCACCGTGGGCCGGATTCGACCGGTTTTTCGCTCTATCGCGACCCCGTGCCGGGTCATCTGCGCCTGCGCTTCATCGTCGGCGAAGGCGAGACCGCCACGCAGGCCATCGCGCGCGTCAAGACCAAGCTGGCCGAGTTCCAGGCGCGCATCGTCGAGGAAGAGCACAAGGGTTCATCCTTTGCGGTTCTGGTGAAGTTCGACGGCGACCTGCAGAAGTTCGCCTTCGAGATGGAGCATGCCGCCAAGCTGTCCTCGATCGGCGAGAGCCTGGACATCATCAAGGATCTGGGCGGCGCCTATGACGTCGACAACGTTTACAAGATCGAGAACTTCAAGGGCACGCATGGCATCGGCCACGTGCGTCTGGCAACCGAATCCGACGTTGCGCCGGAAGCCACCCATCCCTTCTGGGCGACGGGCTTTGCCGACATCTCGATCGTCCACAACGGGCAGATCACCAACTACTACAAGATGCGCCGCCGCCTCGAGAAGCAGGGCTATTTCTTCAACACCGACAATGACTCGGAGCTGATCGCCGTCTATCTCGCGGACAAGCTGAAGCATGGCTTCAGCCTCAAGGAAGCACTCAAGACCTCGATCGAGGATCTCGACGGCACCTTCTCGTTCCTGGTCTCGACCAAGGACGAGATCGGCTATGCCAAGGACAAGCTCGCGGCCAAGCCGATGGTGAAATACGAAGACGACAGCATCATCGCCATCGCCTCCGAGGAAGTCTCGCTCAACCGGCTGTTCCCCGGCCGCGCCCTCAACACATCCGAACCAGCACCCGGAACCTACGACACATGGCAAAGATCGACCTCAGCGTAACCCCGGTCCGCGATGCCAATGAGCTTCTGCGCCAGTTTGGCGCCGAGGGTGTCGACGTCGAGGTGCTGAACCCCGACGCCCGCCACCACATCGGCGTCGGGCTGACCCATCCGATCAACGTGCACATCCGCGGCTCGGCGGGCTATTTCTGTGCCGGCCTTACGGATGGTCCGCGCTTCACCGTCGACAACAATGTCGGCTGGGGCGTCGGCGACAACATGCTCAACGGCTCGATTGTCGTGAATGGCAATGCCTCGGCCATTCCGGGTGTTGCAATCCGTGGCGCCGAAATCGTGGTCAAGGGCAACATCGGCTCGCGCGCCGGGCAGGTGATGAAGGCGGGTACGTTGCTCGCCTGCGGCAATGCCAATTTCATGGCCGGCTACATGATGTATGGCGGCCGTCTGATCATCCTCGGGCATTCCGGAGAAAAAGTCGGCCAGGATATGACCGGCGGCAACATCTATGTCGCCGGAAAGCTGGGCGAGATGGGCACCGACGCGATGCTCACCGACCTTCCGGCCAATGAGCGTGACGAGATCCTGGCGTTCCTCGACAAGTATCAGATCCCTTTCAAGGGCAGCTTCCAGAAGATCGTCAACGCCGGCAAGAAGTTGCGCTATCCGAAGACCGAACCGCGCCGCCGCGCCATTCCCTTCTTTGAGAGCTTCGCGGACAACGCCTATTGGAACGCGAAAGTCCAGGAAGACATCCACGTCAAGTCGCAGATCGGGCGCTACCGCATTCGCGGCTATGGTGCTGCACGGCCGCTGCCGCACATCTCCGACATCGCTTTCAAGAAGGACATCCTGCCTGCAATCGGCACGGACCCGGATGTTCTCTCCAAAGTGAAGATGGACACCGAGATCGGCGGACGCTCGGGCGCCAATCCGCTGAAGCTGTCGATGCCGGTGATGATCGCGCCGATGTCGTATGGTGCGCTGTCAAAGTCGGCCAAGCTGGCCCTGGCCATTGCATCGCGGCTCTCCGGCATTTCGGAAAACACCGGCGAAGGCGGCATGTCGAAGGAGCAGCGCCAGGAGGCTGGCCAGCTGATCTACCAGTGTCTGGCCGGCAGGCTTGGCTGGAACATCCACGACATGCAACAGGCCAATGGCCTTGAAATCTATATCAGCCAGGGCGCCAAGCCGGGTCTCGGCGGACAGCTGATGGCCAAGAAGGTGACGCCCGAGATCGCCCGCATCCGCGGCATCCCGGCAGGTATCGACCTTCGTTCGCCGTCGCGCCACCCGGACGTGCTGGGCGCGGACGACCTGGTCATCAAGGTTGAGGAGTTCCGCGAAGCCACCGGCTACCGCATTCCGGTGTCGGTGAAACTGGGCGCGGGACGTGTGCGCGACGACATCAAGATTGCCTGGAAGGACGGCTTCGACTTCGTGGAACTCGACGGCATGCAGGGCTCGACGGGCGCGGCCGGCAACGAGGTTCTCGAATTCGTCGGCATCCCGACCCTCTCTGCAATCCAGGAAGCGCGTGACGCGCTCTCCGAAGTTGGTGGTCTCGACATGCCCATTGTGCTGATGGGCGGCATCAAGGACGGCATCGATGCGGTGAAGGCCCTGGCGCTCGGTGCCCATGCGGTTGCGCTGGGAACCTCCGCGATCATCGCCGGCGGGTGCATCGCCTGCCTGCAATGCCATGTCGGCACCTGCGTGACGGGTATCGCAACACAGGATCCCGAACACGAAAAGCGCTACAATGTGCCGGTGGAAGCCCAGAACATTCACCGCTTCCTCGAATCGGTGCGCTGGCAGATCGCCGCCATCACGCATGCGCTGGGCTACAGCGATCCGCATCAGGTGAGCCGCGATGACCTCGTGGCGCTGACACCCGAGGCGGCCGCAATCACCCGCTTGCCCTATCACCCTGAATACCGTGAGCGCGCGCAGGATCTGCGCAAGGCCTCCTGACGCGCACGCGAACCAACAGGACCAGACGATGAGCACCAACGTCATCACCGTTTACGACATCAACCGCGTGCGCCCGCCGAAGGCGCCGGCCCGCGACGACACCCAGGACCCGCACTTTGTGCCGGCGCCCTGCCAGGTGGCCTGCCCGGTTGGAACAGATGCGCCCTCCTATATCGGCTACATCTGGGAGGAAAAATTCGCCGAGGCCTTCGAGGCGATCACTGCCACCAACCCGTTCTCCTCGATCTGCGGCCGCGTCTGCGACGCGCCCTGCGAGCCCGCCTGCCGCCGTACCGAGAGCGATGGTCCGCTGGCGATCCGCAACCTCAAGCGCTATGTGATGGACAAGCTCGGCAAGGATCATCACCTTCCCCCCGTGCAGGTGACGCGCAAGGAGTCAGTCGGCATTGTCGGCGCTGGCCCGGCGGGCCTCACCGCCGCGCAGGACCTCGCCGAAGCCGGTTTCGAGGTTCACGTTTACGAGATGATGGACAAGCCCGGCGGCATGATGGTGTGGGGCATTCCGGGCTTCCGCCTGCCGCCCGGCATCATCGAAGAAGACATGCAGCGGCTCTTCAACCACTGTCCGGGCATCAAGCTGCACTGCGGCGTTGCTCTGGGCAAGGATGTGACGCTCGAGGATCTCAAGAAGAAGCATGCTGCCGTGCTGCTCACCATCGGGTCGTGGTGGGGCAAGCCCATGGGTATCAAGGGCGAGAACAACCCCAATGTGGTGGATGGCGTGGGCTTCCTTCGCCGCATCAACGCCGGTGAACGCCCGACGCTTCCCGAGAAGGTGATCGTGGTCGGCGGCGGCGACGTGGCCATGGATGCCTGCCGGGCGGCTTTGCGCATGCCCGGCGTGAAGGAGGTCAAGGTTGTCTATCGCCGCGGCCCGAAGGAAATTCCGGCCCGCAAGGAAGAATTGCATCAGGCCATCGCCGAGAACATCGAGGTGATCTACAACACTCAGCCTGTCGAAGTGGTGAGTGCGGGCGGAAAGATGGCGCTGCGCTGCGTGGAGACCCGACTGGGCGCGCCGGGCCCCGACGGCCGCCGCAAGCCCGAGACGGTGCCTGGCTCTGAGCGTGACCTCGATTGCGGCATGGTGATCATGGCGGTGGGCCAGAAAGCCGAATCCGCCGAGCTCGATGGCAAGGGCCTGATGGCGGGCGACCGCATCAAGACCGACTGGAACTCGATGCGTACCGACGACCCGCAGGTCTTTGCTGCCGGCGATGGCGCGTTCGGCGGATCAACCATCGTGATGGCCATGATGCACGGCCACCGCGCGGCTCATTATGTGAAATCCCATCTCGATGGCATTTCTGATCCCTTGCCCTACCGCACGCCCTACCGTACCAGGCGCGTGCCAGCCGCACAGGACATCAACTGGGAAATCTTTCCGCGCCGCGACCAGACGTTCAATGGTCTGGGCGCCAACCCTTCGGCCTTCCCGGAAATCGAAACGACCTATGACGACAAGACCGCCAAGGAGGAAGCCGCGCGCTGCTACCGCTGCGATGCCGAGACGGGCTCGTCTGACTATTCGGTGAAGACCCGTGAGGACATCTTCGTGATGGCCCGCACGCCCACCACGGATGTGCGCACGCAGAGCGCCATCCTGCAGAAGCGGCTCGCGCCCAAGGCCAATCCCTTCCCCGAGAATCATCACGCCTCCTTCGATGATCTGGTGCTGCTGCCCGCCAACCTGTCGCGGCTGGTGATTGACCCCTACCGTGACGCCTGCAATACGGCGACGGACATTGCAGGCAAGGTCAAGCTCGATATCCCGGTCATTGCGGCTGGTGTCGATGCGCTTCCCACAGAAGCCAGGGCAGGCCTCGGCATGGCCTTGGCGAATGTCGGCTCTGCCTATCTGACCCGCGAGCCCTTGCCGCACAGCAAGGCACCATGGCTGCAGCTTCTGGAGCCGGGCGGCATACCCAATGCCGGGGCCGTGGGCCAAGTCTATGTACTGCCCAGGGGCTTCCAGAGTTTCAAGATCGAGAAGCAGCCCGGCATGATCACCGGCCTCGTGGCGTCGTCCGCCGATCTCGAGAAGGCGATTCCCTTTGCGCTCGAACATGGTCTCGAGATGATGGTGCTCGATGGTTCGTCGGGCATCGGAGGCCAATGGCCCGAGCTCGGGGGATACCCGGACTTCAGCGTGCTGCGCGATGCGATGCGGATCGTGCGCCGGATGAACCGCGAGGAAGACATCGATTTTGTCTATTTTGGTGGTGTGCGCTCGGGAACCGACGTGGCCAAGCTGATCGGGCTTGGCGCCAAGGCCGGCGCCATCGGCATGACCATGGCCATGGCGCTGGGCGGCGAGATGGGGCCCGGCGGTCTCTCCTTCTTCGGGGACCGCTCGCCCGAGGAGCGCAGCGATGCGGCGGCCTCGATCATCAGCGCGATGTCGGCGGAAGCCTCCATCATGGCGCGTTGCACCGGCAAGACCGATGTGCGCAACATCGAGCCTGAAGATCTGCGGGCCATCACGCTGGCGAGCTCCAGGGCCTTCGGCGTGCCGCTGGCCGGCGCCAAGCGCGGAAGCGTGATCGAAGCAGCTGAATAGGCGGCGGTCGGCCCCCGCCAGGCTGGAGGAGGCGTGAGCGATGAAGGACGACCTGTTCGAAGCTGGCCTTGCGAAGCGCCGTGAGACGCTGGGCCAGGATTATGTCGACCGCAACCTCAAGGCTGCCGATGATTTCACAAGACCCTTCCAGGAGGCGATGACGGCCTGGTGCTGGGGCTTCGGCTGGGGGGACGAGACCATCGACGCAAAGACCCGCTCGATGATGAACCTCGCGATGCTGGGTGCGCTCGGCAAGATGCATGAGTGGGAAATCCACCTGAACGGCGCCATCAACAACGGCGTTTCGGTGGCGGAAGTACGGGCGATCATCCACGTGGTCGGAATTTACTGCGGCGTGCCGCAGGCGCTTGAATGTTTCCGGGCGGCGCGCAAGGTTCTGGGCGAGCGGGGCTTGCTGCCGGATGGCGCGACAACCGGCAGCTGACCTTTCGGTGACGGCTGAACGCCTGGCGGTGTGGAACACGCCACCGAGGCGGCGCGCCAGTTTCCGCACCCTTCATCTCATCCACCGGCGCGGTCTCAGCCTGCGCGCGCCGGAGATCATGCCGCTCAACGAGGTCCCCGATCCCGGGCTTGCCGGAGTGGCCGGACTTGCGCGACTGCTGGCTGAACCCTCCTTCTGTGCGCTGGTCGTGGTTCAGGATGGGGCGATCAGGTTCGAGCGCTACGCGGCCGACTTCGGAAGAGATGGTTTTCACAGCATCCAGTCGATCACCAAGACCTTCGTGCACCTCGCCATGGGAAGGCTGGTTGCCGAGGGCAGGCTCGACCCTGCAAGGCCCATCGGTCACTATGTACCAGAGGCCGGGGCCGCTTATGCCAACGCAAGTGTACAACAGGCCCTCGACATGGATGTGGCGAGCAATTTCGTCGAGGATTATGCAGCGCCCTATGCCCCAGCCCCCGCCGTCGGCGCGCCGGTGGGCTATGCGCGTCAGGAAATCGCCATGGGCTGGCGCCTGCCGCCGCCCGGCGAAGCGGAGTTCGGCGTGCGCGACTTTGCGGCCGGACTGGTTCCGGCGCCCCGCCCAGTTCCAGGCCCGGCAACGCTTTACACCTCGCCCAATACCGACATGCTGGGCTGGGTGATCGAGCGGGCGAGCGGCGTGAACCTCCCCCGCCACGTCAACGCCATTGTCGAGGCGGCGGGTCTTGAATCACCCTTCCACATCTCGGTTGATTGCACGGGCGTGCCGGTGCTGAGCGGCGGCGGCGTCATGACAGCGCGGGACCTTGCGCGCCTCGGACTGCTGCTGGCCAAAGGGGACGTGTTCCTTGCCGATGCCATGGCGGGTGGTGGAACACAGTATGGTGGTGCTGCCGGATGGCGTTACCGCAATCATCTGCTCAGCAACGGCCGCTGGGCAGGTCACCCGGGCTATGCCGGACAATTCCTGATGGTTGATCCAGAAAAGCAGGCTGCGGCGGCCTTCTTCAGCGTGCTGGAAACGCCACAGGGCGAGAGCGAAGGCTATTTCCCGCGCATCATGGCGGTGCTCGGCGGGCTGCTGGGCGGACTTGGTTGACCGGCCGGGACACTGCGACGAAATCCTAGAGTTGCTGTCGGATTTGTGACAATACAGTTTTTCCATCCATCTGACTATCTTGGCATCATCGGTAGCGATTAGGTCCGGGAGAGACGCGCATGAAGTTCCAACTCGCCATCAATCTGGAGCGCATGGACGACAGCCTCGACATGCGCGATGTGGCCCGCCATACCCTCGAGATGGTGCAGATGGCGGAACGTGGTGGATTTCACATCGTCTGGTCGGCCGAACATCACGCACTGGAAATGACGATCGCGCCGGACCCCTTCCAGATTCTCACCTGGTGGGCGGCGCATACCTCGACGATCCGGCTGGGAACGGCGGTGGCCGTGGCGCCCTACTGGCATCCGATCAAGCTCGCCGGTGAGGCGGCCTTCACAGACCTGATCACCGGGGGCCGGCTCGAGTTTGGCATTGGCTCGGGAGCCTATCAGCGCGAATTCGACCGCATGTTCCCTGGCCTCAAGCAGACGGATGGCTGGAAATACATGCAGGAAATGCTGCCCGCGGTTCTGGCGCTGTGGCAGGGCGATTACGAGCACAAGGGCGAATACTGGAACTTTCCGCTCTCCACATCCGTACCCAAGCCCTTGCAGACACCACATCCGCCGCTGTGGGTCGCTGCCCGCGCACCCATTACTTATGACTTTGCAGTGAAGCATGGGCTCAACATCATGTCGTGGCCGCTCACCCGGCCGATGTCCGAAGCCGAGCTTTACAAGTCACGCCTGGAGGAGGCTCTGGCCAACAACCCGGGCAAGCAGCGCCCGATCTTTGCGATGATGCGCCACACCGCCGTCTATGATCGCAAGGAAGACTGGATGGTTCCGGTCAAGGCGGCTCAGCGCCAGCTCGGCCAGTTCGAGAACCTGTTCAAGAACCTCGGCGATGTGAAGAACGGCTTCCCCAAGGAAGTGGATCTCGGCGATATCGCCAACCGGGCGGAATACGATCCGACGATGCTGTCGACCAACCTGATGTTCGGCACGCCTGACGAGGTGATCGCCAAGCTCAAGCCCTATGAAGTGCTTGGCGTGGATCATTTCACCTACTACGCAAGTCTTGGCCTTGGTCACAAGGAGCAGAAGCGTTCGCTCGAGCTGTTCTGCAAGGAAGTGATACCGGCCTTCACCTGAGGTTCATGATGTCCAGTTTCGTCGAGGTCACGCGCAACGGCCACATTCTCGAGGTCAAGCTCAACAAGCCGAAGGTCAACGCAATCGACCATGCCATGAGCCGCGACATGGGGAAGGCCTTCGCACTGCTCCGCGACGACCCGGAGTTACGGGTGGGCATCCTGACTGCCGAGGGCAACCGGATCTTCTCTGCAGGCTGGGATCTGAAGGCGCTCAATTCAGGTGACATCAAGCTCGACAACTGGTGGGAAGACGGCGACTATGGAGACGGCGGCTTTGCCGGCCTCACCGAAAACTGGACGCTCAACAAGCCTGTGATCGCTGCGCTCAACGGGCTGGCGATCGGCGGTGGCTTCGAGATCGCGCTGTCCTGCGACCTGATTATCGCCGCCGAACACGTCGAGTTTGCGCTGCCTGAAATGCCGCTCGGCATCGTACCGGATGCGGGCGCGTTGCAGCGCCTGCCGCGGCGCATACCGCACAACATTGCAATGGAAATGCTGCTGCTGGGCCGCCGCATGGGGGCCGCGGAGGCCGCGCGGTATGGGCTGGTCAACAAGGTGGTGCCGGCCGCCGACCTGATGAACGCAGCGCGCGAATGGGCAGCTCAACTCGCCAGGTCCGCGCCGCTGGCGATGCAGACCGTGAAGGAAGTGCTCCGCGCCATCGAGGCCAAGCCGTTGCGCGAGACCTTTGCGACCATGCGCACGGGTGATCTGCCTGTCTACCGCGCCATGCTGAAGTCAGAGGACGCAGCGGAAGGTGTGAAGGCGTTCGTCGAGAAACGCGAACCGATTTTCAAGGGAAGATAGTCATGACGCGGCCCAATGTTGCGGATGTGAAGCGGGTGGCAAGCCTGGGCGGCGGCCCGATAGGCGCGGGCTGGGCGGCGCATTTCCTGGCGCGTGGCTACGATGTCACGGGCTATCTGCATGCCATGAACGAAGAGGCGATGTACCGGAAGATCATCGATACAGCCTGGGTGAGCCTGACAGCCCTTGGACTGGCTCCCGGCGCATCGCTCGGCCGCCTGAGGCTTACGGACAAGTTGGAAGATGCCGTGGGCGACGCTGAGTTCGTGCAGGAAAGCGCGCCTGAGCGGCTTGAGCTGAAGCAGAAGCTTTATGAGAAGCTTGGTGCCCTTGTGCCGGCTGACGTTGTCATCGCCTCGAGCACATCGGGTCTGATGATGACGGACATTCAGGCCTTGTGTCCGACACCGGAGCGAACGGTGATCGGCCATCCGTTCAATCCGCCCTATCTCTTGCCGCTCGTTGAGATCATCGGTGGCAGGAAGACAACGCCTGCGGCCGTAGGCTGGGCACGGGACTTCTACGCTCATGCCGGCAAGGCGCCGCTGGTGATGAAGAAGGAGATCCCGGGATTTGTGGCGACGCGATTGCAAGAGGCCGTATGGCGTGAGGCGCTGCACATGGTGGCCAATGGCGAGGCGACACCAGAAGACATCGACATTGCCTTGATGAATGGCCCGGCCCCACGGCTTGCAATCCAGGGTCAGTGCATGGCCTTTCATGTAGCCTGCGGAGAGGGCGGCATGGCGACCAACCTTGATCAGTTCGGCCCGGCGCTGAAATTGCCGTGGACAAGACTCGAGGCCCCGGAGCTTACCAAGGAACTGCGTGACCGGATGGTCGATGGCTGCAATGAAATGGCCATGGGCCGTCACTTTGAAGATATGGCAGCCGAGCGCGATCGTGCAATCGTCGGTGTGCTGAAGGCCGTACGCGCCGCACGCGCCGGGGGTTAAGATCTCTTTCCCTGCTTGTTGCGCGTTGTCTGCAGGAAGGCATAGACCGTCCCGGGCCATGACGGCGCTGCATCGGTCTCGGGCCAGGCCTGACGGTATTCGCTCGGCTTCTTGCCAAACGCCTGCAGGAAGCTCTGGGAGAAATATGAAAGTGAGTTGAAGCCGCAGGCTGCCGAGACTTCGCGGATCGACATGCGTGTCGAGCTCAGCAGCACACGGGCGTATTGCAGCCGGAGCAGTTTCGAATACTGCACGATTGTGCAGCCGATGTCGCGCTTGAAAAGTCGCTCCAGCTTGCGCTGCGACACGCCGATCTCACGGCAGACGCGCGGGACGGGGGTTGGCTCCTCGATGCGCGCCTCGAGCAGCGTCATGGCGGCCCGCACGTCCTGGTGCACGTCATCATGCTTGCCGCCTGTCGCATAGCGCTGAACAGCCTCTGGCGGACGCCGTGGATGGTGCATGACCTGATTGGCGATCTCGGCAGCCAGCTGGTCGCCGTTCTTGCGGCCGACGATGTTCAGCATGAGGTCGAGTCCCGCCGTGCCGCCGGCGCAGGTCATGACCGGGCCATCGATGGTGTAGAGTTGCTCGGTCACCGCCAGATCCGGATAGGCCTCCGCAAGACCCGCCATCATCGACCAATGGGTCGTCACCTTATGATCGGACAGCAATCCGGCGCGCGCGAATGCATAGATACCCAGCTCGACTGCCACCATGGCCACCTTGCCGCGCGCATTTCGCCGCAGCCAGCGCGACAGGCGCGGGTCATCGAGATGCTCGGCCCCCCAACTGCCGCAGACCATGATCATGTCAGGTGATGCAAGCCCGTCCTCATCGAAACTCCGGCAGGCAACAGTGAGGCCGTTGCTCGCCTGCACCTGGCCCGATGTTGCGGCGCGAAAGTCCCAGTCATAGAGTTTTTGCGGTGCAAGATAATTGGCGATGCGCATCGGCTCCATGAGCATCGTCAACGTCATCATGTTGAAGCGCGGTATGAGCAGGAAGCTTACCCGCGTGAGAGGGTTGGCGGCGGCTTGCGTCATGCGGGAACCCGGTCGGCGAAAAAAATGGATAATTGGCGAGAAATTTATAACGCCTTCTGGTGTTCCGGCAAATCATTTCGATCAAGAACGACAACCGTCAGGGAGGGCACGCGGCATGAATTTCGAGGTGATCGTGACCTGCGCCGTGACCGGTGCAGGCGATACGGTGGGCAAGCATCCGGGCGTTCCCGTGACGCCCGAGCAGATTGCGCAGGCTGCCATTGACGCCGCGAAGGCAGGTGCGACCGCAGCGCACCTGCATGTGCGCGACCCCGCCACCGGCAAGGGCTCGCGCGACCCCGAACTCTTCAAGCGCGCCGTCGACATCGTGCGTTCGAGCGGTACCGATGTGGTCATCAATCTCACGGCCGGGATGGGCGGTGACTGGATGATCAGCGAGGACGATCCCTGCAAACCGGGGGCTGGTACCGACATGATCGGCCCTGAGGAACGGCTGCGCCATGTCGAGATGTTGCGGCCCGAAATCTGCAGCCTCGATTGCGGTTCCATGAATTTTGGTGACGGCAACTACGTCTACATGTCCACGCCGCCCTACCTTCGCCGCATGGCCGCGCTGGTGAAGGAGTGGGGTGTGAAGCCCGAGCTTGAGGTATTCGACCTCGGTCACATCCGGCTTGCGAAGCAATTGATCAAGGAAGGGCTGGTCGATGAGCCGCCGATGTTTCAGATCTGCCTCGGCATACCATGGGGCGCGGACCAGTCCGTCGATAACATGAAGGCCATGAAGGACCAATTGCCCGACAATGCCAGCTGGGCAAGCTTCGGGATCTCACGCATGCAGATGCCCATGGCAGCCGCCGCAGTTGCGATGGGCGGCAATGTGCGGGTGGGCCTTGAAGACAATCTCTATCTTGACCGAGGCGTCCTGGCGAGCAATGCCCAGCTTGTCGAGCGTGTCGTGGGCATCATCGAGCGCATGGGCGCGCGTGTGCTTACGCCCGCCGAGGCCCGCAAGAAGCTGGGGTTGAAGAAACAGGGATGACGCGCGGCTCCTCCGGCATAGGTGTCGATTTCGACCGCGTCACGAAACGGTACGGAAATATGACCGCTGTCGAGGATGTCTCGCTCGGTATCCGTGCCGGAGAATTCCTGACGCTTCTGGGGCCGTCCGGGTCGGGCAAGACGACCTTGTTGATGATGCTCGCTGGATTTCAGGACATCACCGCAGGTGACATCCGGGTGGGCGGACAGTCCATCGCTGCCGTGCCACCCGAGAAACGCAACTTCGGCATGGTCTTCCAGGGCTATGCCCTCTTCCCGCACATGACTGTGCGCGGAAACATCGAATATCCGCTGGACATCCGGCGCATGGCAGCGGCCGACATGGAGAGACGACTAGGCGCCATGCTGGATCTCGTTCAACTTCGGGGTTTCGAGGACCGCTACCCCCAACAACTCTCCGGTGGCCAGCAGCAGCGTGTGGCGCTGGCACGGGCGCTGAGTTTCGAGCCACGGGTTCTGCTGCTTGATGAGCCGCTCGGCGCGCTTGACCGCAAGCTGCGTGCGGACGTGCAGGAGCAACTCAAGGACATACACAACCGGGTTGGAACCACCTTCATCTATGTGACGCATGATCAGGAAGAAGCGCTGACCATGTCGGACCGGATTGCAATCATGAATCGTGGCCGGATCGTTCAGGTGGGGAGCCCCACCGAGCTCTATGAACGGCCGCGTACGGTTTTCGCGGCCAGCTTTCTTGGCAAGAGCAATTTCATTACCCGCAACGGACGAACCTACGCGCTGAGGCCCGAAAAGATTGACGCCCTGCCTGCCGGTAAGGGCAGCGGACAGAACAAACTGTCCGGAACCATCAAGGCCATCACCTACATGGGCGCCACGCTGAAGCTCATGGTCGATGTGCCGGGCCATGCCAGCATCGAGGTTCAGGTGCCAGCCTGGCGAAATGCCGGACAATTTGCAGAATCACAAGCCATCGACATCTGCTGGAGCGATGACGCTCAGGTCGAGGTCGAGGCCGGTGACGACGAGAAGGCGGGCGTACCGCCCGTAAGACCAAGCCGGGGATAATCCCCGAACAACCACCGCGGACAGAGCGCCGCGGCACAAGGAGGAGACGACTAT
Organism: Hyphomicrobiaceae bacterium; assembly: GCA_900298995.1. Classification (GTDB taxonomy): domain Bacteria; phylum Pseudomonadota; class Alphaproteobacteria; order Rhizobiales; family Aestuariivirgaceae; genus Aestuariivirga. The sequence continues at coordinate 69,446 of OMIC01000024.1, read as the reverse complement.
GCAAGACAAGATGTTCATGCGCGATCTCGCGCGGCAGGGCGCGCTGGCTTTCAAGTCCGGCAGGCTTGATCGCCGCAGCTTCCTGGCTCTCTGCGGCATGGCAGGCGTTGCCACGCTTGCGGTGCGGGCAGGGGACGCGGAGGCGGCTGCCAACGAAATCGTCATGTGGAACTGGGGCGGAGAATCCGAGAAGTGTCATGGCGACGCCATCGGCAAGCCCTTCACGGCAGCGACGGGCATTCCTCTGAAATTCGATACGTCAGGTCCCCTGCAGGGAAAGATCAAGGAGATGGTCGATTCCGGCAAGGTGACCGCTGACGTTTGCGATGCCGATGGCTTTGACGCCATTGCTCTCGGCAAGTCCGGTCACCTTGAGGCCATCGACTACAACATTGTCAACAAGGCTCAGATCAAGGAAGGCGTGGCCTGGGAGTTCGGCGTCGGCGTGATCTTCTACGGATACGCCTTCATGTATGACACGCAGGCCTTCGGCGGCAATGCGCCGTCTGGCTGGGCGGACTTCTACGATACGGCAAAATTCCCCGGAAAGCGTTCGCTTTACAAGTGGGCCAACGGCTCGATCGAGAGTGCGCTCGTGGCCGACGGCGTGCCGAAGGACAAGGTCTATCCGTGCGATGTCCCGCGGGCGATCGAGAAGATCAAGTCGATCAAGGCGGACAGCCTCTATTGGGGATCTGGTTCCGAGGCCCATGACATGATCGTGAACGGCGAGGTCGTGATGGGCATGATCTGGCAGAACCGCGGCAAGGCCATCGAGGAGCGCACCAACGGGCGCTACAAGCTGGTCATGAACGAAGCCATTGCCATGCCGGGCGCCTATATCGTCCCGCGCGGCAATCCCGCTGGCCGCGACAATGTCATGAAGTTCATCCAGCAGGCGCTGCAGGTCGACTCGCAGCTCGCAATCCTCGACTGCCTTGGCATGACGCCATCGAACCCGGAGGCTTTCGCCAAGATCCCGGAGGCGATGCAGCCTTATGCGATCAATTCGGCGATGAACATCGACAAGGTCATCTTCAATGATCCTGTCTGGTGGGCCGAACAGGGCGGCGACGCGGTGAACGCGTTCCTCGACGCGATCGGCTAAACACAACAGCGGGCGCGCGCCGGTCACAGGGACCGGGGCGCGCCCTTCGATTGTGCGGGCACACATGTCAAGCGCGGTGCAGACTGGCCGGTTCAATGTCTATTGGCTTCTTGTGGCGCCAGCCCTTCTGCTGGTGCTTGTGCTCTATGCCGCGCCAATCCTGAATGTCCTCCTGCTGAGTTTCGCAGACCCCAAGCCGGGGCTTGGCAACTATTACAAGATTGTCGAGAGCGATACCGTCTCACGACTCATTTTCACGACCATCCGTCTGTGTCTGATCACCACGATCGCCAGCGTCACGCTGGGTTATATCGTCGCCTATGCGATGCTGCATGCGTTTTCAACGATGCGTCAGCGCATGATGTCGATCCTGCTCATCTCATTCTGGATCTCGGTTCTGGTGCGGTCCTTTGCCTGGCTGATGCTGCTGGGCCACAACGGCCTTCTCAACAACGCTCTCATGGCGGGTGGCATCATTGCCGAGCCACTTCCGATCATGCGCAATGAGTTCGGGGTGCTGATTGGCATGACTGAATACATGATCCCTTACGCAATCCTGCCGCTTCTCGCCAACATGCAGGGCATTGACCTCCGGGTGACCAGCGCATCGCGCAGCCTTGGGGCCAGCAATGTGCAGACATTCTTCCGTGTTTTCCTGCCGCTCACACGCCCGGGCATCGTGGCGGCCTCGCTTCTGGTGTTCATCAGTTCGCTCGGCTTCTATGTGACGCCGGCTATTCTCGGTGGCGGCAAGGTCCAGATGATTGCCGAATACATTTCGGTTCAGTTGCTCGTCACCGTGCGCTGGGGCACGGCCGCGATGCTTGCCACCCTGATGCTGGTGAGCGTGCTGGTGCTGATGTATGTGCTGAACCGCTTCATGAGGCTTTCGACCGTCTTCGGTGGAGGGCCACGATGACTCCTTCCCGCCTTCGCCGCGTGACAAATGTTGCAGCCTGGACGATCCTGCTCGTTCTGATCGTTCCATCACTTGTAGCCTTTCCGGTCTCGATCACCTCAAAGACCTATCTCTCCCTGCCGTGGGAAGGCGTGTCTTTGCAGCATTTCCACAATCTCTTCAGCAGCACCGAATGGCTGTCCAGTTTCGGGCAGAGCTTCGTGATCGCTGCTTGCTCCTCGGCCGTCGCCACCTTCTTCGGCACGCTGGCCGCTATTGGATTGTGGCGCATGACGGGACGCTTCACAGAGGCGATCCGAGCCTTCCTTCTGCTCCCGCTCATGGTGCCGCCAATCATCTCCGCCATGGCCTTCTACCGTTGGTGGGTTCCTCTGGGGTTGATCGATTCCTATCTTGGTCTCATTCTTGCCCACACAATCCTTGCAATCCCGATGGTGGTGATCACCGTTTCGGCAGCCCTGGCCAATTTCGACCTGAAACTGGAACAGGCTTCACGCAGTCTCGGGGCTCCGCTTCCGACCACCATCCGCCGCGTCATCCTGCCGGTGATCCGGCCTGGCATTCTCGCAGGCGCTGTCTTTGCCTTCATTCTTTCCTGGGACGAGATCGTGGTGGCACTGTTCATTTCGAAATTTGACGTATTCACGCTGCCGCGCCGTCTGTGGAACGGCATGCGTGAGAATACGGACCCGACAGTGGCGGCGGCTGCCGTCCTGCTCATCTGCATCACACTGGTTGCGCTCATCGCCCACACGCTGCTGACACGGCGTAAGGCGGAAGATGCGGCCTGACCCCCGGAGGACAATTTGAGTCTCGTCAATTCCCATGAAAATCGTCTTCTGCTGGAAACCGTGCAGGCCTTCATAAAGGCAGAACTCACGCCCCATGAGGATCTGGTGGACAGGCTGGGTGAAGTGCCTCTCGATCTCGGACGCCAGATCGAGGCGCGGGCGAAGCAGGTCGGTCTCTATGCCGCGAATCTGCCGGAGGAGGTGGGCGGCGGTGGCCTGAGCCTCGAGGCCAAGACCATCATGGAACGCGAATACGGGAAGACCAGCCACGCGTTGCACAGCTGGGCGGCACGGCCGACGGAGCTTTTGCTGGCCTGCGAGGGCGACCAGAGGGAGCGCTATCTCTATCCCTGTGTGAAAGGTGAGAAGCGCGAACTCTTTGCGTTGACTGAGCCCGAGGCCGGTTCCGACGTGATGGGCATGAAGACCAATGCGCGTCGCGATGGTGCCGATTGGATCCTCAATGGCTCAAAGCATTTCATATCCGGACCGGTGATGCCGGACTTTGCCATCGTGTTCGCCGCCACCGGTCTTGATGAAACGCCGCGTGGATCGCGCAAGCGTGTGACGGCGTTCTTTGTGGATGTCGGCACGCCGGGCTTCGACGTCCGCGACGGTACGCATTGCGTGAGCTACCGTGGCTACAAGACCTTTCAGCTGAGCTTCGACAATGTCAGGTTGGGACCAGGGCAAATTCTGGGCGAGGAAGGTCGTGGCCTCGAAATGTCTGGCCAGTGGCTGACCTATGGCCGGATTTTCGTTGGCGCCTCATGCTGCGGCAAGGCCGAGCGTCTCCTTGGCCTTGCCACGGAGTGGGCGGCAAGCCGCAAGCAGTTTGGGCAGGCCATCGGCAAATTCCAGGGCACGGGCTTCAAGCTCGCTGACATGGCCACTGAGTTGCGCGCCGCCGACCTGCTGGTCGAGGACGCGATTCGGCGCGCCAATGACGGCATCCTGACGGATGCCGACATCTCCATGGTAAAGCTCTATTGCTCAGAGATGGTCAACCGGGTGGCGGACAGCACCGTGCAGATCTATGGCGGAATGGGGCTGATGGAGGAACTGCCTATCCAGAGACTGTGGCGCGATGCGCGGCTGGAGCGCATCTGGGACGGGACCTCAGAAATCCAGCGCCATATCATCTCCCGGGCCATTCTGCGGCCGCTTGGCGCATGACTCCGAAGCGACGTGCCAATCTCGAGCGTCTGCTGAAGCCCCGCCACGTCGCTGTGATTGGTGGCCGGGACGCCGAAGTCGTGGCCACGGAATGTGCGCGCATCGGTTTTTCCCGGCCGTTTTGGCCCGTCAATCCAAAGCGCAGCGAGATTGGCGGCCATCGCTGCTTCAGGAGCGTGGAGGATCTGCCTGAGCCTCCGGACGCAGTCTTTCTTGCGGTGCCGCGTGCACCGGCCATTGCCACGCTTGAAAAGCTCGCGGCCATGGGCGCCGGGGGTGTCGTCTGCTACACGGCAGGGTTTGGAGAGACGGGGGAGGACGGCGCAGAAGCAGAAGCCCAGCTCGTTGCGGCGGCTGGTGATCTCGCTCTCATCGGACCCAATTGCTATGGGCTCATCAACTATATTGACCGCGTGGCGCTGTGGCCCTTTGCGCATGGCGGCTTCTGCCCCGGCCATGGCGCAGCCATCATCACCCAGAGCGGCATGCTCTCCTCCGATTTCACCATGAGCCAAAGGCATGTGCCATTCGCCTACATGGTTTCGGCAGGCAATCAGACAGTGCTGAGACTGGAGGATTGCGTGGACGCGCTGTCTGAACGTCCCGAAGTACGTGCCATCGGACTCCATATCGAGGGCCTCAAGGATGTTGCGGCCTTCGAGCGTGCGGCGTTGAAGAGCTTGCACCTTGGCAAGCCCATTGTGGCCCTCAAGACGGGCACGTCGCGTCTGGGGTCAAGTCTCACGGTGAGCCATACGGGCTCGCTCTCCGGGACCGAGTCTCTGTATGATGCGCTGTTTGATCGCCTCGGAATCATCCGCGTCAGTAGCCCTTCGCAATTGCTGGAGACGGTGAAATTCCTTTGCGTGGCTGGTGTGCCGCGCGGGCGGCGACTCGCAGGCCTGACTTGCTCTGGCGGTGGCGCCACCATGCTGGCGGACTATGCAGAACGTCTCAATCTCACCTTTACGCCCCCTGATGCCGAGACAGCCGAGAAACTGCGCGGTCAACTGCCCGCGACGGCGACCGTCTCGAATCCGCTTGATTACACGACGCCGATCTGGGGCATTCCGGAGAAGACACGGCCTGTTTTCGATACCCTCTTCCAGCAAGGGCATGATGCGGCCGTCATCGTGCAGGACTATCCGGCGCCTGGTCTTGACGAGAGCAAGTCCTATTATCGCAATGATACGCTCTCATTCATCGCTGCTGCAAGGCAGCAAGGCCTCGCCGCAGCCGTCTGCAGTACGATTCCGGAAAATCTGGATGCGGAGACACGCAGTTTCCTGGTCGGTGAGAATGTGGCCCCGATGCAGGGAATTGAAGAATGCATGGAGGCCATAGCTGCGGCTGCTTGGCAAGGCGAGAGACGTGCTGAAATGGGCACCGGCGTGCGGCCCACCCTCATCTCATCCATTATCGAGGGCCCGTCGGTCGTTGTTGACGAAGCCAGCGCCAAGAAACTTCTGGCGGCAAATGGCATGGCTGTTCCGCCCGGGCGTACGGGTTCCGGAGCAGATGTGCCGAAACTGGCAGAAAAACTTGGCTTTCCGGTCGCACTCAAGATGGTCAGTGCCATGCTGCCGCACAAGACCGAGGCCGGAGCGGTGAGACTGGGTCTTGGGTCCGCAGTGGCCGTGGCGGAAGCCGTCGCGCGCATGAAGGCCGACGTCACGAACTATGATGCAGAAGCTGTGACCGATATGTTTCTTGTTGAACGCATGGTCGCGTCGCCGGTTGTTGAACTCATGGTCAGTATCCGGCGTGATCTGCAATTCGGGCTTGCCATGACCCTCGCCGCGGGCGGCGTATTGGTCGAGGTGCTCTCTGATGCAACAACGTTGCTCCTGCCGGCAACCCGGCAGGACATGTCACGCGCCCTGAATCGACTCAAGGTCAGTCGTCTGCTCGACGGCTATCGTGGTGGACCTGCCGCCAACCGGGAGGCGCTGCTTGACATGCTTGAGAAGCTTGCAGCCCTTGCTGCGGCGGATGCTCACAACATTACAGAGATCGAGATCAACCCGCTTTTCGTGGGAACCGAGGCGAGCCACGCGGTCGATGTGCTGATGCAGACCGCTCAGCGCATCACGAAGGGATTGGCAAGTGGCTGATCCGAGGTATTTATCCAAACCGTCTTGGGACGGGTATAGTCGTAGATTGCCTGCAGTCCGCTTTCCCGGCCATACCCCGACTCCTTGAAGCCGCCAAATTCTGCAATTGGCGAGACGACACGGTAGGTGTTGACCCAGACGATCCCGGCGCGCAACTGCTTCGTCACCCGCAGTGCACGAGCGCCATTGCGGGTAAACACACCGGCGGCCAGTCCATGCCTCGTATCATTGGCCAGCTTCAGCACGTCCTCCTCATCCTTGAAGCGGAGCACGCTGAGCACAGGGCCGAACAATTCCGTATCGACGATGCGCATCTTCTGGTCGTTGCATTCAATGATCGTGGGCTCATAGAAAAGACCGCGATTGTGCTCGGCTGGCCGCTTGCCGCCAGTCAGCAGCTTGCCACCCTGGTCCTGGGCGAAGGCCACCTCCTTCTCGATGCGTGCAATCTGTCCCGGTGTGGCGAGCGGGCCCATCTGCGTTTCTTCAAGCAGCGGATCGCCGACACGGATCTGGCGCGCCCGCGTCACCATCGTGTCGAGAAACTTGTCTGCCACCTTTTCCTGCAGATAGAGGCGCGAGCCCGCCACGCAGGATTGACCCGTGGCGCCGAAAATGCCGGCAATCGAACCATTCACCGCACTTTCGAGATCGGCATCTTCAAATACGAGAAACGGAGACTTTCCACCGAGTTCAAGAGACACTTGCGCGAAGTTTTCCGCCGAATTGCGGATGATCTGGCGAGCGGATTGCGGACCGCCCGTGAAGCTTATGCGCTGGACGAGAGGGTGCGAGGTCAGCACCCGCCCGCAGGGATCACCATGCCCGGTCACCACATTGAAGACGCCGGGCGGAAAGCCCGCTTCTTCCATGAGGCGCGCAAATTCGAGCATGGGGGCGGAGGCGTGTTCGGAGGCCTTCAGAACGACAGTGTTTCCCGCTGCCAGCGCGGGGCCGATCTTGACCGCGACCAGAAACAATTGCGAATTCCAGGGCACCACGGCGGCGACCACGCCCAGCGGTTCGCGCAACGTCATGGCCAGCATGTCAGGCTTGTCGATCGGAAGCGTCGAACCCATCACCTTGTCGGCCGCTCCGGCATAGAAATGAAAAAACTCTGCAATGTATTTCGCCTGCCAGCGCGTCTCCTTCAGCATCTTGCCGGTATCGATGGTTTCGGTGCGGCCCAGCTCCTCGGATTTCTGGGCCAGCAGTTCGGCAAGGCGCCGCAGATATCGGCCCCGTTCGGTGGGAAGCGCTCTGGCCCAGGGACCCTCGCTGAACGCGCGGTGGGCGGCTTCGACAGCGCGTTCGACATCGGCAGCCGTTGCTTCCGGGATTTCCGCCCAATCGTCGCCAGTGGCAGGATTGAGCGAGGCGAACGAGCGCCCATCGCCTGAATCGACCCACTGGCCGTCGATGTACATCTGATAACGCTGCAGCTTGCCCATGTGCCGCTCCTCCTGGCCTTTGGAAAAGGGTGACCCACCCTCCCTGAGATCAATACAATATTTTCGCCGCTGCCTGTCGGAAATCTCATATATTGCCCGGGAGAGCCCCCTCTAGGCTTCGAGGAAATGACGGACATGACGGCCAAGCAAGTAATCGGCGGCCCCCTGGTGATCGGGGGGCGAAAGCTCTCCCTGTCAAAGGCGATCCGGGCTGGTGACTTTGTTTTCCTGACTGGCCAGATCCCCTTCAAGGATGGTCAGGTGATGACCACCGGCAGCGTGGAAGAGCAGACCCGCGCTGTCCTCGAGGACATCAGGGCAACGCTCAAGGAGGCCGGATGTACGCTGGCCGATGTGGTCAAGGCCATGGTGTGGCTCCGCGACCGGGCTGATTTTCCCGGCTTCAATTCGGTCTACGGCGAGTACTTCCCTCAGGATCCGCCTGCCCGCTCTGCCGTGGTAAGCGAACTTCTCGTCGATGTCCGCGTCGAGGTCGAAGTCGTGGCCTACAGGCCACTTGGAAACTGAGATGCCCGACCCGACCGCGCAAGGTACGGCCAATCAGACATGGGGAGGCGATGGCCCAACGGTGGTCCTCGTACACGGGCTGGGTCTCAACCGGCAGTCCTGGCAGTGGCAGATTCCCGCTCTTGCGAAGCACTACCGCGTGATCGCCTATGATCTCCTCGGCCATGGTGAGAGCGCCCCGCCGCAGGAGACGCCCAGCCTGACCCTGTTTTCCGAACAACTCCGTGCACTGCTCGATCATCTCGGTATTTCACGCGCGGCCGTCCTGGGCTTTTCGCTGGGCGGCATGATTGCGCGCCGCTTCGCCATGGACCATCCCGGGCGGCTGTGGGCGCTGGGCGTTCTGCATTCGGCCCATGCGCGCGATCAGGCCGCGCAGGAAGCGATCTCGCGGCGGGTGGAGCAGGCCAGGGCGGAAGGTCCCTCCGCGACAGTGGAAGCAGCTCTGACCCGCTGGTTTACGGATCCGTTCCGTGCCGCCCATCCTGCGCTGATGGACCAGGTGCGCGGCTGGATCCTTGCCAATCGCAAGGAGGTTTACTGGCCGATCTACAAGGTGCTGGCGGACGGAGTTTCTGAACTGGTTGCGCCCAATCCGAAGATCCGCGTTCCGGCCCTGGTGATGACGGGGGATGAGGATTTCGGCAATTCGCCTGACATGAGCCGCGCCATTGCCGCCGAGATCCCCCGCTCGGAACTCGTGGTCCTGCAGGGACTGCGGCACATGGCTCTGGCTGAGGCACCGGGTCTGTTCAACAAGGAATTACTGGGTTTTCTCGACCGGGTACGGCCCAATGGCTGACAGTCGCAAGGGCATTCTTGCCGGCCTGCGGATTCTGGATTTCAGCCGCATGCTGTCCGGGCCCTATTGCACCATGATGCTGGCCGATCATGGCGCAGAGGTGATCAAGATCGAGAGTCCCGAGGGCGACACCAGCCGCAGCAACGGACCATATCGCGCTGACGATCCTGCGAAGGAATGGGCGGGCTATTTCGTGAGTCTCAACCGCAACAAGAAGAGCATCGTCCTTGACCTCAAGAGTGATGCCGCCAAGGCGCAGATCCGCGCGCTGGCGAGGGACTCGCATGTGGTGGTCGAGAATTTCCGGCCCGGCGTCATGGATCGGCTGGGTCTTGGTTATGAGTCCCTGGCGCGTGAAAATCCGGCCCTGGTCTATGCTGCGATCAGCGGTTTTGGCGACCCGCGCAGTGGTGAAAGCCCCTATGTAAACTGGCCCTCCTATGACGTGGTGGCGCAGGCGATGGGAGGCCTCATGAGCATGACCGGCACGGGTCCAGGTCAGCCAATGAAGACCGGCCCCGGCATCGGCGACATTTTCACCGGCATGATGATGGCATTTGCCATTCTCGCCGCCGTGCGTCACGCCGAGAGGACCGGACGGGGTCAGTTCGTGGATATCGCCATGTATGACGCGATGCTCAGCCTGTGTGAGCGGCTTGTCTATCTCTACGACATGGAGGGCCGGATTGCCGAGCCTGCGGGAAACGGCCATCCCCTGCTGGCACCATTCGGCATCTTTCCGGCGGCTGACGGATGGGTTTCGATCGGCGTTGTGGATGACGCCTTCTGGCGTGAACTGGCGGGCATCATGCAGCGCCAGGACCTGCGCGATGATCCGCGTCTTGCCTCGAAGACCGGGCGGCGCGCGCATGCAGAGGAAGTGAATGCCGCCGTCTCGGACTGGACGCGGCGGCACAGCAAGGCGCAGCTGACACAACTTCTGGGCGGTCGTCTGCCGTTCGGGCCGGTCAATGATGCTGCAGATATCTTCAGTGACCAACATGTCCGGGCACGGTGCATGATTGCGGATATTGCACACCCCGACCCCGGCAAGCCCGGATGGCGCGTTGCCGCCAACCCTGTCCATTTCACGGGCGTGACTGCCGTAGACATGACCGCGCCGCCGCGGCTCGGCGAGAACAATGACATTCTGGATCAGCTGGCGAAAAACCCCACAACGGCCCGCTAGGGAGGATTGCATGGAACTCAGGATCAGAAAGCTGGTCAATTTCGAGGAAGAAATCCGCTTCGAGGGCGAGCGCGCCGCGACGCCACCCTTGCGCATGCTGGGTGTTGCCGCAGTGGTGCGAAACCCATGGGCGGGCCGTGGCTATGTCGAGGACCTGAAACCCGAGATCAAGGCCTTCGCGCCGGTGCTGGGCAAACTGCTGACCGAGCGCATCGTTGCGATGGCGGGCGGCGCCGACAAGATCGAAGCCTATGGCAAAGCTGCGATGGCCGGACTCGACTGTGAGCAGGAGCATGCCTCGGCGCTGATCCACACCCTGCACTTCGGCAATTTCTACCGTGAGGCGCTGGGCGCCAAGACCTATCTCGGTTTCACCAATACGCGTGGACCCGCCAATACACAGATCCAGATCCCCCTGATGGACAGGCACGACACCGGCCGGCGTTCACATTACCTGACGGTGCAGTTCTCGATCGCCGATGCGCCGGCCGACGATGAGGTGATTGCTGCCTTTGGCGGAGCGACTGGTGGCCGGCCACACCACCGTATTGGTGACCGCTATCAGGACCTTGCCGATATCGGCGCTGATGTCAGCGACCCGGCAAAGCTGTCGCGGTAGTGGCGGCAGCCCTGGCCGGGCAAACCATCTTCACGGTGCCTAGCGCGTTCAAGGTTTGTAGGCGATCACACCGCCCTGGATCGTCCACTTGTTGCCGTCCTTCGAGTAGAAGCAAGCGCCACCTCTGGACGGCTCTCCGGGCGGTGTGCCAGGTGCTCCTGCGAGCAGGAAATCCGCACTTTGGGAAACCGCGACTGACTCACCCAGGACCTGGCAGGGATTGGCCTTGACGACCGGGTTGGCCGTGTAATCCTTGTCCGGTTGTCCCGAGTAGCTGAAGACCTGCCCCCTGTTGCCAGTCGAAACAAGGGTTCCCGGCTCTCCCACGACGATCATGCCGGCCCGTGCTGAAATTGCGACTGAATAGCCGAAATTGGGCACCTCATAATCTTGCGAGACGCTGTTGGGCTGGAATCTCTTTTTTTCTGAAAATGGCGCGGTGGTGCTCTCACGCACGAATAGCGTTGCAGAGCCCTTCCCACTGTTGTCATACGGCGCCCCGACAACAAAGACCTTGCCGGTGTTGTTCATTGCAACGGATCTTCCCTGACCTTGATAGTCGGTACCTCCCGAGGCAACGATCTTGTTTCCGAACTGGCTCCACGTCCCGTTCTTGCGCTGAAAGACCCATGCAGCTCCGATTCCGCCATTGTCTCCAGGCCCGCCGATGACAACCCAGTCACCGGTATCTGAAGAACTGATCGAGTAGCCGAAGCTGGGGCGGTCATAGCCACTCACGACAGCATCTTTAGGGACGAGTTTGGTCTGCTGCTTCCACTCGGATCCTGAAAGTGTGTAGACCCAGACCGCTCCAATGCCGTCATTGTCGTCCTTGCCGCCGACAAAGACGGTGCTGCCGTCATAGGAGATGAAGACGCTCTCACCCTGCTGTGCCGTGCCTTTGACGTTCTTGCCCGTCAGGATGGTCACTCTCTGCCAGGTGTTGTCGCTGAACTTGTAGAGATAGGCGGCGCCTGCATTGGATGAGGCATGGGGTGCGCCAACGACGGCGAGCGTGCCCTTGCCCGACATGGACACCGACTTTCCAAACTGTGTGGACACCGGCAAGTCTTCCGTCACTTTCTTGACCTGCACCCAGGCGCCCTTGTCGTTCCGCTTGAAGAAGACCGCAGCGCCCGCCCAGTCGTTGTTTTCCTCTGCGCCTATGATCATGCGCATTCCGCCCGGACTGCTGACATCCGAGAAGCTCACGGAACTTCCCTGTCCTGTAACGCCGCCCGCTCCGGCTGCGAACGCCTCGCCGGACAGGGCCAGTCCCAACACTGCGGTGCTGAGAATGGCGAGGGGACGGCCAGACGAGACCGCCAAGGAATTTGCAATCGTTTTCATCATGAGGCGCAATCCGCTATGTGCTGAGCCAAGAACACCATCAATTTCGTCTACTGCAGCTTCACTGGGCAATCGGCGAATACACCTAGAGACGGCCGTCGTCCGCGCAGGTCAGCCCTTCAAAAAAATGAGGCCGGCGTCTCGCGCCGGCCTCCGCAATCGATCTTGTCTTGTCTCAGTAGCAGGGCGGATAGGGATAATATCCACAAGCCGCAGGCGCCCCATAATAGGCAGGTGCACCATAATAATACGGGTGAGCGGCCGCAGCCCCCACGGCTGCGCCAGCTACAGCCCCGGCTGCAAAGCCTGCGCCCGCACCGTACCAGCCATAGTGGCCGTGCCATCCGCCGCCGCCAACGGCGAAGCCACCATGCGGCCCACCGGCGGCGAACCAGTCGATAAACACCGCAGCAGGACCCTTCAGGCCCTTCAGGTCACCCTCCAGAATCTTGACGTCGAAGGTCAGATTGCTTCCGTCCAGCTTCGGATTCTGCAGCACGACCACGGCATCCGTGACGCCGTCCTTCTCGCCACCCAGGACTGACACCGTTGCATTGGGCGGATCGTTCTTGAAGCTGTCCTTGCCTTCATCCCAGCGTGAGATGAACATCTGCGTGGTCTCATGGCCGGCTGCGCGCACGGGACGGTCTGCGAAAACGATCACATTGCCAGATACGCCAGTCAGAGTCAGCTTGCCATCGGCCAGCGTTGCACCGTCGGCGTTTATCACGCCAAGGGACGGTACGGGGGCCTGGTTTGCCGGTTGCCCGATTGTCTTCTGCAAGGGCACGTGCGGGTTGGCCGGGTCGGCCGACGAACTGACCGACGTGGCCAGAACAAGGCCCGCCGACAGCAGTGCCCAGCGGGCGAATTTTGTGAACATCATCATGGTCTCCTCACTGAATGATGCCGCGCCCCGGGGCTCGTCGCCCCGGCCTTGGCGGAGGCATTCATACTCTCAATCATCCCTTTCTCAAGGGTCTTCAACTGTCCCGTCGGGACGGGCCGGATCTCGTCCGTTACCATGATCGGGACTGGATCTGCCTCTTGCAGACTGAGCGAATCACACTAATAGTTAGTACATAATCCAAGGTAACTGACATGAAGAAACTGCAATACGTATTCTTCTTTGTCTGTTTGTTGATGGCTGTTTACTCGACCCTAGTTGGGGCCTACCTGTCCAGCTTTGTTATGTTTCTCTCCTGCTCGTGGCTGTTTGCGGGGGTCGCCTTTGTCCGGAGAAGGTTTGATTATGTTCTGGCGATTGGCCTGATCATGATCGTCTCCCTGTCGCTGGCGCTGGTCGTCGTTTGGCTCAATGGCGGTAGCGCAAACGGAACCATGCCTCTTGTTTCGCTGGCCCTGTTCCCGTCACTTGTGGGCTGGCTATGCCTGGTTTTCGTTGTGGGCCATCTTGGCAGCCTCGAAGTCGGAACGGAGCGCAGTTTCGAGGAGTCACTGGAAGATTTCATGAATGACAGGGCAGTGGACCCACGCGGCGACGCAGCCCATTACCGCTGAATTATGCAATTCAGAGTCGCATAACCCTGCGCAAACCTCGATCTGCCGGCCCTGGCGCTCGATCGAACTTCAGCATCAGCCACCCCAGTCAGCACCGCCCACGCGATTAGTTTGCTGGGTGGCCCATTTTTTCTAAATCACGAGTCATGGAAACTGGCGGAAGAGGAGGGATTCGAACCCTCGTTACGCTTTCACGTAAACACGCGTTCCAGGCGTGCGCCTTAAACCACTCGGCCACCCTTCCTTGAAGTGGGGTGGTTATAACCATAGAGTGCACCAAATCAAGCACTGTTGCGTATTCCGACCCTGTAAGGAGTGGCGCCATGTTCTTGGCCCGCCAGAAAGCCCGCATGATCTCGCCAGCCGAGGCCCTGCCAGGGCGACCCGCCCCCATTCCGACTGCTGACCTCCATGTCGTGAACGGTCATCCCCTCAAGGGACCCTATCCCGAGGGACTGGAGACGGCCATCTTTGCCCTGGGCTGCTATTGGGGGGCCGAGCGCAAGTTCTGGCGGGCGCCGGGTGTCTGGGTCACTGCGGTGGGCAATGCTGGAGGCTTCACTCCCAATCCGACCTATCAGGAGGTTTGCACCGGTCTCACGGGCCATGCCGAAGCGGTACTGGTGGTGTTCGATCCGGGGAAGAGTTCCTATGACCGGCTGCTGAAGATCTTCTTCGAGTCACATGACCCCACCCAGGGCATGCGCCAGGGGAATGATGTCGGCACCCAGTACCGTTCTGCCATCTATTGGACGACGCCTGCCCAGCGCGATGCGGCGCTTGCTGCAAGGGCCGCCTATGAACAGGCCCTCCGGGCGCAGGGCCTCGGGCCCATCACCACCGAGATCGCCGAAGCAGGTCCGTTCTATTTTGCGGAAGACTACCACCAGCAATATCTGGCCCGGAACCCCAATGGCTATTGCGGCCTTGGCGGGACCGGCGTCACCTGTCCGATCGGCACGGGCGTCGAGGCCTGAGAGGATGGGCGTCAGCCCACCTGCACCCATCCACGCGTCTTCGAAGACGCTATGGCAGCTTCAACCACCTTCTGGATCTCATAGGCTTCCCGGAAGTCAGGGCCTGCGACCTTGCGTGTCGCCACGGCCTGCAGGAACTCCCCCATCTCGATGGTCTTGAGATCGTTGAAACCAAGCTGGTGGCCGCCGGCCACGCAGAACTGGCCATAGGGCGGATGTTGTGGGCCCGCTTCTATCCTGACATAGCCATTTGTCCTGGAATCGGCGCCCGCCTTGTAGAACTGCAGTTCGTTGAGGCGCTCCTGGCTGAAGACGAGGGAACCCTTCTCACCCGTCAACTCGAAGCCGAGTTGCATCTTGCGGCCCGTGGCGATCCAGTTCGCCTCGATGGTGCCGCCGCAGCCGCGCGCGAAATTCACCAGAATGCGCGCTACATCATCCACCCGAACGTCCTTCCGTTCTTTTGCCCCACGGCTCACGGGGCGTGACGTGATGACAGTGCGGACGTCGGCGCTCACTTCAGCGATCGGGCCGAGCAGAAACCGCGCCATGCCGATGATGTGCGAGCCCAGATCGGCAATGACGCCCGGCCCGCCGACCGGGTCGATGCGCCAGCTGTAGGGGCTCTCGGGATCATGCATGTAGTCTTCTGCATGAATGCCACGAAATCCCGTGATCTCGCCAAGTTCGCCTGCCGCCACCATGTCGCGTGCCAGCTTGAGCAGGGGGTTCTTGATGTAGTTGAAGCCGACCTGCGTGACGACACCTGCCTTTTCAGCTGCCTCGACCATGAGCCGCGAGTCGGCAAGCGTGGGCGAGAGCGGCTTTTCGCAATGCACATGCTTGCCGGCGGCTATGGCCGCAAGCGTCATCTCCTTGTGCAGCGTGTTGGGCGTGGTGATCGACACCACATCGATGCGGGGGTCGGTAACCAGCTTGCGCCAGTCGCCGGTCGAATGCGCGAAGCCATACTGATGGGCCGCCTTCGCTGCGAGGGCTTCGTCCACGTCGGCAATCATCTCGAGTCGCGGCGCCGGAATGTCGGGAAAGGCCGCCAGCGCTGCGCGATAGGCAAAGGCATGCGCCTTTCCCATGAAGCCGGTACCGATCAGGCCGATGCCCAGTTCGCGGCTCACGCCACGACCTCATATCCCGCGGCCGTCATCACCCGCATCAGCTCCCTGTGGCCGATTTGCGCCATTTTCAGCGGCGGGGCCTTGCGCGGGTCCTGCTCCGCCTCCACCACGAACCAGCCTTCATAGCCATAGGAGGCCAGCTTCTTCACGATGGCACCGAAATCCAGTGATCCATCTCCCGGAACCGTAAAGGCACCCTTGATGACGGCGTCGAGGAAGCTCTCCTTCGTGCGGTCGAGCTTGTTGATGACGTCCATGCGCACATCCTTGGTGTGGACGTGGCGGATGCGCCTGTGATGCTTGTCGATGCAGCGCAACACATCGCCACCCGCGAAGGCCATGTGACCTGCGTCGAACAGCAGGGAAATGGTCGAATTGGCCATGAACATATCAAGCTCCGGCTCGGTCTCGACCACCGCTCCCATGTGATGGTGATAGACGATGGGCATGTCCTGCGCTTCCACCCATTTGCCAAGCTCCGAGACCTTGGCTCCATAGGCCTGCATTTCCTTTTCAGAGAGCTTCGGCTTGGTGGCCAGCGGCTTGGAGCGGTCGCCCTGGATGGATCGTCCGATCTCACCATAGACGATGCAGGGTGCGTTCACGGCCTTGAACAGATCCACCATGGGCTGGATGCGCTTCTGGTTGGCCTCGACCGAGTCATCAACCAGCGTGCCGGAGAACCAGCCGCCGCACAGCGTGACATCTGCCTTCTTCAGAACCGGCAGCATCTCCGCCGCGGTGGAGGGAAAACGGCGGCCCTGTTCCATGCCGGTGAACCCCGCCGATCGCGATTGCCGGAGGCATTCCTCCAGTGAAACGTCATCCGAGAGTTCGGTGAGATCGTCATTCCACCAGGCGATGGGGGACATTCCAAGCTTTGCCTTCATGGCGTTACACTCCAATGCGCTGCTTTTTGCGGATCTGGTCTTGATGGGCCCGCGCCTTCTTGACCTCTGGACGGTCCGAGACTTCCGGCACGCCGACATCCCAGTCGGCGTCACCCGGCACCCAGGCAAAGGCATCCGTCACGATCGAGATCACCGTGGTGCGGTCGGTCGTCTTTGCCCACTTGAGCGCGGCCTCGAGATCGGCGAGGCTCTCGCAATGGCGCGTCAGCGCGCCCATGGAGGCAGCATGGCCTGCGAAGTCGACCGCAAAGGGCTGCTTCACGCGGCTGTCCTTGATGAGGTTGTTGAAGGACGGCGTGCCCTTGAAGTTCTGCAGGCGGTTGATGACCGCATAGCCGCCATTGTCGCAGACCACGATGATCATCTTGTGACCGGTGAGAACCGATGAATAGACATCGGAGTTGAGCATCATGTACGAGCCATCGCCGACCATCACGATGGTTTCGCCGTCGCCCTTCTTGGCCATGGCATGGCCCCAGCCACCGGCCACTTCATAGCCCATGGCCGAGAAGCCGAATTCCAGATCATAGGTGTTCGGGTTCTTGACGCGCCAGCCCTTGGCGGTTTCGCCGGGCAGGCCGCCGGCGGCGGTCACCATGGTGTCATTGGGAGCGGCCCACGCATTCACGACGCCAACCACCTGCGCATAGGTCGGAACGGCGGCGTTGCTGGGCTTCTGGTGATGATCGAGCAGTTCATTCCAGCCCTTGAAGGCCGTCTTGCCCTTTTGGGTCCATGTGGCGTCCGCCTTCCAGGCGCCGAGTGCCGCCTCAAGCTCCGTGATCGTCTCGCGGGCATCGCCAGTCACCGCCAGCGCGCGGTGCTTCACCGCATCATAGCGGGCCGCGTTGATCGACACGAACCGGGCATCATGGCCGAACACAGTCCACGAACCCGTGGTGAAGTCCTGCAGTCTTGTGCCGATGGCGATGATGACATCGGCATCTCCTGCCATCTCATTGGCCGATGTCGAGCCAATGACGCCGATCGGTCCGACATGTGCGGGATGATCGTGCGTGACCGCACCCTTGCCGGCGATGGTCTCGGCCATCGGGATGCCGTGCTTCAGTGCAAAGTCGCCCACTTCCTTCTCAGCGCCCGAATAGCGCACACCGCCGCCCGAAATGATGAGCGGACGCTTGGCCGACTTGATGAGCGCCACGGCCTCGGCCAGCCGATCACGGTCGGGGCGCGGCCTCGGAATGGCATGGATGGTCGGGGTGAAGAATGCCTCCGGATAATCGAAGGCGATTTCCTGCGTGTCTTGACAGAGACCGATGAATGCCGGTCCGCAATCGCCGGGATCGAGCATGCAGGCTACCGCCTGGGGCAGGGAGGAAATGACCTGCTCGGGATGGGTGATGCGGTCCCAGTAGCGTGACACCGCCTTGAAGGCGTCATTGACCGAAATCGTGGGATTGCCGAAGTGCTCCACCTGCTGCAGCACCGGATCGGGCCGACGGTTGGCGAAGACATCGCCCGCGAGGATCAGGATCGGCAAGCGATTGGCGTGGGCACAGCCCGCCGCCGTCACCATGTTGAGCGCACCGGGACCAATAGAGGAGAGTGCCACCATGATCTGGCGGCGGCGCATGGCCTTGGCATAGGCGACGGCGGCGAGAGCCATGGATTGCTCGTTCTGGCCGCGCCAGGTCGGAAGTTGATCCTGCACGCGTTCGAGGGCTTCGGAGATGCAGGTCACGTTGCCGTGACCGAAAATGCCGAAGAGCCCTGCAAACAGCGGCTCTTTCTTGCCGTCGATGATGGTGAACTGATTGCACAGATAGCGCACGAGCGCCTGGGCCATGGTCAGACGGACAGTGGACATGGGGAAGCCTCCGATTTGGGTGTCATTTTGGAACAATTCATCTATTTTTTCAAGCCTTGGAACGCTGCTTCCATTTTTGAGCCTGTGGAAGGGCGGGGCAGGCGGGCTTTTTGGTTGCGGGCGATTTCCGTGACGCTGGGAATGTGCGGCATGGTCCCTCCGGGCTGGAGGTGGGCCGCCGTGGCCGTCGCAAGACACTGGATGAGGCATATGGGAGCGGCCAGCGACCGCGAGAACGAGTATTCGTCCTCCGGCACGGTGAACAGCACCTGTGCGTTCTTGGCGAGGGGGGAGAGGGCGCTGTCGGTGATGGCAATGAGCGGCGTTCCGGTCTCGGGCGCCAGTTCTGCGATGCTCACCACCTCCTTGGCATAATGCCGGAAGGCAATCGCCACCAGCACATCGCCCCGGCCCATGGTACGGGCCATCTCCGGCGCCAGGCCGCCAGCGGGATCCAGCAGCATGACCCGCCGGTGCAGCATGGTGAGCAGATAGCGCAGCAGACCAGCCAGTGGTTCCGAGCGCAATTGGCCTGCGATGTAGATGGTGTCGGCGGCCGTCAGCAGCCGCGCGGCACTCTCGAGCGCCGCCTCGCCCACGCTGTCCATCAACCCCTGAAGTGCCGCAATGTCGCGCACAACAAGATCGCGGATCAATCCCTTGCTTCCCTGACCGGCGGTACGGGAGAGTTCCTGCTCGAGCGCGCTGATCCGTTCGCGAAAGCCCGGCGCCGCAGTCGCCAGACGTGTCTGGAAAACGCCCTGGAGGTCCTTGAAACCGGCATAGCCCAGGGTCTGGGCGAAGCGCACGAGGCTTGAGGGGTGAACGCCACATTTCTCGGCGATGGCATTGATGGATTCGAGCGCGATCAGGGTCGGATTCTGGGTAAAGAAGCGCGCAATCTGCTGCGAACCCGCCGACAGGCCGGGATACTCCCGTGTGATCAGGTCGACCACGCCTTCGTAGCTGCGCGGTGTCGACTGTTTTGCCCTGGTCTTGCCGTCCGGCATGTCTGCTGCCTTGTGCACGTTCCGTCTGCCATAAGACGGCGGCAAAGCCTTGACAAGAAAAAACCCTTGCCGCAAGCAAGATACTGCAACAAGCGTTGCACAATGCCGCTGTGGATGGAATTTCGCAATGTATGAGACCTATGGCCTGCTAATCGGTGGAGACTGGCGCGCCAAGGGCGGCGCGGGGATGATCGAGGTAACCGATCCGGCCACTGGCGAGGTGATCGGGGCGGCGCCCGCCGCCTCTGTCGCTGATGTCGAGGAGGCAATCGCTGCCGCTGCAAGCGGCCTGAAGGCGTGGCGCGCGACGCCCGCCTGGACGCGTGCCGACCTTCTGCACAGCATTGCCAATCTCATGTCTGCCCGCACGGAAGAGGCCGCGCGCCGCATCACGCTGGAAACCGGCAAGCCGATCGCACAGGCCCGGCGTGAATGGGGCCTCTCCATCGACCAGTTCCGCTGGCATGCCGAGGAGGCGCGCCGGATCTACGGCCGGATCGTCGAGAGCCGGGCGCCGGGAGGCCGGATCGAGGTGAGCCATGAGCCGGTGGGTATCGCCGCCGCCTTCACCGCATGGAACTTTCCCGCCTTCCTCATCGCCCGCAAGGTAGCTCCCGCACTGGCGGCGGGTTGCTCCATCATCGTCCGGCCCTCGCGCGAGGTCCCCGGGACCGCAATGCTTCTGGTTGATTGCGTGAAGCAGGCCGGGGTTCCGGATGGGGCCGTCAACCTGGTGATAGGGCCAACCTCGACCACCTATGATCCCATCATGGCATCGCCCGCCGTGCGCAAGATTTCGCTCACTGGCTCTACGGCCATCGGCCAGCAGATGATCCGCGACGCGGCGGGAACACTGAAGCGCGTTTCGATGGAACTTGGCGGCAATGCTCCGGTCCTGGTCTTCGAGGATGCGCAACTGGAACAGGCACTCGATCTCTCCGTCCCCGTGAAGTTCGCAAATGCCGGACAGGTCTGCGTTACGGCCGATCGCTTCTACGTGCATGAGAAACTGGTGGCGCCCTTCGTCGAAGGCTTCACGGCCCGTGCGAGGGCGCTGAAGCTCGGACATGGCCTCGACGAAACCAGCCAGATGGGTCCGCTCATCAACCAGCGCCGTGTGGATGCCATGGAAAAGATCATCGCTGATGCAAAGGCCCGCGGGGGCCGCATTGAAACCGGCGGCATGCGCCCGCAGGGTCAGAACAAGGGATTCTTCTTCGCACCCACCGTCATCACGGGTCTGCCTGATGATGCGCTGGCCATGGCCGAGGAGAATTTCGGGCCCATTGCCGCCGTCACATCCTTCAGGACCGCTGAAGAGGTCTACGAGCGCGCAAACAGCAGCGAGCATGGCCTGGCGGCCTATGTCTTCACCCGTGATCCGGCACGCATGCGCGAGGCGGCCGCCCGGCTCGAATCTGGAATGGTCGGCGTCAATTCCTATGCGCTTGCCGCTGCCGAAGCGCCCTTCGGCGGCATCAAGGCCAGCGGCATGGGTCGCGAGGGTGGCACCGAAGGCATTCTGGATTACATGAACGTCAAGCTGACCCAGGTCGCTGTCTAGGGAGGCAGATCATGACACGCAATCCCATCCGCCGCCTGTGGGCCGAGGGCAAGCCGGCCGTCAATGGCTGGCTTTCGATCGGAAATGCCTTCACCGCGGAAATCATGGCACAGCAGGGCTATGATGCCGTCACGATCGATCAGCAGCATGGGTTCCTCGGCTATGAAGCCCTTGCACCCATGCTGCAGGCAATCCGAGCCAGCCCGGTGACGCCCATGGTACGGGTGCCGTGGCTTGCCGCGGGTGACATCATGAAGGCTCTGGATGCCGGAGCCATGGGCATCATCTGCCCCATGATCAATAACCGCGCCGAGGCTGAACGGTTTGTCTCCTACATGCGCTATCCTCCGAACGGCCAGCGCAGTATGGGGCCGACCCGCGCGGTCTTTGCCCATGGCAGCGAGTATTCCGCCTGGGCCGATTCCGAAGTTCTCTGTCTTGCGATGATCGAGACGGCTGATGGCATGAAGAACCTTGACGAGATCGTATCCACGCCGGGCCTTGATGGTGTCTACATCGGGCCTGCCGATCTCACCCTGGGCCTCACGGGCCGCAAGCATCCGGTCGGGTTCGACCGCGAGGAGCCGGAGATGGTGCAGGCGATCCGCACGATCCTCGACAAGTCGCATGCGGCAGGCATTCGTGCCTGCCTGCATTGCGGAACGCCTGCCTATGCGGCAAAGGCCGTGGGCTGGGGGTTTGATCTCGTGACGCTGTCCAACGATGTGCGCCTTCTGGCGGGTGCGGCCAAGGCGAGTGTCGATGGCGTGCGCAAGATGTTGGGCGAACAGGTCGCAGGCGCGCCTGCCCCCACGAACAGCGGGTACTGACGGACATGTCTCATATTCTGGTCGCTGGAAAACTTCATCCCGCAGGCGTGGCGCTGCTTGAGGCCACGCCGGGCATCAGTTTCAAGCTGATCGACGAGATCTCGCTTGAGTCCTATCTGCCCGATCTGCCTGCGGCCGATGCCCTGGTGCTGCGTACCCAGCCGCTGACTGCCGAAGCCATTGCCACCGCGCCGAGGCTTGCCATCGTGTCGCGCCATGGCGTCGGCTATGACGCGGTCGATGTAAAGGCACTCGATGCACGGCGCATACCTCTCAGCATCGTGGGTGATGTCAACTCCCGCGCTGTGGCCGAGCACACCCTGATGCTGATGCTGGCGGTTGCGCGCCGCGCTGCCCCTCATGACCAGGCCGTGCGCCAGGGTGTGTGGAATGTTCGCAACCGTTTTGAGACCGTGGAACTGGATGGCGGGCGTCTGCTGCTGCTGGGCTTCGGACGCATCGGGCGCCGGGTGGCCGCGCTCGCCCAGGCCTTTGGCATGAGTGTGATGGCCCATGATCCTTTCGTGGCGGCCGATGTGATGGTCCAGCTTGGGGTCGAGCCCGCGCCTGATCTTCTGGCTGCCCTGGGGACTGCAGATTACCTCTCGCTGCACATGCCCGGCTCGCCAAAGGGCGCTCTGATCGGTGCCCGCGAACTTGCGGTGATGAAGCCAGGCGCCATCCTCGTCAATGCGGCGCGTGGCGGCTTGGTGGATGAGGCGGCACTTGATTCGGCCTTGCGCAGTGGCAAGCTGCGTGGCGCGGGGCTGGATGTGCTGGAGAGCGAACCACCACCCGCCGGGCATCCGCTGCTCAGCAATGATCGCGTGCTGCTCAGCCCTCACTCAGCCGGCCTTACTGCTGAATGTGCTGCGCGCATGGCGGTGTCTTCCGTACAGAACGTGCTTGATCATTTCGCGGGAAAGCTCAGTCCGGCGCTGGTGGTCAACGCCAACGCCATCAACTATCGCTGACGGCGGAACCGTCCCCTGACCGGACTCAGTCCATCTCGAGAATGGCCTTCGCGGCCTGCTCGTCGGTAATGAGGATGTCGCACATGCCGCCGCGGAGGACGCCGCGCAGCACAGCTGTCTTGGCCCGCCCGCCCGACGCGACTGCGACGCAGGGAACATCCTTGAGCTTGTCAGGCGGCAAGGCCATGGCGCGCGCATTGAGTGGATGATCCACGAGGTCTCCCTCCGCATTGATCCAGTGCGCGCAGATATCCCCAACCGCCCCGGCCTGCAGCAGATCATCGACCTCGCCGCGGGTGATCAGCCCGACGCGTGACATCGTGCAGTTGTGTGTGAGTGCGCCGACCGACAGGAAGGCCAGATCGACCCGCGCGCCGCGCTCGAAGATCTCGCGCAGCATGGGCTGGGCGATCAGCAGGTTGCGGGTTGACTCCGTGTCGGTCAGCGCCGGCGCGGCGACATAATAGCACTGGGCGCCAACCAGATCGGCAAGATGGGAGGCGGTTTCATGCGGGTTCATGGCAGAGCCTCGTGTCAGGCCCCCTAGCAGCGAGACGACAGACAGTCGGTTCATCTGGCGGCGTGGCACGGATTGTATGGACAGCCGCAGGGTCCTGCCCCAGCCCACGCCCACCGACATGCCATCCTTGAGCCGGTGACTGAGAACGGCCCCGGCGGCCGTCGCGATCACCTGAGGGATCATGTCCTGATCAGGCGGTGTGGGCACGACCACCGCCTCCTCAAGCCCGTAACGCTCGTGCAGCTTCTCCTCGAGTGCGACACAGGATGCAAGTCGCCCCGTGATGTTGATCTGCACGAGGCCCTGGTCCCTCGCCTCGGCGAGAAGTCTGTTCACCCGCGTCCGGTTGATACCGAGTTTCTTGCCGATCTGTGCCTGAGTGAGTCCGGCAACGAAATAGAGCCAGGCCGCGCGGGTGGCGAGTTGTTCCTCAGGGTCGATATTGGCAATGCCGCCGAACGAATGTGCCGGAGCCGATAGCGGGTCTGCTTCGTCCATCGCGGCCTCCCTCAACTCCGGTGGAAGGCTGCCCAGGGAATGTCGAGGGCGGCATCGCGGGTCAGTGCATCGAGCAGCGCGGTGGTGAGGGGCAATGCCGCCGCCTCGAGCTTGCCCGCCGCCATCATGGACCGCAGGGTTGCCGCCACGCTCACGCCGAGTTCTGCACCCTCGATGGTGTCGCCCTTCATCGGACCGTTGCGCACTGCGCTGTATGTCAGGCCGCGGCCCAGATTGTTGCCAAGCCGCGAATTGCGCCCGGCCTGGCAGGTGACATAGAGATCACCTGCCCCCGGCATTCCCCACACGCTCTGCGTCGTGCCGCCATGTGCCTGTGCCAGCACCATCATCTCGCGTATCGCCTGGTCGAAGAGAATCGCCGCTGCATTGTGGTTGAAGGCACGGTTTTCGGTCGCCGCCATCATCTCGAGGTGGCCCGCAGCCCAGCCCACGCCGATGGCAAAGAAATTCTTGAAGGCCGCGCAGATCTCGACACCCTCCACATCAGGCGATGGGCGCGGGTGATAGTAATCGGTCTCGAACATGGCGCAGAGCGCCTGCGCGAAGTCGGGCGCGCGCGCCGTTATGACGGTCCCCGTCTGGCGGCGCACGGCGAGTTCACCTGCAATGCAGGGCCCGCCAATGGCGGCGACCGTGAGCGAAAGACCGCAGCGGCGCCGGACCTCGGCCGTGACATGGTCGGGAAGGCAGATGAGCCGGTCTGGCTCGGGATGCATGCCCTTGGTGATCATGACGACGGGAATGGGGCGGGTCAGTGTCTCGCACAGGCGCTCGATTGCCCAGCCAATGCCGGCCGAACTGACCCCCAGGATGACGAGATCCGCTGTCTCGAGAGCCCCCGACAGCTCCTCCGCATGACAGGCGGCAATCCCGTCGGGCAGCTTCACGTTGAGCTTGGGATGACGTCCCGTCGATCTGATGCTGTCGATGATCGCACGGTCGAGATGCGTGCCCACCAGGCGCACTTCATGGCCGCGATCGCGCGCCGGCAGCGTCATCGCGGAGCCCATTACGCCCGCACCAAGGATGGTGATGATGCTCACGCCAGAGACTTTCCGCTTTCCGCATCGAACAGATGCACGCGGTCGAGCTGCGGCGTGACCTCGATGGCGGAGCCGCGGGCCGGCGCCACGCGCTGCTGGGTGACGACGCAGATCTCCTGTCCACCCAACTCGGCGTATATGTGCATTTCCGGTCCGGTGGGTTCCACGACATTGACCCTGGCCTTTGCGCCGGCCCCCAGCATGAGATGCTCGGGCCGGATGCCATAGACGACCTTCTGTCCTTGCCTGGCCCGGTGCGCGGCCGGCAACGGCAGCACCGTGCCATCGCCGAGCTGAACGCCATGCGCCGTCACATCGCCCTTCAGCAGGTTCATCGATGGCGATCCGATGAACTCGGCGACGAAGAGATTGGCAGGACGGTCATAGACGTCGAGCGGCGTGCCCTCCTGCTCGATATGGCCATCGCGCAGGATGACGATCTTGTCGGCCATGGTCATGGCTTCGATCTGGTCATGGGTCACATAGACCGTGGTGGTCTTGAGGCGCTCATGCAATTCCTTGATCTCTGTGCGCATTTGCACGCGCAGCTTGGCATCGAGGTTGGAGAGTGGCTCGTCGAACAGGAATACCGCCGGATTGCGCACGATGGCGCGGCCCATGGCCACGCGCTGGCGCTGACCGCCGGACAACTCGCGCGGATAGCGGTCGAGATAGGGTTCGAGGTTGAGGATCTTGGCGGCCCAACCCACCTTCTCGTCGATCTCGGACTGTGGCCGCTTCGCGAGCTGGAGCGAGAAGCTCATGTTGTCGCGCACCTTCATGTGGGCATAGAGCGCGTAGTTCTGGAACACCATGGCGATGTTGCGATCCTTCGGATGCACATCGTTCACGCGCCTGCCGGCAATCTCGATGTCGCCGGCGGTGACACTTTCGAGTCCCGCAATCATGCGCAGCAGGGTAGACTTGCCACAGCCCGACGGTCCAAGCAGCACGACGAACGCGCCATCCTCGATCTCCAGGTTGATACCGTGGACGACCTCAAGGTTGCCGTAGTTCTTCCTGACGTTCTTGATGTTCACCGATGACATGTGATTACAGATCCTATTGTTCGTCGCGGGCGAGGAAATCGTCGAGTAGGCCGGCATCATCCGCTAGGTCAAGGAAGGACCAGCGGTTGCGCACGTCGCGGCCGTATTTCATGGCGGCGCGCCAGACCGCGCGGTCCAGCCCCAGCTCGGTTGCAGTCGTTGCACCGCCTGCCGACCGGAGAGCTGCCGACATGGCGTCAGGGTCCATCAGCATCGGGCGGAGTTCGGCGCGCAGGGTGGGCCAGAGTTCCGCCAGCCTGCGGTTGAAGGCTTCGGCACCGGCGCGGTCGAAGGCCTTCTTGCGGGCCTCCGCAAGGCAGATGGCCCCCAGTTCCGGACCATAGCGCGCGGTGAAATCCTGCTCGTTGACGGCCGTGGCGCGGATAAGCGGCGGCTGGTCGAGCGCCAGTAGCTCATGATGAAGGCGGGCAATCGCCAGTGAGGCCACGCCTACCTGCTGGCCATGGGTGGTGCCCGGATGTGCCTTGCCTGCGAACATGTCGATCCAGTGCGAGACCTGATGTTCGCCCATCGAGCCATGGTGCGACGTGCCGGTGAAACACACGCCGAGGCCACAGAGCGTCAGGACACGCTGCAGATGACCGTTGGCGGCGATGTCGTGGGTTTTCAGGCCTGCGGCCGATTTCAGCATGTCCGGTTCATCGGATGCGATCAGCGCATAGGGTGTTTCCGAGTAGAAAGTGCCGAACAGACGGTGCGAGGCCCACCAGTCGACCTGGGCGGTGGGCCGGCACAGGGAGTCGCCCAGACCTGCGGCGGACAGCCAGACCGGTGCTGCGGCGGAGACCTTGAGATCAAGGAAGATGCCTCGTGGTGCGTGGGCGGCAAGCGAGGTCTTGTAGCCATTGCCGAGCGTGACCGATGCGGTGGTCGCGGCATAGCCATTCATCGAGGCCGCGGTGCCGAACACCGCATAGGGACGCCCGTCCTTGAAGCTCGCATATTTGCAGGTGTCAGAGAGCGAACCCGAGCCCACCGCCACCAGGGCATCGGCATGGCGGGTCCTCTCACGCAGATCCGCCACCGCCTGTTCATCGCAATCGACATTGCCGGGCAGCACCAGTTCGTCGATGCTGGCCAGCCCCTTCAGATGTTTGGCCACGCGACGGCCCATGGCCTCGTGGGTGTTGACGTCCGACACTACCGCGATGCGCCTGCCCAGCCCGAGCGGCGCCAGCAGATCGGCTTCGCCGCCATCGAGATCATCTTCGATGCGGATGGCCTCGAAAGGCACGGTGGCGGCCTTTCCGGTGGCGGGATCCTTCCAGTTGCCGGACACGACCTCCGCGATCAGTGCATTCCAGTCGGTCATCGGGCAGAGCCATTGGCAAAGGCCACGAGCCTCCGGTTCCAGTCCGAGAGCTGCGGCCAGAGTTCGGAATAGATGGTGAGAAGTTCACGGTAGCGTCGGGCTTCTGACTTGCGCGGACGGAAGGTTCGCGATGGTCTGCCCGACATGGCCGCCGAGGCGGCAGCCACCGTCTTGAACCAGCCGGCACCGCGCGCGGCGGCCATGGCGGCGCCAAGTGCCGAGGCCTCCGCCGTTTCCAGGCGCTTCACCTCGCGATCGGACGCATCTGCGAGGATCTGGCACCAGAGATCGGAGCGCGAGCCGCCGCCCACCGCCGCGAAGTGGGTGATGGGCGCAGTGGCTCCCGCCACCTTGTTGGTCATCATCGCCTGTTCCAGCGCCACGCCCTCGAGCAGTGCGCGGTAGACATCGCCGCGGCTGTGATTGCCGGACAGGCCGGCGATGACGCCGCGCGCCCCCGAATCCCAGTAGGGCGTCATGCAGCCTGACCAGTAGGGCACGAGCACCAGGCCATTGGCGCCGATCGGGGAGGCGGCCGCCTCCGCCTCGAGTTTCTTGAGGATTGCCGGGTTCCGCGCAGGATTGACGTTGAACAGACGCTCCACCATCCAATTGATGAGGAAGGTACCGGTGCGGATCGCCGTCTCGAAGGAAAATCCCTCCTCGCCGACCGCCATCATGGTGCGGAAGGCGCGGTCGGTGGCGTAGGTCTTGCCATAGCTGCCGGAGACAGCGGCCGTTCCCAGATTCACATAGGCGCGGCCGGCAAGAAAGATATTGGCGCCTGTTCCGGCGCACTGGCCGTCACCACCTCCGGCAATGACCGGCGTGCCTGCCCGGAGGCCTGTCTTTTTCGCCGCACTGTCCGAGACTTTGCCCATGATCTCCCCCGGACGCCGCAGGCTCGGCAACTGGGCGCGCGTGAGGTGGGCGGCCTTGAGAAGAACATCCGACCAGTCATAGGCACCCGCATCGATCAGGCCCATCGGGTCTGCCGAGGCGATGGAGGTCGTCCACTGGCCGGTAAGGAAATGGGTGAGGATGCCATGCACCTCCGCGGTCTTCGCGGTTCTGGCCCACATTTTCGGCATGTGGGTGGAGAACCAGCGGCAACGGTACAGGCAGGGTGTCACATCGGGGGGCTTGCCGGATATTCGGTGAATGGCGTCGGTGCCAAGCTCGGCGCAGAGATCGCTCACTTCCGTCTGGGCGCGCTCGTCGAGCCACAGTGTTCCCCGGCGGAGCGCGCGATCCTTGTTGTCGAACTGTGCGAAGCTTTCGCGCTGATTTGAAATGGCGAGCCCTGCAATCCGGCTGGCGTCGATCTTGCGGGTGAGTTGCTTCAGGGCGGTGGCGGCAGCGCCGGTCCAGTCCGACACCTCCTGCTCAAACCAGCCTGGATGCGGCGTTGACAAGGGAACGGGGGCGCGGCCCTCCGCGACGATTCTGCCGCGGCGGTCGAACGCGATGGCCTTGGTGGCCGTCGTCGAAGAATCGATGCCGATAACCAGGTCGCGGCGCATGAGGCCTGCTATTCGCTTTGAGACAAGAACGGAGGCGGCCGTGAGGCCGCCTCCGCAGCGTTGTTGTGCTTAGAGTCCGGCTTCGGCGACGGCCTTGTCGATCTGGGCCGCCACGTCGTCCATGCACTTCTTGGCGTCACCACCATAGTCCTGGCCGGTGAGCAGCTTGCCCAGCGCAACCGGGATCTCGTTGTTCGAGAAACCGGCCCACAGGGGCATGTCGGGCTCGGACGCCATGTCGTTGTTGATGGTCTCGAGAACGATGGGCAGGTGGCGCGTCGTGCCGGGACCCACAACTTCCTTTGCCTTGACGCGCGGGTCGTTGAACGACGAGATGCGCATCGGAGCAAAGCCGCCGCCAAGGGTGCAGCGGGTCATGATGTCCTTCGAGCAGGCCCACTGCATGAAGATCCAGGCCGCGTCGACGTTCTTGGAGTACTTCGACAGCCCAAGGATCGAGCCACCCTGGTGAGCCGGGTTCGGAATTTCTCCGAAACCTGCATCGCCCGGCGAGCGGTAGGAAGCACCACGGATCGGACGCTTGCATTCCCACAGCCCCTGCACCTTCGAGCCGTCGGCGTCGAGGCCGGGGAAGAACTCGTCCCAGGAATTGACGAGCGCGCACTGGCCCGAGGCCATCATCTGGAACTGACCGTCCCACGTCGAGTTGGTGGACTCCGGCGGGGCGTTCTTCAGCAGTTCCTGATAGATCTTCAGGCCGCCGACAGCAGCTTCGTCATTGCCCGAGAACTTCTTGTCCTTGGTGAAGATCGAGCCGCCGTTGTTCCAAACCACCTGGGTCCAGTCGCACTCAAGCGAGTAGTGACCCGACTTGGCCTGAAGACCGGTGCCATACATGCCGTTCGCCTTTTCGGCCTCGGTGATCATCTTCACCGCAGCGACGAATTCGTCAACCGTGTTCGGCGGAGCGATCTTGTGCTTCTCGAGGATGTCCTTCCGGTACATCGTCACCATGATCGGAATGTCGAATGGAATTCCAACCCAGTGGCCGTCATACACGGCAAGACCATCAACGAGCGGCTTGGAGAAGTCGTCCCAATCCATGCCCGGCATGGCGAGGTCCGGCTTTTCCTTGTAGTAGGCAATCGGATCGACTGTGTCCTGCGCGAAGGTCGCAACCCAGGACTGGTCGAGATAGTAGAGGTCGTAGGAGCCGAGCTGGCCCTGCACGTCCTGCGTGGCCTTCGCGAGAACCTGCTCGAGCGGCACGATTTCGATCTCGACTTCGATGCCGGTCGCCTCGGTGAACTCGCCCTTCAGCTTGTCGAGAACGACGGTCGGCGGGGTCGCTTCCGAGGTGTAGCGGATCTTCGTGCCCTTGAACGGGCCCGAGACGTCCTTCAGCCACTTCGTGACATCGGCATCCTGCGCATAGGCAGCATCGCCGATACCAAAGCTGCGGTTCCGCGACGGACGCGTGGAGCCGAGCAGGCCGAGATTGAACGCCGAGAAACCAACACCGGCCAGGCTCATCTTCTTGAGGAAGTCTCGCTTGGAAATGCGCCGGGCAGAAAAGTCCCGGGCCGCATCGGCAATGAAGGTCAATTTGTCGTGGTCTTTAAAGCTCATAAGGATCCTCCCATGGGTTTGAGCCTAGTTTCTCGCGCACGTTCTCACTCTTTCAGGGAGCCAAGAGTGAGGCCGCGCACCAGATGCTTTTGCACGAGCAGAATGAAGATGAAGCTCGGGATGATCGCCGCCGTTCCCAGGGCGGCGATGAAGCCCCATTCATTGCCCGTCGATGTCACGAAGGTCTGGATCTTCACCGGTACGGTGCGAATGTCCGTTGTCAGGAACAGAGACAGCAGGAATTCCGTCCAGGAGAATATGAAAACGAGAACAGCCGAGGCAGCTACGCCGCCCTTGACCATGGGCAGTACAACCTTGCGGAAGGTCTGCCAGCGGGTGGCGCCGTCAATCATTGCAGCCTCGTCGACATCCTTCGGAACGTCGTCGAGGAAGGATTTCATCAGCAGCACCGCAATGGGCAGGTTCATGAGTGCGTAGATCATCATGAGGCCGAGGTAGCCCATGTAGAGATTGTCGGTGTCGCGAAGGCCTGCCGTCTTATAGATGGTGACGAGCGGCACCAGGATGGCAATCGGTGGCATGAAGCGCTGGCCGAGAACCCAGTTGAGGTAATGCCCTCGGCCCCGGAAGGCCATGCGAGAGATGGCATAGGCGGCGAACACGGATACCGCCATTGTGATCGTCGTGGCACCCAGCGAGATGATGATCGACTCGAGTATCGACTGGCGCGAGTCATAGGCGTCGGCGCCTGCGACGCCCATGCCCAGTCCCTCGTCGATGGCGAGTTGCGAGCGTGACTGGCCAAACAGCGTGACGCCGTAATTGATGAAGGTCGGTACGAAATCGAAGAAATTGACGCGGTCCTTGTCGAACACTGCCGAGATCGGCTTGATCGATGTCAGCGCCCACCAGAAGATCGGGAACATGAATAGCCCCGTGACCGTGATTGCCGCGAGGTCCCGGAGGATGCGAAGCGGGCGGGAGCCTTCCATCACAGCTTGACCTTGAACGCCTTCATGAAGGCGGATGAAACAACGATCACGATAATGAGAGTGAGGAGCGCAATGGTTGACGCGTAGGGGAAATCGGCGTTTCCGAAATAGATGCGTCCGGCGTAGGAGGTAAGCGTTTCGGTGGCCGTGCCAGGACCGGAATCGGTCATCACCTTCACGTAGTCGAAGGCGCGGAAGAGATCGATGCCGCGAATGAGCACGGCAATCGCGATGACCTTGGACATCATCGGCAGCGTGAGCCTGAAGAAGGCCTGGACGCCGCTGGCACCATCGATGGCGGCAGCCTCAAAGGGCTCCTTCGGCAGGGAGCGCAGTCCCGCGAGCATGATGAGGACCATGAAGGGTGTCCACTGCCAGATCTCGGCCAGCAACACACCGGCCATCGCCGTGCTGGCGTTTCCGAGGATCGAGAAGCCGGTCGGAAGAAGTCCCATGGCGATAAGCCCCCGGCTCAGCACCCCGAAAGATCCGTTGAGCATGAGCAGGAACATCATGGCAGTGACCGCTGGCGGAATGACCAGTGGCAGGGTCATCATGGCGCGCAATATGCCGTAGCCCTTGCGGTCCGAGTCGAGCAGCAGGGCAATCAGCATCCCAAGGACAAGCTGAAACACCAGTGCGATGCCCGTGTAAAGAAACGTATTGAAAAGCGCGTTCCAGACGCGTTCGTCGGACAGTATCTTGGTCCAGTTGTGATCCGGCGCGAACACCATCTTCCGGGTGGCGGCGTTTTTCTTGTAGAGCGAAAGTGTGAGCGCGTAGAGCAATGGATAGATTCCGAACACGACCATCAGCGCCGCGGCGGGAAAGAGCCATGGGAAGGGATGCTCGGAAGACAGCCAGCTCGGCAGCCAGCCGCGTTTGCTCTCCGGCGATGCAGTCTCGCGAGGCAGCAGGCTGGCGGTGTTCGAACTCATGCGGGTCCTTGTACCTTGCGCCGGCCACCGGATGGCGCATTTGTTATCCGAGTGTTGCAAAAGTGCGGGGGAATCCGTGGTCTGTCAACACCACCCATGAGCAGGAAACAACTTTCGCAATGCAAACGAGATATTGCAGTGCAGCATCTCCCGTCGCTTCCAGACACCATCCCTGTCATATCACTTCGATCCGGCGGAGCATCTCACCCACGAGGGCGTCCCGCAAGTCGACAAAGCCTACGGTCTTCCCGGAGTCCACCGCTGCGCCAAAACTTGTGGCGTTCAGATGCAGTCCCAGGGCGTCATATGCCCGTGCCGTCGCCGCTTGCACGCGCGGGGAGGGTTCAACCGCGATGACCGCACCGAGATGATAGCCGCAGCGAACGATGCGCTGGGCCAGCCCGGCGATTTTCCGCAGGCCGCCGGCGTTCACGCTGTACTCGCCCGGGCAATATTCCCCTGGAACCGGGCCGACGCCGGCGTCGATGCCGAAGCCAGCGAGAGCGCTGCAGATCGCTGCGGCGAAGCTCCTGAACCGCTCAATGACGTCAAGGCGCGGTTGCGGGTGGGCCACCACGAGATCGATGATCAGAGCGGTGTCGTCATAAACGGCGAGTTGTCCGCCTGTCCTGCGTTCGACGGGCGTGAAACCGTCTTCGCATAAACGCTTTGCCGCCACTGCGTAGCCCGCGAGCGATAGGTCACGCGGCGCGAAGGCGGCGGTCGGCAGCGGACGGAAGACCCGCATGCTGCCCACATGTCCCGGCTGCATCAGGCAAAGTTGTCGGGAAACCCGCTCCATGTCGGCGGCAGGCGACAGCCTCGATCGGACGTCCATCGTGATGTCCGGCTCCAGCTGCACAGGACCACCGAAGACCGTGCTCACGCCTGCCGCAGCGCCTTTCCGGCGCAGCCGTAAAGCGTCATCTTTTCGATCGTCGCACTCACCATGCGCTTGCGGCCCTCGGCCATTGCCTCCTCGAGTTGCCGGTCACCCTGTGCGAATACGGCCTCAAGACCGGCACGAAACGCATGGCGGAGGTCGGTGTCGGCATTGAACTTGTGTACGCCGGCCGCACGCGCCGCGAGAACCTCATCGGTCGGAATGCCGGATGCCCCATGCAGCACAAGCGGGATGCCTGTCGCCTGTCTGATCTCCTCGATCCGGCTGATGGCAAGCGGCTCCGGCGCAAGGCCCGGAACGACGCCATGCACGATTCCAACCGAGATGGCCAGATAGTCGACGCCGGTTTCTTCGACGAAACGCTTGGCCTCTCCGACATCGGTGTAATAGTCCGCCCAATTCACCTTTTCCCCGGCATCTGGGATCTTGCCGAGTTCAGCTTCGACAGGAATGCCGAAGTCATGCGCTATCTCCACGATCCGACGCGTAGTCTCTATGTTGTCTTCGAAGGGAAGATGCGCGCCATCATACATGATTGAGTTGAAGCCGAGTTTGATAGCCTCAAGACATTCGTCCCACGGGCCGTGGTCGAGATGAACGACGAAGTGGGCATCTGACTCTTCGGCAACCCTCTTGGTCATTTCGAAAGCCTTGCGAACGCCCATGTGTGGAACGATGGCGCGGCCGATCTGCAGGAACACAGGAGCCTTTGCGATCTCTGCGGCCCATACGAGTGCCTCGGTGGTCTCAACATTGTGCATATTGAATGCGCCGATGGCATAACCGCCCTTTCGAGCGTCCTCAACGAGTCTTCGGGGGTCGGTCCAGGGCATGTCTGTGGTCCTTGCTTGACGGTTTATTCCTTGACGATGATGGCGACGGCAGTGCGAACGGCGACGGTCTCGCCCTCCTGGACGAGGATCTCGCTCAGCCTGCCGGCACCCGGCGATTCGATGGTGTCGGTCGACTTTTCGGACTCGACCTCAGCCAGCGCCTCATCCTCGCTGACCATGTCACCAACCGCCTTGTGCCACTTGATGATCTTGCCCTCGCTCATGCCCATGCCCCATTGCGGGAGCAAAACCTTGATACGTGCCATGTGTGTCTTCTCGCTGGTTCAGAGGGGTTGGTCTCAGGCGGCGCGTGCGCGTGCGTCCATCGTCTTCCGTACGGCGGCGATGGTCTTGGCGGCATCGGGATAGAGTTGCTTCTCGATGGCCGGACTGAAGGGGATCTGCGTGTCGGGCGTCGTCACGCGCATGATCGGTGCCTTGAGACAGTCGAAGGCCTGTTCTGCGACGATTGCCGAGATTTCTGCCGCCGCGCTGCAGGTGGTGTGCGCTGGATCGACGATGACGAGCCTGCCTGTGCGGGCGACCGACCTGAGAATGGTCTCCGAGTCGAGAGGTACCAGCGTTCGCGGATCGATTACCGCGGCGGAGATGCCCTCTGCCTCGAGTTTCTGCGCGGCTTGCAGGGCTGCGTGGACACCGGTGGAAATGCCCACGATGGTGACATCGGTTCCCTCACGGTGCGTGCGGGCTACACCGAAGGGGATCCGGTATTCCTGTTCGTCGACCTCTTCCTTGAGGCCCCACAGAATGCAGGCTTCGAAGGACAGCACCGGATCATCCATGTCGACGGCGGTACGCAGCAACCCCTTGGCATCCGACGGGGTCGCTGGAACCATGATCTTGAGGCCCGGCACGTTCATGAACATCGGGTAGGGCCGGTCAGAATGGTGAGCGCCTGTGTTGAGGCCGAAGAACATGGCAGAGCGGAACACCACCGGCAGGGAGGCCTGGCCACCGAACATGTAACGGTTCTTCGCCACCTGGTTCACAAACTGGTCCATCGCCATGTAGAGGAAACTCGAGTAGGACAGGTCGACGATGGGCCTGAGGCCGGTCATGGCCGCGCCCGCCGCCGCGCCCACCATGATTTCTTCGGAGATTGGCGTGTTTCGGATGCGGCTGGCACCGAACAGCTGCAGGAAGTCTCCCTTGTCGGCGCGTGATTTTCCACCACCCATGGTGCCGTAGACATTGGCCTCGACATCCTCGCCCATGATGATGACGCGGGGGTCGGTCTCCATCGCCTCGCGCTGTGCGGCGCCGATGGCTCCGAGATAGCTCATGACTGTCACAGATTTGCTCCAAAGGGTTCGGTGTAGAGATGCTTGAAGGCGACGGATGAATCCGGATAGTCGCTGTCTGCGGCGAATTGCACGGCAGCCTCCACTTCTGCTGTCACCTCTGCCTCCAGTGCGTCGAGGGCGGCGCTGTCGGTGATGCCGTTGTCGGTCAGATAGGCCCGGAACAGTTTGACGGGATCGCGCTTCATCCAGGCTTCCTTCTCGGCCGGATTTCGGTAGTCCGTGCCAAGGCGGAGGCCCTCTGAATGCTCGTTGAAGCGGTATGTCACCACCTCGACAAGGCTAGGCCCCTTGCCGGCCCGGGCCCGGTCAACAGCCGTCTTCACCGCGTCGTGGACCTTCAGCACGTCCTGGCCATCCTCGACGCGAATGCCCGGCATGGCAAAACCCGGCGCGCGTTCGGCGATAACCCCGGCGGTCACTGTGTGGGCCGGGGTTGAGAGCGCATACTGGTTGTTCTCGCACAGAAAGACGATGGGCAGTCCCCAGACGGATGCGAGGTTCATGGCCTCGTAGAGGCAACCCTGATTGGCGGCGCCATCACCGAAGAAGGCGAGTGCGACGCGGCCCGTGCCCAGCACCTTCGACGAGAGAGCGGCTCCGGTGGCGATCGGAATTGACGAGCCAACGATGCCGGATTCACCAAGGCTCCCGACCTTGAAGTCGGCGAGATGCATCGACCCCCCCTTGCCACCACAAACCCCGGTTGCCTTGCCCGTGAGTTCCGCCATGAGCGGCCCCAGCGCTGCGCCCTTGCCGATCGGGTGTCCGTGGCTGCGGTGATTGCCCGTCATGTAGTCGCCCTCGGCCAGCGCCATGCAGGCGCCCACCACCTGCGCTTCCTGGCCGATCGAGGTGTGAACGGTACCGGGAATCTCGCCACGCTTGACCATCTTGGAGGCGCGCTCATCGAATTTGCGGATGCGCAGCATCCGCGTCTGCATCTCGATGAGAAGGTCGTTTGGTCTTGTCATGGCATGCCTTTCGCTTGATCTTGAGGCGTGCTGGCCGAGGCCAGCAGCACATTGGCGCTTTCGACATCTGTGACGAGCACGTCGATCCAGTCTCCGGCGAGTGCCGCTGCAAGCGCCTCGTGCTTTTCCTTGCCGCCTGCCACGGCGATTCGTCGCCCCGCGTTGCGCAATTGTTCGAGCGAGATGCCAATGACCAGGTCATCGAGGGGTGTCTTCACCGGCTGGCCGGCCCGGTTGATGAAACGTTGGTGCAGCTGACCCACCGCTCCGGACGCTCGCACCTCGGCCAGCTGTTCGGCCGTGAAGAAATTGTCGGTCTCTTCAAGAGGGCCATGAAAGTCAGCCGGTCCGATCCCCGTGAAGACAATGTCAACCTCGTCGAGCAGGCGCATCGCCTTCTGGAGATGTGCATCTGCCAATGTGGCCTGGCGCATTGCTGGGTTGCGCGCCACGCCAGGCGCGCGCAGGAACACGGCCTCGGCGTTGAACGCCTGTGCCATCCGCAGTGTGGCAACATCGGCTTCATGTTGCAGCATGGGTGAGCCGAGGTCACCGAGCGTCTCGACCACGTGCTTGATGCGGCTCGACATGCGCGGCTCGATCAGCCGGGCCATTTCGCGCAATGTCGTGCTCCAGGAGGTGAAGCCCAGAACGGGACCGCCCGCAAACTCGCCCGCCAGGCAGTTTGCGGCGGCAGCGCCCAGGATTTGGGCTACACTGTCTTCAGCGGGGTCAATGTCGACGACATAGACGGCGTCGAGGCCATAGGCCTTGGCCAGGCTGTCCTCGAGATCGGGATAGAGACCTTCTGGCGGCACGACGATGGAGCGGATGATGCCATGCTCCTCGGCCATGCGCAGGAGGCGCGACACGCCGGCCTGTGAAATGCCCATCTTCTCTGCGATCTCGGTCTGACGAGCGCCCTGAATGTGATGCAGGCGCGCGGCACGCGTCATCTGGCGCAATTGGTCGATGTCAGTGGTGGCGTAGCGCCGCGCCAGTTCGGCTGTGGACTGCCGCTTCATGGCATCTTCTCCGCCAGCATCCTGAATGTGGTCTTGAGGCCAGGATACATGCTGCAATAGGCCTCGAAGATATCGGAGTACCGGGCATGCGCAGCGGCAACCGGTTCGTAGCCGGTCTCGATTCCGGTCATCGCATCGGCCGCCGCCGTCAGGTTCGCATGAAGGCCGAGGGCTGCAGCGGCGTGAATGCCGGCGCCAAGCGCCGTGCTCTCCTGTTCGCGTACCAGTTTCACGCTGCGGCCCAGAACATCCGCGATGATCTGGCACCACAGCGGGCTTCTCGATCCGCCGCCCAGCATCAGGATCTCGTCGATGGGCTGTGCGGTTGCCGCCTCGACGCCGTCGGTGAGCAGGCGTTGTTCAAACGCCATGCCTTCGAGGACGGCCCGATACATGTGGGCCTTGCTGTGAACCCCGGACAGGCCGACGAAGGCGCCCCGCGCATGGCCATCCCAGTACGGGGTCATGGCCCCGGTCCAGTAGGGCAGGCACAGGAGGCCGCCCGCGCCGGGCGGAATGTCTGTCGCTGCCGCCTCGAGCACCTGTTCGGGCGGACAGCCCGTGGTGATCACCGCATGGTCGGGCAGTCCGAGTTGTTCGGCAAACCACACGACGTTCTGGGTGCCGCCGCCAATGAAGGTCTCGAGGATGTAGGTGCCCGGGACGGGGCCTCCCATGGTGCGATAGGCCATCGCGTGGCTGTAGCTTTCCGCATGGACGCCCGAGACTGTTCCAGTCCCGAGGTTGAGATAGGCGCGTCCTGGACGCGTCACGTTGCAGCCAAGTCCCGCCGACTGGCCATCGCCCGCTCCCACCACCACGGGAAGGCCGGCGGGTAGGCCGGCGGCAGCTGCCACGGCCGGCAGCAGCCCGCCGGCAATGGCGCCAGGCGGCAGAAGACGGCTCACCTTCGAGCGGTCAAGCCCCGCCGCGGCAAGCAGTCCGTCATCGTAATCGAAACGCTGCAGGTCGACGATGCCGAGAGGATCGGCGCAGGCCCAGGACGTGGCCCACTCGCCGGTGAGTTTCTGGACGAGATACCCTGCGACATCCACCACCCGCGCGGTGTGTGCGAGGGTCTCGGGCTCATGCTTCAGCAGCCAGAGAAGCTTGTACCAGGCCGGTGTCGGATTCGGGGGTTTTCCGGTGAGGCGATGCACCTCGGGTGTTCCGTATTCGCTCACTTCCTGCGTTGCCCGCACATCCATCCAGGTGATGGCTGGCCGGATCGCCTCGCCTGCCTTGTCGAGGCAGACGAATGTTTCGCGCTGGTGGGTAATGGCCAATCCGGCGATGCGCACGGCATCGACCTGAGTCACCGCATCGGCAAGTGCGCCTGTCGTGGCCAGCCACCAGTCACCGGCATTCTGCTCCACCCATCCGGATCGCACATGGCTGAGCCTGTAGGCACGGCGTCCCACCGCGATGGCGCGTCCCTGAGCGTCCCACACCACTGCTTTCGATGCAGTTGTCGAGCAATCAATCCCGATGACCAGATCGCGAACCGGCATCATGCCTCCTCCATCGTATCGGCCAGGGCCCAGGTGATGCGCTCGTTCGTCCACAGACCGAGCATGTCGAGAAGATCGATGAGGTTGAAGCGATTGCGCATGCGGAAGCAGTGGCGCACCGCCCACAACGTCAGGTCACGCGAGATTGCTGGTGCAAGGCGCTGGAAAGTCGCGGGCCCGCCCGAGGCGCGCAGCGCCTTGCGCAGCGTCTCAGCAGGAATGACGAGCTTGCCGAATTCGGAGGCATGGCGCGGCCAGTTAGCGACCACCTGTTCGATGCGCTGCCAGTTCTGCGTGACGAGCTGGTGCTTGGCCTGAGCATCGCGCCAGCATTCCTCGACGATGACATCGCCGAGATGGCCAAACGCCTCGCGGATCTCACGCGCGGTTCGGGCGGGGTCGGGCGGAGTAAGTCGGGCCTGGCGGATCAGGTCTGTATCGATGGCTTCCCGCCACAGCCGTGCCGCGACGAGGCTCGCGACGCCGACCTGTGCGCCATGAAGACCGATCGGCTGGTGCTTGGCGGCGTGATGCAGGTAGAGCATGTGGCTGATCACATGCTCCACGCCGGAAAGACAAGCAGTCGTGTTGGACACGCCCGAGACGATGCCGCGCAATGCCAGAAGTCTCGTCAGTGCACTGATGGATGCAGGCTCGCCGCGGGCGATCCCGGCTGACCAATCGGGTGGTTCTGCGGCCACGGCCTGCAGCATGGCAAGCGAGGCTGGCTGGAAGCTGTTGTCGAGGCCGAGAAGAAACGACAAATACCAGTCGGCTGGTGCGGTGAACAGCGAGACTGCCTCTCCGAAGCCTGCGGTATTCATGTCCGGAGGTGCGCCGCCAATGGTCACGACATCGGCGAGAACGACCGATGGCCATGCCGAGGGTATCGTGCGCTTGACGCCATTGCGCAGCACG
The DNA here is from genome assembly GCA_900298995.1 of Hyphomicrobiaceae bacterium. Lineage (GTDB taxonomy): Bacteria > Pseudomonadota > Alphaproteobacteria > Rhizobiales > Aestuariivirgaceae > Aestuariivirga. The sequence continues at coordinate 29,693 of OMIC01000024.1, read as the reverse complement.
ACCGAAACATTGTCGGTGAAGCCGTCAACCGAAGCCGCCGTCTGCAGCGCAACATGCGGCAGGCCGTCATTGCGGGTGGCGGCGACCTTGCCGATGTCGGTCATGGTGCCGGAGCCAATGGTGATGATGAGGCTCGCCCCTCTGGCTGCTTCGGTCGCCATGTGGAGGACGTTTTCGTCGGCGTGGAGCGTCCCGTGTCCATCGTCCAGCCTGGTGAGGCGCGCGGGGTACCGACCGGCAAGCTGTTGCTCGACAAGGCTGCTCAGGAGTTCGCCGTCACGGCGGATGTCCGTGGTGTCCGTGAGGATGACAATGGGGGCCGCTGCTGTGGTTCCGGAGGCCCGGAATAGGTCCTCCACCGCACTGGCGACGTGCAGATGAGCGGTGTCCGAAATCTCGATCCGGCGAATTTCGAGGGGTGCCAGGCGGGAATCCCGGTCCAGTGCCGCCAGTGCCTGTCTCAGGCCGGGGAGGTTGGTCGGATCGGTGAGGCCGGTGGCAGGCAACGCGATGGACATGTCCGGGGATCATCTGCAAACTGAGACTGAAATATATACAACTACTGAATAATTATGCAAGCAGTTTTATAAGGCGCTGATAAGAAAGAAAAATATGCAAGTTTCATGCGCCGCAGTCCCCCTGGAGACGGCGGCTCACGGGGCTGTGAAGAAGTCAGAGCGCGTGGAGGCGCGCGTCCTGCTGATCTAGGCGGCGGCGGATCTGGGTGACGATCAGGCTGTCGTCGGGAACGCAGTTGTCATAGGTCAGCCGCTCGCCGGCCTTCACCGGCTTCACGACCCTGGCGCCCTGCGCCAGGCCCAGCGGGATGGCATTGGCGCTGCGTGCCTGCGCATGGGTCATCGCCCAGGCGCGGTAGTCGGTTTCGCCGATGCGGCCGAGAATCTCGCCCGGCGTCAGATCGCGTTTGGCCAGCGTCACGGCTTCGGCCACCGGGCCCTCGAGCGGCACCATGTCGGCCTGCTGGTGCAGCACGGCGCGCGCCGCCGACAGCGGCACCTCCATGCTCGTCAGGTGATAGGGCCGCAACAGCGTGAAATAGGGACCCTTGCCGACCTTGAGGTCGATCATGCGTTCCTGAAGGCGCGGGTGATCGGTGGTCACGATGCAGAACACGCCCGGTGCCACGCCCTTGCCGATCGAATAGTCGACGCAGCCCTTGCGCGAGAGCACTCCGCCATGTTCCTTGGGGATCAGCACCGAGGCCAGTTCATCGCGCGTCGCTGCGGGCCCATGCATGCCCGGCACGTCCGGTACAAGCCCGGTACAGTTGGCGATGGCGACCATCTCGACCATCGTCTTGGAACCATCGACGAATTCCACCAGCATGCGGGCATTCATGTTGCGCGCTGCGGCTTCAGCTTCATATTCCGCCGGCACGGCGTCGAACTTCAGCGGATTGTTCTTGCCCTTGCCCGCGCAGACCACTTCGAGTCCGATCGACTGGGCAAAGCCGATCAGTTCCAGCGCCGCCGCGGGTTCATCCCCCGCCGCGCCCGTATAGACCACACCGGCGCGGCGGGCCGCCTCATGCAGGTGACGGCCGATGGTGATGTCGGCCTCGACGTTCAGCATGACGATGTGCTTGCCATGCGCGATCGCGGTCAATGCGAACTGGGTGCCGGTGTTGGGGTTGCCGGTGGCGTCGATGACGACGTCGAGACGGCCGGCGCGGGCCAGTGTCTCGGGCTCCGAGGTGATGGCGATCCGGCCCTGCTCGATGGCGGCATCGATGGCGGCGGGCGTCTCGGCGTAGACCGTCTGCTCGGCGGCGAAGCCCGCCAGCGTGGCTGCCGCCTTCGCCTGGGGCGGACGCATCTCGGCCACGGCTCCGAGGCGCAGCCCCGGCATGCGGGCGAGCTGGACAACAATGTCGGTGCCCATCTGGCCGCAACCCGCAAGCCCGATGGTGACGGGCCGGCCCGCCTCGGCTCGGGCCTTGAGTTCCGCAACGAGGGGAGAGACGCCTGCGATCACGCTGCCTACTTGCCCTTCCTGCCGCTGCGCTTGCCGCCCGGCACATCGCGCCGGACGGGGCCGATCACGGAGATCGCATCGCCCTTCTTCAGTTCGCCCGGCTGCTTGCCATAGGTCTTAAACCGCGCGAGCACGCTTGTCATCTGCCGCTCGTTCAGCAGCACCGGCTTTCCGGCCTGGAGTGCGGCCCAATACTGGTGACAGAGGGTCTCCCCCTCGCCCGCCCGCCACAGCGCCTTGTCGAGGTCCGGGCCGAAGGCGATCTGTCCGTGATTGGCCAGCAGACAGGCCGAGCGGTCCTTCATGGCCTTGAGCATGGCCTTGGACAGCGCCTCGGTGCCATATTCGGCGTAGCTCGCGCAGCGCAGCGTGGTGCCGCCGGCGATGCCGATCATGTAGTGGAACGGCGGAATGTCCTTCCTCAGACAGGACAGGGCGGTGGCATAGATCGAATGGGTGTGCACCACGGCACCCGCTTCGGGCCGCTGCCGGAAGATGTCGAGATGCATGCGCCACTCGGTCGAGGGCAGGTACTCGCCGATGTAGCCGCCGTCGAGGTCCATCTCGACCACGTGCTCGCGCTTCATCCTGTCATAGGGAATCCCCGAGGCCGTCATCAGGAAGCCCTCGGGCGTTCGCACGCTGACATTGCCTGAAGTGCCCTGATTGATGCCTTCGGCATTCATCCTGAGGCAGGTCTCGATGACGGCGTCGCGCAGATCGGGATACTTGAGCTTCGGCATGGTGAACTGTGTCCGCTTGTTTCGGGTGAGGGGATTATCAATTGGCTATAAACCGCCGGTGCCGGTGACCACAAGAGCGCATGGTGATTGACGCCCCCGTGCCGGATGCAGGAGACTGGCCCGCAAACAATGGAAGGCGCCATGCGCGACAACACTCCACGCGGCATCGCGGTCGTCGATGTCGGCTACACCAACACCAAGATCGCCCTGTTCACGCCGGAAGGCGAACTGCTGGCCGAGCGCAAGGCGCCGAGCCGCCACCTGCCGGGCCCGCCCTATCCGCACATCGATCCCGAGCCGCTGGTGGCGCTGTGCCGCGCCGCGCTGCCCGAGCTTGATGCGATGCGGCCGGTCGATGCCATCGTGCCCTGCGCCCATGGCGCAGCCATGGCCTGTCTCGACGAGGCCGGCGAACTGGCGCTGCCGGTGATGGATTACATCTCCGCGCCGCCCGACGATATCGTGGCGGATTACAAGGCGATCATGCCGTCCTTTGCCGAGGCGCTGTGTCCGCTGCTGCCGCTCGCCATCACGCATGGCCTGCAGCTCTACTGGCAGCAGCGCCAGTGGCCGGAGGCCTTCGCGCGGGTGCGCACCATCCTGCCGTGGATGCAATATGTGGGCTTCCGGCTTTCGGGCGTGGCGGTTTCCGAAATCTCCTCCATGTCATGCCAGACCCACCTCATGGACATCCGCCACCAGCAGCCCTCGGCGATGGCCCGGACGCTGGGCTGGGACCGGCTGTATGCGCCCATGGCCAAGGCCTGGGAGCCGATCGGCGCGCTCAAGCCCGAATTCCGCACGCCGCATTTCCGGGGCGCCGGCCGGGTGCTGGGTGGCGTGCATGACTCGACCGCCAATTTCATGCGCTATGTATGCGCCGGCCTCGACCGTTTCACCCTGGTGTCGACCGGTACCTGGAGCATCAGCTTCGACCCCTCCACCCCTGTCGATGTCCTCGACCCGGCGCGCGACACCAATACCAACACCGATGTCCTCGGCCGCATCGTGTGCTGCAGCCGCTTCTTCGGCGGCAAGGAGTTCGAGGCCGTGGCCGATGGCGCTGCTGCCGAGGAGGCGAGCCTCGCCGAACTGGCCGGGCTGGTGGCGAGGGGAACCCGGGCCATTCCCTCCTTCACCATGACCAGCGGACCGGTTCCGGATTCGCTGGGCAGGGGGGTGATCGAGGGGCCGCCGCCGCAGACCAATGCCGCGAGGGCCTCGCTCGCCGCCCTCTATTGTGCGCAGATGGTGAGTGAACAGCTTGATGCCGTTGCCTCGCGCGGCGATATCATCGTCGACGGACCATTTTCGCAGAATGCCGTGCTGCTCGCCGTGCTGGCGCAGTTGCGGCCCGGTCAGCGGGTCAGGGCCTCGGCTCTGCGCGACGGCACCACCGCGGGCGCGGCGGCCATTGCGCTGATCGAGGACGGGCGGCTTCCGTCCATTGCCCTCAGGCTCACCGATGTGTCCCCGGCCGCAATCGGCGGCCTTGAGGCCTACCACCAGGCCTGGCGGCAACGGGCCTATCGCTAGATTGCGGACGCAAGCTTTGCGCAAGCTTGTTTAACCATGCAGAAAGCATAAGCACCCAGTCTGTTGCCGGGTGTGGGTGCGTCGCGTGTGTGAGGTGTCGTCATGCGTTCTGAAATCGTCATGCGGACTGGGTCTGCGGTGTCCGGCGTGCCGGGCTTCACGCTGGTGAGTGCGGGCTACCGGTCCACCGGCTCTCACGCCGGGGCGTCCGCCACGGCGGGGCGTCTGGCCTTCGCGGTGGGCAGCCGCCTTGTCGCGGAACTCGACGACGGCCAGCTCAGCGAGAGCTGGGCCGCCACCGACGGTCTCTCGCCTGCCGAAGCCGAGGAGATGAGCGAGATCGCCGCCCTGCATCTGATCGAGCTTCTGGGCGAGGGCCTTCCCGCCACCGGGCATGACGCGGCGGCCATCGACGCTGCGGTTGTCTTCCTGCTGGCCATGAAGCGCCACGGCGTTGCCGATCCCCGGCGCATCCCCGCCTGTACGGTGAACTGGGCCCTGAACGGTGGAAACGCCCGGGTGCGCCTCACGGCCTGAGAAAATACCGTCCCTGCTGACGCCCGAACCTCTCTTTATTGCTTGCCGCCGGGGGGTACGGCTTCTATTTTCCGCCGCGATTTGTAACAGAGGCAGGTTCGGCACATGGTCAAGGACATCGGGCATTACATCGGCGGCAAGCATGTGCCGGGGACGTCGGGGCGTTTTACCGACATCTACAATCCCAATACCGGCGAAGTCTCTGCCCGGGTGGCGCTGGCCTCCCCGGCCGAGCTCAAGGCGGCGGTCGCCAATGCCAGGGCTGCCCAGCCCGGCTGGGCCGCCAAGAACCCGCAGGTGCGCGCCCGCGTCATGATGCGCTTCCTTGAACTCGCCCGCATCCACGCCGAGGAACTGGCGACCCTCATCTCCATGGAGCATGGCAAGACCATCCCCGATGCGCTGGGCGATCTGCAGCGCGGCGTCGAAGTCGTCGAGTTTGCCTGCGGCATTCCGCATCTTCTCAAGGGCGAATACACCGACGGCGCAGGTCCGGGCATCGACATGTATTCCATGCGTCAGCCGCTTGGCGTCACGGCGGGCATCACGCCCTTCAACTTCCCCGCCATGATCCCGCTGTGGAAGGCGGCGCCCGCCATTGCCTGCGGCAACGCCTTCATCCTGAAGCCCTCCGAGCGCGACCCCTCCTGCCCGATGCGGCTGGCGGAGCTGTTCCTCGAAGCGGGCCTGCCGCCGGGCATCTTCAATGTCGTCAACGGCGACAAGGAGGCAGTCGACGGCATTCTCGATGATCCCGACATCGCCGCCGTCGGTTTCGTTGGTTCCACGCCCATCGCGCAATATGTCTATGCCCGCGCCACCGGCAACGGCAAGCGCGCCCAGTGCTTCGGCGGCGCCAAGAACCACATGCTGATCATGCCTGACGCCGACATGGACAAGGCGGTCGATGCGCTGATCGGCGCCGGTTATGGTTCGGCGGGTGAGCGCTGCATGGCGATCTCGGTTGCCGTTCCGGTTGGCGAGGCGACCGCCAATCTGCTGGTCGAGAAGCTCATTCCGCGCGTCGAAAAGCTCAAGGTGGGCCTCTCCACCGACCGCGAGGCCGACTACGGCCCGATCGTCACCAGACAGGCGCTCGACCGCATCAAGGGCTACATCGACATCGGCATCAAGGAAGGTGCGAGCCTCAAGGTCGATGGCCGGGGCTTCAAGATGCAGGGCTACGAGAATGGCTTCTTCCTCGGTGGATCGCTGTTCGACAACGTCACCAAGGACATGCGCATCTACAAGGAAGAGATCTTCGGCCCCGTGCTCTCGGTGGTGCGTGCCAAGACCTATGACGAGGGCCTCGCGCTGGTGAACGATCACGAATACGGCAACGGCACCGCGATCTTCACGCGGGACGGCGACACCGCGCGCGACTTCGCCTCGCGCTGCCAGATCGGCATGGTGGGCATCAACGTGCCGATCCCGGTGCCGCTCGCCTATCACACCTTCGGCGGCTGGAAGCGTTCGTCCTTCGGCGATCTCAATCAGCATGGGCCGGATTCGATCCGCTTCTACACCAAGACCAAGACGGTGACGGCACGCTGGCCCTCGGGCATCAAGGAAGGCGCGCAGTTCTCCATCCCCACCATGCGGTGATGAACGAGGCCCGGCTCAACATCGGCTATCACCCGCTGCCGCCCGGCTGCCTTGCCAATGTTGTGACCTGCCTCGAGATGACGGTGCGGCCGGAGAACCGGCCCGCCCCGCCTGTTGCAGGCCTTTCGCTCGCGCGCCTCGACGCAGGGCACACGGACAGGTTCCGGGCCCTGTTCCGCGCGGTGGGCCAGGACATCATGTGGTTCTCCCGGCTCATCCTCGCCGAGGAGGCGTTGGCCGCCATCATTGGCGATCCGCAGGTCGAGTGCTTCGCGCTGGTGAAGGATGGCGCCGATCTGGGCCTTCTCGAGCTCGATTTCCGCCAGCAGGGGCAGTGCGAACTTTCCTTCTTCGGCCTTGTTCCCTCCGCCGTCGGAACCGGGCTCGGACGCATGCTCATGAACGAGGCGCTGGCGCGCGCCTGGGCGCGGCCCATCTCCCGGTTCTGGGTGCACACCTGCAGCTTCGATCACCCCGGAGCCCTGGCCTTCTACCAGCGCTCCGGCTTCCGGCCCTATCAGGTGATGGTGGAGGTGCATCAGGACCCGCGCCTCACCGGCCACCTGCCGCCGGAGGCCAGTCCGCAGGTACCGCTCATCGGTGGGACCCGCTGAATTTACCGGACCGGTAAGAATTAGCCTCTAGCCTTGCCCCATGTCGGATTTCGCCACGAGCCTCGCCACTGATGCGCTTGCCGCCGCGCAGGGCTGGCTCCTGCGGCTCAAGGCCGAGCGCCGCATGGCGAACCGGACGCTGGAGGCCTATGCCCGCGATTTCGGTCAGTTCGCACAGTTCATGGCGAGGCATCTGGGCGAATTGCCGGACAACCGGGCGCTTGCCGCGCTCTCGGCCGCCGATATCCGGGCCTTTCTGGCCCGTCGCCGGACGGAGGGCGCGGGCAGCCGCACGCTGGCGCGACAATTGTCCAGCCTGCGCTCCTTCTATGCCCATGCCGAGCGCGCGGGCCTGTTCCGCAATCCGGCGCTCTCCGCCATCCGGTCGCCCCGGCTTCCGCATCACGTGCCGAAACCGCTGACGCCCGAAAAGGCTGCGCGGCTCGTTGCGGCCGACGCGCTTGTCACCGAGGAAAGCCTGCCCTGGGTTCTGGCGCGCGACCAGGCTGTGCTCACCCTGCTCTATGCCTGCGGCCTGCGCATTTCCGAGGCGCTGGCGCTCACGCCCCGGCAGTCAGGCGATGAGGTTCTCACCGTCACCGGAAAGGGCAACAAGACGCGGCTCGTGCCGCAACTGCCTGTGGCGCGCGCAGCCATCGCGCAGTATCTCGCACTCTGCCCCTTTGCGCTCGAAGCCGACGCACCCATGTTCCGGGGCGTGAAGGGCGGGCCGCTCAACGCCCGCGCAATTCAGGCCCGGATCGCCAGGCTGCGAGGCGCGCTGGGCCTTCCGGAGACCGCCACGCCGCACGCGCTGCGCCATTCCTTTGCCACCCATCTTCTGGCTAATGGCGCCGATCTCCGCGTGATCCAGGAATTGCTAGGTCATGCCAGCCTGTCGACCACCCAGGTCTATACCGATGTGAACCGCGCCCAGTTGCTGATGCAATACCGCAAGGCCTATCCCCGCGCATGATCCACACCGCTCACCGCCCGAGGGTGGAAACCGGGCACGGGCTGGGTTAGACAGGCCGCCATGCCGAAGATTCAGATTGTCCGTTCCGACACGGAGCTTCCCAAGCGCGCCGCCGTCTGCGTGATTGGCGGCGGTGTTGCGGGTGTCTCAACCGCGCTTGAACTCGTCGAGCGCGGCATTGATGTGGTGCTGCTCGAGAAGGGTGAGATCGCGGCCGAGCAATCCAGCCGCAACTGGGGCTGGTGCCGCCAGATGGGCCGGGACGCGCGCGAGATTCCGCTGATCCAGGTGTCCCTCGCGATCTGGGACGGCATGAACGCGCGAGTCGGCGGCGAGACGGGCTTCACGCGCTGCGGCATTCTCTATCTCTGCGAGGATGAGGCGCAACTCGCCGCCAAGACCGCCTGGTACGAGGACAATGCAAAGCCCGCCGGTCTTTCCAGCCGCATGATCGGCGCGGATGAGGCCAATGCCCTGCAGCCTGGCTGCACCAAGCCCTGGAAGGGTGCGCTGTACACCCCCGATGACGCCCGCGCCGAGCCTTTCGTGGCCGTTCCCCTGATGGCGGAAGCGCTCCGCCGCAAGGGTGGCAAGCTCTTCACGCGCTGCGCGGTGCGCGGTCTCGAGACCACGGCCGGGCGTGTCTCCGGCGTGGTGACGGAGAAGGGTGCCATCGCCTGCGACACGGTGGTGCTGGCGGGTGGCGCATGGTCGCGCCGCTTCTGCCACAACATCGGGGTGGAACTGCCGCAGCTCAGCGTGGTCAATTCGGTGATGCGCACCGCGCCTCTCGACACCGGTCTCACGCGCACCTGCTCAGGCGGCCATTTCACTTTCCGCAAGCGCATGGATGGCGGTTACACGGTCACTCACAACCATTTTTCGGTTGCCGACATCGTGCCGGATTCCTTCCGGCTGTTCCGCGACTTCCTGCCCGCGTTGATGCTCGACAGGAAAGGCCTGCGCCTCAGGCTGGGACGGCGATTCATCGATGAGGCCAAGCTCAGGCGGCGCTGGAAGCTGGACGAGGTTTCGCCCTTCGAGGAGGTGCGGATCCTCGATCCCGAGCCCGTGCAGGACATCCTCGATGACGCCGAGCGTCACCTCAAGGCCTATTATCCGGTGTTCCAGCCCATGCAGATCGTCGAGCGCTGGGCGGGTTGCATCGATGCCGTGCCGGATGCCGTGCCCGTCATTTCCAAGGTCGATCAGCTCGACGGACTGCATCTGTGCACCGGATTCTCCGGCCATGGTTTCGGGCTTGGTCCGGGCGCGGGCCGCTTGATGGCCGAGATCGTCACTGGCGCGCGCCCGTGCGTCGATCCGGCGGCCTTCCTCTATGCGCGGTTTTTCGACGGCAGCAATCCGCGGCCCACAACGGGTCTCTGATCAGGCGTGAATGGCGCGGCCCGCCACGGCCATCGCCGCTTCCTTGACGGCCTCGGACAGCGTCGGGTGGGCGTGACAGGTGCGAGCCAGGTCCTCGGCAGAGCCACCGAATTCCATCAGCACCGCCGCCTCGTGGATGAGTTCGCCTGCCATGGGCCCGATGACGTGCACGCCCAGCACGCGGTCTGTCTTTGCATCCGCCAGAACCTTCACGAAGCCGTCGGTGGTCTGGTTGGCCTTGGCGCGGCCATTGGCGAGGAACAGGAACTTGCCGGCCTTGTAGTCGATACCGGCAGCCTTCAGTTCCTCCTCCGTCCTGCCCACGGCGGCCACCTCCGGCGCGGTGTAGACGACACCCGGAATGACGTCATAGTTCACGTGACCCGCCTGGCCCGCAATGATTTCAGCGACGGCAATGCCTTCGTCCTCGGCCTTGTGGGCCAGCATGGGTCCGCGGATCACGTCGCCGATGGCGTGGATGCCCGGCACATTGGTGGCGAAATGCCCATCAACGGCAATGCGGCCACGCTCGTCGAGCTTCACGCCGATCTTCTCGAGACCCAGCCCCTGGGTGTAAGGCACGCGGCCCACGGCCACCAGCACCACATCCGCCTCGATCTGCTCGGCGGCTCCGCCCGCCGCGGGCTCGACACCGAGCGTCACATTGCCATTCGCCACGGTGGCGGATGTGACCTTGGCGGAGAGCCGGAAGGCAAACCCCTGCTTCTGCAGCAGACGCTGGAAGGTCTTGGCGACATCGAGGTCCATGCCAGGCAGGATGCGGTCGAGATATTCGATCACGGTGACCTTGGCGCCAAGCCGCGCATAGACCGAGCCGAGTTCGAGTCCGATCACGCCCGCGCCGATCACCGCGAGTCGTGCCGGAATGTCCCTCAGCGCCAGGGCGCCCGTCGAGGACACGATGCGTTCCTCGTCGATGGCAATGCCCTTGAGCCGCGCCACATCCGAGCCTGTGGCGATGACGATATGCGGTGCCTCGAGCGTCTCGCCGCCAACCGTGACCCGGCCTGGCGCGGGAATGACGCCCTCGCCATGGAATACCGTCACCTTGTTCTTCTTGAGCAGGAAGTCGATGCCCTTGGTGTTGCCGTCGATGGCCTCCTGCTTGAAGCCCATCATCTTCGGGAAGTCGATCGAGGTTTCGGCCCTGATTCCCATCTTGGCGAAGGAATGCTTCGATTCGGCATAAAGTTCGGAGGCGTGCAGCAGGGCCTTGGAGGGAATGCAGCCGACATTGAGGCAGGTGCCGCCATGGGTGGCGCGCTTCTCGACGACTGCGACCTTGAGCCCAAGCTGGGCCGCACGGATGGCGCAGACATAGCCGCCGGGGCCAGTACCGATGACAACGAGATCAAATGCAGCCATTGCGGCCTCCTCTCAGAACTGGGCGATGCGCCGCTTCATGTGGATGATGATCGCTGCGTGCAGGGCGATGGCAAGCGCGAGGCCGGTCCAGACCTGAGCCGGGGACGCCAGCGCCCAGGCCGAGGCCAGCACCGCCGCGCCCAGCGGCAGGAACAGCAGCAGGGCCGTGACGAGGCCCGGATTGTAGCGCCGCATGCGCAGCGCGGGAGCCGCATGGAGCAGGGCGTTGACGAGCAGGAGCCAGCCCGCGAACACGCCAAAGCCCGGGCCCCCGCTTCTGGTCAGCGCCACGCACAGCGCCAATGGCGCCCAGACCCCGAAGACATTGATGACAAACACCGCACGCCGTGTCATCGCCTCGCGCCCGCCCGCCATGGTGGCGTTCATGAAATGGCGGAATCGGTCGGCGTCATGTTCCTCATACTGATGGATCATGTAGACGGGCAGGGTCAGGAAGATCAGCACATCCGCCGCGGGCCAGCCCGCGGTGAGCGCAGGTGTCAGGCACAGCAGCATCACGCCCGCCAGCGCGCCCCCATAGACCCAGTTGTCGGCAAGGCGCTCTGCCCGTGTGCCGGGATCACTTGTGACGGGCGAGAGGCCGGCGCCGGTTTCCAACATGTCAGCAGCGCCCGCCGGCCACCGGAACGAGGGCGCCGGTGACATAGGAAGACTGCTCGGAACAGAGCCACAGGATGACATCGGCGACTTCCTCCGCCTTGCCCTCACGCTTCATGGGGATGTGCTCGCGCATCATCTGCACGCGGCCCTTGATGCCCGAGCTGTCATGGATTTCGGTATCGATGATTCCGGGCCTCACGGCGTTGACGCGGATTCCCTCGGCCGCCACCTCGCGCGAGAGCCCGATGGTGAGAACATCCATCGCGCCCTTGCTCGCTGCATAATCGACGCCGAGGCCGGGCGCGCCCAGGACCGCCGCGGCGGACGACTGGTTGACGATGACCCCGCCCGTGCCGCCGTGCTTGACGGACATGCGCTTCACCGCTTCGCGTGCGCAAAGGAAGGAGCCCAGAATGTTGATGTCAAACAGCCGCCTCAGCCTGTCGAGGCTCATGTCATCGAGGCGGCTCTGGCTGTCCAGAATGCCGGCGTTGTTGATGAGCGCCTTGAGCGGACCAAGCCGGTCGGCAGCGGCGAAAAGCGCCAGCACATCATCCTCGCGGGCAACGTCGCCCTTGACGGCGACGGCCGTGCCGCCACCGCCCGTGATGGCGGCTACAACTTCCCGCGCGGCCACTTCATTCGTGGCGTAGTTGACGACAACAGCATAGCCAGCCTGCGCAAGCTTGAGGGCCGTGGCACGACCGATGCCGCGGCTTCCTCCAGTGACGATCGCGACCCTGTTCATGGACAGCCTAGAGGTCCAGGATCGCGCGCTGCGGATCTTCGAGATTTTCCTTCACCCGCACGAGGAAGGTCACGGCCTCCTTGCCGTCGACGATGCGGTGGTCGTAGGACAGTGCGAGATACATCATCGGACGGATCACCACCTGGCCGCTCACCGCCACCGGACGGTCCTGGATCTTGTGCATGCCAAGAATGCCGGACTGCGGCGCGTTGAGGATGGGCGTGGACATCAGCGAACCATAGACGCCGCCATTGGATATGGTGAAGGTGCCGCCCTGCATCTCGGCGATCTGCAGCTGCCCGTCACGTGCCCGGCGTCCGAAATCGGCAATGGTCTTCTCGATGCCTGCGAAGGACAAGTGGTCGGCGTCGCGCAGCACCGGCACGACAAGCCCCTTGTCGGTGCCCACCGCCACGCCGATGTGGTAGTAGTTCTTGTAGACGATGTCCTCGCCGTCGATCTCGGCGTTGACGGCCGGGATTTCCTTCAGGGCCTGCACGCAGGCCTTCACGAAGAAGCTCATGAAGCCGAGCTTCACGCCATGCTTCTTCTCGAACAGCTCCTTGTACTGGTTGCGGAGCGTCATCGCGGCCGTCATGTCCACCTCGTTGAAAGTGGTGAGCATGGCGGCGGTGTTCTGCGCATCCTTGAGACGGCGGGCAATGGTGAGGCGGAGCCGCGACATACGCACGCGCTCCTCGCGTCCGGCCTCTCCGGCTGCGGCGGGTGCGGCAGAAGCTGCGGGCGCTGCGACCGGCGCGGGCTTTTCGAGATGGGCGATGACATCGCCCTTGGTGAGGCGGCCGTCCTTGCCGGTGCCGGCCACGGCCGCGGTATCCACCTTGTTTTCTTCCACCATCTTGCGCACGGCCGGTGACAGTGGCGCCTCAGCCTTGGCGGGTGCGGCTGCGGGCGCTGGTGCGGCGGCGGGAGCGGGAGCTTCCGCCTTCTTTGGGGCCGTGCCCGCCGCGCCTTCCTCGATGAGACCCAGCAGGGCGCCGACATTCACGGTCTTTCCGGCTTCCGCCTCGATCGCGGCGAGCTTTCCGGAGGCGGGGGCGGGAACTTCAACAGTGACCTTGTCGGTCTCCAGTTCCACCAGCGGCTCATCGGCCTTCACGGCCTCGCCAGCCTTTCTGAACCATTTCGAAATCGTGGCCTCGGTGACCGATTCACCCAGAGCCGGAACGCGGATTTCCCTTGCCATCGTCTATGTCCCTCAAGCCTTGCTGTCGCCGAGCGCCTCATCAAGGAAGGTCTTCAGTTCCTTGATGTGGCGGCTCATCAATCCCGTTGCGGTGGAGGCGGAGGCGGCGCGTCCCACATAGCGCGGGCGCGGCGTCTTCGCCTTGATGAAGTCGAGCACGCGCTCGATGTTGGGCTGCACGAAGCTCCAGGCGCCCATGTTATAGGGCTCCTCCTGGCACCAGATGAAGTCCGCCTGACGGAAGCGCTGCAGGATGTTGATCAGCGCCTTGTGCGGCCAGGGATAAAGCTGTTCCACCCGCAGCAGGTAGATGTCGGAGAGTCCGCGCTTCTCGCGTTCGTCATAGAGATCGTAATAGACCTTGCCGGTGCACAGGATGACCCGACGGATTTTCTCGTCCGGAGCAAGCTTCACCGCCTCGCCCGTCAGCATCTCGGCGTCGTCCCACAGCAGGCGGTGGAACGTCGTGCCCTCGTCCATCATGGAGAGCGGCGAGGTGGCGCGCTTGTGGCGGAGCAGCGACTTCGGCGTCATGATGATCAGCGGCTTGCGGATGTCGCGCTTCAGCTGGCGGCGCAGGATGTGGAAATAGTTGGCGGGCGTCGTGCAATTCGCCACCTGCATGTTGTCTTCCGCGCAGAGCTGCAGATAGCGCTCGAGGCGGGCGGAGGAGTGTTCCGGCCCCTGGCCCTCATAGCCATGCGGCAGCAAAACCGTGAGGCCCGACATGCGCAGCCACTTGCGCTCGCCCGAAGAAATGAACTGGTCGAAGACCACCTGGGCGCCATTGGCGAAGTCGCCGAACTGCGCCTCCCAGATGGTGAGCGCATTGGGCTCGGCCAGCGAATAGCCATATTCGAAGCCCAGCACCGCCTCTTCCGAGAGCATGGAGTTGATGGCCTCGAGCTTGACCTGCTGGTCCTTCACCAGATGATTGAGTGGCGTGTAGCGCTTCTCGGTGTCCTGATCGACCAGCACGGCATGGCGCTGCGAGAAGGTGCCGCGCTGCACGTCCTGACCCGACAGGCGGACGGGGAAGCCCTCGAGAAGCAGCGTGCCGAAAGCCAGCTGCTCGGCCATCGCCCAGTCGAGCCCGGCACCGTCCTCGACCATCTTGCGGCGCTGTTCGAGAACGCGCTGCATGGTCTTGTGCGCCTTGAAGGTCTTGGGGATCTTCGTCAGCTTCAGGCCGATGTCCCGGAGTTTCTCGATTGCCACGCCGGTGTCGCCCTTGCGCGGTTCCTCCTGGTCCCTTGCCGCCTTTAGTCCGGCCCAGCGGCCATCCAGCCAGTCGGCCTTGTTGGCCTTGTAGTTCTCCGCCGCCGTGAAATGCTCCTCGAGCGTCCTGCGGTAGTCGGCCTTCATCGCCTCGAACTCGGCTTCGGTGACGACGCCTTCCTCGACGAGCCGCCTGCCATAGATCGTCACGGCAGTCGGGTGGCTGCCGATGCGCTTGTACATCAGGGGCTGCGTGAAGGCCGGCTCGTCCGTCTCGTTGTGGCCGAAGCGGCGGTAGCAGAACATGTCCACGACCACGGGCTTGCGGAACTTCTGGCGGAATTCGATAGCGATCTTGGCCGCAAAGACCACCGACTCGGGGTCGTCGCCATTGCAGTGGAAGATCGGCGCCTCGATCATCTTGGCGACGTCAGACGGATAGGGCGAGGAGCGCGACCAGATCGGGCTGGTGGTGAAGCCGATCTGATTGTTGATGATGACATGGATCGAGCCGCCGGAGCGGTGCCCGCGCAGACCCGACAGGCCGAAGCACTCCGCCACGACACCCTGTCCCGCGAAGGCGGCATCGCCGTGGATCAGCAGCGGCAGAACCGTGGTGCGCTCCCTGTCCTTGCGCTGGTCCTGCTTGGCGCGGGCCTTGCCCAGCACCACGGGGTCGACGATCTCGAGGTGCGAGGGATTGGCGGTCAGCGACAGATGCACGGTGTTGCCGTCGAAGGCGCGATCGGAGGAGGAGCCCAGATGATACTTCACGTCGCCCGAGCCCTCGACCTCCTGGGGCGTGGACGAGCCGCCCTTGAACTCGTGGAAGATGGCCGAGAAGGGCTTGGACATGACGTTGGCCAGCACATTGAGCCGGCCGCGGTGCGCCATGCCGAACACGATCTCCTGGAGGCCGAGCTGGCCGCCACGCTTGATGATCTGCTCGAGCGCCGGGATCACTGCCTCGCCGCCATCAAGCCCGAAGCGCTTGGTGCCGGTGTATTTGACGTTCAGGAACTGCTCGAAGCCTTCGACCTCGATCAGCTTGTTGAGGATCGCCTTCTTGCCCTGGGCTGTGAAGCTCACGGCCTTGCCAGCACCCTCGATGCGCTCCTGGATCCAGGCCTTCTGCGCGGGATCGGAGATATGCATGAACTCGACGCCCAGCGTGCCGCAGTAGGTGCGCTTAAGGATGTCGATGATCTGGCGCAGTGTGGCGTATTCAAGCCCCAGGACCTTGTCGAGGAAGATCGGCCGGTCCATGTCGGCTTCGGTGAAGCCGTAGGTGGCGGGGTCGAGCTCGGGATGGTTGTCCGGTTTCTTGAGACGGAGCGGGTCAAGATCGGCGGCCAGATGTCCGCGCATGCGATAGGCGCGGATCATCATCAGTGCGCGGACCGAGTCCAGCGTGGCCTTGCGCACATCCTCGGCGGAGACGCCAGCCGCCTTCGTGTCGCCTTGTGCGGCCCTGGCGGGTTTGGCCGCCGTGGCCGGAGGCCAGTTGCCGTCCAGCGCCGAAACCAGGTCGCCCATGTCCGGCTGCGGCCAGTCCTTGCGCTGCCATGAGGGACCGTTCACCTGCGCGGCGTTGTCCGCGAGGCTCGCAAAGAATTGCCGCCAGTGGGGGTCCACGGCGGCAGGGTTCTCGAGATATGTCGCGTAGAGCTGCTCGATATACTGGGCGTTGCCGCCATAGAGGAAGGAGGTTTGCTCGAAGGCGGTTGTCAGGTCTGTCTTGTTCATCCCGTCATCCTCAGTTCACGGCTCCCGGCGCAGGGAGCGTAAGCGCCGAAAGTTGAAGGAGTGTTCACCCCTTCAGCTTCTGCACCAGTGTCTTGCCCAGCAAGGCCGGCGAATCCGCCACGGCGATCCCCGCCCGCTTCATGGCTTCGATCTTGGATTCGGCGCCGCCCTTGCCGCCTGAAATGATGGCGCCGGCATGGCCCATGCGGCGGCCCGGAGGAGCAGTGCGTCCGGCGATGAAGCCGGCCATGGGCTTCTTGCGCTTCGAGCGCGCGATGAACTCCGCCGCGTCCTCCTCGGCTGCGCCGCCGATCTCGCCGATCATGATGATCGACTGGGTTTCGTCATCGGCGAGGAACATTTCCAGCATGTCGATGAACTCGGTGCCCTTCACCGGGTCGCCGCCAATGCCCACGGCAGTGGTCTGGCCGAGGCCCTCCTGGGTGGTCTGGAACACCGCCTCGTAGGTGAGTGTGCCCGACCGCGAGACGATGCCGACGGAGCCCTTCCTGAAGATGTTGCCCGGCATGATGCCGATCTTGCATTCATTGGGAGTGAGCACGCCCGGGCAGTTGGGCCCGATGAGGCGGGACTTCGAGCCCGAGAGCGCCCGCTTCACCCTCACCATGTCCATCACCGGAATGCCCTCGGTGATGCACACGATGAGCGGGATCTCGGCGTCGATGGCTTCGAGAATGGCATCCGCCGCGAAGGGCGGCGGAACATAGATCACCGAGGCATCGGCGCCGGTGGCCTGCCGTGCGTCCCATACCGTATCGAAGACCGGAAGCCCGACATGGGTGGTTCCGCCCTTGCCCGGCGTCACGCCGCCCACCATCCGGGTGCCATAGGCGATGGCCTGCTCGGTGTGGAAGGTGCCGTTATTGCCGGTGATGCCCTGGCAGATGACCTTGGTGGCTTTGTTGACGAGAATGGACATCAGGCCGCCTCCTTCACCGCTTTGACCACCTTGGCGGCGGCGTCGTTCAGGTCATCGGCGGGAATCACATTGAGGCCGGACTCGCGGATGATCTTCTTGCCGAGGTCGACATTGGTGCCCTCGAGCCGCACCACCAGCGGAACCTTGAGGCCCACTTCCTTCACCGCCGCGATCACGCCCTCGGCGATCACGTCGCATTTCATGATGCCGCCGAAAATGTTGACGAGAATACCCTTCACCTTCGGGTCCGCGGTGATGATCTTGAAGGCGGCCGAGACCTTTTCCCTGGATGCGCCGCCGCCCACATCGAGGAAGTTGGCGGGTTCGGCGCCGTAGAGCTTGATGATGTCCATGGTGGCCATGGCGAGGCCGGCGCCATTCACCATGCAGCCGATCGAGCCATCGAGTGCCACATAGGAGAGATCGAACTTCGAGGCTTCGATCTCCTTCGGATCTTCCTCCGAGAGGTCGCGCAGTTCGCGGATCTCGGGGTGGCGCTCAATCGCATTGTCATCAAAGTTGACCTTGGCGTCGAGGCAGATGAGATTGCCGTCCTTGGTGACGACCAGCGGATTGATCTCGAGGAGGCTCATGTCCTTCTCGACAAAGGCGCGGTAGAGCTGGCCGATCATCTTCACGCAGAGCTTGACCTGCTCGCCCTCGAGCTTCAGCGCCGCGGCGATGCGGCGTCCGACATAGGCCGAGTAGCCCGAGGCGGGATCGACCTGCACGGTGACGATCTTCTCGGGCGTGTCATGCGCCACCTTCTCGATGTCCATGCCGCCCTCGGTGGAGACGATGAAGGCCACGCGCGAGGTTTCGCGGTCGACGAGGATCGAGAGATAGAGTTCCCGGGCGATCGCAGTGCCTTCCTCGATGTAGAGGCGCTGGACCTTCTTTCCTTCGGGACCGGTCTGGTGGGTGACGAGCTGCATGCCCAGCATGCGTGACGCCTCGGCCTTCACATCGGCCACCGACTTCACCACCTTGACGCCGCCGCCCTTGCCACGGCCGCCGGCGTGGATCTGGGCCTTGACCACCCAGACCGGGCCGCCGAGCGCTTCCGCCGCCTTGACCGCCTCGTCCACGCTGAAGGCCGGGATGCCCCGGCCGGTGGCGACGCCGAAGCCACGGAGAAGTTCCTTGGCCTGGTATTCATGAATGTTCATCTGCGCGTCCTTGCTTTACGTGCGCGTCAACTTGCTCAGGCCAGATCCGGGGCGATCGCCTTGGCCGCCGCCATCAGGCCGTGCACCGCGTCGACCGACTTCCTGAAGCCGGCCTTGTCCTCATCGTTCAGAGCGATTTCGGCGATGCGTTCCACGCCCTTCTCGCCGATCACCACTGGCACGCCGACATAGGTGTCCTTGACGCCATACTGGCCGGTGAGATGGGCGGCACAGGGCAGCAGCCGCTTCTTGTCCTTGAGGAAGCTCTCCGCCATGGCGATGGCCGAGCTGGCGGGCGCGTAATAGGCGGAGCCGGTCTTGAGCAGGCCCACGATCTCGGCACCGCCGTCGCGGGTGCGCTGCACGATCTTGTCGATCTTCTCCTGCGAGGACCAGCCCATCTTGACGAGGTCCGGAACCGGAATGCCCGCGACCGTCGAGTAGCGGGTGAGCGGCACCATCGTGTCGCCGTGGCCACCCAGCACGAAGGCCGTCACATCCTCGACGGACACGTTGAATTCCTCGGCGAGGAAATGGCGGAATCGCGCGGAGTCCAGCACACCCGCCATGCCAACAACCATGTGGGGTGGCAGGCCCGAATATTTCTGCAGCGCCCAGACCATGACGTCGAGCGGGTTGGTGATGCAGATGACGAATGCGTTCGGCGCATGCTGCCGGATCCCGGCGCCCACGGAAGCCATCACCTTGAGATTGATGCCGAGAAGATCGTCGCGGCTCATGCCGGGCTTGCGCGGCACGCCCGCCGTCACGATGCAGACATCCGCCCCGGCGATCGCCTCATAGGAATTGGTGCCCGAGAGCTTCGCGTCAAAGCCCTCGACCGGCCCCGACTGGGCGAGGTCCAGCGCCTTGCCCTGGGGGAGACCCTCCGCGATATCGAAAATCACGATGTCGCCCAGTTCCTTCAGAGCCGCCAGATGCGCCAGCGTGCCGCCGATCATGCCGCCGCCGATCAACGCGATTTTCTTCCGAGCCATGTGCGAATGTCCTTCCTGAGGCCGGCCCTGAGGCCGTTTTGCGATGCAAAAGCGACGTTTCTGTAGACCCCTTCTGTAACACCTTCAAGGCGTGGGCCTAGTCCTTTCGAACGAGAAACTTGACCAATACGTCAAGTTTCGACGATTTTTTGCCCCACCAGGCCGCCGACTGCATTTCCCTGAGCCGGGACACGGTGCGCTCGAATTCAAAGGCATGGTCGCCTGCCGGATAGATGCCTTCGGGAGGTTGCGCGGAGGTGGCCACCAGACGGGTGCCCGCGTCATAGAGCGTGTCGATCAGCAGGACGAAGCGCCGCGCCTCGTTGCGCTGGTCCGGCCCCAGCGCCGGGACACGTTCCACGAACACCACCCGGAAGGCCGCGGTGAGGGCCAGATAGTCGGGGGCGCCGAGCGGCTGCGCGCAGAGATCGTCGAAGTGAAAGCGGGCGCAGCCCGCCGCCGCCTGCGGCACGCGGAGCTTGCGGCCCAGCACCTCGAGGTTCACCGGCATGCCGGTCCCGGTGTCGGTGAGCCGCACCCAGAGGTCCTGGAGCCGGGCATCGTTTTCGGGTGACAGTGGCGTGAGGAAGGTCTCATGCGCCCTGACCCGGCCGAGACGATAATCGACGGGGCTGTCGAGTGCGACGATGTCCATCCGCTCCTCGATCAGCGCGATGAAGGGCAGGAAGAGCTGGCGGTTGAGCCCATCGCGATAGAGTCCGTCCGGCGGCAGGTTGGAGGTGGTGACGATCACAACGCCCTGCGCCATCAGCGCCTCGAACAGGCGGCCGATGATCATCGCATCGGCGATGTCGGCAATCTGCATCTCATCGAGGCAGAGCAGGCGCGATTCCTGCGCGAGCGCCCTGGCAACCGGCGCGATGGCGTCCTGGGCGTGATCCTGCCGCGCCGCGTGCAGCCGCGCATGAACGTCCTGCATGAAGGCGTGGAAATGGACCCGGCGCTTGCGTCCGGCCTCGGCCGCGGCGTGGAACAGGTCCATCAGCATGGTCTTGCCGCGACCAACCTCGCCATGGATGTAGAGGCCGCGCGGCGGCGGCGCGGGCTTGCGGAAACGGCCGAACAGGCCTGGCTGCGGCGCTGTGTCCGTCAGCGCCACCGCGAGGGCATCGAGTTTCGCCGCAACGGCGCGCTGTCCGGCATCGGGCCTGAGCGCGCCCGCGGCGCAGCGGCGCTCATATGCGTCGAGGACGGCGGCCATCGGCGGTCAGAGCGTCTGGCCGGTCTTCTTCCAGTCGGCGAGGAACTGCTCGATGCCCTTGTCGGTCAGCGGATGCTTGACCAGACCCTTGATGATGGCGGGCGGGCAGGTGGCCACATCGGCGCCGATCAGCGCCACCTGCTTCACATGCAGCGCGGTGCGGATCGAGGCCGCGAGTATCTCGGTGTCGAAGGCGTAGTTGTCGTAGATCTGGCGGATCTCGGCGATGAGGTCCGTGCCGTCGAGGTGGATGTCGTCGAGGCGGCCGATGAAGGGCGAGATGAAGCTCGCGCCCGCCTTGGCAGCCAGCAGCGCCTGATTGGCCGAGAAGCACAGGGTCACATTCACCATGCAGCCGTCGGAGGAGAGCGCCTTGCAGGCCTTGAGGCCATCGAGCGTCAGCGGCACCTTGATCGCCACGTTGCGCGCGATCCTGCGCAGGTCCGCCGCCTCGCGCATCATGCCGTCATAGTCGAGCGAGACCACCTCGGCAGACACCGGGCCTTCGACCAGCCCGCAGATCTCGGCGATGACTTCCTTGAACTGGCGGCCCGACTTGGCCACCAGCGAGGGATTGGTGGTCACGCCATCCAGCAGGCCCAGATCGGCCAGTTCGCGGATGTCCTTCACTTCGGCGGTGTCGGCAAAGAATTTCATGATCTAGCGTCCTTCCTCTTGGACGGCAGGCTTATCCTCCGCCTCCGGCCAAATCAACCGCGGATCATAGCCGCATTGCAGACGTGCGGCCGCGCACAGGGCCTCGGCAAGGGGCGCCAGATCGGCCTGCGCGACGGGGTCCTGGTCGAGCGCCGTCACCGGGCGGATGAACCGCAGGCTGTTGGTCAGGAACACCGCATCGGCGGCGCGCAGTTCCCCCGGGCTCACCGCGCGCTCCTCCGCCGCATAGCCCAGATGGGTGGCGGAATGGATGAGCGCCTGACGCATCACGCCGGTGAGGATGCCCTGATCGCGCGCCGGGGTGATGAGCGTGCGCCCCTTGAGAAGGAATAGATTGGCGATGGTGGTGCAGGCCAGGCCGCCCGTGGTGTTGAGCAGCAGCGCATCCTCGCTGCCATGGGAGGCCGCCTCGCGGGCTGCGGCGATGTTGTCGATGTAGGAGAGGGTCTTGAGTCGGCTCGACACCGCATGCGGATTGCGCCGGATGGAACTGGTGCTGAGCGTGACGGGCCGGAACATGAGGCCGGGGTCGAAGGGATCGAGGGTGAGCAGCAGGGTGGGCGGACCACCGTTTGCGCCAAGCCCGCGCGCCGCGCGGCCCCGGGTGAGGGTGACGCGCAACACGTGATGTCCGGGCGGGACGTCGGCCAGAAGCTCGGAGACCGCATCATCGAGCAGATTGCGGTCGAAGCCTATTCCCAGCTCCTTCGCCGACGATTCGAGGCGCGCGAAATGCATGTTGCCCCACAGCGGCGTGCGGTTGACGGTGAGGATGGTCTCGAACAGGCCATCACCCAGCAGCAGGCCGCGGTCGGCGCGGTCGAGGGCAAGCCGGCCGCCGGTGAGCGCGCCATTGAACCAGGTGCGCGTCATCGCGTCAGCTCGAGGAAATTGCCGAGCATGTCATAGCCCCCCTCCGTGAGGATCGATTCCGGGTGGAACTGCAGGCCATAGGTGGGGTGGCTTGCGTGGCGCAGTCCCATGATCTCGCCATCCTCGCTGCGCGCCGTGACCAGGAGTGGCCCGCCCTCGTCCTCGATCTCGACGATGAGCGAGTGATAGCGCCCGGCGCCAAAGCGCTGGGGAAGCCCTGCGAACAGTCCCTGGCCGTCATGGGTGATTTCGGAGGACTCGCCATGCATGGGCCTTCGCGCGCGGGTGACGCGGCCGCCGAACACCGCGCCGATGGCCTGGTGTCCAAGGCAGATTCCGAGAATGGGCAGCTGCCCAGAATACGCCCGGATGATGTCCATCGACTGGCCCGCCTCCTGCGGCGTGCAGGGGCCGGGCGACACGACAATGGCGGCAGCGGTCGCGAGATCGCCTGGGCTGACCTGATCATTGCGCACGACGTGACTCCTGGCCCCCAGCTCCACAAAATAGCGCGCCACGTTGTGCACGAAGGAATCGTAATTGTCGATGATGAGGATCATGGGGCGAAGGCCTCCATGACGCGCCGGATCTTGGTCAGGCTCTCGTCATATTCGGCCGCCGGGTCCGAGCGCGCGGTGATGCCGCCGCCACCCTGCACAAGCGCCCGGCCTGCGGCGAACTGCGCGGTACGAATGGCGATGTTGAGATCACTCCGGCCATTGAAGCCGATATAGCCGATCGATCCGCAATAGACCCCGCGCGGGGCCTGTTCGATTCCGGCGATGATCTCCATGGCGCGGATCTTGGGCGCGCCGGTGATCGAGCCGCCGGGGAAGGCCGCGGCGATCAGCTCGCCAATGCCATTGGGCTCGGCGAGCTCGCCGGTGATGACCGAGACGAGGTGATGGACATTGGCGTAGGACTCGAGGCCGCACAGCACCGGCACCCGGACACTGCCCGGCCGCGCCACGCGCGAAAGATCATTGCGCAGGAGATCGACGATCATCACATTCTCGGCACGGTCCTTGCGGCTCGAGGTGAGGCTGGCGATCTGGCTGGCATCGCGCGCGGGATCCGGATCCCGGCGGCGCGTGCCCTTGATGGGACGCGCCTCGACACTGGCGTCTTCGACGCGCAGCAGCCGTTCGGGCGAGGACGAGGCGATCTGCACGCTGCCATAGTCGAGGAAGGCCGCGAAGGTGGCCGGGTTCCTGCGACGCAGCGCGAGATAGAAGGCGAGGGCATCGAAGCCCTGCGGCAGGGCCGCCGCGAAGGTCTGGGTGATGTTGGCCTGGAAAATGTCGCCGGCGAGTATGTATTCGACCGTGCGGGAGATGGCCTCCTCATAGGCGATGCGGCTGAAATTGGACTCGAAGCCCGTGACGGCATGGCTGCCGAGCGCGCGCGGCCGCCGCGCGAGCAGCTCCTCGAGCTCATCGGCGCGCTCCGTGGATGCCGAGATGATCCAGGCCCGCTCCTGCATGTGGTCGAAGGCGGCGACGCAGTCGAAATGGTGGAGCATCAGATCGGGGCAGAGCGGGGCGAAGTCCGGGATCCTGGCTGCGGGTTCAAGACGCCGCCCGAAATCATAGGCGACATAGCCCGCTAGCCCGCCCTGGAAGGGCGGCAGGCCGGGCAGGTGGGGCTGGCGGTTTTCGGACACCAGGCGGCTGATGAGGCCGAGGGCGCTCTCCTGCTGCGCGACGCCGTCGAGGAAGGTCCCGGCGGCGTTCACCTCCAGCGTGGCCCTGGGGTTGCAGGCGAGAAAGGAGTAGCGCCCGAGCTGCTCGGTGCGCATCACGCTCTCGAGCAGTGTCAGGTGACGCTCGCCCTTCAGGCGCTGGGCGAGCGCGGAGGGCTCGAGGCAGACGATCTCGCGGACAAGAGGTTCCTTCATGGCCCGGCCATATAAGGCTGGAAGCTGCCACCCCCCAAGTCTATTTCAGACGGGATGACCGGCGATTCCGCCATAGCCGAGGTGCTGCTCCCGCTGGCGCTGGACGGGCCCTATTCCTACCGGGCGCCCGCCGGGCTGAGACTGGAGCCCGGCGCCTATGTGAGCGTGCCGCTGGGCCCCCGGCAGGTGACGGGTGTGGTCTGGTCGCTTGGCAGCGCGACCGCGACCGGCCGGGCGCTGCGCGATGTCAGCGCTGTCAACGACATGCCGCCGCTCTCCGAGACACATCGCAAATTCGTCGACTGGCTGGCCGCCTATTATCTCGAACCGGCGGGCAATGTGCTGCGCATGGTGCTGCGTGCGCCGGGCGCCCTCGAGGGCCCGCGCGAGCAGATTGCCTGGCGCGCGGCGGGCACGGTCCCCAAGCGCATGACGCCGCAGCGCGCCCGCGTCCTCGAGATTGCCCGCGAGGGGTTTGCCCTGCGCGCGGGCGAACTGGCCGAGGCGGCCGGTGTCGGCGTGTCGGTCGTCAAGGCGCTCGCCAGGGACGGCGCGCTCGAGGCCGTGGCGCTTCCGGCGCTCCGCGCCTTCGCGACGCCCGATCCCGGCGCCGGCGGCTTCGCGCTGAGCGCCGATCAGCAGGCGGCGGCGGAAGCCCTGCGCGCCGTGGTGGCCCAGCGTCAGCACAAGGTGATGCTGCTCGACGGCGTCACCGGCTCCGGCAAGACGGAGGTCTATTTCGAGGCCATGGCGGCGGCCCTCGCCGCGGGCGGGCAGGTGCTGCTGCTGCTGCCTGAAATCGCGCTGACCCCGCCATTCCTGGCGCGCGTCGAGCGCCGCTTCGGCGCCGAGCCCGCGGCCTGGCACTCGGGCCTGCGCCCGCGTGAACGCGAGCGCGTCTGGCGCGGGGTTGCCGAGGGTACGGCACGGATCGTGGTGGGCGCGCGCTCGGCGCTGTTCCTGCCGTGGAAGACCCTGAAGCTGATCGTCGTCGATGAGGAGCACGAGAGCGCCTACAAGCAGGATGACGGCGTGCCCTATCACGCCCGTGACATGGCTGTGCTCTATGGCTCGCTCGGACGTTTTCCCGTGGTGCTGTCCTCTGCCACGCCCTCGCTGGAGACGCTCGTCAACGTCGATCGCGGCCGCTATGGCGTGGTTCGTCTCAGGGACCGGCATGGCCGGCCGGAACTGCCCGAGATCGGCCTCATCGACCTGAAGCGCGCCAGTCCGGAGCCGGGGCAGTGGCTGTCGCCGCCGCTCGTGGACGAGGTCAGGCGAACCCTAGCGGAGGGCGATCAGGCGCTGCTGTTCCTGAACCGCCGCGGCTATGCGCCGCTCACCCTGTGCCGGGCCTGCGGCCACAGGCTCGAATGCCCGCAGTGCGCGGCCGCCCTGGTCGAGCACCGCTTCCGCCGCCAGCTGATGTGCCATCACTGCGGACATCTCGAGCCCATGCCGCCCGCCTGTCCGAGCTGCAAGGCGGAGGGAAAGATGGTGCCGGTGGGACCGGGGGTCGAGCGGCTGGCGGAGGAGGCAGCACTGCAATTCCCCGAGGCGCGGATCGCCGTCCTCTCGAGTGACCTCGCCCGCGGCACGCTGCTCAGCGATGCGCTGCGCGACGTCGAGGAGGGCCGCTACAATCTGGTGATCGGAACGCAGCTCGTGGCCAAGGGCCACCATTTTCCGCATCTGACTCTGGTGGGCGTGGTCGATGCCGATCTGGCGCTCGAGTCGACCGATCCGCGCGGGGCCGAACGCACCTGGGCGCTGCTGGCGCAGGTGGCGGGGCGGGCAGGACGCGGCGCCAAGCCGGGGCGCGCCATGGTGCAGACCTATCTTCCCGAGCATCCGCTGATGCAGGCGCTGAGGAAGGGCGATCGCGATGCCTATTTCGCGCAGGAGAAGGCCATTCGCGAGCAGGCGGGACTGCCGCCCTACGGGCGGCTCGCGGCCCTCGTCGTCTCGGGCCCCGATGGGCCGGACAGCGAACGCTTCGCGCGCCAGCTCGGCCACAGCGCGCCGCTGGCCGAGGGCGTGAGCGTGCTGGGCCCGGCCGCAGCACCCATCGCCATGGTGCGCGGGCGGCACCGCTGGCGGCTGCTGGTCAAGGCGCGGCGCGAGGTGAACCTGCAGGCCTATCTCAGGCTGTGGCTGAAGGACGTGAAGCCACGGGGATCGCTGGCGCTGCAGGTGGATGTCGATCCCTACAACTTCCTCTAGGCAATCTCTGCCTAGGAAAAAACTTCCGAAAAGGCGTTGACTTTATTCCTAACATCTGCTAGGACGGGTGCGTGACGTGCCGTGCCTGTGCTGATTGACATTGTGAATTCTCTTTCCGCCTGAGCGCCCTCAGTGCGAGAACCGCCACTCGATCCTGTGGCGGTAGGCCACGCCCGGCCGCAGCTCCGCGCTCGGAAACCCGGGATGGTTCGGCACATCGGGGAAGTTCTGCGGCTCGATGGCGATCGCGGCATAGGGCCGGAGCGGGCCGGTCTTGCCGGGAAAGCCCGGGTTCCAGTGTTCGGCCGTGTACATCTGCATGCCGGCCTCGGTGGTCCAGACCTCCATGCCGCGGCCCGAGACGGGATCCCGCAGGCTCAGCCCGTGGCGCAGCTGGCCGCGCACGCCGTCGAGCGCCCAGCAATTGTCGTAGACGCCACCCACGGTCCGCAGTTGCCGGAAGTCCCAGCGCGTGCCGGCCACGCCGCGGATCTCGCCCGAGGGCAGGAGCGCGTCATCGAGGGGCAGATAGGCCGCGCCCAGGATGCGCATCTCGTGCTCGAAGGCGCCGCGCGCGCCGCCCGAGAGGTTCCAGTAGGCGTGATTGGTGAGGTTGATGACGGTGGGCCGGGTGGTTCGGGCCTCGAGGTCGAGCGCCAGGGTTGCCCCCGAAAGCGTATAGGTGGCGGCAGCCTCCAAGGCGCCGGGGTAGCCCTGGTCGCCATCGGGCGAGTGCAGCGTGAAGCGCAGCATGTCCTCCGTATGCTGAACATCCCAGTGGCGGACCGCGAAATTGTCCGGGCCGCCGTGCAGCTGGTCCTGGCCGTGGTTGGGGGCGAGCGCATGGCGCGTGCCGTCAATCGTCACATGAGCCCCGGCGATGCGTCCGGCCATCCGGCCGATCACCGCGCCCGCCGTCCAGTCGCCGGTGAGGAACGCGCCGTCATCACCTCCACCCATCACCACGTCCGCGCCCGCGAAATCGAGCGCGACGAGGCGCGCGCCGAGAGTGGTGAAGCGCGCGCGGATCGACTCGGAGCGAAGCTCCAGCATGCTGGCCGCTAGTGGTTGTCGCGCGGCAGGCCCATGGTCTTGGCCACGCGCTGGAACTTGGTGGCGCCCTTCAGCACCATGCCCTCGGCGAGCTGGCCCACTTCCTTGCGGAAGATCTCCTGCCAGGGAGTCTGGCTGGGCGGAACCTTGTAGCCGCCGTTCTTCTCCAGCTCGGCGCGCCGCCGGGCGATCTCATCCGCCGGCACCAGCATGTCGCAGCTGCCCGTGTTGAGGTCGATGCGAACCTTGTCGCCGTTCTGCAGCAGGGCAAGCCCGCCGCCTGCCGCGGCCTCCGGCGAGGCGTTGAGGATCGAGGGTGAACCCGACGTGCCGGACTGGCGGCCATCGCCCACGCAGGGCAGCGAGCGGATGCCCTTCTCGAGCAGGTAGTTCGGCGCGCGCATGTTCACGACCTCCGCCGCGCCGGGATAGCCCAGCGGGCCGACGCCGCGGATGAACAGGATGGTGTTCTCGTCAACGCCCAGCTTGGGATCATCGATGTGGGCATGGTAATCCTCCGGCCCGTCAAAGACGATCGCCTTGGCCTCGAAGGCGTTGGGGTCCTTCGGGTTGGAGAGATAGCGCTTGCGGAACTCCTCCGAGATCACGCTGGTCTTCATGATGGCGTTGTCGAAGAGATTGCCCGAGAGGCGCTTGAACCCGGCATGTTCCTTGAGCGGCTCTGCGAAGGCGCGGATCACCGAGCGGTCCCAGGAGAACTTGCCCTTGCAGTTCTCGCCGATCGTCCGGCCATTGGCGGTGACGCAGCCCTCGTGGATCTTGCCGGCCGCGATGAGTTCGGCCAGCACGGCGGGAACGCCGCCGGCGCGGTGATAGTCCTCGCCCAGATATTCGCCAGCCGGCTGGAGATTGACGAGGAGCGGAAGATCGTAGCCATGCTTCTCCCAGTCGGCCACGGTGAGTTCGATGCCAAGATGCGCGGCAATGGCATTGAGGTGATTGGGGGCGTTGGTCGAGCCGCCGATGGCGGTGTTGACGGCGATGGCATTCTCGAAGGCCTCGCGCGTCATGATCTTCGAGGGCGTCAGATCTTCCTTCACCATGTCGACGATGCGCCGGCCCGTGGCATAGGCCATCTGGCCGCGCTCGCGGTAGGGCGCGGGAATTGCCGCATTGCCGGGCAGAGACATGCCGAGCGCCTCGGCCAGCGAGTTCATGGTGGTGGCCGTGCCCATGGTGTTGCAGAAGCCGGTCGAGGGCGCGGAGGTGGCGACGAGTTCAACGAAGCCCTCATAGTCGATCTCGCCGGTCGCGAGCTTCTCGCGCGCCATCCACACGATGGTGCCCGAGCCGGTGCGCTGGCCCTTGTACCAGCCGTTCAGCATGGGGCCTGACGAGAGGCAGATGGCTGGGATGTCGACGGTCGCCGCTGCCATCAGGCAGGCGGGCGTGGTCTTGTCGCAGCCGATGGTGAGCACCACGCCGTCCAGCGGATAGCCGTAGAGCACCTCGACGAGCGAGAGGTAGCTGAGATTGCGGTCCAGCGAGGCGGTGGGGCGCTTGCCGGTCTCCTGGATCGGGTGGATGGGGAACTCCAGCGGAATGCCGCCTGCCTCATAGATGCCGTCCCGCACCCGCCTGACCAGCTCGACATGCACGCGGTTGCAGGGCGAGAGGTCGGAACCGGTCTGGGCAATGCCGATGATCGGCTTGCCACCCTGAAGCTCGGCGCGCGTCAGTCCGTAGTTCAGATAGCGCTCGAGATAGAGCGCCGTCATGTCGGCGTTGGCGGGATTGTCGAACCAGGCCTGGGACCGGTATTTGAGCGGCGTCTTGGGCGATTGTGTCATGGCAGCCTCCGTTGGAGGGAGCTTAGAGCAATATCCGGCCCGATTGAAACAGCCCCGTTCGCCCGCGGCGGCGCCATCGTGCAAGGCCGGATGCCGCTCTCCTTTGATAATAGTGCGGGCCGTCCGCGGCCGCCCGCCCGGCGGTCGCGTCCGGCAGCCGCGCAGCGCCCAGGATGACAGCCTGATAACCCCTTCATATCAGATGCTTGTCAGATTCATGGCGAGTTTCCCCTCGGCGCGCTTGACTCCTGCCGGTGGCACACTCTATAGGACCGCTCCCAGCTGAGGGGGTCGTGGTGCTTGAAGCGCTGCGGTTCCTTTGTTTGCTGTTCAGAGCTGACGTCGTGGTCCGGGGTCCTTTCGGATGCCGGCCGGGATGGCTGCTCTGCTTGCTGATTGACAAGTGAAGAGAGGAAGAGAGACGCGGACGGCGTGTGTTTTGGCGTGTCCTGGGGTAACCTGGGGCAGCAAGAGACATGGTCGTAAGCGTTTTGGAATATAAGAGAAT
>OMIC01000023.1 GCA_900298995.1 Hyphomicrobiaceae bacterium | reverse complement strand
TGTAGCACGGCAATCTGGATGAGAACGCGCGACAATGAAGATGAGAATCCGGTGTGTTGGGATCGGCGCGGGGCGTAGCCCGGAGCCGATCCCAACACACCGGAGGCATTCTGTTTCAGAGTGTCTGTGATGGTCGTGGTGGCCGCTATGCATGAGGTTTTCCCAGAAGGAGGACCTGACGTGTGGCCGGTCGACACATCAATGATCATCAGGTGAGACTTTTCATGACCAACAGACGTAATGCGCCCGTCGCTCTGGCGGCGGCAAAGGCCGGGTTCAGCACGGCCACCGGCTACCGCTTGCTGCAAAGCGGCGAACTCCCATCCCAGAGGCAAAGCGCTCGCAGCCGCAGACGCCCAGAT
Organism: Hyphomicrobiaceae bacterium; assembly: GCA_900298995.1. Classification (GTDB taxonomy): domain Bacteria; phylum Pseudomonadota; class Alphaproteobacteria; order Rhizobiales; family Aestuariivirgaceae; genus Aestuariivirga. The sequence continues at coordinate 3,114 of OMIC01000023.1, read as the reverse complement.
CCCTTGGCGGGGATATTCGAAGAGATTGTCGTCCCCATGTTAGAGGCGTCTCCGGGGCTGCGGCCCATCGCAATCTTCGAGGAACTGCGGCGCCGATCTCCAGAGACCGAGTTTGGCTCACGACGGACGCTGGAACGGCGCATCCGTCATTGGCGCGCATTGCATGGGCAAGACCGTGAAGTTATTTTCCGCCAGGTACATGAGCCGGGACGTATGGGCCTTTCCGACTTTACCTGCATGAACGATCTGGAGGTAACCATCGCCGGTAAACCACTGGCTCACCTGCTTTATCATTTCCGGCTGCCGTGCGGCGGCTTCGAGCATGCCCATATCATTCTGGGCGGCGAGAGCTTTGTGGCTCTGGCCGAGGGACTGCAAAATGCGCTGTGGTCGGCCGGCGGGGCACCGCGGCTGCATCGAACCGACAGTTTGTCAGCCGCATTCCGTAACCTGGAGGCCGATGCCAAGGCCGACTTGACCCGGCGCTATGATGCGCTTTGCGCCCACTACGGGATGGAACCGACGCGCAACAACACAGGTATTGCCCATGAGAATGGCTCGATCGAGAGCGCCCACGGCCATATCAAGGCCGGGGTGAAGGATGCCCTGTTGCTGCGCAGCACCAAGGACTTTGCGGACCTGGCTGCCTATCGTCGCTTCATCGATGAAGTCGTGACCGCCCGGAATCGGCGCCACGGTCCTAGCATTGATGCCGAGCGCAAATCCCTGCAGCCTCTGCCAGACACGCGTACCGCTGATTACGAGGAAGTGCTGGTGTCAGTTACCTCCTCGGGCGGTTTCACCTTGCGCAAGGTGTTCTACTCTGTCCCGTCGCGATTGATTGGCCATCGTCTGCGAGTGCGCCTCTACGATGATCGCCTCGACGTATTCATCGGTGGCACAAAGTTCATGACGCTCCAGCGCGGCCGTGCTGGCGCCAATGGCAAGCACGGACATATCGTCGATTATCGACACGTCATCCATTCACTGCGCCGCAAACCCATGGCCCTGTTGGGCCTGGTCTATCGCGACAGCCTATTCCCCAGAGATGCCTTCCGGCTGATGTTCCATCACCTGCTGGAAGTTCGAGGTGAACGCGAGGCCTGCCGGACAACTGTGGACCTACTCGCCATTGCCCATGAGCGTGCCTGTGAGGCCGAGCTGGCCCAGATATTGACCGAGGATCTGGCAGCGCACCGTCTTCCTTGCATCCGATCCCTGCGGGCAAGGTTCTGTCCCGATCCTGCCGATTTGCCTGACGTAGTCGTCGAACTCGTCCCGCTCTCGATCTACGACGGCCTGATCGAACAGGGAGCCGCAGCATGAGTACCGCCGGACTCGCAATCGACGCCCAGCGTCTGAGCCTCATGCTCAACGAACTGCGCTTGCCCACCATCAAACACATCTGGGGAGACTTCGCCGCCCAGGCGGACAAGGAGGGGTGGCCTGCCAGCAGGTTCCTTGCCGCCCTTGCAGAACACGAACTGGCCGAACGTGATCGGCGGCGGATCGAGCGGCACCTGGCAGAAGCTCATTTGCCTGCGGGCAAGAGCCTTGATTGCTTCGCATTCGAGGCCGTGCCGATGATCTCCAAGGCGCAGGTCATGGCGATGTGCGCTGGCGATGGCTGGCTTGAGCAGGGTGCCAATCTCATCCTGTTCGGCCCGCCGGGCGGCGGCAAAAGCCATCTGGCTGCAGCAATCGGACTGGCGCTCGTTGAAAATGGCTGGCGTGTGCTGTTCACGCGCACCTCTGACCTTGTTCAACGCTTGCAGGTGGCAAGGCGCGAACTTTCGCTCGAAGCGGCCATCGCCAAACTCGACAAGTATCACCTGCTGATCCTGGACGATTTTGCCTACATCTCACGCGATCAGGCCGAGACTTCTGTCCTCTTCGAACTGATCAGCGCCCGCTACGAGCGCCGATCAACGCTCATCACCGCAAATCAGCCCTTTGGCGAATGGAATCGCGTCTTTCCGGACCCTGCCATGACTTTGGCCGCCGTTGACCGGCTCGTCCACCACGCCACAATCTTCGAAATGAACGTCGAGAGCTATCGGCGCCGAACCGCTCAGGCGCGACGGTCAGGAGCAGGCAGACCTGCTGCATACACCACACCAAAGGTCCTCGATGCCATCCGCGACAATCAGGATGAGAATCCAGGCCTTGCCAGCGACAATCAAAATCGGCACTGATTGACGCGCCACGACAATCACTTTCTCATCCTGATTGTCGCGCAATTCTCAACAAGTTTGTCGCGCTACACGGGGTTTCCCTACATGCGCGCCCGCGCGTGCAGAAACACTTCGGTTCAGCCTTGTGGTCAGTTACATTGCTGCGATCAGGGAGGGGCCATGAACGACTTGTATATGCTTTGGAGCGGCTTCGGAGCGGAGACGAAGGCGGCGGTGATTGGAGCGGTTTCTACGGTCGGCGTTGGCATCATCGGTTTCGGCGGCCTCATTCTCCAGATGCGCTCGCAGGGCAAACAGTCGCGCGATGCAGTAGCTGAGAACGAGCGGCGCCGATTGAAGGCGGCAATGTTTGAAGATGCTGTTTCGATCTGCCGGGAGGTTGCGGATACGTCCATAGAGCTGTCGAACACCCTCCGCACGATGATGATCCAGCTGGAATACGCCGCACAGGCTCATCTGAACGGCCAACCATATGACCTGCCCGCCGCCCGGTTCCCGAAGCTATCAGAGGAATACGCGCAATTCTCCGATGCTGTTTTGAAGTTCGTTTTTCTAGTGGAGAAGCGGCAAGTCATCGACCCGCGAATCCTCGTATTCCGCACAGCCATGTCGGTCGTCCTTCACGACACAAGGAATCTGATGCATTCCGAGTTCGTTGCTCACGTCATGCGAACAATCCCGGCGCAGCTTCCAGATGGCACGATATTCCCATGGACGCCTCCTACTGCCGCGCAGGCTGTGGTCATCAATGGTCTGTGCGAGCGGTTCATCGACAGCCTTGGTGATGCAGTGGCATATACAGAGGACTTTCTAGTCGAACTTCAAAACCATCTGCTCGGCGACTTGTTCGGCAAGGAAGTCGCGCATCGCAAGCCATATGACCCGGCGAAGAAAGTTGTGACGTTCCAGCAGGCTGAGG
>OMIC01000022.1 GCA_900298995.1 Hyphomicrobiaceae bacterium | reverse complement strand
CGATCCCATCCCGAACTCGGCCGTAAATCGCTCCAGCGCCAATGGTACTTCGTCTCAAGACGCGGAAGAGTAGGTCGCCGCCAGGCCTGCAAATGACAGATCTTCAAACCTTCATACACAACAACCCCAAAAAACCCCCGGACCAACTCCAAATTGGTCCGGGGGTTCTTGTTGGGATCAGTGCCGTCCGGCAATCAGACAGGTGATCTCGAACATCATGACCATGGCCATCTGGGCCGTGATCTGGTTCGGGTTGTCCTTGGTCGGCATCAGGCAGACGACGTCGCCGCCGATGATGTCGAGACCCCTGAGCCCCTGCAGCAGGCGCGTGGCCTCACGGATCGTGAACCCTGAGAAGCCCGGCTCGATGTTGGACACGCCGGGCGCCACGGATGGATCCATGCAGTCGAGATCGAAGGTGATGTAGGCCGGACCGTCGCCCACGCGGGTGCGGATCATCTCGAGTGTTGCGGCAATTCCCAGTTCCTCGAACTCCTGCATGGTGATCACGCGGTAGCCCAGCTCGCGGCTCGACCCGCCGACGCCGCCCTTGTGGATCGCGCCGGACGGATGCCCGCGCATGCCGATCTGCACGCTGCGCGCCGGATCGACGGCGTGTTCCTTGGCTGTGTAGGCAGCCCAGTGCGCCGCCGAACGCCTGGCGCCCAGCCAGTGGGGCATGTTGTCATAAGAGTCGGTATGGGCATCGAAGTGGATGAGCGCGCAGGGCTTGCCGCCCGACAGCCTGCGGCCGGGCCCTGCAATGGCCTTGAGGATGGGGCCCGTGACCGAATGATCGCCACCCATCGAAACGGGGCGGGTGCCGGCCTCGTCGAGCCTGCGGTAATAGGCCTCGATGTCGCGCACGCAGGCCTCGTTGTTCATGGCTTCGGGCAGCGGCACATCGCCAAGATCATGAATGCGCGCCTTGTCCCACGGCGCGAAGCCGTGAACGAAGTGGCTGCGGCGATAGAAGCCCGAGACATGGCGGACAGCGCGCGGACCCAGATGCTGGTCGCGCTCGGTGGATCCGTTGCCCGATGAGTGCGGCACGCCCACCAGTGCGATGTCGGCGGCCGCCGGATCCTCGTTCCAGGGACAGCGGAAGAAGGTCGGAATGCCCCACCAGTACCAGCTCTGCGCACTGCGCCGCGCCCCGTCGAGATCATCGCTCATGCAAGATACCCCTTGTGTCTGAAGGCCAGGATGAGGGCGAGCGCCGCCACAAGGCCAATCGCGACGAGCCCGAAGGCGGCGGCGAGGCCAAGACCGGCGGCGGCAAAGCCGATGAGCGTCGGAGCCAGGATGCGGGGCGGGGCCGTCAGCATCGAGACGAAACTGAGGGCGGCCGCGCGGTTGGCGGGCACGAGCCGCGCCGACATGCCGAAGATGCAGGGAATGAGCAGGGCCAGTCCGCAGCCGACGCTGGCGAAGGCCGCGACGCTCACCGCGAAGTGCGTCGACAGGCCGAGCGCCACAAAGCCGAGGATCGACACGGCCAGCGAGCCGATGAGCAGCGGCATGTCGCCCAGCCGGGCCCGCATGCGGTCGCCCGGAAAGCGCACGAGCGCATTGCACAGGCCGAAAAAGGCCGCGCCCAGCCCGGCAATGGCGGCAAGGGCCGGTGCGAGATCGTCCAGCAGTTTGGCCGACCAGAGCAGGGCTGCTGTCTCTGCGGCAATGATGAGCCCGGCGGCAATCCCGAGGAGGATGAGCGGCTGCCGGTTGGGCAGGGGCCCCGCTCCGGACCCCTTGCCCTGTGCCAGCGGTCGCGGCGCGATCGCGCGATAGACCATGAGCCAGGCCGCGGCGAAGAAGCTGGCGGCGACGGCACCCACCGCCGCCGTGCCGGCCTCGGTTGCGAGATAGCTTGCGGTGACCGCCATGACGCCAACGCCCGCAGACAGGGCGGCATGGAAGGTGAGGAATACGGGGCGGCGCATGTCATGCTCGATGGCCACGGCCTCGGCGTTCATGAACAGGTCGGTGAGGCCGAAACAGGCACCCATGGGGAGAAAGGCCAGAAAGAACCAGGGGACGGACTGGGCCGTGAGATAGGCGAAGAGCGACAGGGCAAAGACCGGAAGGACCGCCAGCAGCATGGCGCGATTGGAGGCATGGCGCGCCAGATGGCCGCCCAGCGACATGGCCCCCACGGTCAGCAATGTCGAAAGGGTGAGGCCCAGACCCAGCATTTCTGCCGAAATACCTGCATTGCGCATCACGGTCGGCATTGATCCCGCGAGGGCGCCGACGGCAACCCCGAAGCTCACAAACACGACCGTCAGAGTGGCGCGGGGCGAGGGAATCGCAGGCGAAGCGGACATTGTCGCAGGATTAGCCCAGCCGCCGGCGTGGGGGAACCGTCAAGAACCCAGCGTCAGGCCCAGCCGCCGCGCATAGGTCCCGGCCCCATGCTCAAACAGCTGGTCCGCTGCCTCCTTGGCCTGTGTCAGCAGCCGGGCGCGGGCCTTGCGGATCGGCACCCCGGCGCGGGACGGTGTGGCCGCCGCACCCTCCGCCAGCTGTGCCAGTTCATCGAGATCGTTGAGATCGCCCAGCACCTCGCGCAGGACTTCAAGCCGTGCCGCCTGTTTCTTCGTGCCAATGTCGAGGACGGCGAGATGATGCAGGTGGTGGATCACGTATTTGCGGGCCTCGTGCAACTGCTCGGGCTCGCCGCTGGCCAGCGCATGGCGAAGGCGCTTGCGCGCCTTGGCATAGGCATCCAGAAGAGCGTGGCCGGCTGCGTCGGGATCGCCATCCGCCACATCAGCCGCGACAAGCGCCTGCACTGCCCTGGCGATGGCTGCCCGGGCCGCCGCGAGCCCGGCCTCGGGAGGCATGTTCGCGGCATGCGACAGGCTGTGGGCATTGGCCAGTGGCCGCCAGAAGGGGGACCGTGCCGTTGCCGGTTCGAGACGGGCTGCCGCGACCACCAGCGCCTCGGCCCGTCGGGTTCCCGCGAGCGCATCCGCAGCCTCGCGCAGGGCCGTGTTGGCCTGTTCGAACACCGTCTCGCCGAGGGGCACGCGGATGAGCCGCAGCAGGCTTCTCAGGCGCTTGATGCGGCGGCGGGCGCCATGCACGCTCGCCTCCGGCCGCGCCTCGGCCAGCAGGGCTTGCAGCGCCCGCAGCTCCTCGACCGCCGCCAGCTGGAGCATGGCAGGGGAGGGCAGGCGTTTCGGCGTCCCGGCCATGGCACCGGCCTCTTCAGCGTTGAACCCGGGCCAGACTGCGCAGTCCGGCTGTCATAATCAATCCACCCGGACTGGCGCCGGACTCCGAAAAGAATTTCGCCCCGGGGGTTCACAAACCCCGGTGCGATTGCTACATACCGCTCGCGTATGACGCGGGATGGAGCAGCCCGGTAGCTCGTCAGGCTCATAACCTGAAGGTCGTCAGTTCAAATCTGGCTCCCGCAACCAAACTTTGTCGTCCGATCTCTCAAACAGGACCCCGCCAGGCACCCGCCGGCGGGGTTCTGTGTTTTCAGACGGTCTGAGGCCTGACCGGGCGGCGCTAGGATCTGAGCCTCACGCGCAGGCCGCTCAGATCGACCGAGGCCTTGAGCCCGATCTGCTTTCCGGAAATCTCAAGCTCGACGCCGCAACTGGTCTTGCTGCCGCGTCAGCCGCCGGTGCGGCGCGCCCGGCTCCAGTTGTCCATGACGGTTTCCATGACCACGTTGGTCGAGGTGCTCGCGACAAAGGGCAGTCCGGAGATGCTCTCCCCAAGCACATGCCTGTAGCGCTGGATGTCTGGGGTCCGGACCTTCAGGAGATAATCGAAGCGTCCGGCGATCATGTGGCACTCCTCGACTTCTGGAATCGTCTTCACGGCGCTGTTGAAGGCCCGCAGCGCCTCCTCATGGGTGTGTGTCAGCTTGACCTCGGCGAAGGCGACATGATCGAGGCCCATCCGCGAGGGATTGAGCACTGCTCGGAAACCTTCGATATAGCCCTCGGACATCAGCTTCCTGAGCCGCACCTGGCAGGGGGTATTGGACAGCCCGACCCGCTTCGCGAGCTGGGTGATGGTCATCCGACCGTCCTCGCTAAGCGCCGTGAGGATCTTGAGATCGAAATCATCAATTTCACCGGATTTTGATCTTTCCATGGGCAATACATCTTCAATTTTATTTTAATTTAGAGAGAGCCACTAGCAAATGACGTCTGAAAGATCAAAAACACTTTTGATTTCGTGCTAACTTCCATTTCGCCGGACATACCCGCGCGTTTGGAGGAGGCAGGACATGCAGCATCGCACGCACCACTCTGTCACCAGCGAACCGGTCTTTTCCGCATTTGCACCGCCAGTTCGTCCGCAGACGGCCCTGCGCCAGGCGATCACCGCCGCCTGCCGCCGCCCCGAGCAGTTGTGCCTGCCGCCGCTGGTCAACGCCGCCCGCATGGACGCCGCGCACAAGTCGGCCATCGCCGCAACAGCCCGCAGGCTGATCGAGGCGCTCCGTGCCAAGCACACAGGCACCGGTGTTCAGGGGCTGGTTCACGAATATGCCCTGTCGAGCCAGGAAGGCATTGCACTGATGTGCCTCGCGGAGGCGCTGCTGCGCATTCCCGATCTCGAGACGCGCGATGCCCTCATCCGCGACAAGATCGCGGAGGGTGACTGGAAGTCCCATCTCGGCGGAACGAAGTCGCTGTTCGTCAATGCGGCCACATGGGGGCTCGTCGTCACGGGCAAGCTCACGTCGACGGTGAGCGACCGCAGCCTTGGTGCCGCGCTGACCAGACTCATTGCGCGCGCGGGCGAGCCCGTCATCCGCCGTGGCGTGGACATGGCGATGCGCATGATGGGCGAGCAATTCGTGACGGGCGAAACCATCACCGAGGCCCTCCGCCGCGCCAGGCCCCTCGAAGTGCGCGGGTTTCGTTATTCCTATGACATGCTGGGCGAGGCGGCCACGACTGCAGCTGATGCCCGGCGCTATTACCAGGCCTATGAAGCCGCCATTCATGCCATTGGCGCGGCTGCTGCGGGGCGGGGCATCTATGACGGCCCCGGCATATCTATCAAGCTCTCCGCCCTCCACCCCCGCTACAACCGCGCCCAGGCGGCCCGCGTGATGCGCGAGTTGCTGCCGTCGGTAAAGCAGCTCGCGGGTCTTGCCCGTCAGTATGACATCGGGTTCAACATTGATGCGGAAGAGGCCGACCGCCTCGAGCTCTCGCTCGATCTCCTCGAGTCGCTCAGTCTCGATCGCGATCTCGCTGGCTGGAATGGACTTGGCTTCGTGGTGCAGGCCTATGGCAAGCGCTGCCCTTTCGTGCTCGACTTCATCATTGACCTTGCCCGGCGGTCGGACCGCCGGATCATGGTGCGCCTCGTGAAGGGCGCCTACTGGGATGCCGAGATCAAGCGCGCGCAGGTCGACGGACTCGACGGCTTTCCCGTCTATACGCGCAAGGTGTACACCGATGTCTCCTACATCGCCTGCGCCCGCAAGTTGCTGTCGGCGCCGGAGCAGGTGTTTCCGCAGTTCGCCACCCACAATGCCCAGACGCTGGCAACGATCCATCATCTGGCTGGGCCGGATTTCGCGGTTGGCCGCTATGAGTTCCAGTGCCTGCATGGCATGGGCGAGCCTCTCTACGACGAGGTGGTTGGGCCGGACAAGCTCGACCGCCCGTGCCGCATCTATGCGCCCGTCGGCACGCATGAGACGCTGCTCGCCTATCTGGTGCGGCGGCTTCTGGAAAATGGCGCCAACTCTTCCTTCGTCAACCGGATCTCCGATCCCGCCGTGAGCGTGGATGATCTCATCGCCGATCCGGTGGACGTGGCCGAGGCGATGCCGGTCATCGGCATGCCGCATGACCAGATCGCACTGCCCAAAGACCTGTTCGGCAAGGACCGGCAGAATTCGCAGGGGATCGACCTTGCAAGCGAGACGGCGCTCGCGGAGCTCTCCGCCACGCTCAGGGAAACGACCGCCACATCCTGGCGAGCGCTGCCCATCCTGGCTGGCCCAGTGCCGGACGGAGAAACACGCGACGTCCGCAATCCCGGCGATCGGACTGATCGTGTCGGACAGGTGACGGATGTTTCGGCGGCGCATGCAGGCCGTGCTGTCCTGCTTGCCGCCAAAGCCGTTGCGGGATGGGCCGCCGTTGCTCCACCTGAGCGCGCCGCGTGTCTTGCCCGCGCTGCGGACATCATGGAGTCGCGCATCGAAACATTGATGGGCCTTGCCATGCGCGAAGCCGGAAAGACGGCTGCCAATGCCGTGGGCGAAGTGCGCGAAGCGGTCGACTTCCTGCGCTACTACGCCGAGCAGGCCCGCAAGACACTGGGCGCGTCCCACAAGCCGCTGGGTGCCGTGGTCTGCATCAGTCCGTGGAATTTTCCACTGGCGATCTTCACCGGCCAGATTGCTGCGGCGCTGGTTGCCGGCAATGCGGTCATCGCGAAGCCCGCAGAGGAAACGCCGCTCATCGCGCATGAGGCCGTGAGCATTCTGCACGCCGCGGGGATTCCGCGCGGCGCGCTTCAGTTCCTGCCGGGAGACGGGTGGGTGGGTGCCGCACTCGTGGCTGCGCCCGAGACGGCGGGGGTGATGTTCACCGGCTCCACCGAGGTTGCGCGGCTCATCCAGGCGCAGCTCGCGGAGCGGGTATCAGCCGCCGGCAAGCCCATTCCGCTCATTGCCGAGACCGGCGGCCAGAATGCCATGGTCGTTGATTCCTCCGCCCTCGCCGAGCAGGTCGTTGCGGATGTGATCGCGTCCGCCTTCGACAGTGCCGGACAGCGCTGCTCCGCGTTGCGTGAGCTCTGCCTCCAGGAGGATATCGCCGAGCGCACGCTCGACATGCTCAAGGGCGCGATGCACATGCTTTCGATCGGGCGGACCGACCGCCTCGGTACCGATATCGGTCCGGTGATCACGCCGGATGCGAAAGCCGGTATCGAGGCACACATCGAACGCATGCGCGCAAAGGGCGCACGGGTCGAGCAGCTGCAGCTTCCGGAGGAAACCGCCCTGGGGAGCTTCGTCCCGCCCACCATCATCGAGATTGCCGGCATCGCCGAGCTCACGCGCGAGGTCTTCGGCCCTGTGCTGCATGTGCTGCGCTACAAGCGCGAGGATCTCGACCTGCTGATCGGCGAGATCAATGCGACCGGCTACGGACTGACCTTCGGCCTCCACACCCGGCTCGATGAAACCATTGCGCATGTCACGGAACGGGTGCGCGCGGGCAATCTCTATGTCAACCGCAACATCATCGGTGCGGTCGTTGGTGTTCAGCCCTTTGGTGGACGCGGGCTCTCGGGCACCGGGCCGAAGGCGGGCGGGCCACTCTACTTCGGGCGCCTGGTGCAGAGAACACCGGTTCCGCCACTGCACAGCCCGGCGCAGGTCGATCCTGCCCTGCGCGACTTTGCCGTCTGGCTCGGACAGCGGGGCTACAATGCCGACGCAGATGCCGCGCGCGAGCTTGGCGGCGCCTCGGCGCTGGGGATGGTGAAGGAACTTCCGGGGCCAGTGGGCGAGCGCAATGTCTACATGTTGCAGCCGCGAGGCCGGGTTCTGCTCCTGCCCGACAGTCCGCGCGGACTGTTCCGGCAGATCGCGGCGGTTCTGGCAACAGGCAATGAGGCGGTGATCGACGGCGGGAGCAGCCTTGCGCAGTCACTCCCGTCGCTTCCGGCATCGGTGGCCGTCCGGCTCAGCTGGAGCACCGCTTGGGAGTCGGGTGATCCTTTCGCCGCCGCCCTCATCGAGGGTGAGGCGGCGCGCGTGCGGGACCTGACCGTCCGGATCGCAAGGCTCCCGGGACCGCTGGTGCCGGTTCAGGCGGCTTCCGGTCGCGAACTTACGGGACATGCCGAGGCCTATTGCCTGAACTGGCTTCTCGAGGAGGTCTCGATGTCGGTCAATACGGCTGCCGCAGGGGGCAATGCGAGCCTGATGACAATCGGCTAGGCGTCCAGGGCAGGCGATGCGGCCAGGCTGGAAACCGGTGCGGTGATCAACTAGCATGGCCGGCTGATCGGCCTGTGGGCCGGTGTGTGTCACAACTTGCGGCAACCAGCCCATGAGACTGCTGAGCGTGCTGTGGCGGAGAGCCCTGATCCTCGGACTGGGGTTTTTCACTGTCTGGCTCATTGTTTTTGTCATCTTCCGGTTCACGGATCACCGGCTGCCGTGGATGCTGGCGGTCGGCGTCACCTATGGGATCGGCGCCTACGTCATTCTTCCATGGGCGATCCGGCTCGGACTCAGGATCCTGAAACGCAAGCATGTGCCTCAATACACAAGCGCCGGAGATGGCTTGCCGGGCGATCCCGTCAACGTGGCGCTCATCGGCACGCAGTCGCAATTGCGCGCGGCATTCGCAGCCCTTGGCTGGGCGGAGGCCGAACCGCTGGGTCTGGGCAGTTCCTGGCGCATGATCCGCGCCTTCGTCCTGAACCAGCCCTATCCAACCGCTCCCTTCAGCACCCTCTACCTGTTCGGCCGGGGCCAGGACATCGGCTTTCAGAAAGCGATTGGAAACAGTCCCCGCAAACGTCATCACGTGAGGTTCTGGAGCCTTGGCCTGACCGAAGCCGAGACGACGCTCGGAACGCCCGGTTTCTGGCACAATGACAGCCGGCCATCCAAAGACGAGCGGGCGCTGTGGGTCGGGGCAGTCACGCGCGACACGGGACTGTCGCTTACCTGGCTGTCGTTCCAGATAACCCATGCGACGGATTCCGATACAAATGCCGAGCGCGACCTGCTGATATCCGTTCTCCGGGCCCGGCAACTCATAGGCGAGGTGCAGTCCTATAACGAGAGCCAGGAACTGCCCGCAAGACGCGTCAATCACTATGTGTTCGACGGCGATGTGAGCGTGGCGGAGCTTTCCGGCTAGTTCGGAAATGACCTGCTGCGGCTCCATTATTCTCTGAGGCCGGACTTCACAACCGGCAGGGAGCGTCCTAGTATCCCGTCACGAGCGCTCTCATGTTCCGGGCGGGAGCGGCCGTTGAAAATGACCGAGACAATGTCCGGACACCAACATGAAACCGGGAGTAATGCTATGAAACTGTCACGCCGCTCCGTCATTCTGAGCTCGCTTGCACTGCCTTTGATGTCTTCGGTGGCGCTCGCAGCCGACAAGATCCTGGCCTCGGTGCCGGGTCTGAGCTTTCCGTTCTTCGTCCACATGATGAATGCCTTCAAGGCAGAGATCGAGAAGCAGGGCTATGAAGCCGTCGAGTCCGATGGTCAGGTATCGTCGCCCAAGCAGACGGCGGACATCGAGGCCGCAATCACCCAGGGCGTCAAGGGCATCGTCATCAGCCCTAATGAGGTGGATGCAATGGCGCCTGCACTGCAGCAGGCCGTTGAAGCCGGCGTTCCGGTGGTCACGGTTGACCGCAGGGTTGCGCAGGTCGAGGGTATTCTGGCCCATGTCGGCGCTGACAACGTCAAGGGTGGCGAAGCCCAGGGCAACCTCATCGTTTCGATGTTCCCCAATGGCGCCACCATCATCAATCTGCAGGGACAATCGGGTGCCTCGCCCGCCATTGACCGCAACAAGGGCCTGCACAACGTGCTGGATCCGGTGGCGGACAAATACAAAATCGTATTCGAACAGACCGCTGGCTTCGCCCGCGACAAGGGTCTGTCCGTGACCGAGGCGGCTCTGTCCGGTCTGGCCGAGCCGCCGCAGGTGATTGTTGCCGCCAACGACGACATGGCGCTGGGCGCGATGGAAGCCGTGAAGGCCCGCGGCCTCTCCGGCATCGCCATCATCGGTTTCGATGCCTTGCCGGAAGCTCTGGCTCAGGTGCGTGATGGTGGACTCACCGCCACCATCGAGCAGTTCCCCGGTCAGCAGAGCGCGCTTGGTGTCCAGACCCTGGTTGCCTTCCTCAAGGATGGCACCAAGCCTGCCGAGAAGGTGCTGCTCATCACGCCGGTGGCCATCACCAAGGACAATCTCAGCACCGCCGAACGCCTTGGCGAAGTGAAGTAAGAGCCAGCAGGACAGATCCGGCCGGGCTTGTCCGCCCGGCCGGTCGCTTGCAAGATGGTAGAGACCGGACAGACACCGCCGCTTCTCCGCATGCGGGGAATCAGCAAGAGCTTTCCCGGCGTGCGCGCCCTCGATTCCGTTGATTTCGAGGTGAGTGCGGCGGAGATTCATGCCTTTCTCGGCGAGAATGGCGCGGGAAAATCGACCCTTCTGAAAATCCTGTCCGGTGCACAGCCGCCGGATGAGGGTTCCATCGAGTTTGACGGCCGCAGCGTGCGATTTGTCTCGCCGCAGGAGGCGCAGGCAGCCGGCATTGTCACCATCTATCAGGAATTCACGCTCGCCCCTGACATGACTGTGGCTGAGAACGTGTTCATAGGCCGCGAACCGGGTGGACGCGTCTTCATCAGTTACCGTGACCTCGAAGAGCAGACGGCTGCGCTCTGCCGGCGCATCGGGCTTGAGCGCAGCCCGCGTGCGCTGGTACGCGATCTCTCGGTGGCCGAGCAGCAGATGGTCGAGATCGCCCGCGCGCTCTCCATGAAGTCACGCCTGATCGTAATGGACGAGCCGACCAGCGCCCTGAGTCGGGCCGAGGTGGAAAATCTCTTCGCGATCATCCGCAATCTCAAGCGTGACGGCATCGCCACCATTTTCGTGACACACCGGCTGGAAGAGGTCTTTGAGATCTGCGACAGCTACACCGTTCTCCGGGACGGGCGACACGTGGGCCGCGGAAAGGTGGCCGAGACCGACATGGACGGCATCATCCGCCTCATGGTCGGACGGGATGTTGGTCTTCTGGCCGCGCGCGAGGAAAGCTTCAATACCGGCGAGCCCGCGCTTGAGGCGCGCAATGTCAGCCGCCGCCGCAAGAGCACGGATTCCAGCGCCATCGAGTTGCATGATGTCTCCTTCAGGGTCAACAGGGGCGAGATACTGGGGCTTGCTGGTCTGGTGGGCGCAGGCCGCACCGAGACGGCCCGGGCGTTGTTCGGCGCCGATATCTTTGATTCAGGGGTGATAGCCGTCGGAGGACGGGAAATCCGCGTGCGAAGCCCGCGTGATGCGATCGCCAGCGGCATCGGCCTTGTGCCCGAGGACCGCAAGCAACAGGCGCTGTTCCTGGCGCTTGCGATCCGCACCAATCTGTCGATTGCCGCGCAGGACCGGATCTCCTCGATGGGCGTTTTCATCAGCGCTGCCAAGGAAGACGCACTGGTCGAGGAGTATCGCCGCCGGCTCAACATCCGCATGGCATCGCCGGACCAGATCGTCGGCAATCTGTCGGGCGGAAACCAGCAAAAGGTGGTGCTGGCACGCTGGCTGGCCCTCAGGCCGCAGGTGCTGATCGTCGACGAGCCGACGCGCGGTATCGACGTGGGCGCCAAGTTCGAGGTGCACAACCTGCTTGTGGAGATGGCGCGTTCGGGGATTGCCATCATCGTGATCTCCTCGGAACTGCCGGAGGTGATGGCGCTTTCCGACCGCATCATCACCATGCGCGAGGGCCGTATCACCGGCGAAATCATGGGGCGGGACGCCACCCAGGAAAAATTGATGCGGCTGATGACCCTGGGTCAGCCGCAGGCGGCATGACGGAGATCTGGCGATGAGCGATGGTAAGGCGAGGTCTACGGATACGGGCTTTGACGCGTTCAGTTTTCTGGCGCGCTTCGCGCCGTTGATCTTCCTTCTCCTGCTCATGCTGGTGTTCGCGATCATGGAGCCGCGCTTCCTGTCGTCGATCAACCTGTTCAATGTCATGCGCCAGGTATCGATTACCGGCCTTCTCGCCATTGGCATGACCTTTGTCATCCTCACGGCTGGAATCGATCTGTCGATCGGTTCGCTGCTGGCCTTTGCCGGGCTGGTTGCGGCTGCTGTCGCAAAGGGGGGAATGCAGGACCGATTCACGGTTGGCGACGAGACGATCGGCTATGGCTGGCAACTCGCAGCACTGGCCGCCATTGCCGTGGGCCTTCTGGGAGGCCTGCTGCAGGGCGTGGCAATTACCCGGTTGAAGGTGCCGGCCTTCGTGGTGACGCTGGGGGGTATGTCGGTGTTCCGTGGCGCTGCGTTACTCTTCGCCGCAGGCGGGCCGATTTCCGGTTTTCAGCCGGACTATACCTGGTGGGGGCAGGGCCGGATCTTCTCGGTTCCCGTACCCGTCATCATCTTTCTGGTGCTGGCTGTCATAGCCCATGTGGTGCTGCGCTACACGCGCTATGGGCGTCAGGTCTATGCCGTTGGCGGCAATCCCGAGGCCGCGCGACTGGCTGGTGTCAATGTCAACTCGGTGATCGCCAGTGTCTACATCATCATGGGTTTCTTCGCCGGACTGGGCGCCTTCGTGCTGTCGGCACGGCTCAATTCAGCCGAGGCCGTGGCTGGCACGGGCTATGAACTCACCGTGATTGCCTCTGTGGTGATCGGCGGTACCAGTCTCTTCGGTGGCTCAGGATCGATCTTCGGGACAGTGATCGGGACGCTGCTGATTGGCGTGCTGCTCAACGGCCTCGTGCTCATGAATGTCAATTCCTACGTGCAGCAGATCATCATCGGCGTCATCATCGTTCTTGCCGTTGCTTTCGATACCTTTGCCAAGTCAAGGCGCAAACGGGCCTAAGCCATGCGTCCGGAGTGGGAACCCTGCGTCCGGGAAAAACCGATTCGGCGCTTTACCTCTGCCGAAAGCTGCCCTAGATCCATGATACATAAGCAACAGCCGGTTTTGCCCGAGAGGTTCCCATGAAACGTATCCTGTCTCTTCTGGCTTGCGGAGTCACGTCCCTTACTGCCGTGGGCGCTGCGGCCGATACAACCACGCCGGATCGCGTCTTCGGTCACTGGGTCATGCACTGTATCGAAATGAGCAACAGCATGAAGGCCTGCGCGTTGCACCAGCGCCTCCACTCCGAAAAGACGAAAGCGCCGGTGGCATCCTTCGCAATTGCTGATGATGAGAAGGGCGCTGCCCACCGGTTGACCGCGATCATGCCGCTGGGCATCGACATTCCGGCCGGTGTGACCGGTGCGCTGGCCGGGCGTCCGGCCCTTGCCTATCAGATACAGACCTGTCTGCCACGCGGCTGCATCGCCAGCGTCGGCCTGACAGCGGAGGACCTTGCCGCGCTCGAGGCTGCGAGGGACTTCACCACCAGCTTCCGCATGCGGGGTGTGGCCGATCCCGTCACCGTCACGGTGTCCCTCAAGGGGGTCACCGAGGGACTCAAGGCCCTCGCAGCCGAATAGTCGCAGGCGCCCGTCTGGCGTCTTGCAAGATGTGCGCATCTGCCCTTAGCTGGCGCGCAGGATGACCTCATTTCTCTTGATTGCAAGTCACGCGGTCCTCATGCTGGCCGTGATTGTGCGCGTGCTGCTGCGCCGGCCGGCGCGCGGTGTTGCGCTTGCGTGGCTGGTGCTGGCCGTGGCGCTGCCCTTTTTCGGGGCGCTGCTCTATTTTCTGATTGGCGAACGGCGGATTTCCCGCCGCCGGGCGTTGCGCCTCGCCAGCCTGCGCGCGGAGTTCCGCCGCATCATCACGCCGCACATCGTCGAGAATGCCAAACTGCTTCGCGCCGAGGACTTTCCGGTCGAGCAGCAGGCGCTGCAGCGCGCGGGCGAGAGCTTCTTCGGCGTCCCCGCCATCGCCGGGAACAGGCTGAGCCTTGCCGATGACACGCTCGACATTCTGCGCAGCATCGCCACCGACATCGACGTGGCTCGTTCCAGCGTTCTTGTCGAATTCTACATCTGGAGTGAGGGTGGCCTGACAGCAGATGTGCGCGATGCCCTGATCCGGGCTGCAGGGAGAGGCGTCACGTGCCTCGTGCTGATTGATGCGATGGGCGCGGGCCGCTGGTGGAACAGCAGTGAACCGGCAGCGCTGCGTGCGGCGGGCGTCGATCTGCGGGCCGCCCTGCCACTTGGTCTGCTGCATGGTCTCGTCCGGCGCTCCGATCTGCGCCTGCACCGCAAGATCGTGGTGATCGATGGCGCGATCGCCTGGACCGGCAGCATGAACATGGTTGATCCGCGGTTCTTCAAGCAGGATGCCGGCGTGGGCGAATGGGTCGATGCGATGATGCGCGTCGAGGGCCCGGTTGCGGGGCTGCTGGCCGCTGTCATGCTCAGTGACTGGCTGGCCGAGGGGAGCAATGGTATTGAAGAGATCCTGAGGCGCACGGAACTCAGGCCTGCCGCGCCGGTGGCTGACGTGCCTGTCCAGGTGCTGGCGTCAGGCCCCGGCGAGACAGGCGACTGCCTGCTGCAGATCATGCTGTCGCTCATCTCCACGGCCCGTCGAGAGGTGATCATCACAACGCCTTACTTCGTGCCGGAGGATGCACTTGTTCTGGCCCTGCGCGGGGCTGCGGCACGCGGAGTGAAGGTCGTGCTGGTGCTGCCACGCCGCATCGACTCCGTTCTGGTGCGCTATGCCAGTCGCTCCTTTTTCGATGAGATCCTCGAGGCCGGTGGTGAGATCCATCAGTACGGCGCCGGATTGCTGCACACCAAGTCCATCACGGTCGATGGCGAGGTTGCGATGTTCGGCACCGCAAATGTCGACATGCGGAGCCTGTGGCTCAACTATGAAGTCTCACTGCTGGTCTATGACCAAGCCGCAGTGGCTGCATTGCGCGGGCTTCAGGCCCGCTACATTGCGGCGGCGCAACCCGTCATATTCACGCAATGGCCAGACCGGCCCCTGGGCGAGCGGCTTGTCGAATCCATGATGCGTCTACTGGCGCCGCTGCTCTGAGGCCGTGACCGGGCATGGTCGGAACGGGCGGTGAACACGTCTGGACCCCACCATCCAGACAGTAGCTTACACGCGAGGCGGGAAGATTGAAAAATCATGTTTTTCAATAAGTTGAACAGTAATGGATGAGTGACTCCCGGAACTGCATCGCACGAAATTTGCAAACGTTTGCAGAAAACACCGAACAAATGCAAAACATCCATCCCTGCGATGTCGCCCCGGCACATTCGGCCCCTGTGTCCTTGACGGGTCAAATTCGCCGGCACAGGGTTGGGCGAACATGACCTGAGGAGAGTTCCCATGTGCCGCGCTTGCGTCAGTCCGCTCATTTCGCATCCCTCCCTTTTCGACCAACCGCTGGGCTTCGCTGGCCTTGGAGAGATTACGCCGACGCGCCGGGGCTTCATGGCCATGTCCTCTGCGGTTCTCCTTGGCGCGGGCCTGCCCATGCTGGCTCCGGGTCCGGCCCGGGCCGATCTGGCGGCAACTGGCACCGTTGATACGATCTTCAAGGGTGGCAACATCCTTCCCATGTCCGGTGCGGAATCGCCGGAGGCACTCGCCGTGAGCGCGGGCAGAATCGTCCGGCTTGGATCCGCGTCTGTCATCGCATCGCTTGCAACCAAGGACACCCAGATCATTGACCTGCAGGGACGTACCCTGCTGCCCGGACTCATCGACCCCCACAACCATACAGCCCTGTCGTCGCTCTACCTCGAACTGCTGACGGACGTCGGCTATCTCAAGAATCGCACCCGCGCTGACTTGATCGACAATCTCCGCCAGCTTTCCGCGCGCACACCCGAGGGCCAGTGGGTGCTGGTATCCAATTTCGACAATCTGCTGCAGGGCGGTGATCTGTCGCGGGAGGAACTGGACAGCGTGTCGACCACGCGCCCGATCTTCGTCTGGTATACCAACGGCCATGACGCCTGTGTCAACAGCCTCGCGCTGCAGCTGGCGAAGATTCCCGATGATGTCGGCACGCTCCCCGGGGGTGGCCATTTCGGCCGCGGACAGGACGGCAAGCTCAATGGCCTCGTGTACGAGGAAAGTGCCATGCTGAAAGTCATTTCTGCCGGTATGCCCAAAATCACGCCGCAGCTGGCCTACAAGGCGATCAACCAGTTCCTGCAGTCCGTGGCTGCCGCCGGGAACACGCTCGTGCATGAACCGGGTACGTTGCGTTCGGAATGGATCGCGCCCTTCACCAAGATTGCGGCCCATGCGCCGGTCCGGACCAGCGCGAGCCTGATGTATGAAGACATGAAAGGTTACGAACCCTATCGTAACCTCGGGATTGGTCCTCGCGCAACGCAACTGCCGGACACGCTGTTCATGCTCTATGGCGTGAAGATCGTGGGTGATGGATCAAACCAGACCCGTACAGGCGCCCAGACCCAGCCTTACCTGGATGATACCTCGTCGGGAACGGCCAATTTCGATGCCGCCCAGATGAAGCAGATGGTTGCCGATGTGAAGGCTGCCGGCCTGCCCGTTCTCATCCACTGCAACGGCGATCACACTATCGATCTCGCCATGGATGCCATAGAAGCCGCGTATGGTTCTTCAGCCGACTTCGGTATCAATCGCATCGAGCACTCGACCATCATGCGTCCTGATCAAGTCACTCGCATGAAGACGCTCAATATCGAACCAAGCTTCCTGATGAACCATGTCGGACTCTACGGAGCAGCCTATCGTGATCAGCTCTTCGGGCCAGAAAGAGCGGCCTTCATGGACCCCGCCGGAGCTTGCGTGAAGGAAGGCATACGCTTCACGCTGCATACGGATTCACCGTGCTCTCCGCTCGGCAGCCTGCTGCTTGTGCAGACAGCCGTGACACGTGTCTGCGAATTCGACAATTCGGTTGTCGGTCCGGACCAGTCGATCCCGGTACAGCGCGCTCTTGAGGCGGTTACCATCGACGCAGCCCGCCAGCTCGGTCTCGCTGATCGGCTCGGATCGCTCGAACAAGGCAAAGAGGCTGACTTCACGATTCTTGAGGACAATCCACTGACTGTCGATCACTCGAAGATCTCCGCCATCAAGGTGAGCGAGACCTGGGTCGCGGGCGGCAAGAAGTTTGGCTGAGTTGCTCTGGCGGCCGATGACTGCCGCGCGCGGCAGCCGCCGATGGCGGGCCCCCAACCTCCCGCGTCTGCCATGACCGGCTCCGTGCTCATAAAGGCGATCCCTCAGCCTTTCCACCTTCGGGGCGGCAGGTCCTTGCGAGCGCACGCGTCACCCATGAACGACGGCTCAACCATTGGCCGACCAGATCAGTCGCAAAGCAATCTAGAATATGAGTGCCAAGTGGGTACGATTGCGAGAGAGAAAACTACACCAAAATCATTTGCACACAATCCGCTTTAATTGTAGTTTGCATATGGTTAGGTTGGCTTGACCAAGAAGATAGAAGGCAGTCAGCAATTGACATCGTCCTTCTGAATTCCAAATCCGAATCATTGAGTACGATATCCTGTGCCGGAGGCTGCCGATGAGCGATTGCAGAAAAGTTCTTTCCCGATTGAGCTTGTTCGTGTTGCTTTCCCTTCTCCTCGGCATGGTGCCTTCTGAGCGAGCTCAGTCGGAACCCTCAGCGGACTATCTGATAGGTGAATACAAGCTACCAGCCTCACTTGACACGTCAGTAGCGGCCGATACTGAAACTGAGTTGTGGGCGGCCGTCTATCGGCCGAAGAGCAGCGGCCGCTATCCGCTTTTGGTTTTCCTCCATGGCAATCATGGAACCTGTGGCTTCTATGATGCGGCAATCGGTGTCCGGCTAGACGACGGAATTCAGTATACTGAATCCGGCACGTGCCCTGAAGGATGGATACCGACCCCCAACCACCTCGGATACGGCTATCTGGCGTCCGAATTGGCGTCGCTGGGCTATGTCGTTGTGTCGATCAATGCAAATCGTGGTGTAAATGGCGCATCGGGTGTCGAGGGTGATGAGGGTCTGAATCTGCGCCGTGGACGTTTGGTGCTCCGTCACCTTGAGAAACTCGCCCGGTGGAACTCCGGAAAAGAGTCAGCTCCAAAGAGTCTTGGTTTCACACTTCGGGGCCTGATGGATTTTGGCCATATAGGTCTGCTTGGGCATTCCCGTGGCGGTGAGGGCATGCGGGCGGCACTCTACCAGTATCGCGTAGCAGGCAGTCCGTGGCCTGGTCGCATCGGTCCTGCCAAGTTCGAAGCCTTGTTCGAAATCGGACCGGTGGACGGGCAGACTGCTCTTACCCTGAACGCGAGAGGCGTCGCATGGAATGTCCTCCTTCCGGGTTGCGATGGCGATGTCTCTGACTTGCAAGGAATCAAGCCCTTCGACCGCATGATCATGAGAAGTGACGCCTATACGGGCCTTCCGCGTTCCAGCTTTCTGGTCTATGGCGCCAACCATAATTTCTACAATACGGAATGGCAGCAATCCGATGCCGTCTCATGCTCTGGTCAATCCCCCTTGTTTCCCCAATATGTTGGATCGGCAGAACAACGCCTCACCGCGCTGCAAAGCGTCATTCCGTTTTTCAGAGCGTATGTTGGCTCGAAGAAATTGACATCGCTCGCCAGTCTGTTTGATCCATCGCAACCTCTGCCGGCTAAACTCCAGAAAGTGACCTATTTCGCACGCGGGTACACGGCCAGCCTACAACCACGTAAGAACTTCGTCATTGATGACTTCGAAAAGCCAGCCGGCATATCAAGTCGAGGGGTGGCAAATATCGCTCATGAATTGGACGCTTACACACATGGTGATGCTGGGTGGAACCACGACAAGCGGCAACGCGCCGCACAGGCTCAGTGGTCATTGAGTGGTGCATATCTGCAAGTAAATGCATTCGAAACGGGTGTTGCACTTGATCCGGCAGCCTATAGATCCCTCGAATTCCGGATCAAGCTCGAATGCCTTGACCCTCTGTGTGATGGAGATCTCAATCCGTCCGGGGATATTGATTTCTCGATCCAATTGGTAAACGCAAATGATAGCCTTTCCGCTCCGGTGGCTCTGTCATCCGTGGCCAAGGTATACAGGCCTGTCGGGGCGTGGTTTCGGGTTCCAATGTTCCAGACCGTCCGCATACCGATCAAGGCATTCAAGGGCGGTGACCTTCGGCAATTCCGCGGGGTTCGCTTCGCATTTGACCGCTCACCACGTGGTGTAATATCCCTCGGCAATGTAAGACTGGTTTCTTCGCTTGCAGGCAGTGCCGGAACAGGGGTGACGATGCCGGTCCTGGCGGCTCAAACTCCAGACCAGACAAAACGAGTTCGATCAACGGACAAGAATGAAATTGTTTCAATCACCCGTCACGTCGGGGACGGCCGTAGCCCTGGAGTGGCTGGCAAGTCTTTCGTCGAAATCGAGTTGGCCTCGACCCGGAGGTTTGGAGTTACCGACGCTCTGCCGGAACTCAAGATCGCTGACAAGAGTTTCCGATTGTCACGTTTTGCAGATGGCCGCACTGATCACATGATTTTCACGGTCAGCGACAGAGATTACCAGAGCTTGCCTATGGACGCAGCACCGAAGCTCGTCATAGGTGGCGCTCCTGTCTGGAACTTTGGCCCTCTACCCCGGGACTAACGCGCACCGACTTGACTCACAAACTGGCAGGCATTGATGCGGCGTCCATTTCTCAAGTGAAGTCTGGAATCTCCTGAGAGGTTGAAGTCGGAGCCTTGTAATGCCTACCAGACGTAGCTCAATTGCAACTCGCCCGAATATGCACTCCAGTCAGACACTCCGATGCCATCGTAACCGACAGTCAGATTTGCTCCGAAACGGCCCTCTGCATAGCGGAAGCCCCCATTGATGCCGCCGCGCCAGTCACTGCTTCCCAGCAGCGCGTCGACTTCCTCGCCCCCGTCGCGTGCGAAATCATAGGTCACCTGCGGCACAAGAAAGACCTCGAGCAGGCTGTCAGTTTCTTTGATCAACCCGTAAGTCACTTCGATCTGGCCGGTCAGCCGCCCCAGTTGGGCATCCTGCCCGGACACATGCGCTGAGCCGACCTGCTTATTGTGGACGTCAAAACTGTCGCTCCATTCACTGGCATAGGAAACACCAAGCAGCGGTGAGAACGAAACCGCTCCCGCCTCATATTCGCCGCTGATGTTCAGGTATCCGAGCACCCGTTGGGTGTCGAAGTCGCCGTCGAGATCGAGCTTCGCATATCGACCGCTGTAGTTGTTCCAGGACGTACCGTAGCCAACAAAGCCATCCAGAAACACATTGTGGAGTATCTCAGCCGAGACATAGGGCCCCGCAAACCAGCCGAAGCCATCGAAACTGGAATTCGCCTCGCTGACATTGCCAAGAGAGGTGTCAGTATAGTCCAAACTGAGCCGTACGCCCGCCAGCAGGGTGTCGGCTATCAGATATTCCGCTCCTATGGTTGCAAGGCCGGTGCTGCTCCAGGCAGAATCGCTGCCTGAGACATGGCTGATGTCGAGGCTCGACCAGATATTGAGACTGCCACACGTCTCCGGCGTGACTGCGTCTGCGGTGGGTACGATGAAACCCTTCAGACTGGCGGACGCTGAACCGCCGAGATTTGCCTGCTGGCTCGTTGCCTCGCCGGACATCGAAGCCGACTTGCTCAACCCGCATTCCGTGTCACGGAACCGGCGAAGTCGCGAGTCCTGGTCGAGTGCGGACACGATCCGGTCCAGCCTCGTCTCGAGATAGGCCTCGACATCGTTCTCCACGACCTCAGAGATCTTCTCGCGAACGTCTTCGACCGTTGCTCGGCTGGAAGAACAGGACTCAACGCTGTTGCACTCGGGGCCAGGTTGCGGAGCGGCGCCCTTTGCCCCCACTGATGCGTAATTCGTCAGGGTGTCAGCGTTGATACTGGCTTCAACCGCGACCTCCACCTGGATCTTCTCGGGCTTGCCGCTCGAGATCTCCTTGTTGCAGGTTATCAAACCCTTTGCCGACGCAGAACAGGTCCATCCCTCGCCAGTAACACCCACAAGCGTCATGCCCTCAGGCAGCTGATCCTTTACGTCCGTAGAGACGTTCTCGCCCGTCGTGGTGACGGCGATGGTGTAGACGCTGTTTTGTCCCACCCGAAGCGGTGGCACCGGCTGGGACTTAGAGATCTCATATCCATCAACACCGATGGTCCAGTCGTTTTCCTTGCAGTCAATCGCTGCAGTCGCACTGCAGCTATCGGGAATCTCCGAAATTTCATCGCCACTTCGGTCGACATAGACCTCAATATCCAGTGTTGTGCCCTCAGGAATGTCTTCGGGAACATCGATGATGATATGGATCTGATCCTCGCCCGGAGGATCATCGGGATCCGTTGGAGGAATGGGATCGCCTGCTCTTTCGCAGTCGACGATGGATCCATCTTCCTGGCAGGACCACGCCGGGCTCTCATCATTCGTCTTGGTCTCATCAAAGTCGGTGCCATCGGGAATGTCCACATAGACGTGGGAATCGCCAGGCGCGTCGTCATCGCCATCGTTCTCGACGGTGATGGTGTAGACCGTCTCTTCTCCCGGTTGCGGGTCAGGCTCAGGATCGGCGACGTCAACCGAGAGGTAAGGCTCGTCTTCGGGTTTCAGTGCGGTTATCACGGTCGCGCAGATCCCGTCCTGCGTCTCTGCCTCCGAGCAATTCGCATCGCTCGGGTCACTCGGCAAATTGCCGCCAGTCGGATCAACAGAAGCCCAGTTGACCATTGAGGATTCCGAACCATCGGGCGTCACGCTGATGAGAAGGGGGCTGCTCTGCGCCCCGGATACAATGGCTGCTGCATATTGGCAGGTGAGCAGCGCCGGGTTGCCGGCGGCAGAGCAGGACCAGCCCGCGCCCGAGAAGGAGCCATAGGTCAGGCCCGCCGGAAGCTGGTCCTTTATGGTCGCAGCGCAGGCGGGACCGGTGCCGTCATTCAACACCGTCAGCGTGTAGGTGAAGGCCTTGTCAGCAGTCACCGTATCCGGGCCTTGCTTGGCAATTCGCAATTCGGGTGGCGGTGGCGCCGATCCGCTCGTATCCTCCACGGCGAAAGAACACTGCGAAGATGGAACCGTGGTTCCTTTGGCAGTCGCAATATAGCAGGATTGCGCTCCCTTGATGAAGTAGGCTCTGCTCTGCACATCCGGAGCGACTGAGGTCAGTTCAGCGAAGTAAGCCTTGCCTGCCAGCAGTGACACAGGCGAGGAGAACGTGAACGGCGTCTCGATGAAGGACTGGCAATTGCCGCCATGCGCGCTGCAGAAGGCGGCTGTGTTGGTGTAAGTGGTTTCTGCAAGCAAGGTGGTCTTTGCGGCGCTGTCATAGAGTTTGAAGGTGATCGGGGCGCTTGTGGTCGAACCTGCCTTCATCGTGAACAGACCACCGGCAAAACTGAGACTGCTCTGCGAGAAGATCGTGAAACTACTGGTATGGTTCGTGTCGATCTGGGTCTGCGCACCGGTAATCCCGGTCTTCACATAGTAGTCAGATGGCACCTGCGCCTGGGCAAGCGAAGTCAACCCGGCCAACATCCAGAAGCCGAGCAAACCAACTATTTGCAACCGCATTCGCGCGACTCCATGAAACAAGGGCATCTGACCTGCATAAACGAGACTGACCGTCAGGCTAAACATAGGCAAAGCAGTGTTCAAACACTGTGCAAAATAATACAATTTATCATGTTAAATCAGATTGATACGATGATGTGAGTAGGCAGGGTGTTATCTGATGATTATCTTGACTAAATTTGCGGAGGGAGAAAGCGACCCCGCGGGAACCGGGTCTTTCTTTCCCATCCCGGGCCGATTGTGGCGTAACTGCGCCGTGTCATAATGAGAGCTGATTTGAAACCTGAGAAATCCATGAACCAGCAGTTGCGCCTTGCGGCCGTGCTAATCCTCCTTGCCGTGTCAGGTCCGGCTCACGCAGCTGACGTCGCGCTGCCGCCGTTCTATCAGTCCGTCGCATCCATCGCCCCGAATGGTCCCCTGGGATCAGTCGTGGCTCAGGAACATGTCGCGACATCCCTTCCGGGTGCCGAGGCGTGGCGCATCGCCTATGTATCCTCGGACGTCCGCAACAGGAAGACATTGGCGACGGCGCTCGTGATTGCGCCTCAGGGAACGCCACCGTCTGACGGGCGTCCAATCGTCGCGTGGGCTCATGGAACAACCGGCACGGCGCAGAACTGCGGGCCATCTCAACTTGTCGATCCGGCACAGGATCTCAACGAATACAATTTGATCGGTGGCACCTCATGGACGGATTTTGGCGTACCGGCCGCCACCCAGTTTATCCGCGAGGGCTATGTCCTCGTCGCCACAGACTATCAGGGGCTCGGTGCAGGCGGTGCCCATCAATACGCCATAGCAGCAACACAGGGACGCGATCTCATCAATTCCATTCGCGCTGTTGGCAGCCTCGGGCTCTCTGGTGGATCGAGGAGTGCGTTGGCCTATGGATGGTCGCAAGGTGGCGGTGCCGTCCTGAGTGCTGCAAGCCTGAAGAGCTACATTGAGGATAAAGGTACCGCGTTCGATGGAGTGTCCTTTCAGGGTTTTGTTGCTCTTGCCCCCCATGATATTGCCGTGCTGATGCCGCTCGACGCGACCACGGAAACAGTCGCGCCGAAAGTGATGCAGGGTCTCAGCCAGAGCTTTTCGAACAATGTTTTCAACTTTACTCACTATGCCATGAGCATGTGGGCAATGCCTGCGGCGTTTCCCGAACTCAAGCTCACGGATGTCTTCGAGACAGAAGGCGCCATCGCCATCAACGAAATTTTCACCAGGAAGTGCATGCATTCAGCAGCCGATACGGTGAATTTCAACTTCGGAGGCAATTACCAGTCACTTCTGAAAAACCAACCTGAGAACTCCGTTGCATGGATCAAGGCCCTAATGGAAGGAAGCGTTACGCCGAACGTTCCAGTGGCGCCCGTCATTGTCTACTTTGGCAGCAAGGATGTCACGATTGATCCAGTGATGGGAAAACTCTACCGGGAGCAGATGTGCTCTCTGGGGGGGGAATGTGGCGCGGGTACAGTTGCCGGGCGAACAAAATCATTTTACGACGCCTGGTGCTTCTCAGCCCCTTTATGTTGAATGGATAAAGGATCGTTTCGCCGGAAAGCCGGTCGGGGACGGCTGTGCAGAAGGAACCCAACAGCCCTGACATCACCGTGGAAAAACTCACCGCCTGTGCTTTTTCATGCCACTACGAGTTACAACAAACCGACTCTGGCCCTTGTAAACAACGGTCTTGAGACCGCTGAATTTGCAAAGCATACTAGGATCTGGGCTCGAGATTTGACTCTCCTCGAGCCTGTCGGCATCTGCAGCCTCGGCAGGCAGCCATCGTGAAACATGTTGAATCGGATAGGAAGACATAATGACTCCCTTTGAATGGCCAGTGGCGACGCGCATCAACCTGAACACATATCCACGGCGTGCCTTGTATGAGCATTTCCTGACGTTTGAGAATCCGGTCGTCAATCGTACTGTTCAGCTCGACATATCGGCACTGAAGACCTTTGTGAAAGCCAAGGGTCTCCGCTTTTCGCTCACTCTCGGCCTTATCCTGACCCGCGCCACAAATCATGTTCCGGAAATGCGGCATCGCATCCACAACAACCAGCTTGTGGAGTACAATAAGATCATACCGTCCTTCACGATTCTGGGGCCTGACAAGAAGCTCTATTTCTCAAAGGGTGTGTTTTCAGACAGTTTTCAAAATGATTACCCGTCCAATCTGTCCATCATCGATCGCGCGGTTATGGGACTCGAGCCCAATCTTGGTTCAGACAATCAAGGGCAGGTGTTCATCACCAATAATCCCTGGTACAGCTTCTCGGCGCTTAGTTTTCCCTATTCCAGCAGGGTCGGGTCCATGCCCGCCTTTGCCATTGGAAAGATGTACAGCGAGGACGACAGGACAAAGGCGCCGCTGGCCATTCAGAACCATCATGGGCTGACCGACGGCTATCATATTGCCCATGTTCTTGATATTCTGCGCTGCCATCTGGAAGATCCTGGTCTGATCGAACGGCCATTCGTGTCCAGCTTCAAGTAGGGAAACATATCAATTGCTGATTGTAGCATGATGCGTGTGCAGATGGCTTGCTCGTGATGCCACGGTTGAATCACCGATGCGCGGCAAGGTCAAATGGCGCGTCTGAGTCTGGCCACTCCTAACGGAAGTGACAGTCGCAATCGTTGCTCAGAAAAGGAGTATTTGAGATGAATGAGGTTGAGGCGAACCGTCAAGTTGAGGCGCGCAAGGAAGCCTTCTCGATGCCGGTCGAGTCCATTGATCCCGCGACGGCAGAGTATTTTTTTGACGATACGATCGGGCATTACTTCGAGAGATTGCGTCGAGATGATCCCGTACATTTCTGCAACAGTTCCGTCTGGGGACCCTTCTGGTCCGTGACTCGGTTCGAAGACATCATGCATGTAGACACCAATCATCAGATCTTTTCGTCAGACTGGTCGAATGGTGGCATCACGCTCTTCAACGTACCGGAGAAAGAAGACCGGTTGCAGATGTTCATTGCCATGGACCCGCCTGAGCATGAGCGCCAGCGTGCGGCAGTAAGCGCGGTATTTGCACCTGGCAATCTCAGCAAGATGGAGAACCTGATACGGGAACGAACCGGCAAGCTTCTGGATCGCCTGCCGCGGGGGGAGACCTTCGACTGGGTTGACCTGGTGTCCTATGAATTGACGTCCTTGATGCTCGCAACTCTTCTCGATGTGCCAATTGAAGATCGGAGACTCCTCGCCCACTGGTCGGACGTGGCTACGTCGAACAAGCTGGCTGATCCCAATGCTATGTCGCCGGAAGAGGCTCTGGCAGAACTCGACAAGATGGTTCTTTACTTTCAGGACCTGTGGAAGGAGCGGGCTCAGCAGGATGCAAAGCAGGATCTGCTGTCTATGCTGGCCCATCACCCTGACACCCGGAACATGACGTCCAAGGAACTCAAGGGAAATCTGACTCTGTTGATTGTCGGCGGCAATGACACCACCCGGCACTCGATGACTGGTAGCTTTCTGGCGCTGTGCCAGAACCAGTTGGAATGGGCCAAGCTTCGCGCAAGCCCAGGCCTCGTTGATACGCTTGTACCTGAGATCGTGCGCTGGCAGACACCTCTTGCCCACATGCGCCGAACTGCGATTCAGGATACTGAAATCGGCGGTAAGAAGATCCGGGCAGGCGAGAAAGTTGTCATGTGGTATATTTCAGGAAACAGAGACGAGAGCGAAATTCCGAACGCCAGTCAGTTCATCATTGATCGGCCGCGGGCGCGTCACCATATGGCATATGGTTTTGGCATTCATCGCTGTCTTGGAAACAGGCTTGCAGAGATACAGCTTCGCGTCCTTTGGGAGGAGATGCTCAAGCGCTTCTCGCGGATCGAAGTCGTGAGCCCACCTGTTAGGCTCCGCTCGGTATTTGTTCGGGGATTTTCGCAGCTGCTCGTAAGAATTCCGGTTTGAACCTAGGCGTCAAGAGATACTGTCGCAGGCAGAGAAATTCTTGACGGAGGAGCGCGACGGAACCTGAGAGGCTTCTACGTCTCATGTAGCATGGCCGGGCGCCCAACAGAGGTCCATGGAAAGCCCTGCGACGAATGCAGATGTACGGATGCCGGCCGCAGTCTGAGGCCTGATCAGGACCCGCGGGTCGTCATCGGGTCAATGCTTGCAAGGTGTTCAAAGTATTTCTCAACCCTGTCTTTCAGAGGAAACCGGTCCAAGTTGGGATAGGACGCCTTTGAGGTGTAGTGATCCTCGTAGAAAATGATCGGTTTGCCCGTAAGTTCACAGTATCGTCTGATCAATATGTTTCCCTCAAGCTGGGTCTGGCAAAATCTTGCGATCCTGAAAAAGACACTTTCCGCATCGACACCCGCATTTGCGCGGATGACAAGATCAGCCATGCTTCTCTGGGCCCGTGCCATGTTGCGTGTTGCGATGCGGTAGGTCGACCACTGCAAAGCGGAACTGATGGCATCGTTGTTGATGAGATAAAGCTTGTCGGGCGCGGTCAGGTCGATGATGTGCGAGACGTATTCATCAAGTTCAAAAACTGGCTGATAACCAGTTTCATGGTTCTCTTGCTTTTTGGTTCCAAAGATGCCGAGGCTGTTGATATAGGCAGGACTAAGTTCTCCAATGAAATGCCCCCCGATTTCTGCTGCCTTCTCTATGCAGAATATGGTTCCGCCGCAGCGCATCGTGGCGCAGATGATCATGTCGTATAATTCCCCTTCTTTGGTACAGGCATGGTACCGAAAAGCCAGAGAGAGGAGTAACCGATCCTTTGAAGACCAGCAACTTGAATGAACGACTGCCAGACAAAGTCTTCCGGTGTTGCACTCATCAGTTTGTTGTGACGGTCCCCGTGCGGGAGGGGGAGGCGTCGATTGACAACCTGTGTGCGAAGCGGTGATGTAAAACTGACCAACATGAGAAGTGGGCGGGTCCTGCGTTCAATTTCTGAAGGCGCGACGTCACGAGATAACCAACTACTTGGCGGAATGCAGCGACATCTCTCGTGATCAAGTCGGATTGATCTGTATGCCTAACGATAGGCTATCTCTATGTCGTGCTGCTGAGGCAGTCAGGATCTATATACCATCAGACTGTCATACCAGTGACCCGCCACAAGGGTGATCGCGCAGCCAATGGTCAGGCAATCTGAGGTTCGTCAATCCGTAGTGCGCGATTCATTGGCGGTCACTTGGGTTTAGACTCGACAGATCGACTGTTATAGTAGACGAATCCGAAGGTTCTGCAAGCGAAAGGGATGGCTATGGATGTAATCTGCTGCAGGTGGAGTGATGAAGAAGCTGAAAAAGCCTTTCGCCTGCGTTATTCAGTTTACGGAGCAGAAATCGGCGTCAATGACGCAGCCATAGACCATGAGAAGAGACTCTATATTGATAAGACTGACAGGTCGGCCAGGATCTATTTGGCAGTCAAAAACGGTGAGGCCGTCGCAACGTGTCGATCAGTCTATGATCGTGATTATGATTTTCGGCGTGAACTGTCTC
Organism: Hyphomicrobiaceae bacterium; assembly: GCA_900298995.1. Taxonomy (GTDB): domain Bacteria; phylum Pseudomonadota; class Alphaproteobacteria; order Rhizobiales; family Aestuariivirgaceae; genus Aestuariivirga. The sequence continues at coordinate 3,207 of OMIC01000022.1, read as the reverse complement.
CTGCTGTTTTTGATATGCTGGGACTCGACAAGTTTCTCGAAAGTCATTCGGGTTCTCTGGCGATCTCAACAAAATTTGCCATATCCCAGACCCATCGCGGATCGCTTGCCGCCCATCTGGTCACAGCAAAGATGTTCGATGATATCATCGAAGATGGAATTCATTTCGTATTCTCTTGGTGTGCGCCCTATCTGTTTAGTTTCTACTCCCAGCTGGGTTTTCACATGTATTCCCATGCCATCAGCGATGAAAACGGGCTGTGGACGCCCATTGTTCTCGCGACCCGGGACTGGAAGCATCTTGAGGAGGTCAGGTCTCCGCTCATCAAGCAATTGGAGAAGAAGGGACTGTGTGAGGGAACGCACTCCTCCGTTGAGTGGTTCCATACCAACTATGGCCATACGCTGGAGGCATTCGTCGAGCGATACGACGAGCATGTGCTTGATACGATCTTTTCTCACGGTCCAGGCGAAGACCTTGGAAAGGATCTGCAGAACATCAGCATATTCAAGTCAATGACGTCAGAAGACGTGAACAAGATCCTTGGAATGAGCAGCATAATGCACTTCTCTGCCGGCAATGAAATCATGCGTACGGGACAGATACAAGACGAGATGTTCATCATCGTCGAGGGGCATGTCGAGGCATATCTTGAAAACTCACCTGCACGTTCGATCCGATTTGGACCCGGTCAGGTCTTCGGTGAGCTCGCCATGTTGACCCGATCGAAGCGCGTGGTCAATTGCCGGGCGTTGGCAGACTCACGGTTGGCGTTTCTGACGCGACAAGGGCTCGCCAAGCTGATGAAGGTTGAGCCTGAGCTCGCCGTGCGATTCTTGTATAATCTCTCTCAATTCCTGTCGCTCACTCTTCTCAAAACGATCAATGAGTTGAAGAAGGTGCCCTGATGGCTTGAACAAGTGAACATCTTGTTCGCGATATCAATCTCGTTCTCACGCGGGCATTCTGGTCGCTGAATGTACCAGACGATTTCGACCGTGAAGAATTGGGGATCTAACCGGGCTATTAAATAGGAGCGAGGAAGTTGGCGCTTACGTTGGATCGCGTCGTCGAGTGGCGAGGCCAATCTCTGGCCAATCGTTTGGAGAGTGGCTCCGAACGAACCGGTTCAGAGGCTGACGCGGCAAATCGAATTGGAACCGACCGGGCGAAACCTACGCCGAACTCCCTCTAAATACGCTGGGCTTGCACCATGACTCCAAGAAAGGCCGTTGTCGTTCAGAGGCGCTCCAATGCAGCGATGGATAGGCTCTCATGTTCGTCGATCCGAATCAAATTCGCAAAACCAGAGTCTTCCAGAGTTCTTTTCACAAAATCGTTTGGCTGACACAAGCGCATCTCGCCACTTGCTGATTTCAATAACTTCGCTGCAACAAGGATGCTTCTCAAGCCAGCACTGCTGATATAGCTCACATGTGCCAGATTGATGACCAGTCTGGTGACCCCGGTTGTCACAATATCATTGAGTTGATCCATCACCTGTCCGGATACCGAACTGTCCAGTCGACCCGCAATGTTGACCAGAGTGATTCCATCTGCCTCGCGCCGAGTTATCGTCAATCCCATCCCGCTCACCAATGATTGTTCGAGATGCTAAGTATCCTCATAGAATCCAAGCGGGTCAAACGCAATATAGCACTGGATCCCACACCATAAGGTTTGTAGGGCCGTGCCTCGATCTCGCTGCTTTTCAGGTCGGTTTGGGTCTTGCCGCATGCCCGCCCTTTCTGGCCGGCATGCTTGGATCAGAAGGTAATGGACTGTTATGAATTGCCGCTCCGCTCTCACTCAGACCATCTGTCCACACTGGCGGTCATGTCGTCCAGGTTACCAGGCTAAGAATCACTTTGGACTGCTTGTCTTGCCAAGACCGGTGTGGTTGACTTTGAGTGTACTGGGAGGTGACATTGACCCATGGACACACAAGTACGTGGGAGCAGTTGCCGGATTGTTCTGTGATGTGACCGATCTCTTGAACTCTATCCACCAGAAAGTGTCGTCATGACCATGATTCGACTTTCGAAAGTGATGCTCACGGGGGGCATAGCGGCATTGTGTTTGCTTATTGGCTACAACAACATCGTCGATTATGGCAGCAATATGATGTTCGTTCAGCATGTGCTGTCGATGGATACGACATTCCCGGACAATGCTGTGCGCACCAGCCGTGCAGTCTCGGATCCGCGCCTGCAATCCAATGCCTACATGATCATCATTCTGGCAGAGCTTGCCATTGGCCTCGCTTGCCTCGCGGGTACCATGAAGATGATGTTTGCGCTGAACGCGCCGACCGCCACGTTCAACAAGGCGAAGAATATAGCGGTTCTGGGGCTTTCAGCAGGTGTTGCCTTCTTGCTGATGGCCTTTCTCGTGGTTGGTGGAGAATGGTTTCAGATGTGGCAGTCACAAATGTGGAATGGCCAGGAGGCTGCATTTCGCCTTGTGGCCTCGATAGGCCTGATCCTGATCTTCGTCAGCCTCAAGGACACCAATGAGGACTGAGCATCCGAACTGAAGTGTGAGTATCAGGCAGTCGGATTAAGGTCTGGCCCCGTTCATCACCAATTTTATGGGCATTCTTGCCGAGCGTCTCTCACTCTTCCCATGTTGCACCTGTTCGAGAGGTTCAGTGGAAGGCTGGGGATGCCCCCGGATGATGAAGCACGTAAAACCTATCCGGTAGTTCATAACACCGAGGGCCAATTGCTTGCGAACAGGGGGTTGTAGATATCTACATTCTTGCGAGACATCCTGTTTCATAGCCCATTGGCGCGGCAGGACGTCTTCGATGACCCAGAAAGATCGCGAGATCCAAAGAATGCCAATCGCTAAGGCCGTAACTATCGCAACGCTGACAAGAAGACTCAGAGGCAGATCACCAGAGAGGATCAGGTGTGGGAGCGGTGGCAGTCGCTGCCCCAATGGTTCTGACCTGATAACTTGCATTTTAAGTTACTTCGGAATTATACTATCCTACAAAAATGGATCGGGGATGCTTGCAGAGCAGAGGCCGCTTCTTGTCATTTAGCGGTTGTACAGAAGGAGATTTTTGAATGACGGGAGTATCGCGCCGGTTCCTGCTGTCGGCTGGATTGAGTATCGCGGGGGTCTCAATTCTCAAGGCGCGTCCAACAAGGGCCGCGACTCCTGCACGTACGGTTTTCGAAAACGTGGCCATATTTGATG
>OMIC01000021.1 GCA_900298995.1 Hyphomicrobiaceae bacterium | reverse complement strand
GCCGCCGCGCCGCCCGCCGATGGCGGGTTGACGGGCGGTGGCAGCGGCCTCTATTGACGGCAATCAAATCAGGCAAGAGCTGAGAAGACATCATGCGCGCTGAAATCTCGTCGCTGGTCGACGACATGAAGCAGTCCATCGGACTGCTGAGGAGGCATCTTTGACTGGGACAATGCCGTCCGCCGCCTCGCCGAACTGAACGCCCGCTCCGAAGACCCGTCGATCTGGAACGACCCCCAGAAGGCGCAGGAGATCATGCGCAAGCGGCAGGATCTCGACAGCCGCATCAAGATGATCCTCGAGCTCGAGCAGGCGATCTCCGATAACACGGAACTGATCGAGCTGGGCGAGATGGAGGCTGACCAGTCGGTCGTCACCGAGGCCGAGAAGGCGCTCCTCGCGCTGAAGCCGAGGGTTGCCGAGACTGAGATCGAGACGCTGCTCTCGGGCGAGGCCGACGGCAACGACACCTATCTCCAGATCAACGCCGGCGCGGGCGGCACCGAGAGCCAGGACTGGGCGTCCATGCTCATGCGCATGTACATGCGCTACGCCAACAAATACGGTTTCAAGGCCGAGGTGCTGGACGAGCATCCGGGCGAAGAGGCGGGCATCAAGTCCTGTACGCTGCAGATCAAGGGCCACAATGCCTATGGCAAGCTCAAGACCGAGTCCGGCGTGCACCGGCTGGTGCGCATCTCGCCCTATGACTCGAATGCGCGGCGGCACACCTCCTTCGCCTCGGTCTGGGTCTATCCGGTGGTCGATGACAACATCGACATCGTGGTGGTGGACAGCGACCTGAAGGTCGATACCTACCGCGCCTCGGGTGCTGGCGGCCAGCACGTCAACACGACCGACTCCGCGGTGCGCATCACCCACGTTCCCACCGGCATCATCGTCGCCTGCCAGGCCGAGCGCTCCCAGCACAAGAACCGTGCCACTGCGCTCAAGATGCTGAAGGCGCGGCTCTACGAGATGGAGCTGCAGAAGCAGCAGGAGAAGATCGACGCCGCCAACGCCAAGAAGACCGACATCGGCTGGGGCCACCAGATCCGCTCCTATGTGCTCCAGCCCTATCAGCTGGTGAAGGATCTGCGCACCGGCCATACGTCCACGGCCCCCGGCGACGTGCTGGACGGCGAGGTGGAGGAGTTCATCCAGGCCTCGCTCGCCCACAAGGTGAAGGGCGGCGGCGATCAGGTGATAGAGGATATTGAATAGCCGCGGCCTGTGGGGCACTCTCGTCGCCTGAGGAGGCGCGCCCACCATGCTCAATCTCGACCCCCGGCTCTATGTCGATCCCGCCGTGCTGCAGCGAGAGCGGGATGCGATCTTTTCCAGAACCTGGCAGTTGCTGGGGCCGGCCGCGCAGGTGGCCGAGCGCGGAGCCTATGTTGCGGCCGATCTGGCCGGGCTCAAGGTTTTCGCCATTCGCGGCCGCGACGGCAGGCTGCGGGCTTTCCGCAATGTCTGCCGTCACCGGGGCGCAAAGCTGCTGGAGGATGGCGCCGGCCGCTGCGCCACGATCCGTTGCCCCTATCACCAGTGGGTCTTCGCCGATGACGGGCGGCTGCTGAACGCGCCCTGGTTCGGCGAGGAACCGGGCTTCCGGCCCGAGGACTGGCCGCTGGAGGAAATCCACGCCGCCGTGTGGCGCGGGCTCCTCTTCGTGGCGGTCGACCCGCAGGAGGATCTCGCCGCGCAGCTCGGCGATCTCGTGGACGAACTGTCCGGCGAGCCGATCGAGACCTATCAGGCGGTGCGCTCCGAGACCGTCAATTTCGATGCCAACTGGAAGATCTACACCGACAATTTCGTCGAGGGCTATCACATCCCGGGCATTCACCCGAAGTTCTTCGCCGCCATCGACTTTGAGGCATTCGAGACCACCGCGCACCGGGGCTTCATCCGCATGACCGCGCCGCCGCGCGAGGGCCTGTTCTATCGCGGCAAATGGCTGTGGATGTGGCCCAACTGGACGCTGTCGCTGTTCGCGGGCGGCATGAACACCTCGCGCATCAACCCGGTCGCGGCCAACCGCACCGAGCAGATCTATCACTTCTACTTTGCCGATCTCGCGCCCGAACAGGACGAGGCGCGCAGCGACACCATTGCCCGCAATCTCGCCGTGGTGCGCGAGGACTACGAGATCTGCGTCGCCACGCACCGGAATTACGAGGCCGGCAACTACCGCCCGGGTCCCTTGTCGCCGCGCCATGAGCAGGGCGTTCACTATTTCCAGGAGCGCGTGAGGGACTGCCTGGGGGTCTAGACCCTAGCCCAGAACCTCGACCGACACGGGCCGCGAGTCCGCGCCCAGCCGGTAGACGACCGGCACGCCGGTGTCGAGCTCGCGCTTGAGGATCTCCTCGGGTGTCAGTCCCTCGATGGCCATGATCAGTGAACGGATCGAATTGCCATGCGCGGCCACCAGCACGCGCTTGCCCGACAGCACGTCGGGCTGGATGTGCTTCATGTAATAGGGCAGGGCGCGGGCCAGCGTGTCTTTGAGGCTCTCGCCGCCGGGCGGGGCGACATCATAGGAGCGCCGCCAGATGTGGACCTGCTCCTCGCCCCACTTCCTGCGCGCGTCGTCCTTGTTGAGGCCGGTCAGGTCGCCATAGTCGCGCTCGTTCAGCGCCTTGTCCCGCGTGGTCTCGAGCCCGGCCTGGCCCAGCTCGTCGAGCATGATGGTGAGCGTGTGCTGGGCCCGGCTCAGCGCGCTCGTATAGGCCTTGTCGAAGTGAAAGCCCTTGGCCTTCAGCTTGCGGCCCGCCTCATGGGCCTCGCGGATGCCCTGCTCGGTGAGTGCGGGGTCCTTCCAGCCGGTGAAGAGGTTCTTGAGGTTCCATTCGCTCTGTCCGTGGCGGACGAGCACGAGAAGACGATCCATCGCTTACTCCAGTCCCAGAACATCGGCCATCGCGTAGAGGCCGGGCGGCTTGTCCATGGCCCACTGGGCGGCTCTTACCGCGCCGCGCGCGAACATCTCGCGGCTCGAGGCCTTGTGGGTGAGTTCGATGCGCTCGGTCTCGCCTGCGAACATCACCGTATGCTCGCCCACCACCGATCCGCCGCGCAGCGTGGCAAATCCGATGTCGCCCGCCGCGCGGGCCCCGGTGTGGCCGTCGCGCGAGCGCACCGCGCGGGTCCGGAGGTCGATGCCCCGGCCCTTCGCCGCCGCCTCGCCCAGCATCAGCGCCGTGCCCGAGGGCGCATCGATCTTGTGCTTGTGGTGCATCTCGACGATCTCGATGTCATACTCCTCGCCCAGCGTTGCGGCCACCTTGCGCACCAGCGAGGCCAGCAGATTGACGCCGAGGCTCATGTTGCCGGACTTGACGATGCGCGCATGGCGCGCGGCGGCGCGGATCCTGGCCTCGCCCGCCTCGTCGATGCCGGTGGTGCCGATCACATGCACGATCCGCGCCTGGGCTGCGAGCTCCGCAAGCGCAAGCGTTGCGGCGGGCACGGTGAAGTCGATGAGGCCGTCGATGCGGGGGAAGAGTTCGAGCGGATCCGCGCTGATCGCCACGTCGAGCCGCCCGATGCCGGCCAACTCGCCCATGTCGGCACCCAGATGCGGCGAGCCCGCGGGCTCGAGACCGCCCGCCACCTCGGCGCCCGGCGTTTCATTGACGATCCGCGTCAGCACCCGGCCCATGCGGCCCGCTGCCCCGGCGATGGCGAGTTTCATGTCTCGTATCCCTTCGTTTCCTCCCGGTCTTAGCAACCGGCCCGCGCCATGGAAAGAAGAGAGCTACACGCCCTCGACCAGCACGATCTCGGCGATCCCCGCGCCAGCCCTCTTGGCCTTGGCGGCCTGATATTCGGTCGAATTGTAGCAGGCGATGGCGGCCTCCAGGCTCGGGAACTCGATCACCACATTGCGCGGCCGGCCCTCGCCCTCCATCTGCCGGAAGGCGCCGCCGCGCGCCAGGATGTTGGCGCCATACTTCTGGAAGGCCTCGCGTGTGGCGCTGGCATAGTGCTGGTATTGCTCGGCATCGGTGACCGTCACATGGGCGATCCAGTACCCCTTGGGCATCTTCTCAACTCCTTGAAAGGTTTCACTATAGCGGGCCGTGCGCCGAGGTCCAGCGGGGCGCCGCGCGGTCATGCTTTGGCCCTGATTGGCCGCCAAGCAGCCGGTTTCGGCTTGCGCATTGCCTGAGGCCAGCCTTGATGGCACATGTGGGGCGTGATCTTGAGGTGAATCGGTCGGATCTTGCGCCGTCTCGCTCGCATAAGCGGTTTTTCGCTGCTGGCAGTTCTTGTCGGCGTTGTGCTCGTGGCGGGCATCTTCTACCTGCGCCTGGCGCAGGGGCCGGTGTCGCTCGACTTCATGCGGGCGGCGGTCGAGAACCGCATCAATGCCAGCCTGCCGGACATGAGCGTGAGCCTCGGCGGCGTGGTGATCGAACGCTCGGACGAGACCGGCGTGCCGCATGTGCGGCTGCGCAATGTGGTGCTGAAGGACAAGCAGGGCAATCTCGTGGCCCGTGCCCCGCGCGCTGCCATCGGCGTGCGCGAGGATGCGCTGTTCCGGGCCGCCCTCGTGCCGTCCTCGATCGAGTTGATCGGCCCGCGCATCCGCATCATGCGCCGCATCGGCGGCGGCTTCGAACTGGGCTTCAGCGAGGCGGCGCCCGAGGGCGAGGCCGTGACGATTGACGCGTCGGCGCCGGAGGCGGGCGATCTCCAGGCGCTAGACACCACACCTCCCGCAACGGGCCTCTCCGGCACTGCGCTCTTGCAACTGCTGAGCGGCGGGGCCGATCCCGCGCAGGGCTCGATCAGCACAATTGAGACGATCCGCGTCGCCGAGGCCCAGATCACTTTCTTCGACGAGGCCAATGACGCTATTTGGGAGATCCCGCAGGCCGAGCTGGCCTTCCAGCGCATGAGCTACGGCTTCGCCATCGCAGCCAATGCCGCCATCCTGAACGGCGAGGAGGCGGGCCGCTGGACGGCCGATCTCGCGGCCAGCTACCGGCGCGACACCCGCAGCTTTGCCATCAGCGCGCGCATCAACGATCTCGTGCCCGCCAACATCTCCGACGAGGTCTTCGCGCTCTCCAAGCTGGCGCGCGTCAAGGTTCCGCTGGCCGGTCATGTCGAGCTCGAGGTCACCGAGGCCGGGCTTGTGACCAAGGCGACCGGCGAATTCACCGCCTCGGCGGGCGTTGTCGATCTGCCGGACTATCTCGCCGAGCCGCTCGTGATCGACGAGGGCTCGCTGCGCGCCGATTATGATCCCGTCACGGGCGGTATCGTCATCACCGACTCGAACCTGCTGGTCGGCAGTTCCCGCGCCCAGGTGAAGGGCAGCATCCTTCCGGCGCGCAATGCCGACGGGCGGCTCACCGCGCTGAAGATCGGGCTGCAGGCGCGGAACGTCGCAATCGACACCGAAGGATCGAACAAGAACCCCGTTGCGGTGGACCGTGTCGAATTCACCGGCAATGCCGCCATGGAGGAAGCTCGGCTCGACATCGACGACCTGCTCATCATGTCGGGCAGCGCGGGCATCCGGCTGCGCGGCGCCATCACCGGCGGCACCGACTCGGCAGGCATCCGCCTCTCGGGCCGCATCCGCGATCTGCCGGCGCCGCTGCTCAAGCAGCTCTGGCCGCCCATCGTCACGCCGCGCACCCGCAATTGGGTCAACGAGAATGTTCGCGAAGGCCTCATCACCGAGGGCGAGTTCGTGGTCAATCTCCCGGTCGATGCCATGGCCAGGGCGCAGCGCCAGCGCCGCCTGCCGCCGGGTTCTTTCAGCCTGTCCTTCACCATGAAGGACGTGACCAGCGGCTACTTCAAGGACCTGCCGCCGCTCAGGGGCGCATCGGGCGAGGCGAAGCTCACCGACAATGACTTCGTCATCACTCTCGCTGGGGCGGACATCCGGCTGCCCTCCGGCGGTTCCGGGCGGCTCAAATCAGCGACCATGCGCACGACGGGCATCCTCGAGGTCGAGACCAGGGCCAACATCCGGCTTGATATCGAGTCCGGCATCCAGCCGCTTCTCGAATATCTCGATCTTCCGGCGCTCGATCTCATCCGCAACACCGGACTCGAGACATCTCGGCTGGCGGGCAAGGTCGATGCGCAGGTCGATATTGCCTTTCCGATGATCAAGAACGTGCCGAAGGATCGTTTCCGGATCGAGGCCACGGGCAAGCTCATGGAGATGTCTCTCAAGGATGCCTTGCCTGGCGTTGACATCACCGAGGGCGACTTCGGTCTTACCCTGGCCGCCGGTGTGATTGAGGCCAAGGGTCCGGCCAGGGTCAATGGCATTCCCGCCAGCCTGTCATGGCAGCGCGGTCCGGGACCTGGCTACGCGCAGTCTGCCGTCATCAAGACCAAGCTTGACGGCGAGCAGCGCCAGACGCTTGGCATTGATCTCGGCACTTTCGCGCGCGGCCCGGTTGGCGTCACTGCCACCATTCCCGATCTCGCCGATCCGCAGGGCCGGGTCGATGTCGCCGCCGACCTCAGTGAGGTGGAACTTCGAATCCAGCCGATCGGCTGGAGGCGGCCCGCGATGCCGAAGACATCGGCCAGCTTCACCTATGTCAGCAAGGGCGAGAATGCGCCCCGCATCGCCGATCTGGCGATCAAGGGCAGCGACCTGTCGATCCGTGGCGAGATCGGGCTGTCCCCCGACCGGCGCGGACTGCGCGCCGCGCGGTTCACTGAAATCAATCTCTCGGAGGAAAACCGGTTTGCCGTCACCATCAAGTCCGAGGAGGGTGGCGGCCTGCGGGTTGACGTCAAGGGTGACAGCCTGGATGCCCGGCCGATGATCCGCGGCATGTTCGGCGCGCGCAACCGCGACGAGGCCTCCCAGCAGCAGGCACCGGTGTCGAAGTCAGGGGGGCCACTGCGCCTGTCGATCGACCTCGCGCGCGTCCATGCCAATCGCGGCGAGATCCTCACCGGTGTCAGCGGCACGGTGTCGGCGCGCAATTCCTTGCTCGAACGCGCCGAAATATCGGGGGCCTTCCTGAGCGGCCAGCCGGTGGTGTTCCGTGTCACGCCCGTGGAGGGCGGGCGCGAGATGCGCATCAATGGCCGTGATGGCGGTGCTGCCATCCGTGCGGCCAATCTCTATTCCAAGGTGGCGGGCGGCCAGATCGAATTCTACGCGCTCCTCGGAAATGACGGCGCCTCGGTGCGCAAGGGAAAGCTCGTGCTGCGCAATTTCGAGGTGCGCAACGAGGCCGCGCTCGCCGAACTCGACTCGCGCGGCAAGCCCAAGCGCGCCGGTCCGCGCCGCGAGTCGCTGTCCTTCGCCAAGCTCAGCCTTCCCTTCACCGCCGACAGCCGCTTCATCTGCATCGGCGAGAGCCTGGTGCGCGGGGCTGAACTCGGCGCCAGCGCCGCGGGTCTGATCCGCAAGTCCGACGGCGCCATCGACATCGCGGGCACCATCACGCCGGCCTATGCGGTCAATGCCGCGCTGGGCGACATTCCGCTGGTCGGCGATCTTCTGACCGGCGGGCGCGGGCAGGGCCTCATCGGCCTCACCTTCGCACTTGGCGGCACGGTGGACAAACCATCCTTCCAGATGAACCCCATGTCGGCGGTGGCGCCGGGCTTCCTGCGCAAGTTCTTCGAATACAGCAGCCGCTGCGAACCGCTCGGCGGCGCCAAGCCGGCAGGCTCTTCCGGCTGATCCCGGTTTTGGCGCAAGTCAGAAGGATTTTCTGATCGCTCAGGCTCGCTCGCGTTTGGCGACCGCGCTGAATCCAGGCGCCGCTCGGTCAGTGCAAGCTGTATCGACATCTTGCAACTCTTGAGTCTCGTCTTCAATCTCGTGGCCCCCGGGCTTGACCCGGGGGTCTTCTGGGACGGCCACATTCAAGTCGCATGCCGTCCTGTCGGCACACGATTCCTGAGCCTCGTCACCCCCGGGCTTGACCCGGGGGTCTTCCATGAAGACCGCGCTGAACCCCGGCGCCGTTCGGTCAGCAAAAGCTGGAAGTCAACTTCGGGCAAGCCCGGGCGAGTCCCAATGCCTCGCAGCGGCGCCAGCCTGGTCACCTCCAGGCCTGGCCCCGGCAGCCCTCACGCGGGCTTCACCAGCACATGCTTCTTCTTGCCCATGGAGAGCTTGATCGCGCCATCCGCCAGCAGCGCACGGGTGAGCACCAGCTTGTCGTCTGCCACCGGCTCATCATTGATGCGGACGGCGCCGCCCTGGATCGACCGTCTGGCTTCGCCGTTCGAGGTTGCAAAGCCCGCCGCCACCATGGCCGCCAGAAGCCCGGTGCCGCCGTCGAGGTCGAGGGTCAGCGTCGGTAGGCCTGCGGCGCTCTGGCCGTCCTCGAAGGTGCGCCGTGCCGTCTCTGCGGCGGCCTCTGCGGCCGCGCGGCCATGCAGCATGGCGGTGGCTTCGGTGGCGAGTACCTTCTTGGCCTCGTTGATCTCCGCGCCGCCCAGTGCGCCAAGCCTCGCAATCTCGGCGAGCGACAGTTCCGTATAGAGCTTGAGGAAACGCGTCACGTCTGCGTCCTCGGCATTGCGCCAGTACTGCCAATAGTCATAGGGCGAGAGCATGTCGGCGTTGAGCCACACCGCGCCCGCTGCGGTCTTGCCCATCTTGGCCCCGGATGAGGTGGTCAGCAGCGGCGAGGTCAGCGCAAAGAGCTGCCGCTGGTCGCAGCGGCGGCCCAGTTCGATGCCGTTCACGATGTTGCCCCACTGGTCCGATCCGCCCATCTGCAGAACGCAGTCCTGGCGGCGCGACAGTTCCAGAAAATCATAGGCCTGCAGGATCATGTAGTTGAATTCGAGGAAGGTGAGCGGCTGTTCGCGCTCCAGCCTGAGTTTCACGGAATCGAAGCTCAGCATGCGGTTGATGGTGAAGTGCACGCCATAGTCCCGCAGGAAGTCGATGTAGTTGAGATGATCCAGCCAGTCGGCATTGTTCACCATGCGGGCATCCGTCGGCCCCGCGCCGAAGCTCAGGAACTTGCCGAACACCTGGCGGATGCCTGCGAGATTGGCTGCGATCTGCTCGACCGAGAGCAGCTTGCGCGATTCATCCTTGAACGACGGGTCGCCGATCTTGGTGGTGCCGCCGCCCATCAGTGCGATCGGCCTGTGACCCGTCTTCTGCATCCAGCGCAGCATCATGATCTGGACCAGCGAGCCCGCATGCAGGGAGCTGGCGGTGGCGTCGAAGCCGATGTAACCGGAAATGGCGCCAGCCTTGGCGGCGGCGTCCAGCCCCTCGGGGTCGGAGATCTGGTGAATGAAGCCCCGCTCTGACAGTATGGCGAGGAACTCGGACTTGAACTGGCTCATGAAACGGCAACTTTCGCGAAGGGCTGCGGGCTCTTACCACGGAGCTATGCAGTGTCAAAATTGCTGACTGCGCTGGGCCTGATGTCGGGCACCTCGCTCGATGGGATCGACGTGGCGCTGATCCGCAGCGACGGCGAAGCTGTGGTCGAGCGCGGGCCCGCCGCAACCTATTCCTATGACGGCGATCAGCAGGCGTTGCTGCGCGCGGCACTGGCCGAGGCGCGGGAACTGGCCCGCCGCGACGCGCGGCCGGGCGTACTGGCTAGGGCCGAGCAGGCCCTCACCGCCTGGCACGCCGCAGCCGTGGCGCGGTTCCTGTCGGAGATTGGCCTCACACCCGGCGAGGTCGATGTCATCGGCTTTCATGGCCAGACCGTGATTCACCGCCCGGAGCGGCGTCTGACCGTCCAGCTCGGTCTTGGCCCGGAACTCGCCCGGCTGACCGGCGTGCCGGTCGTCTACGACCTGCGGGCCGCCGACGTGGCGGCAGGCGGGCAGGGGGCGCCGCTGGTTCCTGTCTATCACCGAGCCCTCGCCACAAGGTTGCAGGAGCGACCTGCCGCCTTCCTGAATATCGGCGGGGTCGCCAACCTGACCTGGATCGGGGCGGACGGCAGCCTGATCGCATTCGACACCGGACCCGGCAACGCCCTCATCAATGACTGGTGCGCACGACACACCGGAGTGTCATTCGACCGTGACGGTCAATTGGCGTCGCGCGGCAATGTTGATGCGGATGCGCTCGGACAGCTACTGAACAGCAAGTTTTTTGCTACGGCGGCACCCAAATCGCTCGACCGCAACAGCTTCAATGCATCAATTGTCGATGGCCTGTCGGTTGCCGATGGCGCTGCGACACTCACGCGCTTCACGGCCGCCGCCGTCGCCGCGAGTCTCGCCCTTGTGCCCCGGAAGCCCGCCGTGATCGTCGCCTGCGGCGGCGGGCGGCACAATCCGGTACTCATGCAGAGCTTGAGAGAACTTCTGCAAATAAATGTTATTACAGCAGAAAAAATAGAATTTGATGGTGACGCGCTGGAGGCGGAAGCCTGGGCCTATCTGGCGCTGCGAAGCCTTGCCGGACTGCCCATCAGCTTTCCCGGAACGACCGGCGTGCCGAAGGCGATGTCAGGCGGCGTCCTTGCGCGGCCCGAGTAGCCGCAGCACCCGCCCGTCGATGAGCAGCAGCGCCAGCAGGATTACAAAAGTCCCAACAATTTCAGAAGGTTCCAGTTTTTCATGGAGCACGGCGGCGCCCATGGCGATGGCCGAGACCGGAATCATCATGGTCACCAGCAGCACATTGGCCGGGCCAGCGCGCGCCACAACACGGAAAAAGATCAAATAAGCCAATGACGTAGCGAGCAGGGCGAGACCGAGGAGCGCCAGCCAGCTGGCCAGCGAGGCGCGCAGCAGTTGCCCCGGATCGTCGAATCCGAAGGCCAGCACCACCATGACGAGCGATGAACAGAGCAGCTGTCCGGTCGCCATGCTGAGCGGCGCAGTCCCCTTGTAAGTGAGTTTCGTCCATAGGCTTCCGAGTCCGTAACTCATTGCAGCACCGAGACAAAACAGAATGCCGATAGTCTGCGATCCGGCGTCCGGCCACACCCCGCCCTTGAGGATTGCGACACCGGCCACGCCCATCAGGATGCCGGCTGTCTTGCGCAGCACGAGGGTTTCGCGGCCCGTCGCCGCCAGGATGACCACGCCGAAGAGTGGCGTCGTCGCGTTGATGACGGAGGCCAGTCCGCTTGCGATCACGGTCTGGCCGGTGACCAGAAGTGTGAATGGAATCAGATTGTTAAGCAGAGACAGCCCGATGATGGACTGCCAGGTTTCGCGGTCGCGCGGCAGGGGGCCGATGAGAATCAGATGCAAAGGCAGCAGCGCCGCCGCTGCGATCGCCACCCGCGCCATGACGATGACCAGAGGCGAGAGGTCCTTCACCGCGATGCCGACGAACAGGAAGGATCCGCCCCACAGCACTGACAGCAGCACCAGCAGGCCCCAGTCGCGCAACTGGATATGGGGGCTGGCCGGAGTCATCGATCCTTCCCGGCAAGTCCTTGATAAAGCGTCAGAGTTGCCCTTCCGCCGCGAGCCGCTTGTCGAGATAGCTCGAGCAGATCTTGGACAGTTCGTCGATCTTGTCCTGGAAGAAGTGGTTGGCTCCCGAGATCACCTTGTGCTCCACCGCGATGCCCTTCTGGGTCTTGAGTTTCGACACCAGGCTGTGCACCGCCTCCGGCGGCGTCACGGTATCCTTTTCACCGTTGATGAAAAGTCCCGACGCCGGGCAGGGCGCGAGGAAGGAGAAATCATAGTGTTTCGCCAGCGGCGCGACGGAGATGAAACCGGAAATTTCTGGTCTCCGCATAAGGAGTTGCATGGAAATCCAGGCACCGAATGAGATGCCGCCGATCCAGCAGATCCTGGCCTCGCGGTTGAAGGACTGCAGCCAGTCCAGCGCAGAGGCGGCGTCGGAGAGTTCGCCCGCGCCATTCTCGAATTCACCCTGGCTCCGGCCTACACCTCTGAAATTAAAGCGTAAAACCGAGAATCCACGGCTCTGGAACATCTGATACATGGCATGAACGATCGGATTGTTCATGGTGCCGCCGAAGCTCGGATGGGGGTGGAGCAGGATGGCGATCGGCGATCCGGCCGCCTTTGAATGGTGGTAGCGCGCCTCGATGCGGCCTGCTGGTCCGCTGAAAATCACTTCCGGCATAATGCTTTGATCCTCATGGGATAAACCGGCTCCGGATAGTTCCGCGATGCATCGCGGAATAATTGACTCCGGAACTCGGGTTTTCTATATCCTTGTTTAGAACTATTCGAAACTGGCAGGGTCAACCCGCCGCGCCGTCTCGCCTTTAGCACGGGTGAGGGGTGAAAAATCAAGGATTTCGTGCAGTTGGATGCGGGCGGCGACAGATGAAGATGAGCACCAAGGGGCGCTATGGCGTGATGGCGATGATCGACATCGCCGTGCACTCGCGCGGCGCGCCCGTGTCGCTTGCCGAAATCGCTGAGCGGCAGGACATAAGTCACGAATATCTCGAGCAATTGTTCGGCCGGCTGCGCAAGGCGGGGTTGGTCGAAAGCGCCCGCGGACCCGGCGGGGGCTACCGCCTGGCGCGTGCCATGAATGACATTGCCGTAGCCGAAATCATAGCCGCCGTAGACGAAGAGGTGCAGTTCACACGCTGCGGCGGAGATGCCGTCGAGGGCTGCGTCAAGGGCGACCGCTGCAACGCCCATGACCTGTGGTCGAGCCTCGGCCGCCAGATGATGTATTTCCTGTCATCGATTTCACTCGAAGATGTGGTTGAGAAGCGCAACCTCGCTCTCGCCGCCGCCATCAAGCAGACCAAGGACCGTCATCCCGAGGGGGCCATGGCGTGAGAGCCTATCTCGACCATAACGCCACCTCACCGCTCCGCCCCGAGGCGAAGGCGGCGATGCTGGAGGCCATGGGTCCGGCTGGCAACGCATCCTCGGTTCATGCCGAAGGCCGGGCGGCGCGGCAGCGTCTTGAAACGGCGCGCGATCAGGTTGCGCGCGCGGTCGGAGTGATCGCACCGATGGTGGTGTTCACGTCTGGCGGCAGCGAAGCCAACAACATGGCCATCAAGGGCGTGCCGGCCGAACGACTGATCATTTCGGCGGTCGAGCATCCTTCCGTGCTGGAAGCGGCCAGAGCCTCGGGCAGGACCGTCGAATTGCTGCCCGTGGATGGTCGCGGTATTGCGGATCTCGCGGTTCTGGAGCGTCTGCTGGCAAGTGGCCCGACTGCGCTTGTCAGTCTCATGCTCGCCAACAACGAGACGGGTGTCCTCCAGCCGGTCGCCGACACTGTCCGTCTCGCGCAGGCCCATGGCGCGCGCGTTCACAGCGATGCCGTGCAGGCCCTTGGCAAGATCCCGGTCAATTTCGGGATTTTGGGCGTGGATCTGATGACGTTGTCCGCCCACAAGCTCGGCGGTCCGATTGGAGCAGGTGCGCTTGTGCTGCGTGACGGGTTGCCCATGCCGCCCTTCATCCATGGCGGCGGCCAGGAACTGCGCCGCCGGGCCGGCACCGAGAATGTCGCCGCTGTGGCGGGATTCGGCGCCGTGGCGGGGGCGGCCATGGGAGATGTCGCAGGTCTGCGCGACAGGCTGGAGGCCAGCCTGGAGGACGTGGTGGTCCTCGGGGCTGGAGCAAGCCGGCTCCCCAATACCAGTTGTATCGCGGCTCCCGGCATGAGCGCGGAAACGCTTCTGATGGCGCTGGATCTTGAGGGCGTATCGGTTTCTTCCGGCTCGGCATGCTCTTCCGGAAAAGTGGCGAAATCGCATGTTCTGGCCGCCATGGGCGTGCCGGCGGAAATCTCCAACGCTGCAATTCGCGTATCACTGGGATGGGATACGACCGATCAGCACATCGACAAATTCATCGCGGCGTGGCGCAAGGTCGTTCTGCGCCACAAGGCCAGAGCAGCGGCTTGAGGCATCATGGCAGAGGTTGAGACAATCGAACTCGTCAAGGACATTGACGTCGACAAGTACAAATACGGTTTCACGACCGACATTGAAGCTGAGTTTGCACCCAAGGGCCTCAGCGAGGACACTGTCCGCTTCATCTCGAAAAAGAAGAACGAGCCCGGCTGGATGCTGGAGGCGCGCCTCGAGACCTATCGCCGCTGGCTGACCATGGAGGAGCCGACATGGGCGCGGGTCGATTACCCGCGGATCGATTTCCAGGATATCTACTACTACGCGGCGCCGAAGGGGGTGTCCGCTCCAAAGAGCCTCGATGAGGTGGACCCCAAGCTTCTTGAAACCTACGCCAAGCTTGGCATTCCACTGAAGGAGCAGGAAATCCTTGCGGGTGTAAGAAAGCAGGGCGAGCGGAGTGAACTTGACGAAGCGGGCGGTGAATACGCCTCTGGCAAGGTCGCTGTCGACGCCGTGTTCGACTCGGTCTCGGTCGTGACGACCTTCAAGGCGGAGCTGGCAAAGGCCGGCGTGATCTTCTGTTCAATCTCTGAGGCGCTGCGCGAGCATCCGGACCTGGTGAAGAAGTATCTCTTCTCCGTCGTGCCTCAAACCGACAATTACTACGCCGCGCTCAATTCGGCGGTGTTTTCGGACGGCTCCTTCGTGTATGTGCCGCCCGGCGTTCGCTGCCCGATGGAACTCTCGACCTATTTCCGGATGAACGCCAAGAACACCGGGCAATTCGAACGCACCCTCATCATCGCCGACAAGGGCTCTTATGTCTCCTATCTCGAAGGTTGCACCGCGCCAATGCGAGAGGAAAGCCAGCTCCACGCCGCTGTTGTCGAGCTGGTCGCGCTGGACGATGCAGAGATCAAGTATTCGACGGTTCAAAACTGGTATCCCGGCGATGCCGAGGGCAAGGGCGGCGTTTACAACTTCGTGACCAAGCGCGGCGATTGCCGTGGTTCCCGTTCGAAGATTTCGTGGACGCAGGTTGAAACAGGTTCGGCCATCACGTGGAAATATCCGAGCTGCATCCTCCGGGGGGATGACTCGCGTGGCGAGTTCTACTCCATCGCCATTTCCAATGGGCGTCAGCAAGTCGATTCCGGTACCAAGATGATCCATCTCGGCCGCAACACCTCAAGCCGCATCATTTCCAAGGGCATAGCAGCCGGCCGTTCGGAAAACACCTATCGCGGATTGGTGTCTGCACACCGCAAGGCCATCAATTCACGTAACTTCACGCAGTGCGACTCCCTTCTCATCGGCGACAAATGCGGTGCGCACACCGTTCCCTATATCGAGTCCAAGACATCCACCGCGCAGTTCGAGCATGAAGCCACAACATCGAAGATCTCGGACGACCAGATGTTCTACTGCATGTCACGCGGTCTTTCTCAGGAAGAGGCCGTGGCGCTGATCGTCAATGGCTTCGTGCGCGATGTGTTGCAGCAGCTTCCGATGGAATTCATGGCTGAGACGCAGAAGCTCATCGGTATCTCGCTGGAAGGAAGTGTCGGATGACGCTCACCTTTCTGGATCTTGCGTTACCTGTGGGCCTTGGGTTGGTTTTCGCGGTGTTCCGTTACAGCCAGTATGCCAGGGCTGGAGTGTCGCAAGCAGTAGCGAAAGCTGCGGCAGACGGTTTGAAGGGTGCCATCGGCCTTGGCATCATCACACTGGGCTACAAGTTTATTACCACAAATTGAGGCAAGAACCGTGAACCTGCTTGATATCAAGAACCTTCATGTGAAGCTTGAGGATGAGGACCGCGAGATCCTGCGCGGTCTCACGCTTTCCGTGAAACCGGGCGAGGTGCACGCGATCATGGGCCCGAACGGTTCTGGGAAGTCGACGCTGTCCTATGTACTGTCCGGGCGGGAAGGATACGAGGTCACAGAAGGGTCCGTCACGTTCAAGGGAGAGGACCTTCTCGAAATGGCTCCGGAAATGCGCGCCGCGAAGGGTGTGTTCCTCGCGTTCCAGTACCCGATTGAAATCCCCGGTGTTGCCACCATGCAGTTTCTCAAGGTGGCTCTCAACGCCCAGCGCAAGGCGCGTGGCGAGAAGGAACTCTCCACACCGGATTTCATGCGGCTGGTAAAGGATCGGGCGGCAAAGCTGAATGTGACGCAGGACATGCTGAAGCGGCCGGTCAATGTCGGCTTTTCCGGTGGCGAAAAGAAAAGGGCTGAAATTCTCCAGATGGCTGTGCTGGAGCCGTCACTGTGCATCCTGGACGAGACTGACTCCGGCCTCGACATCGACGCGCTGCGGGTTGTTGCCGATGGTGTCAACGCCTTGCGGTCACCTGATCGCGCGATGATCGTGATTACCCATTATCAGCGACTACTCGACTATATCGTGCCGGATTTTGTTCATGTGCTCTCCGCTGGCCGGATCGTGAAATCGGGCGACAAGGGTCTGGCGCGGGAGCTGGAAGCAAAAGGCTACGCCGAATTCTCCAAGGACGCCGCATGAACGCCCTGCCTGTACGCACCGAAGCCGAGCAGGCTCTTGGGTTTGACCTGCCGCACAGGCGCATGGAGGAATGGCGCTGGACTGATTTGCGCCAACTCGTCGACAGGCCCTATCCGCCCCGGCAGAAGGAGGTGGCCGCGGCTGGCGATGTGGAAAGGTTGCTTGCATCCTCCTTGTTCCGCAATGTTGCCGCGACCCGCATGGTGTTCGTGAACGGTGAGTATGATGCAGCCCACTCCAGGATGGCCAATGGATGGGTTGAGTCCCGAATTCCGATGGAAGATCCGCTGGTACGCCTGAATACGTCCTTTGCAACCGATGGTGCGCGGCTGAAATTCGAGGGAAATACCGACACGCCGGTGGAGCTGGTGTTCATTGCAACCGATGCTGCGCCACGGATGCTGGCTACACACAACGTGATCGAGGTCGCGGACAATTCTTCTGCCACCCTGATCGAGACCCATCTCGGCGCGGGAACCTATCTGTCCAGCAGCATCACTGAAATCCGGGTCGGACACGGTGCGCGGCTCGACAGGGTGAAATCGGAAATCGAGGCGCCTGGTGCGACGCATCTCGCGCATGCCGATGTCACGCTGGCACATAGCGCGACGTTGCGTGACTTTACACTAACGACTGGTGCGCGGGTGAACCGCCAGAATGGTACCTATCGCTTCGCGGGCGAATATGCCGACGCGCGTGTTTCGGGCGCCTATCTGCTGGCTGGACGCCAGCACGCAGACACCCGCCTTGTCGTCGATCATCAACTTGCCAATTGCGTGAGCCGCGAGTTGTTCAAGTGCGTGTTGGGTGAGCAGGCACGCGGGATATTCCAGGGCAAGGTGATCGTGCGGCCCGGAGCACAAAAGACAGACGGGAAGCAGTCGAGTCATGCGCTTTTGCTGTCTGGCACCGCAGAGTTCGATGCGAAGCCTGAACTTGAAATCTACGCGGATGATGTGGCTTGTGGGCATGGCGCGACGGCGGGTGAACTGAACCACGACCAT
The DNA here is from genome assembly GCA_900298995.1 of Hyphomicrobiaceae bacterium. Taxonomy (GTDB): domain Bacteria; phylum Pseudomonadota; class Alphaproteobacteria; order Rhizobiales; family Aestuariivirgaceae; genus Aestuariivirga. The sequence continues at coordinate 16,777 of OMIC01000021.1, read as the reverse complement.
CTCTTTTATCTGAAGTCACGGGGCATTCCCGAGGCTGAGGCCAAGGCCTTGTTGATTGCTGCCTTTGCGGGTGAAGCTTTCGAGACTATTCACCATGACGGATTGCGCGAGGCACTGACGGCCTTTGCGGCACACTGGCTCACCCAGCACCGGAGGGCCAGCTGATGGCTTACGACGTTGCGGCGATCCGGCGCGACTTCCCAATCCTGGGCCGCGAGGTCTATGGCAAGCCGCTCGTCTATCTCGACAACGCGGCCTCGGCCCAGAAGCCGAAGCCGGTTCTGGAGGCCATGACGCGCGCCTACACGGAAGGCTATGCCAATGTTCACCGAGGACTGCATTTTCTGTCGAATGCGGCAACCGAGGCTTTTGAGGCGGCGCGTGAGAGTGTGCGGCGTTTTCTCAATGCCGCTTCGGCGGATGAAATCATCTTTACCCGCAATGCAACGGAGGCCATCAACCTCGTGGCGCAAAGCTTCGGGGGCATGAGCATCGGAGAGGGGGATGAAATTGTCCTCTCCATTCTCGAACATCATTCAAACATCGTACCATGGCATTTTCACCGTGAGCGGCGTGGCGCGGTTCTGAAGTGGATCCCCGTCGATGGTGATGGCAATCTCCTGCTCGAAGAATTCGAGAAGCTACTGACGCCCCGGACCAGGATCGTTGCCATAACCCAGATGTCCAATGCGCTCGGCACCATCGTGCCGGTGGCGGAGGTCATCCGGCTCGCACATGCGCGCGGCATTCCGGTGCTGGTGGATGGTTCGCAGGCAACAGTGCACATGGCGGTCGATGTGCAGGCGCTCGACGCTGATTTCTATGTCTTTACCGGCCACAAGACCTATGGCCCCACGGGGATCGGTGTCTTGTACGGGAAGAAGGCCCTGCTGTCGCGCATGCCGCCCTATCAGGGCGGGGGCGAGATGATATCCGAGGTGACAACAGAGACGATCACCTACAACGATCCGCCGCATCGTTTTGAGGCTGGTACTCCGGCAATCGTCCAGGCCATCGGCCTTGGGGCTGCCCTCGACTACATGCGGTGCATCGGTCTCGAGGCCATTGCCGCCCATGAGGCGAAGCTGCGCGATCATGCCACCGAGCGCCTCTCGGCCATCAATTCGCTGCGGCTGGTCGGTCGGGCGCGCAACAAGGGCGCGATCCTGTCCTTCACCATGGAGGGGGCGCATGCGCATGACGTTGCCACCGTGATCGACCGTTCAGGTGTTGCCGTGCGGGCGGGAACGCATTGCACCCAGCCGCTGCTGCAGCGCTTCGGCCTGACAGCAACCTGCCGCGCCTCCTTTGCCATGTACAACACCCTGGAAGAAGCCGATGCTTTGGCTGATGCGCTCATCGCGGCCCGGAGGATCTTCGCATGACGGATGTCGCTGCCGCGCCTGAGACCAAGGCCACTGAAGCGCCGAACCCCTCCGCCATTCCGGCGGATGAACTGGCGCGGCTGACGGATGACATCGTGGCTGCGCTCAAGACCGTCTATGACCCCGAAATACCGGTCGATATCTACGAACTGGGTCTGGTTTACAAGGTTGACATCGATGATGAGCGCAATGTGGCCATCGAGATGACCCTGACAGCACCTGGTTGCCCTGTCGCTGGCGACATGCCGGGCTGGGTGGAGAATGCCGTTTCCGTCGTCCCGGGCGTCAAGAGCGCCCGCGCCACAATTGTCTTCGACCCTCCGTGGGACCACAGCCGCATGTCGGATGAGGCCCGCGTCGCCCTCAACATGTGGTAAGGAGAAGGTCATGGCTACCGCAACGCCGCGCCCGCGCCCCCAGATCATGACACTGACCGACGCGGCCGCAGACCGAGTGAGGGAAATCATGGCGGCGTCCGACAAGCCGGTGGCCGGCTTGCGCGTCGGGGTCAAGAACGGTGGCTGCGCCGGCATGGAATATACGCTGGAATGGGCCGAGGACCGAAAGCCTTTCGATGAGGTGGTGGAAGACAAGGGCGTCCAGGTGCTGATCGACGCCAAGGCCATGATGTTCCTGCTGGGCACGGAGATGGACTACCAGAGCACAACGCTGAAGTCGGGATTCGTGTTCAACAACCCCAATCAGGTCTCGGCCTGTGGCTGCGGCGAGAGCGTGCAACTGAAAGCGGCAGGCACGGAGTAATCCCGCTCTTGCGGATCAGCACCGGATCGCCCTAGGCTCACGCTGGGGAATGTGGCGACGATAGAAAGGAGATGCTTCCATGAGCATGTCTTGTCTGCGCCCTGTATTGATCCTGCTTGTGTTTTTCGCATGCGCCGCGCCAGCACTGGCGGCAGATGTCACCAATGCGGAGATATCAGGTGAGGCTGATTTCAACATGTATTGCGCCAGTTGTCATGGCCAGAACGGCAAGGGCGACGGTCCCAAGTCGTTTGCGCTCAGCATGGCCGTCCCCGACCTGACGACGCTATCAGTGCGGTATGGTTCTTTCCCGAAGGACAGGTTGATGCGCCTGATCGACGGGCGCGAACCGATTGCGGGGCACGGTGAGCGCGAGATGCCGGTGTGGGGTGTCTGGTTCAAGCAGGAGGCCGCCGCCGAACTCGGCGGGGCCGAGGGCGACGACGGGTCGGTGGAGCACCGGGTGAGCAATCTCGTGGACTATATCGCCACGCTGCAGACGGGCGCGTCCCCCTAGGCCATTCGTGGGTGGCAGCCTTGGCCACAACCGTAAGCAACGGGCCCTGACCCGCTTCTAGAAGTTCGGCATGAATCTGCCCACCAGGCTGGCCAATTCCTGGCCGGACGCCGTGGTTTGCCAAATCATTGCGGCGTGAATTGCGAAAATCGGCACGAAGACAAGGGCCATCATCAGCAGGACGATAACATCCGCTCCGGAGCTCTTCGTCTGACCGTTTCTGTTACGGACGATGGAAGTCGGGACTTTCATGGGGTTCACCTTTCTGTGGCCAGCCGTTTCCGGGAGCCGCTGGTGAACCCTTCCTCAGAAGGTGACCCCGCGGGCCGGCAACGGCCTGGCCGATCGACTGGGACTGTCGCTTGGCATGGGGTTTGAGGTTCCTGTTGAGTACCGGCTGGGAACATCCCCGCCGAGCGTCTCGCACTTGGACCGGGGCATCGTCACAGTCAAGCGCAAAGTGCTCAGACGGAAGGTTGGCGGCGGCGTGCTTCGGCCGCCAGCACGGCAATTGCGCAAGAAGCCATGCGGGCGCGCGGCGAGTCCGCTCGTGAGGTCAGCACGATCGGCACACGGGCGCCGGCAACCACACCGGCGGCATCTGCGCCTGCGAGGAAGGTGAGGTTCTTGGCAAGCATGTTGCCGGCCTCGAGATCGGGAACGACGAGGATCTGCGCGCGGCCTGCAACTTCTGATCGGATGTCCTTCATTCGCGCCGCTTCCATGTCGATGGCGTTGTCGAAGGCCAGTGGGCCGTCGACAAGCCCACCCGTGATCTGGCCGCGGTCCGCCATCTTGCACAGGGCCGCCGCCTCGATCGTGGAGGGGATTTTTCTGGTTACGGTTTCCACCGCCGACAGGATGGCGACGCGTGGCGTGCCGAGCCCGATCTGGTGGTGAAGGTCAATGGCGTTGCGGACGATGTCGGCCTTGGCGTCGAGATCGGGAAAGATATTGATGGCGGCGTCGGTGATGAACAGCAACTCGCCATAGGTGGGCACGTCCATAACATAGACATGGCTGACACGCCGTTCGGTGCGAAGCCCGGTCTCCGAGGCCGTCACCTCGTGCATCAATTCATCGGTGTGCAGGCTGCCTTTCATGAGCAGGGAAGCCTCGCCCATCCGGATCATGGCCACGGACTGGGCGGCGGCGGCATGGCTGTGGGGCGCATCGACAAGGCGAAAGCTGCTGATTGGCACCCCGGCCTGATTGGCGGCGACCTCGATCTTGTGCCGGGGCCCCACCAGCACGGGCGTGATCAAACCCAGTCCGGCGGCTCCGGCGGCGGCTTCCAGCGAGGCCGCGTCACAGGGATGGGCGATCACGGTGACTGCCGGACCCAGCGCCGCGGCCCTTGCGATCAGCGCATCATATTTGGCGTGGCGGTTGCCGGGTGGCGGCTGCATTGGTCTCTCCTGCGTGTCTTTACGGATGCCGCGCCAATCCCGGCCTGTGCACAATGCCAGCGAGTGATTCACAAGGCGATGGGGCGGGGACGCGGATGATACGCAATGTATGGGCGAAGGCCACGGTGGTGGCAATGGCGCTGCTGCTGGCCGGTTGCGCCGGGGTAGCAATCGAGGGTGCGAGCATTGCAAGGGACAAGGCCGAGGCGGAAGCCAACATGGCGGCCGCAGAGGCCGGAAATGCCGAGGCACAGTACAAGGTTGGCAAATCCCTGTGCTGCGCCCTGGATGAGGATGGTCCCAGTTTTTACAATACTCAGCAATCGGTTTCATGGCTGTGCCGGTCGGCTGCGCAGAATTATGCACCTGCAGCACTCAAGCTCGGCGAGATCTATTCGGGCGATATCGTGTCCGGCCCGCGCATGATGCGGCGGGGGGCTGCAAAAGTAGCAGACCCGCGCACCAATCTGCCGATCTCCTACGCCTGGTATCAGCGCGCGGCCAGTCTGGGAGAGGCTGGCGGCGGCAAGTCTGCCGCAGACCTCTGGGTCCGGATGACGCCCGCCCAGCAGGCGCAGGCTGAGGCGCTCGCCAAGGGGCAGGCACCTCTGGCATGTGAATGGGCACAAGTGATGGGGGCGGGCTGAAGGCAGTTTCCGGAACTGCCCGTCCGTGTTAGCCTGAGTTTAGTGAAGGGGAGGAACCAGTCATGGCGATGCGCAATTTCTTCACGGAGATGTGGCGGACGATCCTGTTGCGCGGTCTCGCAAGCCTCGCCTTCGGTATCCTGGCGTTTATCTACCCAGGCATTACGCTGGCGGTAGTGGTTACCATATTCGGTATCTATGCCCTCGTGGATGGCCTTCTCGCCCTGTGGGGTGTGTTTCGTGGCAAGGCAGAAGGGCGCTCCGTACCAAGTCTGCTCACGGCGCTCGCCGGGATCGCGGCGGGTCTCGTCTGCCTCCTCTTCCCCGGTTTTGCTGTTGTCTATGTGGTTCTTCTGATCGGTCTCTGGAACGTGGCTGCGGGACTTCTGCAACTCATCGGTGCGCTGGTATTGTGGAAGGACATCGAGAACGCAGGGTTGCTGGCACTCGCAGGTCTCGTAGGCGCAGCTCTTGGGCTGCTCATCATATTTTATCCCGCCGATGCGACAGTCAGCATTATCTGGATCATTGCCGGCACTGCCGTGATCGTGGGGTTGGTGCTGCTGGTTTTTGGCTGGCGCCTGCGCACTGCGGCGCGTACGATCAGCGATGTGATCACATCAAGGTAGTTTTACCTATTCTCGGCAAGTCCGTAGCTTGTCATGAAGGAGGTATTGACCTTGAGGAGATCGGGAATCATGAAGCTTGGTTTGATTGCGGTCACGGCCGTGGGCGGATTGCTGGGCTTTTGGCAGAATATTGCTGAAACCCGCGCGGAAACCCGGATTTCTGTGCCGGCCATCGTCGTGCCGGCACTGGCAGGCAAGGTCGACGGCCATTCGGAAAACTCCGATGAATACATCTGGAACGTATTTGTCGATGTTGTGAAGCAGGCGCCTGGTGGCAAGGTCCCGGAGTTTGCGACCTGGGCCACGGATTCCGATATCTATCGGGCCAACCCGCGTTGGCCGAGTTCAAGTGCTCCGATCAAGTTTCAGGCGAGCAAACAGGGCAGGAATCACGTTCCGGCTCTGGCTGGCGTTCCCTGCGCCACACCGGACAACCCCTATGTCTCGAACTTTCCTCCCAAGGGCTGCATCGCCGAGGGTGTTTATCGGAACCGTGTCCAGTACAACTACATCGTCAACAACGGCCTCTATAGCAGAGAAGGCGTCGCGGCCTTCTACAAATCCGGCAAAGAAGTGGCCATGCCTGCCAAGTCCATCGCGGTCAAGGCGGATTGGGTGCCTGTGAAGGACATCGTCAAGTGGATCCCCGAACTGACTTTGGTCGATGTCAGAAAGCATTACTACACCATCGTATCCGATCAGGTGGAGTATGGACTTGTGGCCCTGCACCTCTCGACTGCTCAGAACCCCAACTGGGTATGGGGTACTTTTGAGCAGCGCAACAATCCCGGCCGGTGCGACGCGATTGGCTGCATTGACAGCTTCGGCGCCATAAAGCCTGTTGTGATGCCGGACTATACCAAGCCAAACACGCAGTATGGCGCCTGTCATAAGACGCCGGAACTTCTGTCAGTCATGAATGCGGCTGGTCTTGGTGCTGTATGGAGGAATTACTGTCTAAAGTCGACCCAGGTCGACTTTGTCGATGACAACGGTGTCCCGACAGTCCTGACGAATTCAGTCACTGAACGAATCCCGTTCAATGGCGAGTTGATCGGATCCTGCATCAGTTGCCATGCTTATGCCTCCTTTGGGCCTAATGGCGAGCCAACTGACGCAGCAAACGCCATGATGGTTTCGAACCCGGTCGGAAAGCCGATCTTGTCTTCGATCAAGGGCTCACATGAATATGACTTTATGTGGGGTATCCTCAATCTTTACTCGGGTGACTAACGGTCCAAAAGCGAACGTGCGGTGACCTCATCGGTTACCAGCACATTGCAGTCGATCAGCCTGATGGCGCCCATCAGGCTTTCGACCTTGTCCTGACCTCCTGACGCAATGATCCGCGTAGGTACGTCGCGCAGTTGCGCCACGGGTACAGACATAACCCGTCGATTCACGGGGTGGTCGACCAGACGTCCATCAATATCGAAGAAGTTGTAGAGCAGATCACCTACGGCACCGCGCTCCAAGAGTTCATTCCGTTCCTGTGCGCTGATCAGTTCGAAGCGGAAAGCGGTTGACGAGGCCGCCATTGTGCCAACGCTCAGCAGGGCAAGGTCCAGGCTTTGGGCGCGGCGGATGATATCGTTGAGCCCACACCGATCGATCAGCGTGTCCCGTGTTGCCGGGGAATCAACAACGGCTGGCGCCTGAAACAGGTAGCAGTCCGCTTCCATGAGCCGGGCGAATTGCCATGCGAACTCTGCCGGATTGAACCGTCGTGCCTGGACGATACCGCCCAGAAGGGAGATTACCTGCATGCCAGATGCTTCGCGAGGTGTCAGAGTGGCGAGCGACTCATATAGTGTTGCTCCCCAACCCACGCCGACAGTCATTCCCTCAGAGAGATGGTCGGATACATGCATGCCAGTCGCAACGCCGATCGATCTCGTCACGTTTTCGGGCTTGACCGGCTGTGGCACCACCACGGCCTCCTTGAGGCCAAAGGCATGTTTCAATTCAGCTTCGAGTGAAAAGCACTCCGAGACTTCACCCTCGATCCAAATCTTGACCTCGCGCTGTCGCATTGCCTCGTTAAGGTTTCGCACTACCGTAATGCGGCCAATTCCCAGTCGATCGGCAATTTCATTCTGCGTGAGGCCTTCGACATAATACATCCAGGCAATGCGCATGCGGTTGCGCGCCACACGGCCAGATCCCCGCTCGGACGTGAGCGCTGCACGGCTCTTGCGAGTTGAGGAATTGTCCGTCATCTGGTCGGAGCGTCAATCATGCGAGCATCAGTACTGGGTCTTCCAGCAGCCTGCGGAAGGACTGGAGGAATTGGGTGGCTTTATCGGGCCTGATCAAACGAGAATCGCAGAGGAGGGTGCAAATCATCTGTTTAACGAGGACCGGCTCTCTGTTGACAGGAGCGAAAGTCTCCACGATGGCACCCATTGTCAGGCTTGCTATGTCGGGCGGTGTGAATGGGATGGCGGCCTGTTCGATGCCCTGTTGGAACAAGGGCCAAACCGCGATCACGGCCGTTCCTGATCCGGAAGCGTCTGGAGTTTCCAGTAAGCCCGTGATCTCTGAGAGACTGCGTTCCGAGACATTCGGCAGGATATGGCCGAATCCATGACGGATGCTTGCTCGGGTCAGCAAGGGATGGTCCAGCCGCTGACTTGCCAATGCCAATGCCTTGATGGCTACGGCTTCAGGCGTGATTTTCAATATGGTTTGGTCACCCGGCGTCCTGAGGGCGATGGCATTCAGACGTTCCGTGATATCGATCAGGCTGTCCATGCGGCAGATCATGCTCAGACTAAGCAGAATTTGGCTGTGTGGCGGATGCATGTTTGCCCCGCGTACATCTTCGGCAGTAATGCGGCCATGCGGGCCTGTCCCAGAAATGGTCTTGAGCTCAAGACGAGCCTCCCGCGCGAGGCGGCGCGCAAGGGGGGTGGCGCGAGGTGCCTGGCTGGCTGATGTTTCGATGCTTGTCGGGATGAGGGGTGTCACAGTTGGGTGTTCGAGGCGCTCGGTTTCGGGCACAGGCTCGGAGGTTCGAATACTGTTAGATGATATCTGGACGGTTGTTTCACCCTCCTCAAGGATATAGGCCACTGCCACCCCGACCGGTGCCGAACCGCCTTCAACCACGAGGATGTTGTCGAGGATCCCATCGGCGGGGGAGTCGATCTCCATGGAGGCCTTGCCGGTTTCGATCTCGAACAGCGCTGAGCCCCGCACCACACGGTCTCCGGCGCGCGCATGCCACTTGCTGATGATGCCGCTCGTCATGTCCATGTCGACGCGGGGAAGGATGACCTCGACAGCCATGTCAGATGCGGCCGCTCACCAGATTGCGGAGTCCGGTGACGATGTCTGGAACCTGCGGCACCGCCGCCTTCTCGAGCGTGGGATTATAGGGGATAGGCGCTTCGGCGCCACCCAGCCGCATGATTGGTGCATCCAGATAGTCGAAGGCCTCGCTCTCAGCAATGCGTGCACTGATCTCGGCTCCGATGCCCAGAGACTTGACGCCCTCATAGACACAGGCAAGGCGGGTGGTCTTCTGCACGCTTCTGACGATTGTGTCGGTGTCGATCGGACGCAGGCTGCGAAGATCAATGACCTCTGCTTCGATGCCTTCGGTGGCAAGTGTGTCGGCAGCTTCCAGTGCGCGGTGCACCATGATTGCTGTGGCGACCACCGTGACGTGACGGCCCTCGCGCGCCACATGGGCTTTGCCGATTGGTACGCGATAGGGATGTTCAGGAACCTCGCCCTTCATCTTGTAGAGAAGCTTGTGTTCAAAAACCATTACCGGGTCGGGATCATCAATTGCCGCCAGGAGCATGCCTTTGGCATCTGCCGGAGTTGAAGGCTGTACCACCTTGAGCCCCGGGACGTGCGCAAACCATGCCTCGAGGGACTGCGAATGTTGCGCCGCCGCGCCAGTGCCGGACCCGGCTGGAAGCCGCATCACAAGCGGTACATTCACCTTTCCACCCAGCATGAAGCGCAGTTTGGCAGCCTGATTGACGATCTGCTCCATGGCCAGAGTGGCGAAGTCAGAAAACTGAAACTCAAGCACCGGCTTGCAGCCTGCGAGCGCTGCGCCGACGGCGACCCCTGCCTGCCCCAGTTCAGAGATGGGGGCATCCATGACCCGCTCTTCGCCATATCGCTGAACGAGATCTCCCGTCACCTGAAAGGCGCCACCGTAAACGCCAATATCTTCTCCCATGAGAAAGACGTCAGGGTCTGCGTCCATGGCCTGCGCCAGGGCTTCCTGAATAGCCTGGGCGTAGGTGAGTTCGCGTACCGTCATCAGGCGGCCCTGGGCGAATGGACATCGCGGATGAGGTCAGCAGGGTTGGGATCGGTTCCGTTGCGGGCAAATTCGATGGCAGCGGCAATTTCGGCTTCTGCCGACTCGCGGATGGCCGTGAGCGCGGCTTCGCCCGCAACTCCATAGGCCCTCAGTTCAGCTTCAAAGCGGGGAATGGGATCGCGTGCCTTCCAATCCTCGATTTCTTCCTTACTGCGATAGCGGTTGCGATCTGAGCGCGAATGACCGCGCGTCCGGTAGGTCTTGCATTCGACGAGACTTGGACCGTCGCCACGCCGCGCGCGTGCAGCAGCTTCTGCCACGGCCTCCGCGACATCGGCAATCGAATTTCCATCCACGATGATGCCAGGCATTTTGTAGGCGGCTGCGCGGTCTGCAACATTGGCAACCGCCATGGACCGTTCGGTTGAAACAGACATGCCATACTTGTTGTTCTCACAGACAAAGATGACCGGCAGCTTCCAAAGCGATGCCATGTTCAGGGACTCGTGAAAGGCGCCCTCGTTCGAGGCGCCGTCGCCAAAGAAGCACACGGCCACGTCGTCGCGCTTCTTCTTGCGAATGGCGAGGGCGGCGCCCACGGCAATGGGCAACCCGCCGCCGACGATGCCATTGGCGCCGAGATTGCCTGACGCCACGTCGGCGATGTGCATGGAGCCGCCACGCCCCCGGCAGTAGCCTTCTTCCTTGCCGAAGAACTCGGCAAACATCAGTTTGGGGTCCGCACCCTTGCCGATGCAGTGTCCGTGACCGCGGTGGGTGGAGGTGATGTAATCGGACCGGCGCAGCGCCATTGTTGCGCCAACTGCACTGGCCTCCTGGCCGATCGAGAGATGCATGGTGCCGTGGATGAGGCCGCGCATATAGGCTTCCTCGGCGCCCTCCTCAAAACGGCGAATGAGATACATGCGGCGCAACGCCTGCAGAAGTTCTTCGCTTGAATGTTTTTGATAGAAGGGTCGGGCGTTGGGCTTGATGCTGCCAAAGGCGTTCATGATGCCGTTCCCCGCTTCTTTTAGCTCAAGGCTGTCGGATGAAGTTCCAACCGTCGTTATGATACTTTTGTTCGTACAAACGTCAATAAGTATTGAAATGGCAATGGCCGGTCATTGTGCAGGTGCGACACAGCATGAATTCAGGGCTTGACGATGGTTTTTAGCCCGGTTGCCTGCCCCGCAATCAACCTTCGGTAGGCCTCGGGTACCTCATCCAGTGGTACTTCCTGATCGGCGAGGCGGCGGGCGCGGTCATCGCAGGTTTCGAGAAAGGCGATGGCGCTTGGCAGTTCATCCTGAAAGGCATGACAGCCAATCAAGCTGATCTCGCGCTCGACTAGCAGGTTCGGATCCAGATCCAACCGGCCATGCATGATGCCCACGAGGGAAATTCTTGCCCCCGGCTCAACTGCCTTCAAGAGTTGTTCCAGGGCGCGTGGGCTGCCGGTGGCTTCAATGGCATGGCTAATGCCGGCGCCTGCGGAGGAGGGGTCAAGCGTAACTGCTGCGGCGCCCGTGACGTCGCAGACGCGCTTCAGCCGTTCCTCATTGTGGTCGGCTACCCGGATGTCGCTGTGGCCATGTTCTGAGAGGACGAGGGCTGCAAGGCCGCCAATGGGCCCGCAACCGGCGATGAGAACCGGGCAATCGCGCGGAACAGCAAGACGGTTGACGGCGTGGAGTGCCACAGTGACAGGTTCCACCATCACGGCGGCAACGTCTGACAGGGTGTGGGGCAGGGCGTGGATCAGACGATGGGGCAGGTTGACCTCTTCGGCAAATCCGCCGTCGCAGACCTCGCCTACAAATCCCAGCCGACTGCAGAGGTGGCAATTCCCTTTCATGCAGGCGGGGCATTCACCGCACCAGAAACGGGAGTCTGCCACCACGCGATCACCGATGACGAAATCGTCAACGCCTTCGCCTACTGCAATGACGCGGCCGATGAGTTCATGACCCGGTATGGATGGACTGCGCGTGATCCACTGGCCGGTTCGAAAGTTGTGCAAGTCGGATCCACAGATGCCTGCTGCCATAATGCGAAGCGTCACTGTGCGTGGGGCGGGCGGGCCCGGCGCTGCAACAGTTTCGACGCGGAGATCACCTGCCGCATAGAGTCTTACGGCCTTCATCGTCCCCCCTTTCTGTCAGATCGAGGCGAGAAAACCACCATCGACTGCAAAGCACTGCCCGGTGATGTAGGCCGAGGCCTGGGATGCAAGAAACACGGTGATGCCATCAAGATCAGACAGATCGCCGAAGCGACGCATCGGAATCTTGGCGCGCATGGCCGTCTGCCAGGCTTCATCGCGGTAGAAGACTTCCGTCATGGCGGTACGGAAGTAACCAGGTGCGATGGCATTCACCCGAATGTCGCGCTCAGCCCATTCCGCAGCCAGTGCCCGGGTCATGCCGAGAAGCCCGGTCTTGGAAGAACCATAGGGAACAGCGGTGGGGATTCCGACTTCGGAGGTGAGCGAGCACAGATTGATGATCCTGCCCCCGGCGGTCATGTGGCGGGCAGCGGCCTGAGAGCAGAAGAACGCGCCTTTGAGATTGGTGTCGATGATCTTGTCCCAGAGATCTTCGCTGACCTCGAGGGCGGGCTTTACCTATTCCACACCGGCGTTGTTGACGAGGACGTCAAGTCTGCCGAGACCTGCAACGGCGGCACTGACGACAGCTCCGATGTTCTTGACATCGCGCAGATCGAGCTCGAGGGGTACTGCCTTTCGTCCCAGCGCGGTGATGGCGGCTGCACAGGGAACGAGGCCTTCCGGACTGCGCGCCGTGATGGCCACGTCGGCACCTGCGCGGGCCAGGGCAAGGGCCAGTTGCTCACCGATGCCCCGACTTGCGCCAGTCACCAGCGCGGCCTGTCCGGTCAGGTCGAAGAGGGATGGCCCGGACATGGCTCAATGGTCCTCGTCAATCTCGCCGCGCAGTTCATTGAGAATGCGGCGCTTGAGCGAAATAAACTCGGATTCGAGCTCGATCTCTGGCGCGCGCGGGCGGGGAATGTTGATCTCGATGTCTGCCTTTACCTTTCCGGGTCGCGCCGTCATCACAATGACCCGGTCACCCAGCAGGATTGCCTCGTCGATGTCATGGGTCACGAAGGCAACTGTTTTTTGCGATTGTTCCCATACGCGGAGCAATAGCTTCTGCATGGAATGCCGGGTTTGGCTGTCGAGGGCGCCGAAGGGTTCGTCCATCAGCAAGATGTCGGGATCATTGGCGAGGGCGCGGGCAATCGCCACGCGCTGCATCATACCGCCGGACAATTGCTTGGGGTAGTGACCCGCAAACGCAGTAAGTCCCACCTCGTCGAGATAGCGCGCGACGATTGCTTCGCGCTCGGCAGCTGGCATGGACTTGCGTCGCAAGCCATACCCGATGTTGTCGCGAACGGTGAGCCACGGGAAAAGCGTATATGACTGGAACACCATGCCGCGGTCGGCCCCTGGCGCTTCGACGAGGCGTCCACTGGCGGTCACGCCACCGGCGCTTGCCTCGAGAAGGCCAGCCGCGATGTAGAGCAGGCTCGACTTTCCACATCCTGACGGGCCCACGATGACGGTGAACTGGTTCGAGCGCACCTCGAAGGAAATGCCATCCAGAGCGAGTACGCGTTTCTCGGCCTTGCCATAGCTGAGTGAAACATTCTGAATTGACAGGCTGCCTCTGGTGTTGGTCATGGTCAAGCCGCCCACGGACACAGCCAGCGCCGCATCAGTCGGAAACCCATGTCGGTGATGAGCCCCAGTAGCCCGATCAGAAAAATAGCAAGGAAGATCGTGTCGACCTGGAACCCACGCATGGCCTTGAGCGAAATGAATCCGAGCCCGCTGTTGGCGGCGACGAGTTCAGCGACGACGAGATAGGTCCAGGCCCAACCCATTGTGACCCGGAGCGTGTTGATGATGCCGGGAAGCGCTGCGGGGAAGATGACATGCCACACGGCCTCGCGGCGCGTCGTTCCGAGCGTGTAGCTGGCGTTCACGAGGTCGCGGGACACAGCACGTGCTTCATCTGAAATCATGATGAGCTGGGAGAAGAATGTGCCAAAGAAGATGACCGTGATCCGCTGGCCGATCCCGATGCCAATCCAGAGAATGAAGAGCGGCACGAGGGAGGTCACAGGCAGATAACGGATGAAATTGACAAGGGGCTCCAGCGCGGCCTGAACGATCTTGTAGGTTCCCATGTAGAGACCCAGGGGAACCGCTATTGCCGCCGAAACGGTAAATCCAAGCAGAACCACTTCGACGCTTGACCAGAGATGTACAAACAGCGTGCCGTCACTTGCGAGTTTCCACGCGCGCCGTATGACGGCATCGGGCACGGGGAGAAACATGTCAGCCACATACCCCCCATAGGTGGCAACCGCCCACGTGCCGAGCACCGCGACCCAGACGGTCGTCGCTGCAATGAAGGCTGCGGGTGCCGGGACGTCACCGAAGGGAGTTGTGAAAGATCTGACGAGGTTACGCTTGCCGTTCATTTGTGCATGCCGCTGAAATCAACAACAAGGCGGGCTTTGTTGCCCGCCTTGTTGTCACATGATTGACCTTATTACTTTGGATTCACGAAACTCAGGTCGATGAGATCGTCATACCCGATTTCCATCTTCATCTTCTGGAAACCGCCCCAGATCTTGTTGCCCATTTCCATAAGGTCCTTGGCTTCTCCCTTGTCCTTGGAACCGAAGAATTCGACATTGCGGGCCTGGTCATAGAAGCGAACACCCTTGGCGGCTTCGGCAAAATCAGCCGGATTCTCAAGATAGCCACCCACACCCTTGGCCATGATCGCATAGGCCTCCTCGGGGTTTGTCTTGATAAAATCGACTGCTTTGTAAAGGCCTTTCACAAAAGCCTCGACATCTTTGGGATTGTTCTTGATGTAGTCGCAGGTGAGATCGACAACGTCGACGATGAGGCCTGGCGTTTCGGAAGAGTCGATCAAAACCTTACCCTGCTTCTTGCTGCGAACCAGGCTCAAATGCGGTTCCCAGGTCACGGCGGCGGGGATCTGACCGGCAATGAATGCCGCAGCCGCATCATCAGCGGTCATGTTTGTAATCTGCAGGTCCTTCTCGGTCATGCCCTCGCGGCTCAGAAGAATGTTGAACCAGAATTGCGACACTGATCCTTCGTTCATGCCAACTTGCTGGCCCTTGAGGTCCGTCAGCGATTTGACATCTTCGCGCACCAGCACGCCGTCGCCGCCATGACTGTCATCCAGCGCTACAACGGCCTTGAAGCAGAAGTCCGGGGACCGGTACTTCATGATCTCGTCGAGGGTGGATGCATTGCCGTCCAGTTCACCGGAAGCGACAGCCGCCATGTAGATGGAGGCATCCTCGATGATCCGTAGATCGACATCGAGTCCGTTTTCCTTGAAAAAGCCCTTGTCGCGGGCGAGAAACATCGGGCCGTAACCGACCCATGTCGTCATGCCGAGCCGCATCGTGCCGGCTTCCGCCGGGAGGGCTGCGCCGATGATCGCCGCTGCTGCCAAAACTCCGGTGGCTGATTTCAGAACTGTCTTGATATTCATGCAGGTGTTCCCTTTTGTTTCCGCCCCATTGCTCCGCCGTCCGGCCTTGTGATGTGTATCCCGGCCGGTAACGGTTTTGCAGGCTCATAGGAGCACGAGCGCCGTTTCAAGCAAAGCGCTTTTTTATAAGGACGGGCGGTCGGAGTAACCGATTTCGCCGCATACACCCCACCCGACTTGGGGTAACAAGGGCGGTAAGTGGCAACCATCAGGGAATTGGTTCTGTCATGTTTGCAGGTGCGAAACCGGTTACAGCGTGCATTCAGCCAGATTTTTCCTCCAGGAATTGGCTTAATGCTTGCGCGGCAGGGTGTTTTCGGGTGCTTGCAATGTTGTCGCTCTTGGGCTTCGGTACCTGTGCAGCCGAGGCAAATGACAGTATTGCCGAAATAGCTCTGGGCGGCCTTGTTCTGCGGCAGAGTGACCAGATCAGTCTGGATAGTGAGGACCTGTTCATCTCGCAGGATGAGGTGCGCGTGGACTATCGTTTCACGAACCATTCTGGCGAAGATATCGAAGCCCTCGTGGCCTTTCCTCTTCCAGATCAGGACTTTTCCGATGAACTTTCAAACCTTCAGGACTTGCGGAAGCAACTGAAATTTCGGAGCGTCGTGGAAGGCAAAACCGTGGAATATGATGTCGTTACCCAGGCTTTGATTGCGGGCATGGACGTGACGGTGTCTCTCGCCCGGTTCGGTCTTGCGCCTGAGACACCCTACAATAATGAGGCGTTTGAATCTGCAGTCAGTCAATTGACGCCCGAAGAGTTGGCGGATGCGACCACACAGCGCCTTCTCGAGAATGTCGGTTCGGACGAGCAGCCCTATTATCGGCCCATGTGGAAGATCCGCACCACGGTGACCCGGACGCAGCTGTTTCCGGCGGGCAAAACAATCTCTGTTCGTCATAGCTACAAGCCCATTGTGGGAGCCAGCGTGGCTGGCGGACTTGACGCGAAATTCCGGAATGAAGACTGGTCGCAGAAGCATGCGCAGTCATTCTGCATCGAGGAGAGTTGGTTTGAGGCGCTGGACCGGGCCATCAAGAAACGTTCCACCAAGGAACTTCCCTCCCCCTATTACGAGCGATGGGTGGGGTATGTCTTGTCATCAGGCGCCAATTGGAAGGGTCCCATCGCAAAGTTTCGACTGGTAGTTGACAAGGGTAAGCCGGAAAATCTCGTAAGTTTCTGTGGAACAGATGTGCGGAAGATTTCGTCCACGCAATTCGAGATGAAGAAAGAAGACTTTGAGCCTTTGAAGGATCTGCGCGTTTTGATCGTTGAATGGATTGATCCAGCCGAAGGTGCGCAGTAGGCGCGAGACTAAAATCAGCGATAGATTGCAAAGTGGACTGCTCTTGCAATCAGGCAGCCTCTTCGATTGTAAGTGACCTGCCACTGAACTTTCATCCAGCGGCTTTTACAGTCTCGGCCTGTTGCAGTGAACTTCGGGGCGTAAGCCGCGGGCGTCTCATAGGCCAGCGACGAATGCGGTCTTGTGGTGTTGTAGTCCTCAGCCCACGCAGCGACCGCCTCCCGGGCCTGGTCGAGGGTGAAGAACAG
>OMIC01000020.1 GCA_900298995.1 Hyphomicrobiaceae bacterium | reverse complement strand
ACGACCAGGAAACGGCCCGCTTCGGCGGGCCGTTTTCATTTGGGCGGTTGATTCGGGATCGCCCTGCAAGGCCGCAAAAACCTGCTCTTCCCCCGGCAGCCTCATTGGGCTAAACCGCTGACACGCCGGGGCTTTCCGGGCGTTAACCCGCCCGAAACCATACTGTAAGCGATTGATTTTAAAACATTTCATCTTCCGGTTGTGACCTGCTTTGCACTGTGGCAATTGAGTCACACGGGGGGTCAAAAGCACCCCGGAGCCCCTGTCCTTCGTTGACCTGCAATCGGTTTCGATAGAGAACGTTTTCATGCCCGACCCAGTCAGGCATTTCCTTCCAGACCATTTGCAGGGGATGGGGGGACCTACTCAAACTCCAAGCTTGGGAGAACTAGAATGAAATCGATTAAGCTGGCGCTCATGGGTGGTGCGGCTCTTGCCGTGACCTCCGCTGTCGCCCACGCCGACGAACTGGACGCCCTGAAGGCCCAGATCGAGACCCTCAACGCCCGTGTGGCCGCGATGGAAGCTACCCCGGCCGTTCCGGCTGGCTACAGCCTGCT
The DNA here is from genome assembly GCA_900298995.1 of Hyphomicrobiaceae bacterium. Classification (GTDB taxonomy): domain Bacteria; phylum Pseudomonadota; class Alphaproteobacteria; order Rhizobiales; family Aestuariivirgaceae; genus Aestuariivirga. Next base: position 7,064 of record OMIC01000020.1, on the reverse strand, counting down.
GGCGATCTCGGAAGGCCCGCGGGTAAACACCCCCGGCCTCGACATCACCTGGAAGGGTACCGAGAGCGCGGCTTACGGCAATGAAGCCACCTATATCACCGTGCTGCCGACGGCTGACGCCCCGGCTGGCGCCACCATCACCTGGTCTGGCTATGCCAAGGCTGGCGTGGTGTACAACAACACCAGCAACGACGTTAAGACCAAGTACCGTGCGTACAAGGGCGACGACTGGCGGACGATTGGACATCTGTCGCAGGATTCCGGCGACACCGACATCCTGGCCCGTGGCCAGCTGCGTGTGACCGCCGCCACCGACACCGCCGTCGGCGAAGTGGGCGTGGACATCCGTCTGCGCGCCGACTTCAACGGCAACGGCAAGTCGAACGTCTACTCCGACGTGGCGTGGGGCTACTGGGCCATGACCCCCGAAGTGACCTTCGGTGGCGGTTATGCCGGTTCGCTGGGCAACATCGGCTACGGCTATGATGGCGCCTGCTCTTGCTACTTCACCGACAGCGCTGACCTGAGCTTCAACCCGGGCGACACGACGCAGCTGCGTCTGACCTATGCTTCGGGCCCCCTCACCGCTGCGGTGGCCTTCGAAGACGCTTCGAAGTTCGACAAGAACGACGGCGAAACCAACAACACCGACAAGCTCGGCGTGGCTGGTGAGTTGAAGTACTCTGGCGACGCGGTCAACGGCGAAATCTCTGCCGTGTGGCGCGACACCGACGACAACGACTTCTCGGGCGTCAACGACCTTTGGCAGATTGGCGCCGGTCTCGGCTTCAATCTGGGTGACAGGGCTTCTCTGTCTCTCGCCGCCGCTTATGGCCAGGGCCCCTATCAGAAGGTCGCCTCGAACTCGAGCCCGGACTCGGGTGACATCACCACGGCCTTCCCCTTCAACAACACCTGGTGGGGTATCACCGGCCTCGCTTCCGTCAATCTGACGGAAGAGGTCCACGCTGAAATCGGCGCGGGCTACAAGAGCCGGTCGGGTGACGACTATGATGACGGCGAAGTGTCGTCGGATGGCCTTGATGGCAATCACTGGGGCATCCTCGGCGGCATCTACTACGATCCCGTCGCCCAGCTGACCATCGGTGTGGAAGCCGAGTACTATGTCAACGAAAACAGCTACACGCTGACCTGCGTTGATGACACTGGTTGCGGTAACGCTCCAGAGGACGCTCAGGCCCAAATCGAGGGCACCAACGACAACTTCACGCTCGACTTCGTGTCGGTCTGGCGCTTCTGATCGCCTGACGATTGTCGACGGAAACGGCCCGCTTCGGCGGGCCGTTTTCTTTTGGCAAGGTCGTTTGCACGACATTGAATGGCCTGATTCTATGCTATGAGCGCCTGACACCCGATGAAACCGCACCGCACCGCCATTCCCGCCCTGATCGGCCTCGCCCTGCTGCTGGCTGCCTGCGAATCCGCCAATGTCGACCTCGAAAGCCGCGACTTCACCGTCCAGCAGACCTCCGTGCCGCCCGGCGAGGCCGTGGCCAGCACCGAGCAGATCACCCGCCTCGTTCACCGCTCCGGCCCCAGCTATGTAACCATCGTCGTCTCCAAATCAGGCCCGGAGGCCACCATCGGCAAGGACAACCGGCGCGGTGTTGCGGTTGCATCCGGCAGCGGCTTCGTGGTCGATGGATCCGGACTGGTGATGACCGCCGCCCACGTCGCCAAGCGCACCGGCAATGTGGTTTCGGTGCGCGCCGCCAATGGCCGGGTCTATTCGGGCGACGTCATCGCATTGAAACCCGAGAATGACATGGCCATCATCCGGCTGCGCGGTTTCTCCGGCAAGCCTGTGGTGCCGGGCGACAACCAGTGTTTGCGGCGCGGCAATTTCGTCTATTCGCTGGGCCGCCCGCATGAGCAGGCCGACACGGCGCGGCTTGGCGAATTCGAATCCCAGAGCTTCGGCCAGGGCGTCCGCTACAGCGGCGACGATGCCAAATTCGGCTATCCCGACGCCATGGTGCTGCGCCTCTCGACCCAGAAGGGCGAGTCCGGCGGTCCCTTGTTCGACGCCAATGGCGCCCTCGTCGGCATGGTGGTGAGCACGCTCTACGACAATTCCGGCAAGCCGCTTGATCTTGCCCATGCCGTGCCCTCGCGTACCCTCGCCGGCTTCCTGTGCGGCGCCGTGGCTTGCACGGCTGAATGGCGCGCGCTGGCCACCGGCGTCAGCAGCGGCTGCGCGTCCTGACCCCGATCACGCGCCCGCAAGCTCAAGGATCGGCCCCAGATGCCGGGCATAGGGCGTCCACCGCCCGACCGAGGATGCCGTGATGCCCTGCCGCACCTGCAAGCGGCTGAATGTCGAGACCGCGCCACTGTTGCGCTCCGGCGCCAGGCAGGCCTCTTCGAAGGGCAGCTCCACCGCCTCCAGCAGCGCCCGGATCGTCGTCTCCGGTTCGGTCACCAGCGTCTCATAGGAAAGCGTGACGATGCGCTTCGGCAGCACCGTCTCCCAATGCGCCATGAGCCGCCGGTAATCGCGGTAATAGGCGGCATAGGACACCGGATCATAACTGTAGGAATGCGCCGGGTTCATCTCCGTCTGGAGGGCGGACATGAATGTATCCGCCGGGTGGCGCGTGCAATGCACGAAGCGCGCGCCCGGAAACAGCACCGCCGCCTCGGCTACAAAACGGAAATTGAGCGGCATCTTGTCGATGGGCCGCGCCCGGCCCGGCGTCACCACGCGCATCGACTCTTCATAGAGCCGCGCCATGGCGTCGGCCTTGGCATCCTCCATGCCGCCCGCGAGCTTGGCTGCCACATAGGTGAGTGTCTCGAGCTCGCCCGCATTTCCGGCCGTGCTGTGCGCTGACAGGATCTGCGCTGCCAGCGTGGTGCCCGATCGCGGCAGGCCGATGACGAAGATCGGCCGGAAACTGCTGCGCCCGTGGCGTGCGGCCAGTTCGGCCACGCGCTGTGCCGGGAACAGCGCGATCCGCTCGTCCACTTCGCGGGCGAAGGCCGCCGTCACGGACGGCGCACGCAGAAGCCGCTTGGCGTCGAGCAGCGTGGCGAAGGCCTCGTCATGGCGGCCGCTTGCCTGCAGCATCACGCCCTTGCGGATCATCAGGTCGCTCCGGTCAGCGGGCGCAAGGCCGGGGCGGTCGATCTCGGTGCACACTTCCCGGTAGAGCGCCGAGCCGGCATCATCCCGGCTGACGCTGGTGAGCAGGCAGAGATAACGCGCCCGCAACGCCGGTGTGCCGATCTCGCGCAGGATGCGCTCGCGCGCCGCCTCCACCTGGCCCATCGACAGCAGGCACTCCACGATGTCGAGGCGGATGGCGTGGCGCGTTTGCTCCGGCGCCTTGGCCAGCGCGCTTTCGAACAGCGCCAGTGCCTCTTGCATGTGGCCGATCCGCGCCCGGAACGAGCCGTTGCGCCAGACGGTCACGAAATTGCGGGGCGCGAGGCTCCGGGCCCTCTCATAGAGCGGCGCGGCCTCGGCAACCCGCCCCATGGAGAGCAGGCAGAGGCCGTGATTGAGCAGATAATCGACGTTCGTCCCGTCGAGCGTCACAGCCCGCGCGAAGCACGGCTCGGCCACTTCGAAACGCCCCGAGGACTGCACCGCATAGCCCAGCATGTAATGCGCCGGCGCCGCCAGCGGATTGCCGGCCACCAGCCGCCGCGCCAGCGCCTCGGCCTGGGCGAACTGGCCGCGGTCCGTCAGCTCCTCGATCTCCCGCAGCGCCGGGGCAATGCGCCCGGACGGGCCAGGCGTCATGGAATGAGAACCGTCGTGCCGGTGGTCTTGCGCGCTTCGAGGTCGCGATGCGCCTGGACTGCATCCTTCAGCGCGTAGCGCTGGTTGACGGGGATCTTCACCTTGCCGCTCGCCACCATCTCGACGAGATCGTTCGCCGTCTCGCGCAGATCCTCGTCCGTGGCGGTGTAGCTCATGAGTGTCGGCCGCGTCACGTAGAGAGAACCCTTGGCCGAGAGCAGGCCCAGGTCGAGAGCCTTCACCGGGCCCGAGGCATTGCCGAAGCTCACCAGGAGCCCGCGCGGCCGCAGGCAGTCGAGCGAGGCCATCAGCGTCGCCTGGCCGACACCGTCATAGACCACGGGAACGCCCTTGCCGCCGGTGATCTCGCGCACCCGCGCCACGGTGTCCTCGGAAGAATAATTGATGACATGATCGCAGCCATGCGCCCGCGCGGTCGCCACCTTGGCCTCCGAACCCACCGTGCCGATGACCGTGGCGCCCAGCGCCTTGGCCCACTGGCTGAGGATCAGGCCGACGCCGCCCGCTGCCGCATGCAGCAGGATCGTGTCGCCCGGCATCACCTTGTAGGTCGCCCGCAGCAGGTAGCGCACCGTCATGCCCTTCAGCATCATGCCGGCGGCAGTGTCGTCCGAAATCGCATCCGGAAGTCTGGTGAGGCGGGCGGCTGGAAGATTGCGCTTCTCGGCATAGGCACCGATCGGACCGGTGCCATAGGCGATGCGGTCGCCGGGTTTCAGATTGGCGACACCCGCACCCACCGCCTCGACCACCCCGGCGGCCTCCAGACCGATGCCCGAGGGCAGCGGCACCGCATAAAGGCCTGTCCGGTGATAGGTGTCAATATAGTTGAGGCCGACAGCCGTCTGGCGCACCTGCACCTCGCCCGGGCCCGGCGCGCCCAGATCGACATCCACAAGGGACAACACCTCGGGGCCACCTGTCTGGCTGAAACGGATCGCTTTCATGCTTGCACCTCCTGGCGGAGCCCGGCATCTTCCGGCGCAACCGCAAACACTGTTTCACCGTTGGTGCCCCATCATGACCTATGCCGTCAATCCCGCCGTGAGCCGCATCGAGGCGCCGCCCATCATGGAGGCGCAGAGCTGGGTCCGGCCGGGGCTCCGCAACCGCAAGCTCCTCAATCTCTGCCAGGCGGTGCCGAGTTGGCCCTGCGCGGAGGAGATGACCGCCGAGGTGTCGCGGCTCGCGCACGAGCCGGGCATCAGCCTCTATACCGACATCTACGGAATTCCGGAGCTGCGCGCCGCCATCGCGGCGCATTTCTCGGCCGACTATCAGGGCAAGGTCGAGCCAGGCCAGGTCTGCGTCACGGCGGGTTGCAACCAGGCCTTTGCCGCTGCCCTCATGGCGATCACCTCTCCGGGCGACAATGTCATCGTTCCGGTTCCCTACTTCTTCAATCACACCATGTGGCTCGGCATGCTGGGGCTCGAGGCGCGCCACATTCCGGCCTTCGGTTCAGGCGCCTCGGGCCCGGACCCCCAGGATGCCGCACGGCTCATCGACGGGCGCACCCGTGCGATCGTGCTGTGCTCGCCCAACAACCCCACTGGCGCCATCTATCCGCCCGCGACCATCCAGGCCTTCTTCGAACTGGCAAGGAGCCGCGGCCTCGCGCTCGTGATGGACGAGACCTACAAGGATTTCCGCGACGGCGCCGCGCCCCCCCACCAGCTGTTCGCCACGCCGGGATGGGACGAGGCCTTCATCCATCTCTACAGTTTCTCCAAGGTCTATTCGATGACCGGCTACCGCGTGGGCGCCATCACGGCGAGCCCGCGCGTGCTCGCTGAAATCGAGAAGATCATGGACTGCCTTGCGATCTGCACCTCGCACATCTCCCAGCGCGCGGCACTCTTCGCCCTCGGCGGCCTCGAAGACTGGAGAAAAGTCAAGATCGCGCTGATGCGCGGCAGGCTTGAGGCATTGCGCAAGGCCTTCACGCGCCCCGATCTCCGCTTCGAGCTCGTGAGCTCCGGCGCGCTCTTCGCCTATGTGAAACATCCGTTCACGGACGAACCGGCGAAGGCGGTGGCCATGCGTCTGGCGGGCGAGCATGACGTGCTGTGCCTGCCCGGCTCGATGTTCGGGCCGGGCCAGGACCGGCATCTGCGCATCGCCTTCGCCAACGCCGAGGCCACCGACATGGACACCCTCGCCGCCCGGCTGATCGAGAGCCAGGGTCCGGCGTCCTCGCCGATCAGCGCCATGCGCACATGAACCAAGTAAAACTGCACATTTCCAAAACTTCAGTTATATCAGTATCTGGACAGTCAATAGCTTTTGTGAATAGTCTCCGGCCCATTCGGGGCAAGCCGCGGGCGGCGGGCAAAGCGCTACCTGGATCACTTGGGTTGCCGCCGATAGGGTAACCGAAAGGGAATGATCATGCGCCTCAACTTCACAACCTCATCCTTCAGCCTCATCGCCATCGCCGCCGTGCTTGCGATGTCCGCAACAGCAAATGCCGGATGTACGCCTGATGTCTTGAGTCAACCATTTTCCACCTGCATCGGTACAAATGCACTCGCAAATAATACTGCCGATACCAATGTCGGCGTTGGCTATGACGCGATGAGGGAGAATACGTCTGGCTATGACAATACAGCTATTGGCAAAGGAGCCATGGGACAGAATAAAACAGGAAATTACAATACTGCTGCCGGAAGCTACGCCCTTGTAGCCAGTACAGGTTCCTTGAATACTGGCATAGGCGCAGGCGCTTTAAGTGCGGCCAACAGTGGAAATGCCAATACGTCCACTGGATATGAGTCAATGTTTTCCAATACGTCAGGAACATACAATACTGCTGCCGGGGCATGGGCATTGCGTTCAAATTTGACCGGCTCTTACAATACTGCCAGTGGAATGTCCGCGCTGTACGCGAACAAAACCGGCATCTACAACTCCGCGAGCGGCTCCTACGCGCTCTATTCCAACACCAAAGGCGGCTACAATACCGCGAGCGGTGCAGGCGCGCTCTATTACAACACCACGGGCAGTATGAATGTGGCCGTGGGCTTCGATGCGGCAAGTACGCAGAAAACAGGCTCATCCAACACCGCGGTCGGCTTTCATGCCGGCCTTGCGTGGAGCACGGGCAGTAACAACATAGCCGTCGGCGCCTTGGCCGGCAGCGATCAGACGGCGGGTAGCGACAACATCGCGATCGGCGCCAGAGGTGCCGCGGGCGACAATGGCGTCATTCGCATCGGCACCATGGACGTGCATGGCAAGACCTTCATCGCAGGCATCCGGAACACGACGCTGT
>OMIC01000019.1 GCA_900298995.1 Hyphomicrobiaceae bacterium | reverse complement strand
TCGCGAGGGCATCTGGCCGCACGCCCATTCTAAGTTGATTGTTGAACGTCGCCGCTGAAATCAACCGCTGCTGTTCTTCAGTGACGGTGACACCAAAATTGGAATGTACGAAATGGATCCGCCCCCCCTTGTCCTGCACAGTGACATCAACAAAATTCATCGCCGGCTCACCAACGAAGCCCGCTACCCACGCATTCACAGGCTTGTTGTACACCTCCCGAGGCGAACCCAACTGCTGCAATTCACCCTCATGCATCACAGCGATGGTATCTGCCATCGACATGGCCTCGAGCTGGTCATGCGTCACATAGATCATCGTCGTTCCAAGAGTTCTCTGAAGATGCTTGATTTCGCCTCGCATATGCGCCCGCAACTTTGCGTCCAGATGTGCAATTGGTTCATCGAAAAGGAAGAGATTGGGCTCGCGCACGATCGCCCTTCCGATTGCAACGCGCTGCTTCTGACCACCCGACAGCTCCTGCGGACGCCGCTCAAGCAGGTGGTTGATCTCGAGCAGCTTGGCGGCGGCCGTCACCCGCTCCTTGATCCGAGCACTGTCCTGTCCCCTCAACTTGAGGGGATTGGCCATGTTCTCATAAACCGTCTTGTGCGGGTAGAGAGCGTAATTCTCGAACACCATCGCCACGTCTCGATCCTTCGGAGCAAGTTCGTTGACCGGCTTCTCATCGAACAAAATCTGTCCCGATGTGATGTGTTCGAGACCGGCAACCATACGCATCGTCGACGACTTTCCACAACCGGACGGACCCAGGATCGAAAGGAACGATCCATCCGGACACTCAATGTTAAGGTCCTTGACTGCCGGCATAGTGCCGTATTTTTTCCAAACGTTCCTGAAAGAGACTTTTGCCATGGCGAACTCCTGCTATTCCTTGACCGCGCCCATCGTCAGGCCAGTAACGAGGTACTTTCTGATGACAAGGCCAAGAAACATCATCGGCAGTGTCGTGACGACGCCAGCAGCCATGATCTGACCCCATTGTATGTTCTGTGGCTGCACCAGCTCGCGCGTTGCGGCTGGCAACGTCTTGGCACCACCAGATCCGATGATCGCCGCAAAGAGATAGTCGTTCCAGGCGAACAGGATGCAGAGCACCACGAAGGCCCCGATACCAGGCGCCACAAGCGGCAGAATGGCCCTGAAAGCCTGCAATCTGGTTGCTCCATCCACCATCTGGGCTTCCTCGATGGCATAAGGCACATTGTCGAAGAACCCCTTGAGAATCCAGATTGCGAAGGGGAGATTGAAGGTGGTGTATGCGAGTATAAGTCCAGGCAGCGTACCGACCAGTTCGAGTTCACGGAATATCCAGTAGAGCGGCACCATGACCGCAACCACCGGCGCCATGCGCGTAGAGATGATCCAGAAGAAAAGATCCTTCTTTCCACGAAAGTCGATGCGTGACAGCGAATAGGCACACATTGAGCCGAGAACGACCGACACGACAGCAGACCCCCCTGCAGCTACAAGTGAATTGAACAAGTAGGTCGAGAAGCCAAGATTTGCGAAAAGCTCGTAGTAGTGTTTCGTCGTTGGCGTGAATTCAAAAAACACCTTCACGCCCGCCCAGTCGCCTACTTCCGGAAGCTTGAAGGCTTCAAGCAGATCCTTGAAGGACGACATGAACATGATGAAGATCGGCAAAACCGTCCACACCACGTAGAATGCTATGAACACGGCAGCGAATACATTGAACGCCTTGGATACACCGGTTTCGTATTCGATGACTTCCCGCGAGGCCATGGCTTAACCTTTCTTCGGCTGGCCGCGCTCGAAGACGCGCACCAGAAGCATGCCGAGGATGATTGTGACGATGAGCAGGATGAAAGCTATCGCTGCGCCCCGACCCAGCTTGAAGAACTTGAACGACACCTCGAACAGGTAGACGGGCAGGATTTTGGTTGCGTTCCCCGGGCCGCCCCCGGTGAGCACCAAAATCGAGTCGGTGAAGCGGAAATTGTCCATAAAACGAAGCATGATAGCGATGAGCAAGACCGGGTATAGGTTGGGGAGCGTAACCGACATGAAGTTACGGACAGGAGACGCGCCGTCTACCATGTTTGCTTCCAGCTGATCTTGCGGAACCCGCTTCAATCCAGCAAGCGTGATGAGCGTTATGAGCGGCGTCCATTGCCAAACGTCAACCAAAACTATCCCGATCATCGCAGTATTCGCACTGGCAAGAATCGACTTGGGACCAAGTATGCCGAGACTTTGGAGCAGCCAGTGATACCAGCCGAATGTACCGTTATAGAGGAAGTACCAAACCATTCCCGCAACGAGTGGAGCCATCATCATCGGCATCAGAAGCGTCGTGACAAGCACTTTTTCAAAACGTGACCCGTTGAGAGCCACCGCAAGAAAGACGCCTATGACGATCTGCAAGAAGAGACACATCGCGCTGTACTGAACCAGTAGCGCCCAACCCATGATGAACCGGGTATCACTGGGTAACTTCAGATAATTCGCAAAGTTGTTCCACTCGACCTTGCCAATGTCAACATCATGCAAGCTCATATAGATCATCCAGAAGAATGGATAGATCGATATGAATGCAAGAACAAGTATTGCTGGCGCCATCAGCAGAAAGTAGTACCGCTTCGAACCAGGCGGATTGATCGACGTTGGCTCAGCCACAACAGCAGAAGACGGGCGAGATTCCACACTGTCCGGAATGTGCCGAACCCGGAACAACTCAAGCGCGGGACGACCCTTTTGGGAAGGCACTGCCAATGTTATTGATGCGTTGGTCATGGGGCTCGCTCAATCGTGATAGGATGGGAACTGGCGGCCACGACGGGCCGCCAGTGTTCTAAGTACGTGCTATCAGCCAGCGCCGTTGAGTTCATCCAGCTGACCCTGGATCGACTTGGCTGCCTCTTCCGGCGATTGCTCATTGGAGAGGCACTTCTGTACTTCCGCTGCCAGGATCGAGTGATATTCGTTGGCATTCGGAATCTTCGGTCCGAGAACAAAGTTCGGATTCTTGATGCCGTAATTGTACACTGCATCAAAGGTGAGTGCGTTAGGCATCGTGGTAGGGCGCTGCTGCGCCTTCTTCACCTCTTCGATTTCCAGCACCGACTTGCGGGTCGGCGTACCGCCAAGACCCTTCAGAACGTTGAACTGGTTATCGCGCGACACAGACCAGATCGCGAAGATGTAGGCCGCACGCTTGAGGTCCTCGGATGCATTGCCGTTGATGCCAATGCCGCCGATACCGCAGTTCGTACCATTTACCGCTTCACCGCCGTTCTTGATCCACTTGGCGTCACCCTTAGGACAAGGCGCATAGGCGGTCTTGCCGCCAGCGGCGCGCGAAGTCTTCTCGTCCTCGATCGAGGCGGCAAACTCGTGATACTGGGTCTGCATCGCGATGTTGCCAGCCTGGTAGACGGTGTTGAGCTCCAGCGTACCGTTAGCCAGGTTGTCCGGGTGGCAGACATCCGCCAACTCCTTGAACTTGGTCAGCATTGCGATGGACGAATCGTCTCCCCAGTTTGTCTTGCCCGGATCCTTCGAACCGTAGACATCGTCGATGTTCCAGTCCATCCAGCGGCCGTTGGCGAACAGGAAGCGCTGGATGTCGAGCTGGGTTGTCCAGGCGAACGAACCCTGGTGCTGAGCGTAACCATAGGGTACGTCCTTGCCGGCCTCCTTGGCTTTCTTGAAGAACGCAGCCATGTCGATGACGTTCTGCCAGGTCGAGTCCTTATTGAACTCCAGGCGGTAGCCGTATTCAGCCTCGAAGTCCTTAGAATTGGCTTCGAAGAGGTCCTGACGGTAGAAGGTGCAGGCCACGGCGCAGTCATAGGGCAGCGCCACGATCTTGCCTTCGGTGTAGAAGCGGCCGCAGGCCGAGAGGAAGTTCTCGAACCAGGCATCGTCGCCGTAACCGTCCGGGTCCTGCGGCAGTGTGCTGTCACCGAACAGGGGCGTCATATCGGTATAGAACTCGCCAAATGGCGCGCCAATGGGCTTGTCCTGAACGTAGTTCAGAACATAATCAGCCTTTCCACCGCGAAGGTCGATACCAACCTTCTGCTGTACGACCGGAAGGTCATCGGTGAGAATGGTTACTTCGATGCCCGTGAGATCCGTAAAAGCCTTGATGTTATCGCGGATGGCGAAGGATGGCGGGGTGTTTTCAGACATGAACACCAACTTCGATCCCGCATACTGCTTCCACTTTGCATCCTCAGAGGAAGCTGCCTGCACAGGACTACGAGTGATCGTCGACCCCAGCCCGAGTGTCATTGATCCCACACCAAGAGCGGATGCAGCCCCACCACCCAATTCGAGAAACTTGCGTCGGCTGACCCGCTTGTAAACTGCATTCTTCGGAATCGAAAACATAAGCGTTTTCTCCCATGTTGATTATCATGTTGAAGTCGATCAAACAGAAGATGCATTGGCGTTCTCAGCACGCTCGCATCTCGCGGAACGTCTTAGGCTTTCTTGATCTTTGGTCCTCCTTTCTCCAGCCGTGTCAGCGGCTCTAGATTGTGTTGGTCATCAGCCAGCGATGTGTGCCTTGATGAGGTTGTTCACATCGCTGGCCTTCTCCATGAACACCATGTGTCCGGCGCCTTCGATGACGTGGACCCTGGCTCCCGGCAGCAGGCTGGCGTGGGAGGCCGGAATGATCAGATCTTCCTTGCCCCAGATGATCAGGGTGGGCGGCAGCTTGCCGGCAAGCTTTGCCGCCGGCGCGTCCTGCTGCTTGCGGCCGGCGAACAGGGATGCCGAAAGGCTCTTCAGGATCCCTTCCACGCCGTCCAGACGCTTGTACTTCAGCACATCGTCCACCAGTTGGCGGCTCACCAGGCTCTTGTCAGCAAACAGCTGCTCCAGCACAGGCTTCAGGTCCTTGCGGCCCTGCGCTGCGACATAGTCATCGACATAGCTGCCGATCTCGCCGCCAAGCCCCGCCGAGCAGATCAGCGTCAGCGACTTCACCTTGTCCGGATGATCCGCCGCCATCTGCAGGGCAATGGCGCCACCCATCGAGTGGCCCACCAGATGGGCCTTGCCGATCGACAGCTTGTCCATGAAGGCGTTGAGTGCTGCCACCATGGCCGCCAGCCCGGACTTCTCCAGTTTCTTCACCGACTGGCCATGGCCGGGAAGGTCGAGCGCATAGACCGTCGCCTTCTCGGCCAGGGCGTCGATGTTGAACAGCCAGTTGTCGAGATCGCCGCCAAACCCGTGGATCAGGACCACCGTCTCCGCACCCGTGCCGCGCTTGGCATAGCGGAGCGAGCCGGCAGCCGTGTCGGCAAACTCGTACTTCTGACCCTGGTCCTCCTCATCCTCCTCCGCCGCCGGAGCGACATAGGAGGACACGAAGGCATCGATCTCCGAGTCCGGCACCGACGGATCCGCGATCACGCCCAGAAGCGTCTTCACCGGATAGACAGTGTCGGGCTGGCCGACGCGCCGCCTCAGCACGCCGGCCTCATGCGCCTCGACTGCCCCCGCAATCTTGTCAGTCTCAACCTCGAGGATCGCGTCACCGGGATTGATCTTCGAGCCATCCTCCAACAGCCAGCCCGTCACCTTTCCCTCCTTCATGGAGAGGCCCCACTTGGGCATGACGATCGGCACGATACGGGTATCAGTCATAGTCACATCCTCACTTCGTTGTTCCGCTGCCTCAGTGCGCCAGCGACTTCTTCACGGCCTTGGCGATGCTGTCCGCCGAGGGAATGTAGAGATCCTCCAGAACCGGAGAGAACGGCACCGGCGTATGCGGCGGCGTCACCATCTGGATCGATCCCTTCAGCGCCTTGAAGCACTCCTGGCTGACCATCGCCGAAACGTCGGCGGCAATCGAGCAGCGGGGGTTCGCCTCGTCCACGCAGATCACGTGGCCCGTCTTCTCCGCGCTGTCGATGACCGTATCCCAGTCGATCGGCGAGAGCGTCCGCAGGTCGATCACCTCGCACTCGACACCCTGCTTGGCCAGCGCCGCAGCCGCCTCCATCGAGCGGTTCACCATCATGCCGTAGGTCACGATGGTCGCATGCTTGCCCTCGCGCACCACATTGGCCTCGCCGAAGGGAATGGCATAGGACTCCGCCGGAACTTCCGTCTCCAGACCGTAGAGATTCTTGTGCTCGCAGAAGATCACCGGATCATTGTCGCGGATCGACTGGATGAGCAGTCCCTTGGCGTCATAGGCGTTGGACGGGCAGACCACCTTGAGGCCAGGGATGTGCACGAACAGCGGGGTCAGCATCTGGCTGTGCTGGGCGGCGGCCCGGAAGCCTGCGCCCACCATGGCCCGGATGACGACCGGCGTTTCCGCCTTGCCGCCGAACATGTACTTGAACTTCGCGGCCTGGTTGAAGATCTGGTCAAAACAGACCCCCATGAAGTCGAGGAACATCAGTTCCGCCACCGGGCGCATGCCGCAGGCCGCAGCGCCAATCGCTGCCCCGATATAGGCCGACTCCGACAGCGGCGTATCCAGCAGCTTGCCCTTGTGCTTGGCGTGCAGGCCCTTGGTGACGCCGAGAACACCGCCCCATGCGTCTTCCTCTCCCTCACCGCCAGCACCGCCGACGATGTCCTCGCCCATCACGATCACATTCGGATCGCGGGCCATTTCCTGATCGAGCGCCTCGTTGATCGCCTGGCGCATGCTGATCTTGCGTGCCATGTCCTTGTTTCCCCTTCAGATCAGTAGCTGACATAAACGTCGGTGGTGAGATCCGCCGCCGTCGGCAGCGGTGCTGCCTTGGCGCTGGCCACAGCTTGCTGGATCTCGGCGACGACCTCGCGGTCGATGGCGTCGAGTTCGCCACGCGAGATCACGCCGGCTTCCGTCACGCGCTGCGAGAACATCTTGATGCAGTCCTTGTTGGCTCGGATGTCCTCGAGTTCGCCCTTCGCACGATAGGTCTGCTGGTCGCCCTCGAAGTGGCCATACATGCGGATCATCTTGCACTCGAGCAGCGCCGGGCCACCGCCCTCGCGCGCCCGCTTGATGATCTCGCCCGCCGCCTCATAAACCGCGAAGAAGTCCAGCCCGTCAACCGTCACCCCCGGAAGGCCGAAGCCCGCCGCGCGGTCAACATAGGAATCGACCGCCACCGCATAGTCACGCGAGGTCGACTCCGCATAGCCATTGTTCTCCACCACGAAGATCGCCGGCAGGTTCCACACCGCCGCGAGGTTCAGGCTCTCGAGGAAGGTCCCCTGGTTCGAGGCGCCATCACCCACGAAGCAGATTGCAACCGCCCCGTCTCCGCGATACTTCGCGGCCAGCGCCGCACCACACACCAGCGGTGCGCCAGCACCCAGAATGCCGTTGGCGCCCATCATCCCCTTCGACAGGTCGGCAATGTGCATCGAGCCACCCTTGCCGCGGCACGAGCCTGTCACCTTGCCATAGATCTCCGCCATCATGCCGTTGGGATCCACACCCTTGGCAATGCAGTGGCCATGGCCGCGATGGGTCGAGGCGATCCGGTCCTTGTCCTCAAGATGCATCATGATGCCCGTGCCGGCGGCCTCCTCACCTGCATAGAGGTGAACGAACCCCGGAATGTCGCCCTTGGCGAAGTCCGCGTGCAGCCGTTCCTCGAACTCGCGGATCGTCCGCATGGTTCGATAGGCCTTCAGCAGGCCCTTCTTGTCCAGCGGGAAAATCCCGGCTGTGCTGTTTGGAGCAGTCATCAATGTCCTCCCTTTGTCTTCAGGCGTTGATCTTCTGGTTCACGCGCATCAGGCCGTGGCGCGAGGCATACTGCATGCAGCCGCTCACGTTCACTGTCCTGAAGGCATCCGGTATGAGCTCGATCGAGACGTCGTCATCGCGCGTGAAGGATAGCTCACGCTCGCCGTCGAGCGCGATCGAGCCATCGCTGATCGACGGGCGATACTTCACATTCGGTTTCATTGCCGTGTAGTCACGCACGCCGATGCCACGCATGTAGCCAGGCGCAATCGGCGTATCCAGGATGATGTTCGCCTCGTCCTCCGGCGCCATCCGCACATGGAGACCGCCGGGATCGAGCCGTGTCACCGGGCTCAGCAGCCCCGCAATCGCCGACATGCCGATCACTTCCGGATCGGCAAAGGTCACGAACAGCTCGCGGAACGTCTCCGTCCGCCACAGCGCGCGCGCCCCGATGTAGCGTTCAGTGACCACCGCGACATCCACCAGCGCGATCTCTTCCTGGTCGTTCACACGCACCACGATCTTCTTGTTCGGCAGAAAGGCCTCGGCGGACGGAACCTTTCCCGTCACCGCAAGACCCACCGCCAGCCCCGTGATCGTCGGCTCCCGGTGCTCCGGAAAGGCGTTGTTGGTACCCGTCGATATGCCTGCGATCGGCACGTCGCCGCAGGCCGTGACCACCGCCCGGTGCGTGCCGTCGCCCCCAAGAACCACGATAGCAGAGACGCCCTTCTCCTGCATCAGACGGGCCGCCCTGAACGTGTCCTCCACCGTCCCCGAGATCTTGTAGTCCAGGTACTCGAGGACCGGGAAGTGCTTCAGACCCTGGTTCTCCGCCCGGTCGATGCCGCGGCGCACGTGATGCCGGATCCCGCCATTCTCGGGCATCATGTAGACCTTGCCAACGCCGCAGGCCTTCACGCAGGACAACACCCGCAGCACGATGTTCGCACGGTCCGTGATCTGCAGCGCCGTCGCATTCGCGATAACGCGCCGGATGTCCCGCGCGGAGACCGGATTGGCAATGATGCCAATGGCGGTTGTCATGAAAAGCATTTCCCTTGTTTTCCTGTTAGGGGAGCAGCAAGGTTCGTGCCAGTTCGCATGTGCGAATAGCGAAATTCTACAAAAGCCCTGAATTCAAGGGACCGTGAACCACGGCGCCCCTCGCCCGCCAAGAGAGACCATGGGTCTTGCTGCGCTTGCGAAGCAGAACCGGTCAGTCCACAACACCTGTTGCATGCCACGCCACACCTGTGGCGCCACGCATCGGCTATGTGGCGCGCGGTGGCAGGCTTACACCCAGTCGACGCATGCGGCGGTGGAGTGTAGTGCGGTCGATACCCATCAACCGGGCTGCGGCCGAGACATTCCAGTTGGCCCGGCGGAGGTCTTCCAGCAGCACGGCGGCCTCCTCGCTTGGTGAGGCGCGCGACGCAGGCGGGGAGGCCACAACATCCACAAAGTTGCGGCGGAAAACCTGATCTGGCAGGTCTTCGATGGTAATGATTTGATCGCTGGCAACCGCACAGGCGAAATCGATCACATTGACCAGTTCCCGGATATTACCGGACCAGCCATGGGCGGCCAGAACACCCAGCGCAGGAGCCGAGATGCTGCGCCGCGAACCATCCGGGTAAGGCCGCTTGGAGAGAAGCTGATCGACCAGCCATGCGAGGTCACTGCGTTCACGCAGCGACGGAAGTGCGATGATCGCACCATTGAGGCGGAAATAGAGATCCTCACGGAACTTCCCCTGCTTGACGAGTGCCAGCAGGTCCTGGTGCGTGGCGGCAATCACCCGCATGTCGACAGAAGCAGGTTTCGCGCCGCCCACCGGAGTTACCTCGCGTTCCGCAAGAACGCGCAACAGGCGCGTCTGTGAACTGATCGGCATGTCGCCGATCTCGTCCAGAAACAGCGTGCCGCCATGCGCCTCTCGGATCAGTCCCTTCTTGCCCTTCGAAAGCGCACCCGTGAAGCTGCCGCTTTCGTAGCCAAACAGTTCGGCCTCTATCAGGCTTTCAGGCAGAGCCGCGCAATTGACAGGGATGAAGGGCCCCTTGGCGCGGATGCTCGACTGATGAATGGCCTTGGCGAGATGCTCCTTGCCGGTTCCAGTCTCACCCAGCACGAGAATGCCAGTGTTGGTATTGATCAGCCGCGACAGCTTGCGCAGGCTCTTCTGTACGGATGCGTCCTCTCCTGCAACCGCCCGGAGCGGCGCGGGTAGCTCATAGCCGTCACTGGTCACAGCTGTGGGAAGGACCCGGATGGTTGCGGGTGGAACGACCTGGATAAACAGCGTTCGTCCCGAAGCCGTGAGGCGGATCAGATTGCGCTCTATCGCGTTCGGAGCCACAAAACGGGTCAGACTGTCGATCTCGCAATCGAGAAAGTCCGATATCGGACGCCCCATTATGCCGCTGCTGTCGCGCCAGTTGATCCGGAGTTCCTGCGCCAGCAGCTGCCGTCCTGAGTGATTGAACCCCGTGATGCGGCCCATGGAATCCAGCACCAGCACATACTCGATGTCGACCTCGGCCAGGGCCTGGTTGGAGGTCAGCTTGACGATCCAGTTGCGCGAGCAGGAACGTATAAGATTGGCTGTTTCGATACGGTGAGCGAAGTTCTTGACGATCTGCAGGGCGAGATATTGGCTTGATTTCTCTGCGGGAGAACTCAGCGCCGAAATATCAAGCACGGCCGACAGATTGCCTGCGGGATCAAAAATCGGTGCCACTGTGCAGGTCAGCGGAATATGAGTGGCATCAAAGTGATCGGTCTGGTGAACCGTCAGCGCCTCGCCGGTGGCTACGCATGTGCCTGTGCCATTCGTGCCGGCACGCGCCTCGTTCCAGTCGGCGCCGAGATAAAGCCCAGCCTCGCGGAGATATTCGGTGGTCGATTCATCTCCTATGTAATCGACCGTGATACCCTCATTGTCCGTCAGCAGAAGTACATAGCCCAGGCCCGCAACCTGACGGTAAAGCGCCTCGACACCGAACCGCGCGGTCCGCAGCAACTCATCCATCGCATCGCGATGCTCGCGGAGCTGGCGATCTTCAACGATGACAGCGGGTCGCAAGACCGCCGGGTCCAGGCGGTGGTGATCCATGCATCGCCGCCATGAATCGAGAACAAGGGTGTCTCGGTCCGCGGGACGACCTTCCGCCACACGAACAAGTTCCCTGATGTGATCCACCACGAATTCGGAACGCGGCGCGGCGATAGGCGTGACCTCCCTCGTAAGCGGGAGACGGAATAACAACCTCCTCCTGACGCTGTGTCAAGCTCCCAGGCTACCAGGCGTAGACTAAAGTGCCATTGGGAACTTTTTTGCTCTGCACCGTGGCACAATAGATGCATATTGCAGCGGAGGCTCTACTGGGGCCTTTTCGCAGACGCAAAAAGATCTGACGGGGAGTGACATGACCTGGATGACGGAAAGTTACATGGCGCGGCGTGGCGTGGCCAAAGGTCTGCCGGGCACAACCCACCACCTGAACAAGGAGGTTCAGGGCGACTATCATTTCGTCTACGGCCCCTACGCGAGCCCGGTCATGAAGATCAAGCCAGGCGACATTGTGGTGGCGGAAACGGAGGATGCGTTCGGCGGTGCCATCAAGACCGAAAAGGATTTGCCGTCTCAAAAGCTCCGGATGCCCTATGTGAACCCGCAGTGCGGTCCGATCGCGGTCGAGGGTGCGGAACCGGGAGATGTCCTGTGCGTGTCAATCCATTCTATCCTGCCTCGCGGGCCACAGCCGGTCGGCACGTCGGCGCTCATCCCGGAGTTCGGCGGCCTCGTCTCCAACAGCCAGACGGCAATGCTCAATCCACCACTGCCGGAACGGGTTATGAAATACGAAGTCACCGAGAACGGGATAAAATTCAGCGACCGCGTGACGCTTCCCTACGAGCCCTTCATCGGTACGCTCGGCGTATCACCTCTGATCGAGGCTGTCCTTTCCCTGCAACCAGACTACTGGGGCGGGAACATGGACCTACCAGATGTTGCACCGGGCGCTATCGTCTACTTTCCCGTGCTTCATAAGGATGCTTATCTCTATCTTGGGGACTGCCATGGACGACAGGGCGACGGCGAGCTGTGCGGGGTCGCGGTCGAGATGCCCTCAACCACGACGGTACAAGTTGACCTGATCAAGAACTGGCAGATTTCCTGGCCACGGCTGGAAAACGAGCAATTCATTATGACCATTGGATCTGCGCGCCCGATGGAAGACGCCGCGCGCATCGCATATCGGGAACTGACCCGCTGGCTGGCCTGCGACTATGGTTTCGATGAACTCGAAGCCTATTTCCTTCTAACCCAGGCGGGACGTGTCCGCGTCGGCAACATGGTTGATCCCAAATACACGCTTGGCGCATCAATTCTGAAAACCTACATCGCATAATAGAAAATAGGGAGAACACGATCATGGATCTCGGACTCAAAGGCCTGAATGCCCTCGTAACCGGTGGCACAAAAGGTATCGGTCGCCGTGCCGCCGATATGTTTGCCGCTGAAGGCGCAAATGTCTCCGTCTGCGCCCGAAATGCTGCCGAGGTAAGCTCAGCAGTCACGAGCCTGAAGGGCTCCGGCGTCAAGGCTTTTGGACAGGCCATCGATGTCGGCAACAAGCAGGCACTCGAGAGCTGGGTGAAAGACAGCGCCACCGCATTGGGTGGCATCGACATCGTGGTGGCGAATGTGTCCGCTCTTGCGGCCGCTGAAGACAGTGAAGACTCGTGGCGCGCGCAGTTCGACATTGACATGATGCATACCGTTCGCACCGTGAATGCCGCCCTTCCCTACCTTGAAAAGTCAAAGTGGCCCTCCATTGTCATCGTTTCGTCAGTGTCCGGACGAGAAATTGATTTCACATCTCCTGCCTACGGCGCCTTCAAGGCGGCACTCATCCATTACGCGCACGGACTGGCACACAAGCTGGCGCCCAAACTCATTCGCGTGAACTCAGTGTCCCCAGGAAATGTCTACTTCAAGGACGGCATCTGGAATTACATTGAAACCAACCTGCCCGACCTGTTCCAGCGAGCTCTGTCGCTGAATCCCACGGGCCGCATGGCAACCGCTGAGGAAGTGGGCAAAGGCATCGTGTTTCTGGCAAGTCCAGCCTCAAGCTTCACCATGGGGACAAACCTGGTGATCGACGGGGCTCTGACCAAGGGCGTGCAACTCTGACCCCGGGAGAATTACAATGCTGCAGGACAGAATGATCGAACTTCCGGGCGGCGTGGTACTCCACGCTATCGAGGCGGGAGCAGGCCAGCCACTGATCATGATCCCTGGTTGGTCCCAATCTGCGGCTGAGTATCGCCGCAATATCGAAGAGTTGGCCAAGACCCGTCGCGTGATCGCTCTTGATATGCGCAGTCATGGTGACAGCCCTAATGCCGCAGCCGGTCACCGCATCCAGCGCCTTGCCAAGGATTTGCGAGAGACGATCAAGGCATTGAACCTCGACAAGGTGGATGTCCTCGGCCATTCCATGGGAAGCTCCGTAATCTGGAGCTACCTCGACCTGTACGGGGAGGATCGTCTTCGCCGCCTTGTCATTGTTGACCAGGCTCCCATGGTTGCCGCTCTTCCTGGATGGGACGAAGACAGCAAGAAGCGGTTTGGCTGTCTCCTGCCAGACGTGCAGTCTGTCGCAGGTTTCTCCGACGCCATCAGGGCGACAGAGACGACGGACGGGACCATGGGGATCCTCAAGGGCATGTTCACCGCTGCACTACCGGAGGATGACCTGCGCTGGATCGCTGGCGAAAATCTGAAGATGCCACGTGCCGCTGCAGCCGACCTTCTGTTTGACCACTGCCTCAGCGACTGGCGCGACACAATCATGCAAACGCGGCTACCAAGTCTCGTCATTGGCGGACGGAAAAGCATCTTCACGCCCGAATCTCAGGAGTGGATCGCGTCGGTCAATCCCAATGCCCGAGTCTCCATCTATGAGGAGGATGAAGGCGGTGGACACTTCATGTTCTTCGAGAATCCACGGCGTTTCAATGCCGAGGTCTCGTCCTTCCTCTCTTCCTGACAACAAAAGGAGACACAATGGCCCTCAAACGCATGATCGTCGAACTCGGTATGGGGACAGACCTCACCGGGGCAGACTACACCAAGGCCGCCGTCCGGGCTCTGAAGGATGCGCTTTGGCATAACTCCCTCACCATTGCACCTGCGATGGGCAAGAAGCCTCAGGACATGCACGTTAAGGTCCTGATCGGCGTCCCCCAGCCAGACAAAGTCGACAAGGCCGCGGTCGCCGCAGTGCTTCCCTACGGCACCTCTACTGTCGAGGTGATCGAAGGTGGGCTTGAAATCATGAACGATGAAGGCACCAATCTGACCCTGATGGCCAATGCTGCAGCTGTCGTTTATCTCGATATTCCGGAGAAGAAGTAATGGCCCTGAAACGCATCATCCTTGAAATGGGCCATGGCAATGACATGCATGGCGGAGATTATACCAAGGCGGCGTTGCGCG
Source organism: Hyphomicrobiaceae bacterium (assembly GCA_900298995.1). Lineage (GTDB taxonomy): Bacteria > Pseudomonadota > Alphaproteobacteria > Rhizobiales > Aestuariivirgaceae > Aestuariivirga. The sequence continues at coordinate 857 of OMIC01000019.1, read as the reverse complement.
CGGTCCAGGACTGCATACACCACTCCTCGCTACCGTTTCTGCGCACGCTCGGAGTGACTCCTGCGTCGATGCAGATCGAAGTAACCGTTGGTGTGCAGCATCCGGACAAGGTGGACAAGGCAGCAGTTGCCGCGAGCCTGCCGCATGGCCAGGTAGCGGTGAAAGTGGTCAAGGGTGGACTGGATGTACCGGACGACGAGCGCGGCGGAGCCTCAGTCATAGCGACGGCAACCGTGGCTGTGCGGCTCGATCTGGAGGGGCATCTGGGCTGATTTACTGGCCAGACACGGTGGCCTCGATCATCGCGGCCAGTTTCGGAAAGCACCAGCCCTATCCACGACCCTGGCAATGGCATATTGCCTGGAAAAAAGACGCCCGGACAAGTCCGGGCGTCACTGATCACTTGGCTCAGACTTCAGAAACCACCCACAGGAAGCTTCTTGCAGAACTGGCGTCGTTCCTTGACAGTCGGCAGGTCGCCACCTGCCTCTGTCAGGAAGCCGGTCCCTGGCTTGGTAGGCAGCGCCGAGAACACATCCTCGCCGATCGGACAATGGCAGCTTGCAACCGTAACTACGGTCCCATCTTCACTGGTGATCTGCCGGACGTTGTCACAACTGAAACTGAAGCAGTTCGCAAAACGGTCGCTGGCAGTCACATCCGACGTGCAAGTCGTGTTGAGCTTGCTGTCGTGCCAATTCCAACCATAAATCTTTTGCGGGAAACTGGTCAGTGGCTGACCTGCCACTGAAGATTTCCTCCAGATAGATTTAGAGTCCGGCCCAGGAGATGGAGACGGACGATGAAGAGGAAGCGTTTTACGGAAGAGCAGATCATCGCGATCCTGCGGGAACAGG
>OMIC01000018.1 GCA_900298995.1 Hyphomicrobiaceae bacterium | reverse complement strand
AGCCGATGGGCGATGCCAGCAATCGTTTGCTGGAGCTTCGCCCCGTCACCTTCGAGTACAAGCAGGCCGAAGAGGACGGCAGTCACCCGCTGCAATACGGTCTCATCGCCGAGGACGTCGCGGCAGTCATGCCGGAACTCGCCGTCTACAATGAAGACGGCACGCCGGAGTCCGTGGCCTATCAGGTCCTGCCAAGCCTCCTGCTGAACGAATACCAGAAGCAGAACCGCAAGCTGGAGGCAACGGAAGCAAGGCTGGAAGCCACACAGGATGAGCTTGCCGGGACGAAGGCCAAGTTCGAGGTCATGGAGGCCGAGATGGCTGCTCTGAAACTCGCTGTCAGCCGCCTCGCCGCCGCGCCATCAGCGACGCAGCTCGCCAGCGGCAACTGACCCGGATGACCCTGCCCCCCGGATCGAAGCCCGGGGGTGACGGGGTTGGACAGGTTTCTGGCTTGCGCCGGGACCCCGCCTCATCCCTGCGGCCTTCCGGACACACTCTCGCCAAACAAGCCGGGAATGACTATCCTTCTGTAATGAAAGCAAGGATCGTCTCTGGCATGATGAACAGGATCAAGGTGAGCGGCATGGCGCTGGGCCTGTGGGCCGCGGCGGCCCTGCCGGCCAGCGCCGGCGGCGTCAGCGTCACCTACAAGGTTGATGTCGGGCCGATGACCCTCAGCACGGTCAAGTTCACGCTCGATCTGGGCGCGGAGGCCGTGCTTGGCCGGGCGAAGATCGAGACCAGCGGCCTGAGCCGCGTCTTTGCCGAATACACCGCCGTCGCCGAAAGCGAGAGCGCGATCAGCGCCGAGGCGCCGCGGCCCGTGAGCTTCCGGCTGGTCCGGCAGCGCGACGATGACCGGCGCGAGACCTCGCTCAGCTGGAGCCCTGCGGGCGATCTCACCTATGATCCGCCCATTCCCAAGCCTGACCGGCGCGCGCGCATCGAGAATGCCCTGGGCCAGGGCGTCAGCGATCCGATCACCACCGTACTGCGCATCGGCGCTGCGGGCGTGGACCCGTGCCCGTCGGTGCACGATGTGTTCGACGGGCGCGACGTGTTCCAGCTGGCCCTGACCGATCTCGGCAAGGGCGAGCTGGACGATGACACCGGCTATCGCGGGCCGGTGCAGCGCTGCTCGGTGCGCTGGACCCCGGTCGCCGGCCGCGCCAAGGACCGCAACATACCGGGCGACAGCTATGATGTGGCATTCGCGCCCGTCGGCAAGCTGCCGTCCGGGCGCGATCTGTGGCTGCCGGTGCTGATGTCGGGCTCGCTCAAGGGCCTGCCCTTCCGCGCCTATGCGGACCGCGTGAAGGCCGGGGACTGACCCCGGCCTCCGGAAATCAGAACTCCTCCCAGCCGCCTTCGCCGCCCTCGGACCGCGCGGCCCCGCCGCCACCGGCGGCTGCAACCTTCTGTTTGCGGGACGGGGCGCGGGGGGCCGGCTTGTGGTTCTCGCGCGCGGCTTCCTCGACCTGGGCGATGACCGCGTTGGCCGCCGTCGTGAAGCGCGACACGATCTGCGCCAGTTCGCTGGACTGCTGGGTCAGCGTGCGGGTGGCGGCTGTCGCCTCCTCGACCATGGCGGCGTTCTGCTGGGTCACCTGATCCATCTGGTCGACGGCGGTGTTGACCTCCTGAAGCCCCGTCGCCTGCTGCTCGGCGCTGCGCGCGATCTCGGTGACGATGCCGTTGATCTCGTTCACCCGCTCGATGATCTGGCGCAGCGAGGTGCCGGTCTCGGCCACCAGCTGCACGCCTTCCTGCACCTGGTCACGCGAGGTCGAGAGAATGCCCTTGATCTCCTTGGCGGCTTCGGCCGAGCGCTGGGCCAGCGCACGCACTTCCGAGGCCACCACCGCGAAGCCGCGACCCGCCTCGCCCGCACGCGCCGCCTCGACGCCGGCGTTCAATGCCAGAAGATTGGTCTGGAAGGCGATCTCATCGATGACGCCGATGATCTGGGTGATCTCATGGGACGACTTCTCGATCCCCTGCATCGCCTCGACGGCGCGCTTGACGACGACGCCGCTGCGGTCAGCATCCTCCTTGGCGGCTGTCACCATGTTGCGCGCATGCTGGGCGCCCTCGGCCGTCTTCTTGACGGTCGAGGTGATCTCGGCCACTGCGGCAGCCGTCTCCTCAAGGTTCGCGGCCTGGTTCTCGGTGCGCCGCGACAGGTTGTCGGAGGCCTGGGCGATCTCCTCGGTGCCGGACTTGATGCCGAAGGAGCCGCGCTTCACCGTGTTGATGGTGTCAGTGAGGCTGTCGGCGGCCGAGTTGAAATATTGCCGCAGCTTGTCGAGCGCATCGGGGAAGGGCTGGTCGATGCGGTGCAGGAGGTTGCCCTTCGCGAGGTTCTCGAGCCCCTGGCCGAGAACCGTGATGATGTGCCGCGAATTGTCCTCGTTGCGACGGTTCTGCACCGCTTGGTCCTTGAACACCGCGAGGGCGCGGGCCATCTCGCCCACCTCGTCGCCACGCGTGGCATAGGGCACTTCTTCTTCGAGACGCCCGCCCGCCAGATGCGCCATGGTGGCCGAGATCGCGGTGATGGCGCGGACCACGAAGTGATGTGCGGCCAGCAGCATGAGCATGATGACGATGGCGATGCCGATGTTGAAGCCGGTCACCAGATTGAGATCACGATCGGAGACCGCGATGCTCGACTGCTCGATCTCGGAGGCCTTGGCGCCGATCTCGGCGGCCTTGGTCGACATGTAGTTGCCGAAGTCGATGAACTCGTTGCTGAGGCGCTCGACGATCAGGTCGGTGTTGTCGCCGCGCTGGACCGCGGGGATCAGCTCGCCACGGAAGGTCTTCCAGAAGCTCTCATTACGCCGCTCCATCTCGCCGCCGAATTCGGCCCACTCGGCATCCGACATGATGTTGAGCTTGGCGATCGACTCCTTCCAGTAGGCCATGCGCTTGCGATAATCCGACTCGATGGTGTCGAGCCGATCGCCGATCTTGGCCAGCACCGCCGGATTGCCCTCGATGATGTGCATGTAGGCGAAGGGTTCGGCCGGGTAGAGCGGCGGCGGCAGGATGTCGGCGATCAGGTCCTTGCCCTGGACGATCCGGTCATAGGAGCCGCTGCCGATCCGGATCTCACTGATCGAGGTGTAGGTCTGGATTGCCAGGAAGGCCATCATGCCCGCGATCACCAGCCCGAAGGCGATCATGAGACGCTGGATGGTAAAGAAGCTCTTTTTCATGGTGGTTCCGCCGTGTGGTTGTGGAGTTGGAAAGGGTTGAGGCTTGCCGAAGGGAAAAGGGGTCAGACCTCCCCGCCGGGATCAGCCGACAGCCGGTCGTAGACGGCATGGACGGACGCGAGCGCCGCGCCGGCCACGGTGAATTCCGCGCCGAAGCGCGGATGAACGGCCCAGCGCACGATGCAGGGGATCTCGCCGAGCACGTCATGACGCAGGACAAAGCTTTCGCCCGGCCGGAGCGAAACGACCGGATCAATGCTGATCCCCGCACCTCCCGCCGAGAGGTTGAATATCCGGCCGCTGATCTCCCCGTGCCGGGTAACAATTACCGCCTGAAGGTTGCACACCCGGCGTTCCGTCCTGCGGCGCTGGTCATAGGCCTGCTGGGGATCCCGTATGTTCAGCCCGCTCTGTGCGAGGGCCATGGCGTGCTCCTGCCTGATGCTCCGGCCGGACGCTAGGCGGGCAAGATTGTGTCAAGCTTGTCAGCAGACAGGCTGTTATGGGCCGGGGACACGCCCCGAAACGGACTTGGACGCCCCCCGGCTTTGTTGTAGAACCCCTTCATGGTGAGGCAGGGTGTGGCAGCGTTGGCGTTGATGCTTGGCATGGGGCTTGTGGCCCCTGCGCAGGCGTCCGACGTTCTGGGCAGTGTTCCCGCCGCCTTCGATCTCGCCGCGCTGCAGCCCTTCATCCCGCTCGATGACGAGGCCATTCTGGCGCCGGAAGAGCTGAAGGCGCTTACCAAGACCGACCGGCTGCGCATCGAGCCGGCCTCGGCGTCAGCCCCTACCTCGCCGGCCGCCTCCTTCGTCAACTGGCTCGAATACAATCTCGAGAAGATCGACGTCTCGGACTACTCGGACTTCAACCGCGGCGTTTTCATCGACCAGGCATCGGCAGTGAAATGGGACATCATCGGTATCTACGGCCTGACGACGATATTCGGCATCAACAACTGGGACTGGGGCTCCTCGGGGTTCCATTTCAAGAATGAGGGCTGGTTCGGTACCGACACCAAATATGGCGGCATGGACAAGCTGGGCCATGCCTATACCGGTTATCTTCTCACGGAATATTTCTCGCAGCGCGTCGCCCACGAGGTGGATGACCCCAACGGCGCCATCATCACCGGCGCCATTCTGGGCATGGGCGTTCAGACTTATATCGAGTTCTTCGACGGCTTTTCGGGCGGGCATGGCTTTTCCTATGAGGACCTGATCGCCGATGGCGTCGGCGTCGGTTTCTCCTTCCTGCGCAACACCGTTCCAGGGATGGCGGACAAGCTCGATTTCCGGCTGGAATACATTCAGTCCGACTATGCGAATTTCGCGCCCGCGACCGATTATGCCGGCCAGAAATATGTGCTGGCGCTGAAGCTCGCCGGCTTCGACGAACTGAAGGAAACGCCGCTCCGCTTCGTCGAGCTGCAGGCGGGCTATTTCACGCAGGGCTATACGGATGCCGAGCGGGAAGCAGGCGTGGAACGCCGCCGCGAGCCCTATCTGGCCGTCGGTGTCAACCTCAACGAACTGCTGGGCGAAGCACCCGAAGTGCGCGACACGCTGCCAGGCCTCGCCGCCAGCCGGGCGCTTGAGTATCTGCAGGTTCCCTACACCTATATCCCCACCGCCACGCGCTGAGGGCTGCCGCTGCGAAGCTGCGTGCGGTTATAATCGCGTGCCTGGTCACACCCGGGCTTGTCAGGTTCTCGGCACTCCGTACGTCTCGTCTCCCCCGGGGCTAGACCCAAAGGTCGTCAAGACGCCCTCAGCCCTTCAGCTTCGCGCGGAACGCCGCCATCTCCGCCGCCGGTGCCTTCACCAGATAGTCCTCGGAGGGATAGGCGCCCGTCTGCACATCGCTCACGAAGGCCTTGAACGCATTCACGCGGATCTGCTGGAGACGCGCATATTCCGCCGCGAGGTCGGCATATTTCTTGGAATGACGCGGCACATGACCGGTGTTCGAACCCAGGACATCGCAGGCAAAGAGATACTGGCAGTCACCCCCTGCCCCACCGCCCATCGAGACGAGAAACAAAGACGTGTGCCGCGAGATCTCCGCCGTCACTTCCGGCGGCACCACCTCGATCTCGACGCCGAACGCGCCCGCCTGCTCATAGCGCTTGCAGCGCTCATGGACCTGCATGGCGCTCTCGGCAGTCTTGCCGACCGCCTTGAAACCACCGGTCCAGGTGCAGAAATGCGGGATCAGCCCCACATGCCCGATCACCGGAATGCTCTCGGCGGCCATGCGCTCCACCGTCTGGAACGAGGCTGCGCAATAGACGGCGTCGGCGCCCGCCTCCATCATCCGGAAGGCCCAGCGCAGATAGTCATCCGTGATGGCGGGCGCGGAATAGAGCGCCATGCCGGGAATGGCGAACAGCGTCGGCGCCACCTGGCGGAACTGCTTGTCGGCCATCATGTCGGGTGACACCGAGACCATGTCGATTCCCGCGGCCTCGGCGGCAGCCAGCTCGTCCCAGCTCTCCACCCGCATCATCGTGTACTGGTACTTGCCCTTGTTGGCGCGCACATCCTGAACGGTGGGCCGCTTCTTCGCCATCTGTTGATTCCTTCCCTGTCAGCCGCTCTCACGCAGCATCGCTCATCGACGCGTCGGTCTTGGCGCCGGTGATATAGGCCACCACTTCCTCGCCGCTGGTCTCGCTCTTGCGCAGATTGGCGGCAATGCGGCCGCGCCGGAACACCACGATCCGGTCGGCGAGGTCGAACACCTGCCGCATGTTGTGCGAGATCAGGATCAGCGGCTCTCCGGCCGCTTTCATGTTGCGGATGATGTTCTCGACCTGCGCCGTTTCCTGAACGCCCAGAGCGGCTGTCGGCTCGTCCATGATGACGAGCTTGGAGGGAAAGGTCGCCGTGCGGGCGATCGCCACGCATTGCCGCTGTCCGCCGGACATGTTGCGGATGGTGCTCGACAGGTTCGGGATCTTCACCGCCGTCTTCTCAAGCGCCTTGCGGGTTGCATCTCGCATCGCCCTGCGGTCCAGGATGGAGAACGGCCCGAGATTGAACCTGATCTTCTCGCGCCCCAGAAACAGGTTCGAGGGCACATCGAGATCATCTGCCAGAGCGAGGTTCTGGAACACCGCCTCGATCCCGGCCTCGCGCGCGTCGAGCGGGCTCGTGAAGCTCACCTCGCGCCCGCCGAAGACGATCTTGCCGCGCGTGGGAATTTCAACACCGGTAATCTGGCGCACGAAGGTCGATTTGCCCGCGCCATTGTCGCCCATGATGGCGACGTGCTCGCCCATGCGGAGCTCGAAATTCGCGTCTTCGAGCGCATGCACGCCGCCGTAATGCTTGGTCAGCCCCTCGGTCTTGAGAATGATGTCGGACATGGCTTACCCCTTCAGGCTGCGGCGGCGCTGCCGCCATTGGTCGAGCACAACCGCGCCGACGATAATCACGCCCTTCACCATCTCCTGATAATAGGCATCGAGCTGCAGAAAGGTGAAGCCCGAGATGATGACGCCGAAAATCAGCGCGCCGAGCACGGTTCCGATGATCGAGCCGCGCCCGCCCGAGAGCGAGACCCCGCCGATCACCGCCATGGCAATGGCATCGAGCTCATACATCATGCCCATGCCGGCCTGCGCCGTGAGGTTCTTTGAACTCAGCACGATGGCTGCAACGGAGGCCAGCATGCCGGCGATCACATAGACCAGCACCTTGTGATGCTCGACCTTGATGCCGGTGGTGCGCGAGGCCTCCTCGTTGGAGCCGATGGCATAACAATGCTTGCCGTATTTCGTATAGGTCAGGATGAGCTGGAACAGGATCGCAAGCGCCACGAAGATGACGACCGGCATCATGCCCTTGCCGATCTCGGCATAGCTCTCGGTGGGGAAGGAGATCGGGTTTCCCTTCGACCACCAGCGCGACATGCCACGCGCCGCCACCATCATGCCCAGGGTGGCGATGAAGGGCGGGATCCGCGTGTAGGCGATGAGCAGCCCGTTGATGAGCCCAGCCGCCAGTCCGCAGCCAAGCCCCACCAGAACCGGGACGATGACCGGCAAGTCGACCCATCCCTGCTCAAGGAAGATGGCCTTGGGGTTGGGGTTGCCGTTCACCATGGCGACCTGCGCAAAGGACATGGCGATCATGGCGGTGGCGCCCACCACGGAGCCAGATGACAGATCGATTCCGCCGGAGATGATCACCTGCGTCACGCCGATGGCGATGATTCCGACGATCGATACCTGCAGGATGATGATCTGGAGCCGCTGCTCGTTGAACAGGCTGTCGAGATCGGCTCGGGTATTGAGAAGGAAGCTGTCGCCCATGATCAGGCGTCCGAGAATCTCGAAGGCTGCCACGATCAGCACCAGCGCCAGCAGGACGTTCAGCTCAGGGGGCCAGGACTTGCGGGAGGTGTCATATTTCAAACCACCCACGCCATGCTCGGAACCAGCCATTCGTCCTCCCACCCAGTTGCGCCGTTTCCCAAGACCGGCATGTCAGCCCCGGAGAGGAGGCAGGTCAAGCGTCTCGTTCGTCAGGTCCGGAAATAGAAAGGGGTGGCGCGGGTCACGCGCCACCCCATCCGATCAGTCAGTTCAGTTCTTCTTGAGGAACTGGTCGATGTTGGCCGGGGTGACAAGCTGGAAGGGGATGTAGACCTTCTGGTCCACCGCCTCGCCCTTCGACAGCTTCACAGCCGCCTCGAGCGCGCCCTTGCCCTGACCCGCCGCGTCCTGGAACACGGTGGCGTCGAGGTCGCCCGCCTGCATGGCCGCAAGAGCGTCCTGCGTGGCGTCCACACCGCCCACGACGACCGACTTCATGTCGATGTTGGCAGCCTTCATGGCCTGGATGGCGCCGATGGCCATTTCGTCGTTGTTGGCGATGACGCCATCGAACGGCTTGCCGGCCGAGAGCCAGTTGGTCATCAGGCCCTGGGCCTGGTCACGCGACCAGTTGGCGGTCTGCTCGTCGATGATGTTGAGCTTCACCGCGCACTTGCCGTTGGCCATCACGTCGTGGATGTCCTTGGTGCGCTGCACGGCAGCCTGGTTCGAAAGCTCGCCCATCATCACGTAGACGTTGGCTTCGGTCTTGCCGGCTTCCTTGAACAGGCGGCAGACCTCGATGGTCTCGAGCGTGCCGGACTCTTCCTCGTTCGAGGCGACGAAGGCCTGGTTGTCGGGAAGCGTGTCGACGTTGATCGGCTGGCGGTTGACATAGACCAGCGGAATGTTGGCGGCGGCGGCCGCATCGGTCATCGCCTGGGTGGCCGAGGTGTCGACCGGGTTGACGATGATCGCCTGAACGCCCGACGCGGCGAAGTTCTTGATCTGGTCAAGCTGCTTGGCCACGTCGTTCTGCGCGTCCTCGACCTGCAGCTCGACGCCTTCCATGCCCTTGGCCTGCTCGATCATGCCGTTCCTGAGCACGGTCAGGAAGTTGTCGTCGAACAGCGCCATCGACACGCCGATCTTGGTTCCGGCCATCGCCGAGCTCGACATGAGCGCGGCCATGGCGACTGCCAGAAATGTCTTCTTCATCATGTTCCTCCGTTGCGGGCGTCCGGTGGCGCCCCAGTGTTGCCGGAAATCCCATCAAGCTCTGGGAAAGTCTGTGCTGCCGGGATCAGGGAAGGACACCGCGGTTGCCCGGCGCCTTGCAGCCGGCGGACACCCCGTCCTCGCCATCCTCCCATCTCCATGTTCGCAGCGCTCTTGGGTGGCGCCTTGCCATCTCGTCCAGATGGAACATTTGAAGCATTCGTTTCAAACGGTGAACAAAAATTCCCCCGCCCCCTCCCTCGAGTCAAGGTGAATGACCCGCCGGGTCCGGATACTATCATTTTCCATCAGAACCGATGCCAGCCACGGGCGATAGACTATCAGAGACTTTCACTGATGATCAGCTCCGCCGGGAACTGCAGGCTTCGCACCATGTCCCAGCTCTCGCCCAGCGTGGCGCGCGACAGGATGTCTACGGCGGCATGCGAAATGTCAACAATCGGCGTGTTCAGGACAACATCCAGCGTGCCATCGATCAAGCCTGCGCGGGTGAAGCTCGTCAACTCGTTGCAGACGGTCACGATGCGGTCTCCGGCCCGTTCGTCGCGCAGTGCCGCCATCACCCCTTCGGGACCACCGCCCGCTACATAGATGCCGACGAGATCCGGGTTGCTCGCGATCATGTTGACGGCCGCTTCATAAGAAATCCTGGAATCTTCCAGATTTACAATGGGTTCTAGAAGCTGGAAGTCGGCGGCATGCTCACGCACGTAGCTGCGGAAACTCGACTCGGCCAGTTCCTGGCTGAGGTAGCGGTGGCTGCCGAGCATGATGCCGATCTTGCCCGTCCGCCGCGCGAGGCGGGTGATGGCCCAGCCGGCTGTTCGCCCACAACGTATTGAATCTGCTGAGATATATGCTTTTCTTTCTGGCGCAGCGACATCGCTCAGGAGGGTCACGACGGGCTTGCCAGCCTTGGCGATGGCCTCGTTGACCAGCGGGTGGTCGACCGCCACCACCGCCAGCCCGTCGCATTTCTGGGCGGCCTCGACGATGCGCTGGGCAATCACGGCCGGGATGATTTCATCAATGAAATCAATGATGCACCGGCATTGAACCGCATCGGCCTGGCGGGGCGCCGCTGTCAGCGCGGCTGCGAAGTTGCGGTAGAATTCATGATCCTTCTTCTGCAGCAGGAAGCCGAATGTGCGCCGCGGTTTTTCACTGACCCGCTGCCGCAGCAGTCCGGTTGCGTGAAAACCGATGCGCTCGGCGGCCTCCACAACTCTCAATGCGGTATCTTCCCGCACTGGCAATCTTCGATTGAGCACGCGGTCCACCGTCGCGACGCTCCCCCCCGCCGCTCTGGCAAGGTCCTGAATTGTAGGGCGTTTTACCATGCAAACCGCAATAGGCCATCAGATGGAATGATGCAATATGATGGCTTGTGTGATGGAATACTTGTTCCACCGACCAGGGCGGATTAGTTTTTGGTCCATCCCAGCCTCCCAACCGAGACGGTTTCCCATGGCCACGCCACACGACTACAGCCTTACGGGTCCCAGCAGCCGCTACGCCATCGAGCACGGTCTTGCCAATGCCGAATGGTATCGCGCGCCCATTCCCCGTGCCCGCATGAAGGAACTGATGAAGCGCTCCGATGGCCCGGCCATCCGCGACACGCTGATCTGGATCGCCGCCTTCCTGGTAACCGGCGGACTTGCCTCGTATTTCTGGCCCGGACTGTGGTCCCTCCCCTTCTTCATCGCCTATGGCGTGCTCTACGGATCCTCGAGCGACTCGCGCTGGCATGAATGCGGACACGGCACCGCCTTCAAGACGGCGTGGATGAATGACGCCGTCTACAACGTCGCGTGTTTCATGATCATGCGCGAGCCAACGGTCTGGCGCTGGAGCCACACGCGCCACCACACCGACACCATCATCGTCGGCCGCGATCCCGAGGTCGCGGTCATGCGTCCCACGGTGATCCTCAAAGTCATCCTCATGTTCTTCGCCGTGCCGCAGGTGTGGGGTGCGATCCAGAGCATGCTGCGCCATGCCGCCGGACGTCTAACCCCCGATTAGGCGGACTTTATTCCGGAGATGGAACGCGCCCGGGTCTACCGCACGGCGCGTCTGTGGCTCGTCATTCACCTGGCCGTCATCGCCCTGTCCGTCTACTGGGGCACCATCCTCCCCATGCTGCTCGTCGGCCCCCTGCCCACGATGTATGGCGCGTGGCTGCACATCGTCACGGGGCTGACCCAGCACGCGGGTCTTCCCGAGAACGTGCTCGACCACCGCCTCAACTGCCGCACCGTCTACATGAATCCGGTGCTCCGCTTCATCTACTGGAACATGAATTATCATGTGGAACATCACATGTTTCCGATGGTTCCCTATCACCGTCTGGCCGAGCTTCACGAAGAGATGAAACCCTATTGCCCGCCGGCCTACCCCAGCGTGCTTGCCGCCTACCGCGAGATCATTCCGGCAATCCTGCGCCAGGTGCGCGAGCCGGGCTGGTCGGTGGAACGGCCCATTCCGCAGGCCTTTCCTGCACAGCCCGCACCCGCAGAGTGAACGGAGAGACCGCCATGACAAACTGGATTGAAGCCTGTGCCGTTGGCGACATTGCCGAAGAGGATGTGATGCGGTTCGACCACGGCGGCCGCACCTTCGCCGTCTACCGCTCGCCCGATGACAAGTATTATGCGACAGACGGCCTCTGCACCCACGAGAAGATCCATCTCGCGGACGGGCTTGTCATGGACAACATCATCGAATGCCCGAAGCACAATGGCCGCTTCGACTATCGCACCGGAGAGGCCAAGGGCGCGCCCGTCTGCATCAATCTCAGGACCTACGGCGTCAAGATCGAGGGCGGCAAGGTGTTCATCGCTGCGGACTGAGCACCGGCGGAATCAGATCGGCAGCCGCGCGAGTCCCGAATAGAGAAAAGCGCCGAGGATCAGCGCAAGCAGCAGGGTGGCTTCGGCCCACAGCAGCGGCATGATCCACAACGACATGAAGCTGTTGAGCTGCACGTCCCGCGGCTCGTCGCGGCGAAACACGATGTCGATCATCTCGCCCGCATGATGATCGAGCGCCGGCACCGCCACTGCCGCATCGACAGTCCGCCCAAGGGCATCGGGAAACGAGATGAAGGCGGTCGACAGGCCCTTGCTGAGCGGCTGCACGTCCTCGATCCGCGCCATGGCGGTCAGTGCCTCGCGCATGAACCTGCGCGTCCTGCCGAACTGGATGGCGGTTCCGGCTGCTGCAATCACGATCCCGAGGATCATGACCCAGAACACCAGCCGGGACACATCGAAGGCCGCCTCCTCACCCATTCGCAACTCCAATCAGACGCTCCGCAATGGGCTCGTTCCAGGACCTTGATCGGCACTCGCGCCGACGCCCGCTGAACACGACCCTGCAGGTGCATTCCGTCGCATTTAACCGCTTCAGTTGTGTATTGAGGCCGTATAACATCAAGCTTCCGTAAAGGGCAACGGTTGCGACCGCGCTCCGACCGCATTGGTCTTGACCAGGCCCGCCAATGGGATGAACCTTGATTCACCGATCGGAAACCATATCGCACTGAACCTGCGCCGCCACCGCTATCCCGGAGAAATCAGCTCATGGATCGACCAGCTCCCGCCGCCCGCAACGCCGTCTGGCTCACCACCGCGAGCTGTTCCATGGATGACTTCCGCGCCCTCGTGGAACGCAAGACGACATCGGCCGACTATCCTCTGGCCGAGGCCATCGAGCGCAACGTGCCCATCTATGATGCCTTGAAAATCGAGCAGGCCGCGGCGCATCGCGACGATGCCATGCGCTACATGGCGGAGTGGCACAGGATCCTGCTCGACGGGCCGGGCATCGTTGTATTTCGCGGCGCCATCCGCGATGCCGCGCTGATCGATGCCGTCAGCGGCGTGCTCCGGCAGATCATTGACGAGGAACGCGCCGCCACGGGCGGCAAGGGCGACCATTTTGCCAAGGCCGGCACCAACGCCCGCGTCTGGAATTCACACGAAAAGCTGTGCATGCGCGCGCCCGATCTCTTTGCACGCTATGCCGCCAATGACGTCGTTGACCTCGTCAGCCGCGCCTGGCTCGGCCCGCTTTATCAGATCACCTGCCAGGTCAATCTGGTCTATCCCGGCGGCAAGGCGCAGGTGCCGCACCGCGACTATCACATGGGCTTCCAGCAGGAGGCGCAGCTGCAAGACTATCCCGTCACCGTGCACCGGCTCTCGCCGGCTCTCACGCTGCAGGGCGGCATCTCCCACTGCGACATGACGGTCGAGAGCGGCGCCACCAAGTTCCTGCCCTATTCTCAGGCCTATGTGCCGGGATACTTCGCAACCTTGCTGCCCGAGTTCCGCGCCTATTTCGAGGAACACTTCGTTCAGCTTCCCCTGCGCAAGGGCGATGCGCTGTTCTTCAATCCGGCGCTGTTCCACGCGGCGGGGTCAAACGTCACCACGGATGTCGAACGTCTCGCCAATCTGATGCAGATCGGTTCGGGCTATGGCCGCTCGATTGAAATCGTCGACCGCGCCCGCATGACGAAGCACATCTATCCCACCATGCTGGCCATGACGGCAGCGGGCCACCTCTCCGGCCGCGCCGTGGAAACGCTCATCGCAGCGACCGCCGAAGGCTATCCCTTCCCCTGCAATCTCGATCTCGACTCGCCTCTGAGCGGCATGGCGCCGCCCAGCCAGCAGGACATCCTGCGTCAGGCTCTGCAGGAACGCTGGGATCCTGCGCGGCTCGACGCCGCCATCGATGCCTATGAGAACCGGCGGACCAGCCACTGACGCGCAGGAGGCCCGCCCTCCATCCGCAGGCTTCTCCCTCAGCTCTCCCAGTCGAAGCGCAGGCCGCCACGCACTTGAAGCGACTGCTCCAGCGCGGGAATGATCTCGTAGTCGGCGGGGGTGGTCTGCGAAAAGCCGCAGATCATCAACTGCGCGCGAACATCCGACAGTCCCGGGTCCGCGACGGCTGCCGCAACGGCCCTCTGCCAGCGCGCCCCATCCCGGTCGCGTGTCACATAGGGCAGGCCCGGCACCTCCGGCGTGACGCCAATGACATGCAGCCCCTCCAGCAACTCAGGCCGGTGACGCCGCACATAGGCAAGGCAGACGGCGTCGATCGCACAGACATCCGCCGCACCGCGCTGCAGCGCGTCGAGTGACCGTACGTGTCCGCCGGTGAGCAGCGTCCTCCCGAAGAACTGCCCATTCTCCGCACACGCGATGAAGAACAGCTTCAGCGCCAGCATGCCGGACATGGAATCCTGCGTGTTGACTGCCGCCACGGTGTTGCGAAACGCGTCCTTCTCCCGCCGCTCGCGGGCGATCACCGCGCTCGAATAGAACATGCCCCGACATCCCGGCGCATCATAATGCGGCGTGCCGACGAGCGTCAGCTCTCCGCGAAACGCATGCGTGAACGGATAGCCACAGGTCTGGCTGAAGAGCAGGTCGTCGCGGGCCCACGCGCCGGCATAATCCTCCGGCCGTGACAGCCTCGCCCCGACCCCGGCGTGGCGGGCAATGGCCTCAGCCCAGGCCTCCGTCGCATGCGCCAGTTCGGGGTAGTCATACATCGGAAGCGTGATGAGCATGGACGCAATGACCCCAGCGGCACTGCCTTGCATCGCGGCAGGACGTGTTCAGGTGGAGAAAGGTCTCTTGGTGGCGGAGACGGAGGGATTCGAACCCTCGATACGCCTTGACAGCGTATGACGATTTAGCAAACCGTTGCCTTCAGCCACTCGGCCACGTCTCCTGCTTCCGCGGCTTTTGCCGCGATTTACCCGGCGATGCAAGTCTGCCGTGGCGCGTCCGGCGGTCAGCCGCGCCGTTTGGGCGGCACGGGGAATTCCTTCAGCAGACGCTGCTCCAGTTCAACAAGGTCGGCCGGAAGCGCCATGCCGGTGGCGCGCAGCTGGTTCAGTTCCTGGTGGATCTGCTCGTAGAGCTCGTGAAGGTCTTCCGGCGGGCGCGTCATCTCGCCCAGCAACATGCCGATCTGCGCCTTGAGCTGCTCGAATGCCATGACCGGCTACTCCTCTGGGTGTGGTTTAGGTCAGGATAGCGCATGGCGCGCCAAGGGGCCAGTTTAGAGCCATTCTAATTCCGAGTGTTTTACTCGGTTTTTCTTGACAGCCGTGGCCTTCGTGAACATAGGAAGGCTCCAGGATCCATCTGCCGGAGCATCGCCATGGTCACGACCCGCCGTTTCATCATCGCCAGCCTTGGACTGGCACTGTCAGGCCTCATCGCAGCACCGGCGCAGGCGGATGGCGAGGTCAATGTCTATTCCTACCGCCAACCGGCGCTCATCAATCCGCTTCTCGAGGCCTTCACCGCGAAGACCGGGATCAAGGTGCGGGCCGTCTTCGCCGACAATGGCCTTGTGGAGCGGCTGGCGCAGGAGGGGCGCAACAGCCCGGCCGACGTGCTGCTCAGCGCCGATGTCGGCCGCCTCGTCGAGGCCGCGCAGCGCGGCCTCGCCCAGCCGGTGGACTCGCCCGCCATAAGCGAGAAGGTGCCGGCCAATCTCCGCGATCCGGGGAACCTCTGGTTCGGCCTCACCATGCGCGCCCGCGTCGTCTATGCCTCGCGCGAGCGTGCGCCCATCGCCAGCATCACCTATGAGGAGCTGGCCGATCCGAAGTGGCGCGGCAAGATCTGCATGCGTCCGGGCAACCACCCCTACAATCTGGGTCTGATCGCGGCGATGATAGCGCATACGGGCGAGGAATCGACCCGCCAGTGGCTCGAGGGCCTGAAGGCCAATCTCGCGGGGAAGCCGTCGGGCAATGACCGCAGCCAGGCCAAGAGCGTCTATGCCGGCGAATGCGACCTCGCAATCGCAAACACCTATTACATGGGCAAGATGCTGACCGAGGAGAAGGAGCCCGAGCAGAAGGAATGGGCCAAGGCGGTGAAGATCGTGTTTCCGGCCTCTCCCGCCTTCGGCACTCACGTCAACATCTCCGGCATGCTGATGACGGCCAATGCGCCCAACCGCGACAATGCCCTGAAGCTGATGGAGTTCCTGGCCAGCGATGAAGCCCAGCAGCTCTACGCCAATGCCAATTTCGAGTATCCGGTCAATCCGGCCGTACCCGCCAGCGAGATCGTCCGCGCCTGGGGAAGCTTCACCCCCGACACCCTCAATGTTGCGGAAATCGCCCGACTGGAGCCGGCGGCGTCGAAGCTGGTCGACGAGGTCCAGTTCAACGACTGATCGCCGGACGCTCGAATTCTTGATGCCTTTCCGGGAAAAATGCCTTATAAGGTCGGCAAATGGAGCAAATCATGCGTATCAGGATTCTTGCCACCCTCGCTCTCGTCGCCCTGTCCCCGGCAGCGGCCCTGGCCGACCAGAACTTCATTCCGCTTGGCCAGGATTACGGCATCGGCAATGATGGACTTCCCCCGCTCAACAGCGCCAAGGACGAGTTCAACGCCCAGGCAGATATCTATCAGTCGGAAGTGTACAACCGGCAGCTCAGCCAGAAGCAGTTCGACAGTCGCATCTTCAATCTGATCAACGATCAGGAGCCGGGCGACCTCAACAACAATCAGCTCGACTACTGAGCCAGAGCCCCAAGGTTCTGATCAGTAAAGGGCCGGAGTATCCGGCCCTTTGCTTTTTGGCCTAGGGCGTGAGCGGCACTGCAATCGGCATCATGACAGGATAGTGGTCCGAGCCTGATGGCTCGCCAATGCGCGACTGACCGAGCGCACGTATGCCCGGTGATACGAAGATGTGATCAATCGCAAGCTGTGGAAGTCCGAGATAAGAAGGCCAGCTCGGAAGATGCGTCAGCCTTGTCAGCGTGGCCCGGCTCTCGAGCCCCGAGAGAAGACGCGAAAACGGCGTTGCATTGAAATCGCCCATCACCAGCTTGCGCCCCGGCGTTGCCTCGATCCGCGCTGCAATCGCCGCAACCTGCCGGAACTGGGCCTGGGAATGCGGAAACCTTGTGGTGTGGACACCAAACACCGTGAGCCCGCCCGCCTCCTCGCCAAGCTTCACCCGGATGAACGGGGGGCCCTCCCATTGTCCCATCGCCTCGCTCTCCACGATCGGGAGCTTGGACAGCACCACGAAGTTGCAATAGGCGAGTTCATAGCAATCGGCCTGATGGGGGTAGCGCTCGCGCAGTGCGCCGGGGATGCTCCGTTTGGACGGTCCCATCTCGATGAGCACGATGACATCCGCATCAATGCGCGCGACCTCCGCCCGCACGGCTTCGGCATCATCATTGACCCACAGCGTGTTGAAGCTCGCGACCTGCAGGGCCCGTTCACCCGGGCCGGGCGCCGCAACCGAGGCCGTGGCCGACTGGCTGGCGAGATGCGGCCAGACACCGAGAGCCGTCAGCCCCGCCACCAGCAACACGCTTGCGGTCATGAGCCGCCCGCGCGGCATCAGCAGGCCGATGAAGAAGGCAACCGCAACCACCGCAAACTGCAGGGTAAAATTGGAGAACACGTCAAACGCGATCCAGAGCTGTCCCAGTCGCGTTGCGGCGAGACCGGCAAGGCCAAGAACGAGACCGGCCATGCAACCGGTCACGCCGGAAGGGCGCCGCCGCCTGCGGACACGGCTGTCGTCGGACTGCGGGTATGCGATGTCGTCGCTGTCGGCCGGGCGCGGCACGTGAACCCCGGATCAGTTCAGAGGAGGCGGCTCTCCATGGGGAGAACCTGCTCGGGTGTACCAAAGCCCGGCAGCGCCTCAAAGCGCTTCTTCCACGCCGTCACATTGGGATAGGGCGTGAGATCGATGTTGGCTTCGGCGGCATAGCGCAGCACACCATAGATGCCTATGTCAGCAACCGTCGGGCGCTTTGCGGCAATCCATTCCGCGCGGCCCAACTCATGCTCGAGGGCCGCCAGCGCCGCCTTGGCTTCGGTGTCGTACATGATCCGCACCTCATCGCCGAACTGGCGCAGTCCGCGTGCGCGGGCGCGAAGGCGGAACACCGGAACGGCGAGCTTGTCCCACTGCCAGAACAGCCATTCGCGGATACGGGATCTCTCGAGATCCGTCTTGCCGTCAAACTTGCCCAGCGCATCGGCAAGGTGCTGCAGGATCGCAGAGGACTGAACGTAATAGGTCTGGCCGTCGCGCAACGCCGGTACCTGTCCGTACCGGTTTTTCACCAGATAGTCCGGCTGCTTGTGCTGACCTTCCCGCAGATTGACATGGATGTAGGAGAAGGGATGGCGGGCGAGCGAGAGCATCAGGCCCACCGTGTAGGTGGGACCCGATCCCAGCATGCCGTAAAGCGTGAAGCGCGCCTTGTTGCCCGACGTTCCGCCGGATGCAGACCCGGTGGACCTGGCCGGCGCCCGTGACTTGCTCTGGGCCTTGGGGGATGGCTTTGCCGCCTTTTTTGCAACGGGCTTCTTCGCAGCCTTGCTGGCTGTCTTCGCCATGGTCTAAACCCTCCCACCCTCACGATTTTATAAATCAGGGTACGGACTATAGCGGAGAAATGGCAGGCAGGACAACTGAATCCAAGACTCTGACGGGACAGGCAATTTGCCAGCATGACAGGCAGTTTGCCCGGCGCGGGCCCCGCCGCTCTGAGAAGGTTTTCACAACCCTCTGTTATGAATGGATTTTCTAGAATCCCAGCTTGACCTTGAGCAGGTCGCTCACGGCCTGTGGATTGGCCTTGCCACCCGTCGATTTCATCACCTGGCCGACGAACCAGCCCAGCATGGTGGGCTTGACCTTGACCTGTTCCACCTTGTCCGGGTTGGCGGCGATGATCTCCATGACTGCCTTCTCGATGGCCCCGGTGTCGGTCACCTGCTTCAGGCCGCGGGCCTCGACGATGGCGGCGGGCGAGCCCCCTTCGGTCCAGACGATCTCGAACAGGTCCTTGGCAATCTTGCCGGAAATGGTGCCGCCGGCAATCAGATCAACGATTTCACCGAGCTGGGCGGCGGAGACAGGCGTGGTGTCGACACCCTTGCCCTCCTTGTTCAGGCGGCCGAACAGCTCGTTGATCACCCAGTTGGCAGCGGTCTTGCCGTCGCGCCCCCTTGCCACCTGCTCGAAGAAGTCGGCAGAGGCGCGCTCGGCGGAAAGCACCTGCGCGTCATAGGCGGTCAGCCCATAGTCCTTCATGAAGCGAGCGATCTTCTCATCGGGGAGTTCCGGAAGGGCAGCCTTGATGCCCGCGATCCAGTTCTCCTCCAGTTCAAGGGGCAGAAGGTCCGGATCGGGGAAATAGCGATAGTCATGCGCCTCTTCCTTGGACCGCATGGACCGCGTCTCGCCCTTCCGCGCATCGAACAGGCGGGTCTCCTGGGCGATCGATCCACCATCCTCGAGAATGCCGATCTGGCGGCGCGCCTCATAGTCAATGGCCTGGCCCATGAAGCGGATCGAGTTCACGTTCTTGATCTCACAGCGCGTTCCAAACTCAGCGCCCGGCCTGCGCACCGAGACATTGATGTCGGCGCGCAGCGACCCCTGCTCCATGTTGCCGTCGCAGGTGCCGAGATAACGCATGATCTGGCGGAGCTTGGTGACATAGGCCTTGGCCTCCTCGGCGGAGCGCATGTCGGGCTTCGAAACGATCTCCATCAGCGCGCAACCAGAGCGGTTGAGGTCAACGAAGCTCATGTTGGGATGCTGGTCGTGCAACGATTTGCCGGCATCCTGCTCGAGATGCAGGCGCTCGATGCCAACCTCGACGGCGCGGCCCTCAACATCGACATGCACCTGCCCCTCGCCCACAACCGGCTGCTTGTACTGCGAGATCTGATAGCCCTGCGGAAGGTCAGGGTAGAAGTAGTTCTTGCGGTCGAACACCGAGCGGCGGTTGATCTGCGCCTTGAGGCCAAGTCCGGTGCGCACCGCCTGCTCCACGCAGAAGGAATTGATGACCGGCAGCATGCCCGGCATGGCAGCATCGACGAGCGACACGTGATCATTGGGCTCGCCGCCGAATTCCGCCGACGCGCCCGAGAACAGCTTGGACCTGGCCAGCACCTGGGCATGGACCTCCATGCCGATGACGATCTCCCAATCGCCAGAGGCACCCTTGATCCAGTCCTTCTTCTCGGCCACGCGCTTCGCGGATTCCATCATGTTGTCCACCTGTGAATGGTGGCCTTGGTAGCCACTCGGGCGGCGCGGTTCAAGACCCGGCGCATCCGGCCGGCTTCCCCGGAGCCCTGGCGGCATGCTAGCTCTGCGGTTATGTCCAGGACCAAACCCGATCTTTCCACCCTCGCGCCCGAAACCCGGCTGGTCGCGGCCGGGCGGGACTATGCCGAGCACGGCTTCGTCAACCCGGCGGTCTACCACGGCTCGACGGTGCTGTTTCCGAGCGTCGAGGCCCTCAACGGCCGCAGCCAGCCCTATGTCTATGGGCGGCGCGGCACGCCCACCTCGCGCGCAGTCGAGCAGGCGGTCGCGCTGCTGGAAGGCGGCCATGATGCGAAGATGGCGCCCTCGGGTCTTGCAGCGGTATCCACCGCACTGCTGGCTTTCCTCAAGGCCGGGGATCACCTGCTCATGGTGGACTCAGTCTATCAGCCCGTCCGCCAGCTCAGTGACGGGTTGCTGAAAGGTCTCGGGATCGAAACAAGCTATTATGATCCACTGATCGGCCGGGGTATCGCCCAGCTGATGCGGTCCAACACCCGCGTCGTCTACACCGAGTCACCGGGCTCGCAGACGATGGAAGTGCAGGACATTCCCGCCATCGCCGAAGCCGCCCACAAGGCGGGCGCTATCGTTATGATCGACAACACCTGGGGTGCTGGTCATTTCTTCAAGGCCTTCGCGCATGGCGCGGACGTCTCGGTACAGGCTGCGACCAAGTACCTGGTTGGCCATTCCGATGCGATGATGGGCACCGTGACCTGCAACCGCGAGACCTGGCCGCAGTTCCGCGGAGCCTACGAGCAGATGGGCCAGTTCGCCGGGCCCGACGACATGTATCTCACGCTGCGCGGCATCCACACGCTGGACGTACGCCTCGAGCGCCACATGAAGAACGCGACGGCCGTGGCAGAATGGATGCGCGGGCGACCCGAGGTTGAGACCGTGCTCTATCCCGCGCTGTCCAACGCCCCGGGCCACGCCCTGTGGAGGCGTGACTTCACCGGCGCCTCCGGGCTGTTCTCGGTCGTGCTCAAGCCCTGCTCCGATCGGGCGGCGGCGGCCTTTCTCGACAATCTCTCGCTGTTCGGCATGGGCTACAGCTGGGGCGGATATGAAAGCCTCGCCGTGCCATTCAAGCCACACCGCAGCGCGACACAATGGACGGCGCAGGGCCATTGCATCCGCTTCCATATCGGCCTCGAAAGCCCGGATGACCTCAAATCCGATCTGGAGGACGGGTTCCGGGCGCTGCAGGCGGCCTCTTGAAAAATCGGATTTCCTTCCTATCTCGATACTTCAGGTTTTGGAGGACCGGATGATGACGCTGTTGCGAATACTTGCCGCCCTGGTGCTGCTGTTGATTGCCGCCGTGCCTGCGCTGGCACAGTCCGATGACCCGCAACTCATCTTCAAGAAGACAACCGTTTGGAGAATGCTGTCTCCTGACGCAACTCTTGCTACCTATGTGATCGACGATCCGTCAGTGAAGGGCGTTGCCTGCTATTTCACCATTCCAGAAGTGGGCGGCTGGTCGGGTTGGGCGGGCTTTGCCGAAGAGCGGTCGGAAACCTCCATAGCCTGCCGCCAGGTGGGACCCATCCAGATCACCTCGAAATTTGACCAGGGCGAGGAGATCTACCGTCAGCGCCGCTCGCTGTTCTGGAAGAAGATGCAGATCGTGCGCGGCTGCGACCCGGTGCGCAACGTGCTGGTCTATCTCTCCTACTCCGACAAACTGATCGAGGGCTCGCCGCAGAACTCGACATCGACGGTGCCGATCATGCCTTGGGGCGGCGAGGCCGCGCCGAACTGCGGGGATTTTCTGAACCAATAGGCAGCCCGACCCCGCAGCCGACGCGCGCGGGGACAAGACCACATCTTTGCCGCACTTTCGGTTGTATAATGAGATTTGAAAAACCGGAGGGCTTCGCCATGATGCGGTTGATTTACGCTTTGACTGTCACACTGGGGCTCCTGCTGACCCTGGCACCCAGCGCCCAGGCGCTGGAACTGACCTTCATGGTTGGCGATGCCGAACGGCGGGCGATTGTCGTGAACGAGGCGCCCAAGGGAAAGACCCGACCCGTGGTGATCGTACTGCATGGCGGGAGTGGCAGCGCCGAGGATCAGCAGCGCCGTACGGGCTTTGACGCCATTGCCAGGCGCGAGGGCTTCACCGTGGTCTATGCCGAGGGCACAGCCTATGGGCTGCACGGCTTCCACGCATGGAACACCGGCTACCTGTTGCGCAACCAGGTCAGCGATGCCGATGACATCGCCTATTTCGACAAGCTGATCGACATGATGATCCGCAAGCATGGCGGAGACGCCAAGCGCGTCTACATGACCGGTGGGTCCAATGGCGGCATGATGACATTCGTCTATGCGGTGAAGCGGCCTGAAAAACTCGCCGCTGTGGCTCCGGTGGTGGGCGCGATGTTCAGCTTCTCCAGGAAGCCGGCCGTGCCGCTTCCCATCATGATGATCAATGGCGGGGCAGACAACGAGGTCCCCATCGCGGGCGGCATGAGCAACAACCCGATGGTCCGCCGGACACAGGCAGAGCCCTTCAAGCCCCTCTCCGAGACCGTGTCGTTCTGGGTCAAGGCAAACCGCTCCACTGCGAAACCCATGACCGTGACGGACGGAACCGTCACCACCAAGACCTACGCCGCCGAAGCCGGGGGTGCCGTCACGATCTCGATCGTCGACTCGGTCGGCGGGCATGGCTGGCCAGGAACCGAGGACCGCCGCGCCGACAACACGCCGATCCAATCCTTCGACGGCGCGGAAAAAGTGTGGTCGTTCTTCAAGACGCAGAAGCGAAAGTCGTGACGCCTGGTGGCAAATGGCGACCCCGGCAGGATTCGAACCTGCGACCTAGTGCTTAGAAGGCACTTGCTCTAGTCCAGCTGAGCTACGGGGTCCTGAGGACGCTTCAGTGCGTCCAGTTGTCAGTCCGGCCGAACTTGAAATTGTCAGAATAGGATTTCTTGATCGCCCTGGCCACCGGCGCTTCGGGGAGCACGATGTGCGGCAAGCCCTCGCGTTCGCAATAGGCGATGGCCTCCTCCCGCGTGGGGAAGCTGAGTTTCACCTGCTGGCGGGTATCGGCGGACGAAGTCCAGCCCATGAGCGGTTCGGAGGTACGCGGCGTCGCCGCCTCAAACTCGACCACCCAATGGTCAGATGACCCTTTGCCCGACTGCATGGCATTGCGGGAAGGCTTGTAGATGCGCACAGGCATGGTCTCTGCTCTCGTCTCTGTCTCGTTCCGGCGAACCGTGGTCGGGGTGGCCAGATTCGAACTGACGACCCCCTGCGCCCAAGGCAGGTGCGCTACCAGACTGCGCTACACCCCGATGACGGCTCTCGCCCGCGAACAGCCTCTTATCCGAAAATACGCAAGGGGAGCAAGGCCGGCCTCGGCGGAGGCTATTGCTCATCCTTGAACAGCCGGTGGTAGACCTTGTCACCCGCCCGAATGCCCCGCTTGCGGGTGATGCCGCCCGCCACTTCGAGAACGGCCAGAACCGGCTCGGATATCCCGACGATCTCCAGTGAACCCGGCGTGGTGCTCTCGGCAATGTAGGCAATGGTGCCATCCTTCCGGATGAACAGCATGTCGAGCGGGATGCGCGTGTTTTTCATCCACATCGACGCCGGTCGGGGCTGGCCGAAGTAAAATAGCATGCCGTGATCCTCGGGCAGCTTCTGCCGGAACATCAGGCCGCGTGAGCGCAACGCATCCGTGTCAGCGATCTCGACCGTGAACATCCAGGCATCGTCCTCGGTGGCGATGGTCAGAGGTTCGATCTTGGACAGATCCTCTTGCGCACGGAGCACCGCGGGGGCCAGAGCAAGCCATGCGCCCGCCAGACACCCAAGGCTGCGGCGGGAGACCAGCGTCACGCTCGTCACGGCCAGAGTTACTGCGTGTGGGCCGGACCGCCCTCGAGCGAAAGGCGCACCTCGGCGGCCATCTTGCCCTTCGGCCCATCACCAAAGCGAACGTAGATCCAGCTGTCAGGCTGAAGTTCGGGGATTGCCGTCCTGCGCAGCGTTTCCATGTGGATGAAGATATCCGGGCTGCCCTCGCCCTCCGAGGCGAAGCCAAAGCCACGCGCGCGGTTGAACCACTTCACGCGGGCGCGAACCCAGCCGCTCGAGGCAGTCACGGCCGAGTGAGTGCGCGGCCGGCGCTCGACAGGATTGATGGCCGTCGACGTGTCAACGGCAAGAACGCGGAGGCATTGATAGCCCTTCTGCCGCGCCACCGCCTCACACACCACGCGGGTGCCCTCGAGGGGAGCATCGAAACCATCCCGCTTCAGGCAACTCAGATGCAACAATACGTCCTGCATGCCATTGTCGGGGATGATGAAGCCATAGCCGCGTCCGACATCGAACCACTTGACCAGCCCACTCACCTGCACGATGCGAATATTGTTCTCGGGCGCATCCTGCTGCGTGGAAACCGCTTCGCCCTTTAATCCGCCGCTCACTGTCATGTTACCAACTCTATCCCCAGTCCGGACCTGACAACTGCCAGCCCGTCTCCCTCAATCACTCTGCGCAAATCCGCCGCATTTGTACAGGGCAAGCACAAGCTGCGTGTGGAAAACCTCAAGTCGCATTTCAGAACGCCGCGGGCGTGCTCAGGCCGCCAACGCATGTCATCACGCCAACGCGCCGGAAACACGACATTATTCGGAGATGACCCGGAACGCACCATGGCGAAGCCTCATGCAGCGGCACATTCCCCAGCAGTCGCAATGGCTGCTGAACACACGCCCGCAGGCCCATCCACGCTTGTCTCGAAGCAGAACTGATTCGCGCTCATGGTTCATCAAGGCGCGCCATGAGTTCTTCCATCAGGGGGCCGATCTCGCCACGCAGAACAAGCACCGCAAGACCATCAAGACCTGTCTCCTCCCGGTTGATGATGACAAGCGGGGTCCGGTTGTGACTGGCAAGCACTGGAAAGCCCGCTGCCGGAAACACCTGCAGGGAAGACCCGATGGCAAGAAAGAGATCGGCGTTGAGCGTCGCAGCGCGCGCGGCCGCCATTTCAGCCTCCGGCATGGGTTGGCCGAATGAAACGGTGGCCGACTTCACGATGCCGCCGCAGGCTGTGCAGGCCGGTGCTGCGGCTGTACTGGAGATGACGTCGCGCACCCAGGCGATCTCGTGGCGCTCGCCACAGGCCAGACAGCGCGCATGAGTGCCGCTGCCGTGGATTTCGATGATGCGATCGCGCGGAACACCTGCTGCAACATCGAGCCCGTCGATGTTCTGGGTGATGACGCAGGCGACATGCCCACGTGCAACAAGCCCGGCAATCGCCCGATGCCCCGGGCCGGGGTTCGCCGCACGGATCGTATCGTGAATGGTGAGAAACCGCCGCCAGGCTTCGAGGCGGGTCTCCGCCGAGGCGAGAAAGTCGGCATAGGCGATGGGCTTGTGGCGAGTCCAGAAACCGCCCGGCGACCTGAAATCGGGAATGCCGGATTCGGTGGATATCCCCGCGCCCGTGAACACCACTGCACGCCTGGCGCGCTGGACCAGACCCGCCAGTTCCTCTATGCCGCCATCAGACAAGAGGTGACCCCATGAAGTATCTCCACACCATGATCCGCGTCTCCAACCTGGAGCAGTCGCTGGACTTCTTCGTCAACAAGCTGGGCTTCGTCGAGCAGCGGCGCCATGTCAATGAAAAGGGACGCTACACGCTGGTCTTCGTGGCCGCACCCGAAAGCCCGGATGCGCCTGTTGAACTCACCTACAACTGGGACCCGGAGGTCTATACTGGCGGACGGAACTTCGGCCATCTGGCGTTGGGGGTCGACAACATCTATGACTACTGCGCCAGCCTCCAGAAACACGGGATTGTCATCAACCGTCCGCCCCGCGACGGACGCATGGCGTTCATCAGGACGCCGGACGGCATTTCCATTGAACTCCTGCAGAAGGGCGAAGCGCTGCCCGTCGCAGAGCCTTGGGCAAGCATGGCCAACACAGGCAACTGGTAGTCTCAGGAGGGCTTACCAGAGGCCGGTGGTCTCGTAGGCTTCGTCCATGCCCGGCCACGGCGGCATGGTGACGCCGATGCAGCGAAGCGGCGCGGACCCGTCGTTGCGGAACTGGAATCGTGCCCCTGCCGGAATGGCGACAGACACGCCTGGCCGCAGCGTCACGATGTCCTCCGTCTCCCCGATCCGCCGCCACATGCGGCCTTCCCCGTGGGTGATGCACCACAGTTCCTCGACGCCGTGATGCGCCACCGCCTTCGATATGGCACCGGGCGGCAGCGTGAATTCAGCCATCGACCCACGGTCGCCCACCGCGAGAATGCGCACCTCCGAGCCGTCGGGTGCAATGGCGTCTGGCGCTTCGGCGCGAATGACTGTGAGAGGCCTCATGCCATCAACTGCCCGCCATTGACCTCCAGAACCTGGCCCGTGACATAGCCGGACGCGCTGTCGCTGGCGAGGAAGAGAAAGGCGCCGGCGCAATCCTCGGCAATCCCCAGACGTTGCATGGGAATGGTCTTGCGGGTGGCCTCGCGCTTGGCCTCGTCGGAGAAGCGGTCATGAAAGGCGGTATGAATTGTACCGGGCGACACGCAGTTGACGCGGATGCCATGGCCCACCACCTCCCTCGCCAGAGTCTTGGAAAAGGCCGAGACAAAGGCCTTGGATCCGGCATAGACTGCGCCGCCCGGACTCGAGCCGTTGCGCGCTGCGATCGACGAGACATTGATGATCACGCCCGCGCGCTGTTCCTTCATGATCCGTGCCGCGATGCGGCAGCAATGGATCATCTGGCGGCAATTGACGTCGAATACCCGGTCGATGAAGTCGTCCTCCACATCGGTGACAGGAACGCGGGCAACGAGGCTGCCGGCATTGTTGACCAGGACGTCGATGCGGCCATGACGGGCAAGGACAGCGTCCATCAGCCATTGCGGCGCGCCGCTTTCGGTGAGGTCGAGCTTCAGGCTGGCAATTCCCGCCGCACTGATCGCCTCCAGCTCCGGCCCGCCGCCATGATATTGCGCGAAGACGCGCGCGCCTGCCGCTGCAAAGGCGAGGGAAGCGGCCCCGCCGATTCCGGTCACGCCGCCCGTCACCACCACGCTCTTTCCACTGAGGTCGTCGAACATGAAGCTCCCCGTCTGTTCCTTGCGGACTTTGCGGCACGTCGGCCCGGGGAATCAACTGCTTCTTGAACCGGCTCGGGAACACGCCACGCGGTCAGCGATGGAGTCTGACCGATGTCGCTCGGTGGCGGTCCTTACAGTAGGCTTGCCATGCAGTGGCAACAGATGGCGGGAGACCAGGTCAGGCGGCGTTACGGATAATCAGCGCACGCGCGCCACGCCACTCTTGCCATCATCGCGAACCCAGAAGATCTTGTTCCCAGGGAGTTGTGCAACGGTGAAGCAGAAGGTACGGCCGTCGTACCACTCGCGCCACTTCTGGCAGACGCGGTTGCCATCGACCCACCAGCGGCCCTGATCCTTCGGCGTCATGTATTTTCCCAGCCCTGCGGATTCCCCGGAGCCGTCAACCACACCGTTCTTCCGGTAGGTGAGCGGGATCTCCCCGCCCAGTGGAACGGCGAGATAGATGCGCCGCCCGCTGATGAAGGATTTGAGAGCCGCGCCAGCCAGCGGCGTGCCCTGACTTGAGGCCTCCGCCGGGCCTGCGGAGGACAGCACGGCAAAGGCAAGAAGCAGCAGCCCAAACCGCCCAGCGGCTGATTGCGTAAGAGAAGCATGTTTCATCTGGGGACCTCCGCGGGAAAGCCTGTATCTACGCAAGACCGTAGGGTCCAGACCGCATGAACCTGCTCCGCGCACTTGCGCAGTTCCTCGCCTTCGACGCCGCCTGGTTCGCCGCCGCCACCGGCGGAGCGGCCGGCTGGCCGTGGGTTGGCTCGATACCGGCCACAGCCATCACCGGCATCCATCTTTGGTTGAATCGGCGGCAGGTCTGGCCAGAAGCGAAACTGATGCTCGCGATCCTGATCTTCGGCGTCCTCCTCGAAGCCGGTCTGATGGCGGGGGGCGTCATTTCCTATGCCGGGACCGTGCCCGGCCAGATCCTGCCCCCAGTCTGGATCTGGGCTCTGTGGCTAGGCTTCGCGACACTGCCGAACGCCAGTCTCGGATGGCTCGACGGACGATGGCTGACCCAGGCACTTCTCGGCGCAGTGTTCGGGCCTCTCGCCTACTGGACCGGTTCCAAGATGGGCGCGGCCCAGTTGCCAGATCCGTCCGGCCCGGCACTGGCCGCGATTGCGCTGGCCTGGGCCATGGCTTTCCCCGTCATCATGTTGCTGTCCCAGACCATCACGCCGCGGCGTGAGGCTTAGCCTGCATCACCCTTGGCTGGCTGTTTGCGCCGCTTGCCGAGCGCCCCGATGATGGAACCCATGGCCGGCACCAGAAGCCCCACCAGCGCCGACCGGTCCATGCCGCCACCGCCACTCAACGCCCCCAGCAGGGGCGTGGCGCGGATGTCGGCCTCGAGAGCCTCACCCGCCATGGAGCGGATCTCCTCGGCAAGCGCCAGCTCGGGGCCAGGCCTCAGCACGGCTGCCAGAACCAGCGCCGCTGCGGCCAGAAAGAGGTTGAGAAGGCCGAGACCGGCCGGTGTCCAGACTGGGCCCCACATCGGCGAGAGCCAGGCGAACAGAGCCATGTTGACAAACACCAGCGCCAGACCGGCAAAAAGCAGCGCGAGGGTGAGTATCGAGATGCGGCGCATGGCGAAGCCAAGCTTCGCCTGGATCACCAGCATCTCGCCGCGCATCATGAGGCGGAGATGGCGTGACAGACCTGTCATGTTCATGGGGATCTCCTTCTAGCGGGCCGTCAGACGGCCGATGACAATGCCAAGCGCCAAAGCCCCGGCCACGGTGGCCACGGGATGTTCGGCGACCGTCTCCTCGGCGTCAGCCAGCAGTTGCTGCACCATGCGATTGAGGTCCGCGAACTGGTCGCTGAACACACCGCCGCTCTCGGCGGCGGCTTCGGACGACGCATGACGCCCCTCGCGCAGACGTGCGATCTCGGCGCGTATCGCTTCAAGCTCTGCCTGCCATGTCCTGCTTGCCATCATCGAACCTCCATCATGTTGAGGGGCAATCCTGGCACAAGGCCCGGATGCCAAGCCTTGACTTGCCGCAAACCGCTCCGCCCGAACCGGCAGAGATGTTGCGAGGTGCCGAGTGTAGTCCTCCTCGAGAGCCTTTGGGAACATGAAATTCCAAGCCCCCGCAATCGACGCCTCATCACGCACCTCCCCGGAATGTGCCGCCGTGTGGGACGAGGCCCGGCTCAACAGCCTGCGTGCCGATGTCGGAGACGACGGTCTCGAGGATCTGATCCGCCTGTTTCATGCCGACATGCCCTTCCTGATGGCGCGCCTGAACGCCGCCATTGCCGCGCGCGACGCCGAGACGGTCGACCGGGCGCTAACAGCGCTGCGCGGCGCCGCCTCCCATCTGGGCCTCAAATCGCTCGCCGCGCTCACCGTGCAACTGCGCGGGACGGCGCTGGATCTCTCGATCCATGACCGGCTCATCGCCGAGTTGGCGCGCGCCCGCGACATCCCGCCACTCGACACGCCGCAAGCATGGCCCCAGCAATGACCCCCAACTACAATGTACTGATCGTGGACGCCAACCGCACCAGCCTCGCGCTGCTCGACATGATGGTGCGCAAGCTGCCGAACTTCTCCACCCGGCTTCACAGCGACCCCATGATGCTGCTCTCGGGCATTGGCGAGGTTGATTATGACCTCGCCATCTTCGCCGAGGCGATGCCGCAGATCGATGGCGTCGAACTGGCCCGGAGGATGCGCGCGGTGCCCAGGCTTGCCGCAAAGCCCATCGTGCTGGCAGCGGGCGAATCAGCAGACTGGGCCGAGCATGCCGCCCGCGAGGCCGGCGTGGCGGATGTGCTTCACAGACCAATCGACCCCGTCGAGTTCCGCGCCCGCATCAGCAGGCTGGCGCAGTCGGTCGGCCAGCGTGCGGAGGGCGGCCTCGAGCGGGCCTTTGCCGGCCCGTCTGCCGAGATGGCGCAGCACGAAGAAGAGTACTTCACGATCCTGTCGCGCATTGCCGGATTCAGGGACCGCGAGACCGGCCTTCACAACCTGCGCATGGGCCGCTACTGCGCGGTCATCGCACATCAGCTCGGGCTGCCACGCGACACCTGCCGCGCCCTGCGGCTCGCGGCAGGGCTGCATGACATCGGCAAGGCGGGCTTGCCGGACAGCCTGCTCAGCAAGCGCGGCACGCTCACCCACGAGGAGCGCAGGCTGATGGAAGACCATACGCGCATTGGCCATGACATGCTGTGCAGCGCCCAGTCTCCGCTGTTACGGCTTGCAGCCGATATTGCCCTGAACCACCACGAGCGCTGGGACGGAACGGGATATCCGCGCCGGCTCAAGGGCGAGAAGATCCCGCTCGCCGGCCGCATCGCGGCGGTCGCCGATGTCTTCGACGCGCTGACCAGCATCAAACCCTACAAGACAGCCTGGAGCCGGGACAACGCACTGCGCTATCTGCAGGAGAATGCGGGCGAGCAGTTCGACCCCGCCTGTGTCGCAGCCTTCGAGACCGGCCAGGAGGAGATTGCCGCCATCCTGCTGGCCATGCCCGATCTCGATGATAGCGGCCTCGACGCCGCCTGAACGGACTGGCCGGTGATTGGAAAGCCGGGGGAGATGGGGTGGCGCGCCCTACGGGAGTCGAACCCGTCTTTGCAACGTGAAAGGCTGCCGTCCTAACCGATAGACGAAGGGCGCCCGCGCTCGTGAAGCCGCCGCTCTATAGGGGGGTTCGGCACGCTTGGCAAGGCTCAGACCACCCGTGCCACGTCCTCGATGTGGAGGGAGGGCGCACGGGCGCCGGACCAGTCGTCGATGGTGAGCCGTCCGGCGATATGCAGCGGCAACTGGCGTTCCGAGAGCAGGAGTTCACCCAGTTCCGTGCCCAGGGCGCGGAAGGCGATCGCCTTGAGGCGCTTGCCGTCCGCCGCCGCGATGGTGCAGCGAACATGGCTTCCGCCAGCCGCAGCCGCATAGAGAACGCGGTGGGCGGGAAAGGCAAAGACAGGCGCCGCATGGGCGGTGCCATAAGGGCCAGCCTGTTCCAGCAGTTCGATCAGTTCCAGCGTGGCCGCACCGGCGGTCAGCGCGGCATCAATCTGCAGGGCATGATCCTGGGCCGCCATGACCTGCGCGGCGAGCCGGTCCTCGAGAAAGCCGCGGAGGTCGGCCAGGCGGGCAGTCTCGACCGTGAGGCCTGCCGCCATGGCATGGCCGCCCCCCTTGGTGATGATGCCCGCCTCGAAAGCCTCACGCACCGATCGCCCGAGATCGACCCCCGGTATCGAGCGGCCGGACCCGGCGGCCAGCCTGCCCTCACGATCTTCGGCCAGCACGAGGCTGGGCCGGTTGAAACGCTCCTTCAGCCGGGCTGCTGCGAGACCGACGACGCCCGGGTGCCAGCCGCGTCCCGAGACCACCAGCACGGCGGCACGGCGCT
The DNA here is from genome assembly GCA_900298995.1 of Hyphomicrobiaceae bacterium. Lineage (GTDB taxonomy): Bacteria > Pseudomonadota > Alphaproteobacteria > Rhizobiales > Aestuariivirgaceae > Aestuariivirga. The sequence continues at coordinate 16,907 of OMIC01000018.1, read as the reverse complement.
CCGCGCCCAGCATCGCATCGGCCTGCCGCATGGCCTGATCGACGACAGCGAGTTCGATCTCCTGGCGCTCGCGGTTGAGCCGTTCCAGTTCCTGGGCGATGCTGGCGGCTTCCCCCTTCTCCCGGGTGGTCAGCAGGGTGAGCGCCAGCGCGGCATTGCCGATCCGGCCCGCGGCGTTGATGCGAGGCCCCAGAAGGAAGCCCAGGGCATAGCTGTCGGGGCGGCGCTTCAGCCGGGCGACGTCGACAAGACAGGAGAGCCCGAGGTTCTCCCTTCGCGCCATGACCTTGAGCCCCTGGGTGACATAGGCACGGTTGAGGCCCTTGAGCGGCACGACGTCGCACACCGTGGCGAGGCTTACCAGTTCGAGCCATTGCAGAAGGTTGGGCTCGGGTCGCGCGGGTCCATACCAGCCCGCCTTGCGCAACGCCTTGCTGGCCGCCGCGAGGAAGATCATGGTGACGCCTGCCGCGCAGAGATAGCCAAGCCCCGAGACGTCGTCCTGGCGGTTGGGATTGATCACCGCATAGGCTTCCGGCAGATGCTCGCCCGCCTGATGGTGATCGACGATGATGGTGACGAGCCCCAGTTCGGCGGCACGCGCCAGCGGGTCATGAGCCATGACCCCGCAGTCGAGTGTCACCAGCAGCGAGGCTCCCGCCGCCTGCAGCGCCTCGACCGCACGCTGCGACGGGCCGTAGCCCTCGGTGAGCCGGTCCGGAATATGGACCTGGCAGACGCCGCCCACCGCCTGCAGAAACAGGCTGAGCATGGCAGCCGAGGAGACGCCGTCCACGTCATAGTCGGAGATGATACCGATCTTCTCGCCCGCCATGATGGCGGCGGCCAGCCGGTCCGCCCCCTTCTCCATGTCGCGCAGTGCTGATGGCTGGGGCATGAGGCTGCGGATGGTCGGATTGAGGAAGGCCTCGGCCTCGTTGACGCCCACGCCGCGCGCCGCGAGCACGCGGCCCACGATCTCGGGCAGATCATGACGCTCGGAAATCGCGGCGGCGACTCGTTGATCTTCGAGACGGGCCGTCCAGCGCCGCGCCGAAGCCGAGCGCTCGACGCCCAGAAAGGCGCGTGGCAGGACCTCGCCGCTCAAAGCCTCTCGATCCGGATCATGCGCGGCTGGCCCGCCACATGGCCATCGCGTTCGATACGCTCAAGCGCGGCGCGCATCCGGCTTTCCACCGTGTCGTGGGTGATGAGAATGAAGGGCGCGGTGGCGCGCGGCGTATCCTTCTCGGTCTTGCCACGCTGCACGATGCTTTCAATCGAGATCTTCTCGTCGGCCAGGATGCTGGCGACGGCAGCCACGGCGCCCGGCTTGTCCTGCAGGGTGAGGGCGACATAGAAGCCGCCCTCATGGGCGCGGGGAGGTGCGGCCTGGTAGGGCCGCAACTCACCAGCGGGTACGCCGAACACCGGCCTGCGGTTGCCACGCGCGATATCGACGACGTCGGAGAGCACGGCTGAGGCCGTGGGATGGGCGCCCGCGCCGCGTCCCTCCAGCATCAGGTCGCCAGCGAAATCGCCCTTCACCACGACGGCGTTGAACACGCCGTCCGTGTCGGCGACGGGCGAGCCCTTCGGGATCAGTGTGGGATGGACACGCTGCTCGATGCCCTGCCCGCTGGCAACCGCGACACCGAGCAACTTTATCTTGTAACCCATCTCGGAGGCGTTGCGGATGTCCTCCAGCGTGATCCGCTCGATGCCCTCGATATCGATGGCCTTGAGATTGACCTCCGCCCCGAAGGCCAGCGCGGTGAGCACCGCAAGCTTGTGGGCCGTGTCGAAGCCGCCGACGTCGAAGGTGGGGTCGGCCTCGGCATAGCCCAGCGCCTGCGCCTCCTTCAGCACATCAGCAAAACTCCGGCCTTCATTGGCCATCTTGGTCAGGATGTAGTTGCAGGTGCCGTTGAGGATTCCGAAAACCTTTCCCAGCCGGTTTCCGGCAAGCCCCTCACGGATGGTCTTGACGATGGGGATGCCGCCCGCGACGGCCGCCTCGAAATTGAGCGCCACGCCACGATCCTCCGCGAGCCGCGCCAGACCCGCACCGTGATGGGCGAGAAGCGCCTTGTTGGCGGTGATCACATGCTTGCCGCCCCGGAGCGCGGTCTCGACGGCGGATCTCGCCGGATCGCCCTCGCCGCCCATCAGTTCGACGAAGACGTCGATGCCGGGATCGGCGGCCAGTTTCACCGGATCGTCGTGCCAGACGAGCTTCGAGAGGTCGTGCCCCCGGTCCTTGCCCCGGGACCGCGCCGAGACGGCGACCACCTCGACCGGGCGACCGGCCCGCGCGGCCACCAGCGCACCATGACGGGCAAGGATGTCGAGCACCCCGCCACCCACGGTTCCAAGACCCGCAATCCCCAGCCGCAATGCCTGTGTCATCTCACGCAACCCCGTCCGAACGGTGATTTTTCCTCAACTGGCGGGTCTTATGGCGGGAGATGGGCAGGATGGCAAGGAAGGGGTGAGACCAAGGCGCGGCCCAGAGGCTAAATATACGCCTACGCTTTGAGACTGATGCGTTTGCCAAGATGTTCAGATGCCGAACTTTCATCGTCGGGCGCTTGATTGACCAGCTACCAACGCGCCGACGTCCCTCCAGACTGCATGATGAAACGGAGCGTCAGATCGACTCGAAGAAGGAGTCGACAATCGAGACCTGCTCCACCTGAGCAACATGCACGCCCAGTCGGAGATCCTTCAGGAGCCCGCAAACGGCTTCTCCATCGACAAGATCGATAGCCGGGGCTCCATCACGCGAGGCCTCCCTTCGGGCATCCGCAGTGAAGTGTCCCGTGGTGACAATCAGACCCTTGTCCGCGCGCCCAATCATGGCGCCACGGAAATCGCGCACTTCCTTTGCTCCGACACCACCCCGCCATTTCTTGCACTGGAACAGGACATGGAACGAGACTAGGTTCACACGCAGCGTGCCGATACCATCGATTCCGCCATCCCCGGTGCGTCCGGTCACTTCCACGCGCGTAAAACCGCTTTCGCGGAGCAATCGCTGGCAGAGTCTTTCAAAGGCATCAGGCCTGATCGACAGCAGCTTTTCGAGCAGGTGATCTCCCCAAGACAGCGGTTCCTGATCTTCTCCACTTTCAGCTGCCAACCTGTCGGCCCGTTTGCCTCTCTCAGCCCTGTCCAGCTCGCGGACGCGATTCGGAACCAGTTGAACCTCTGCCTCCGAGACGGACTCGCCGCTGTCGGTCAGGGACCAAACGCCACGCTCACTGTTGGCGGCAAGTCCAGCTTTCTTCAGATAGGTTCGAACCCATCCCAACTCGTACTCGAACTGCGTCCGATATCCATTGCCATGAGGCACGGCCCGGAGTTCATCGGTCATGTGCAGATTGGCAGCAACGTCATCTTCGAGTTCCTCGATGGTTGCCGATCCGCCGCGGGCGCGAAGTGACTCGATCGCAGGCCAAAAGTAGCTCTGAAACGACGGCAGGTCAGATTTGTCAGCCATGCCTAGGCCCCAATGATTGCGGTTGCATATTGCTAGATTGGGAGCAAAGACCTGACAATGGACGCAATGGTTTTCACGGCTGGGAGTTCCCAAAAGAACCCTAGGTCTGGACACCGCCGCTCACCTACAAACCCTCCCTCCCCCCTCCTCATGACCAATTTGCCTTTCCGGCCAATCTCTTTACAGTTCCGCCATAATCGCCCTTCAAGAGCAGGCCATGCCCGATACGCCGCAGACGCCCTCCCCCTACACCCTCGCCGATCCGGTTCAGTTCGCCCAGAACATGGCCAAGGTGTTCGAGCAGGCCGCCGCGATTGCCCGGATGGTGGCCGAGCGGCCGCAGCCGGTTCTTGAACACGCCGAAACCCAGGTCACTCCGATGGAACAGGTGACCAAGACCCTCGGAGCGGTGGCGCAATCCTACATGAGTGACCCGCAGAAGCTCATGGACGCCCAGATGCAGCTGTGGAACGCCTATGGCCAGCTCTGGCAGAGCGCCTGGTCGCGCGCGCTGGGCCAGGAGGCCCAACAGGTGGCCGAACCCGGCCGCGCCGACAAGCGCTTCAAGGATAAGGACTGGCAGGAAAACGCCGTCTTCGACTTTCTCAAGCAATTCTATCTGATCTCGGCCAACTGGGCGCAGGAGATGGTGCAGAAGGCGGAAGGCGTCGACGAGCACACGCGCCACAAGGCAAAGTTCTACGTCGAGCAGATCGCCAATGCCCTCTCGCCCAGCAATTTCGCCGTCACGAATCCGGAAGTCCTGCGCACGACTCTCGCCACCAGCGGCGCCAACCTGATCGAGGGCCTGAAGCATCTCCAGGAGGACATGGAAGCCTCGGGCGGACGCCTGCGGATCAAGCAGACGGACATGACCGCCTTCGAGATCGGCCGCAACATCGCCACCACACCGGGCAAGGTCGTGTTCCGCAACGAGACCTTCGAACTCATCCAGTATGCCCCAACGCAGGCAGAGACCTACGAGTATCCGCTGGTCATCATCCCGCCGTGGATCAACAAGTTCTACATTCTCGACCTCAACGCGCAGAAGTCGTTCGTGAAGTGGGCGGTGGACCAGGGCCTGACCGTATTCATCGTGTCATGGATCAACGCCGATGAGCGCCAGGCTCGCAAGAGCTTCTCGGATTACATGCGCGAGGGCTTTCTTGAGGCCGTCCAGGCTGCACTCGACGCCACCGGTGCGAAGAAAGTGAACGTGATCGGCTACTGCATCGGCGGGACGCTGACCGCAGCCTCGCTCGGCTGGATGGTGGCGCAGAACGACAACCGCGTGAATTCCGCGACCTTCTTCACCACCCAGGTGGACTTCGAAAAGGCAGGAGACCTGCTGGTCTATGTCGATGAAGAGCAGGTGAAGTGGATCGAGGAGCGCATGAAGGACAAGGGCTATCTGCCCGGCACCCGCATGGCCGACGCCTTCAACCTGCTGCGCTCCAATGACCTGATCTGGTCCTATGTGGTCAACAACTACATGCTGGGCAAGGACCCCATGCCCTTCGACCTGCTCTACTGGAATGCCGATTCAACGCGCATGCCTGCAGGCGTCCACTCGTTCTACCTGCGCGAATGCTACATGAACAACAAGCTCTCGCAAGGCAAGATGGTGCTCGACAATGTTCGCATCGACCTAAAGAAAGTGAAGCTGCCGGTCTACAATCTCGCCGCCCGCGAGGACCACATCGCGCCGCTTGCTTCTGTATTCCGCCTCGGGCGCTATTTCGGCGGGCAAACGCGGCTTGTCGTGTCCGGGTCGGGTCACATTGCCGGCGTGGTCAACCCGCCGGCGGCCAAGAAGTATCAGTACTGGACGAACGACAAGGGTGCCGCAACCCTTGAGGACTGGCTGAAGGGCGCCACCGAGACGCCGGGGTCCTGGTGGCCGGACTGGGTCATCTGGATCGCGGACAAGTCCGGACCAAAGGTCAAGGCGCCCGTCCCAGGAAGCGGCAAACTTAAGCCGATCGAAGATGCGCCAGGCAGCTATGTGCGGGTAAAGTCTGAAACATGAGACTGATTCTCGTCCTTGTTACACTCGTTCTCGCCGCAAGCCCGGTGCTGGCGCAGGATAATGCCGCCCAGATCGCCGAGGGCAAGCGGCTTGCCGAAATCAACTGCGCTCGCTGCCATAACGTTGCCTCCGAGGGAGAGAGCCCGCTGACTGATGCTCCGCCTTTCCGCGATATCTCCCGGAACTATGACCGCGAGGAATTGATCGACGGCTTCATGGAAGGGCTCGCGGTTCGTCATCCGTTGATGCCGGACTGGGACGTCACCGAACCACAGTCCGAGGCCCTGACTGCCTTTGTCATGAGCCTTGGCTCGGGCAGCAAGACGGCGGACGATCCAGCCCTTCAGGGTTTCGATTTGCTCCGCACCAATTGCGCCCGCTGCCACGCCATCGACGCAGCGAGCCAGTCGCCGGAACCCAAGGCGCCGGCCTTCCGCGACGTAGTTAAGAAGTATGATCCCGATGCGCTCGAGGAAGCGCTGGCGGAAGGCATCGTGACCGGACACGAGAAAATGCCGGAATTCGCCTTCGAGCCTCAGGAGATCACTGCAATCATTGCCTATCTTGACACGCTTAAATAGGGACAAGGGTATGCGCACAACTTTTGGTACGCATCAAGTTTTGCAATCAATTTGCTCCACTTCGACGCGCATCTAGCATATCCTCGGAGTTCATTCAGAAGGACGCGTTCCATGGCCTCACTCTTCCGCACCATCACAACAGTCTGTTTCGCCGGATTGCTCACAACACCCGCCTTCGCCAACGAAGCATCCTTCAACTGGATGCGGGATTATGTACACAAGCGCGTCATGGTGCGCACCGCAGAGGCGTTGCCGGCAAGTGACGCCCAGCAGACTCTCTCTGGAGGCAGCATCCAGCCACGGATCGTGGGCGGGACAACGGCTTCGGCGTCGATACATCCGTTCCAGGTCGGGCTTCTGAACAAGAGTATTGCCTCGAACTACGACGCCCAATTCTGCGGTGGAACACTCTACAAGAGCCGCTACGTCATCACGGCAGCGCATTGCAGCGATTTTGTCACAGCCGCCGAGGTTCAGGTGCTCGTCGGCACCCAGTCGCTTTCCAGTGGCGGCACCAGGATCAATGTCAAAAAGATCACCATCAGCCCAAATTGGAACCCGGACACTTTCGATTATGATGTTGCAATCTGGGAGTTGAAGGCGGCTCAGTCGGGCTATCCCTCGCCGAGCCTTGCCGCGAGTGATCCGGCCGTCGGCACTGCCATGACGGTGACGGGCTGGGGCGCCACCAACAAGGCAGGAACGATCTACCCAACCCAGCTGAGGCAAGCGAGCGTGCCACTGTACAATCGGAACGAGTGCAACAGCCCAACTTCCTATCAGGGATCAATCACCGGCCGCATGCTCTGCGCGGGCTACACGGCGGGCGGAGTGGACAGTTGTCAGGGCGACTCCGGCGGCCCACTGACATCGGGCTCTGGCAAGAATGTGCTTACCGGCATCGTGAGCTGGGGGAATGGCTGCGCAAAGCCCAACTATCCCGGTGTCTATGCGCGGATCAGCGCCAGCGGCATATCGGGCTTCATCAAGGACAATACAAAATAGCCAACGAACGTCGTCCAGGGACTTACCTTCGGCTCCGTATTCCTACAGATTGAATTCGGATTTCCACACCTGCCAGACTGCGCTCCTGATTCAAGGGAGCCGGGGCATGTCGGAAGTTCGTCTGGAGAGAAAGCTGACGCTGGTACCGCTGATCATCGTCGGCGTTGCCTACATGACTCCAATGGCGATCTTCGACACCTTCGGTATCATCACCGATGTCACCGGCGGGCGCGTCGCGGGGGCCTACATCATCACCACGCTGGTCATTCTGCTGACAGCATGGAGCTACATACAGATGGTGAAGGTCTACCCAAATGCCGGGTCAGCCTATACCTTCGCACAGAAGACCGTCGGGCCAAAAATCGGCTTCCTCGTCGGCTGGGCCGCACTGGCTGACTACATGTTGCTTCCGATGATCAATGTCCTGCTGCCGCGGATCTATCTAGGTCCGGTGTTTCCGAGCGTACCGGACTGGCTCTGGGCCTTTTCCTTCGCCGTGGCGATCACAGCACTCAACATCTTCGGCCTGAAGCTGTCGGTTCGCGTCACGGCGCTTCTGGTGGCGATCCAGTTTGCCATCTGCGGCGCGATGATCGTCTTCGCGATGTGGGCAACACCCGCCGAGTCCTTCACGGTCCAGCCACTCGTGCCACTCGACGTCACAACCGTTCTGGCAGGCGCAGCCGTGCTCGTCTACTCCTTCCTGGGTTTCGATGCGATCACGACGCTCTCTGAAGACTCGCACAATCCGACGGTCAATATCCCAAAAGCCGTTCTCTACACGGCCCTTGTTGGTGGCGGCCTGTTCGTGGCTGTCTCCTATTTCGTACAGTTGCAGTATCCGGATGTCACCAAATTCGACAATCTCGACGGCGTGTCGCCGCAGATCGCGCTCGAACTTGGCGGGCCGGGCTTCCAGCTGGCCTTCGCCTTTGCCGCTGCCTTCGCTTCGCTCGCCTCAGGAATGGCGTCCCAGATCAGTGCCTCCCGACTGCTTTATGTGATGGGCCGAGACAACCTGCTGCCGAAGCGGATCTTCGGATATCTGTCGCCCAAATCTCAGACACCCACCTTCAATATCCTGATCCTGGGCATGATATCCCTGATCGCAGTCGTCACCCCGCTGACCGTTGCGGTCTCGCTGATCAGCTTCGGCGCGCTCATCGCGTTCTCTTTCGTCAATCTGGCGACGATCATCCACTTCCTGTTCATCAAGAAAGAACGTGGTCTGGGTGCAATCGTTTCCTACGGGGTCATCCCGTTTCTGGGGCTCATCTCGGTAGCCATTCTCTGGAGCCACCTGCAGGCGATGTCGTTGATCGGCGGTATCACCTGGCTCGCCATCGGCATCATCTATGCGGGCGTGTTGTGGAGGTTGAAGGGCATCGACCCGTTCGCAGCACTTGCAGCCACGGCCGAAGTCGAAAAATAACATCGTCGCGCCGGTCGCCCGATCGGCGAACCCCGCTCTCCCGACACGCTAAGAGCTGCGAGCATCCCACGCACTGGGCTGGCCAACTGGACAGGCGGATTTCGAAAAGCGCCCCAGGCCAGCCTGCAGATGAAGCAGCCAAAGCCTGAAAAGCAAAAGGGGCTGCCTGCCGGCAACCCCTTCAGAAAACACAGCGAGCTGTGCAGTCCGCTTAACGCTTCGAGAACTGGAAGCTGCGGCGCGCCTTCGGATGGCCGTACTTCTTGCGCTCGACCATACGGGGGTCGCGCGTCAGGAAGCCGGCCTTCTTGAGGGCCGAGCGCAGTTCAGGTTCGAAATATGTGAGCGCGCGGGCAAGACCATGGCGCACCGCACCGGCCTGACCCGAAAGACCACCGCCCGCAACCGTGCACTCGATGTCGAGTTCGGTTGCGCGGTTAGCCGTGATCAGCGGCTGCTGCACCAGCATGCGCAGCACCGGCCGAGCGAAGTAGGTCTCGATCGGCTTACCGTTTACCGTGATCTTGCCCTTGCCGCGCTTGACCCAGACGCGCGAAGTTGCGTCCTTGCGGCGGCCGGTGGCATAGGCACGGCCCTGGGCATCCAACTTGGGCTTTACGGGTGCGGACGCCGTGGCGGCACCGGAAGCAACCGAGGCCACGCCCATGGCCTGGCCGAGATCTGCGAGGGATTTGCGTTCAGCCATGATCAGCCTCTCACCGCATTCTTGGGATTCATGGACTTGATGTCCAGCTGCTTCGGGTTCTGCGCCTCGTGCGGATGCGCAGTGCCGGGATAGATCCGCAGATGCGTCATCTGCTGACGCTTGAGCGGGCCGCCCGGGAGCATGCGCTTCACGGCCAGTTCGAGCACGCGCTCGGGATGCTTGCTGTCCAGAATCTTGCCAGCGTTGCGCTCCTTGATGCCACCCGGATAACCGGTGTGGTGGAAGTAGCTCTTCTGCTGGCGCTTCTTGCCGGTGAAGTGGATCTTCTCGGCATTGATGACGACGACATGATCGCCGCAGTCCATGTGAGGCGTGAAGGTCGGCTTGTGCTTGCCGCGCAACCGGTTGGCGATGATGGACGCCACGCGGCCCACAACGAGGCCATCGGCGTCGATCAGCACCCAATCCTTCACGATGTCCTTGGCTTTCGCCGAATAGGTTGTCATGTGAGTGTCTCTGGCATTGAATGATCAAAGATAAAGGGTGCCAAACCGGACGGCCCTGCACCCCGCTCAATACGGGGCTGATTAGGGGTGCGGGGCTGGCCTGTCAAGAAAAACCCCTGTCAAGCCGGAGAAATTGAGGTGCGGTACTATGTTACCTCATTTCGAGCCTCTACCATCTACTTGGCTCTTCCCCGGTTCCGCGCCATGCCCTAGACTTGCCTAACCACGGAAACGAAGATGACAGCGCCATTTTCCTCAACCCTCGCGGCGGCAGCCCTTCTCCTCGGAGCGGTTGTGCCGGCGGCAGACATCCAGGCCGGACAGATGGTTCGTCTTGCCGAAACGGGTACGCCTCTGGAGATCCCGGAGACCCCGCCAGCCGCCGCTCCTGCGGCACAGACCGCACCAGATGACTCAGCTCAGCCAGCCAGCCCGGCAGCAGGTGAACAGACGCCCGACAGCTCCCATGACGACGGCGACACGCCCGATGGCGAAGACATGAGCCTTGGCGAGATTCCGACCATCGAAACGATGGAACTGACTCCCGATATCGCCAAGCGTGCGCTCGACAGCTACATCGCAGCAAAGAGCAAGTATGCCGAGACCGATCTCGATCAATACGAAAATCTCCAGGACTTCGTGGACCAGACCGAGGACGGCAAGAGATTCGAGGCGGACGTGAAGGCTGCAGGTTTTGCCAATGTCTCCGACTGGAACCTGGCCATCACCACGCTTGGGCTGACCTATACCAGCGTCACCGATGACCAGACCGCGGATCTGAAACAACAGATCGAGGAAGTCGAAAACGACGACCAGCTCGCGCAGGACATGAAGGACAAGATGGTCAAGGCGCTGCAGGCACTCATCCCATCCGACAACAACCGCAAGGTCATCGAGGAACTGATGGCCGATCCGGCCTATGACGAGAAGCTCAAGAAGCTCGATATCGAGGAAGAATGAGCGGACTTCTGACGGCCGCCTGCGCCGACGGTGTCCTTCGGCTCACACTCAACGATCCGGCAACGCGCAACAGCCTTTCGGATGCCATGATGGCCGCACTCGGCCAGCGGCTCGAGGCCGCGGCAGACGACAGGTCGGTGCGTGTCATCGTTCTCGCCGCAACCGGCCCCGTCTTTTCGTCGGGCCACAATCTCAAGGACATCACCGCGCATCGCACAGACGCGGACAAGGGTGCCGCCTATTTCGCCTCCCTGTTCGATCGCTGCGCTCAACTGATGCTGGGAATCGTTCGGCACCCCAAACCTGTGATCGCAGAAGTGTCAGGACTGGCGAGCGCCGCAGGCTGCCAGCTTGTTGCCAGCTGCGACCTGGCCATAGCATCCGATACGGCTCGCTTTTGTACGCCGGGCGTCAACATCGGCTTGTTCTGTTCGACGCCCCTGGTCGCGCTGTCGCGCAATCTTGGTGCTAAGCATGCCATGGAAATGCTGCTCACCGGCGATATCTTCGATGCGTCGGACGCGGTGCGGATGGGTCTCGTCAATCGCGTGACGCAGCCGGAGGAACTTCAGGGGACGGTGTCTGCTCTGGCCGCACGGATCGCGGCCAAGTCCATGGTGACCCTGCGCACCGGCAAGCAGGCCTTCTACCGCCAACAGGAGCTGCCGCCTGCCGAGGCCTATGCCTTTGCAGCCCGCGTGATGACCGAGAATCTCCTCCAGCGCGACGCCGAGGAAGGAATAGCCGCCTTCATCGCCAAACGTCCACCCGACTGGAGCAACACCACTTGAATCACGATGCCTATCCAGCGGACTACATCCGCGGCATACTGCAGCAAGTAAGGACGGTGGCACTCGTGGGCGCTTCCAACAATGCCGTGCGCCCATCCTTTCTCGTGATGAAGTATCTGCTCGACAAGGGCTATGCCGTCATACCCGTGAACCCCGGTCTCGCAGGGCAGCAGATACTGGGACAGACAGTCTACGCGGCACTGAAGGACATTCCGGTCAAAATCGATATGGTGGACATTTTCCGGAATTCGGACGCCGCGGGCCCGATCACTGATGAAGCGCTCGAGCTCAAACCAAAACCCGGTGTCATCTGGATGCAGCTCTCCGTACGCGACGATGCGGCTGCCGCGCGCGCCGAGGCGGCGGGGGTGCAGGTGGTCATGAACCGCTGCCCGAAAATGGAGTATGGCAAGCTCTCCGGCGAATGGGCCTGGGTGGGTGGCGACTCGGGCCTCGTTTCCTCGCGGCGCCAGAGCCTGCACGAGAGCGGCCGGATGCAAAGCCTGGGCCTCGGGCTGCGGCGGGAGAATTGACCTGTCGCAAGGCTAGTTAGCCCATGCCTGCACTATGCAATGGCTGACCGAAGGAGGTTGCGATGAACACGGCTGCAAATTCCCGTTACGATCTTGTCTCGGTCTGGATTCACTGGATCACAGCTGCGCTCTTGATCTTCATGCTGATCTTTGGCGAGGAGCTGATGGAGACTGGCGAGGGGGTCGAGGGTGTTGGTGAGGCCGGAGAGGCAGGCGAAGCCCTGGCCAGCACATTTGGACCTTCCCTGCATGTCAGTCTCGGAGCAGCAATTCTCGGTTTGACCCTGCTGCGGGTGGTCTGGCGGCTTGCCAACCCGGCCCCGCCCTACCCAGTTAGCATAAAGTCCTACGAGCGCATGCTGTCGCGCACGGTTCAGGGACTTTTCTACGTTTTGCTCATCGCCATTCCACTCACGGGCTGGCTTGCCTTCGGGCATCTTGCCGCGGAAGAGCCGGCGATGGCAGCGGTACGAGTGTTCGGGGCCATTCCAGTACCGCCGGCGCCCGTCAATCTCGGCGACGCCAAGGAACTCCACGAAATCGGGTCCAATCTGGCCATCGCGCTCACCTTGCTGCATGTGCTGGCGGCGCTGAAACACCAGTTCATCGATCGCGACGCCATCCTGGCCCGGATGCGCCCGCTGTAGGGACCGCACCCCGAGCCGGCACTGCAACCGGTGGAATCCTGAGAAACGTTCAATTGTGATTTTCCGGGGAGCGCGGTATTCTCGCGGTTCTTGTTCAATTGGGGAGACGACAATGGCTGAGAGAAAACCGGGTTTTGACACGCTGGCGCTGCATGCAGGCACCGCACCCGACCCCGCCACGGGCGCGCGCATCACGCCGATCTACCAGACGACATCCTTTGTCTTCAATGATGCGCAGCACGCCGCCGATCTGTTTGCGCTGCGGGCTTTCGGAAACATCTATACCCGTATCATGAACCCTACCCAGGGGGCGCTCGAGGGAAAGGTGACTGCACTCGAAGGCGGTACGGCGGCGCTCGCCGTGGCCTCCGGCCATTCTGCGCAACTCCTCGCCTTCCACACCATCATGCAGCCGGGCGATGAATTCGTGGCGGTCCGCCAGCTCTATGGCGGCTCGATCAATCAGTTCAGCCACTCCTTCAAATCCTTCGGCTGGCATGTCGTCTGGGCTGACGCCGAAGACATCAGCTCCATCGAGAAGGCGCTGTCGCCCAAGACCAAGGCGATCTTTATCGAATCGATTGCCAATCCGGGCGGGCGCATCACCGATATCGCTGCTGTTGCGGCAGTGGCGCGCAAGGCGGGCGTCCCCCTCATCGTCGATAACACGCTGGCGACGCCCTATCTCTGCCGGCCCATCGAGCATGGCGCCAACATCGTTCTGCATTCGCTCACCAAATTCATGGGCGGGCATGGCAACTCCATGGGTGGCATCATCGTCGATGGCGGCAATTTCGACTGGTCGAAATCAGGCCGCTATCCCCTGCTGTCAGAACCAAACGACTCCTACCATGGGATGAAGCTGCACGAGACCTTCGGCAATATCGCATTTGCAATTGCGGCACGGGTGCTCGGCTTGCGCGACCTCGGACCCGCAATCGCGCCGCTCAACGCCTTCCTGATCCTGACCGGCATGGAAACACTTGGGCTGCGCATGCAGCGGCATTGCGACAATGCCCTAAAGGTGGCGCAGTGGCTCAAGAAGGATCCGCGTGTCGCGTGGGTCCATTACGCGGGCCTTGCCGATGACAAGCATCACGCACTCGCGAAGAAGTATTGCCCGAAGGGTGCGGGTGCCGTGTTCACTTTCGGCCTCAAGGGTGGCCATGATGCGGGCGTCAAGACCGTGTCGTCGGTCAAGCTGCTCTCGCATCTCGCCAATGTCGGCGACACGCGGTCGCTCATCATCCACCCTGCATCGACAACCCACAGCCAGCTGAGCGCGGACCAGCTGAAGCTCGCGGGCGCCACGCCCGACGTCGTCCGTCTGTCTGTAGGTCTCGAGGACGCCGATGACATCATCGCCGATCTCGACCAGGCAATGGGCTGAGACGGACTGTTCGGCAAAGATCATGGCCGGGCACAGCCCGGCCATTTTCATTTTGTGGGGAAGTGTCGAGACAGTGACCTGTGCAAGTTCCAGATCGCCGCGGCAAAAACCACCAAAGCGCCGCCCTGATGTGCGAGCCCCAGCCACAGCGGCACGGACCAGACCAGGGTCCAGATGCCAATTGCAATCTGCAGAAGCACGGCGCCAGCCAGCAGGGCGCCCGGACGCGACTGGACCACATAGGCATAGGATAGCGCCAGAACGGCGATGACGTAGGCGAGAACCCGATGGTTGAATTGCACCGTCAGTGCATTTTCAAAAAGGTTCCGCCACCAGGGCTGGGCGGCAAAGAGCCCCTGCGGAACGAGGGCTCCGTCCATCAAGGGCCAGGTATTGTAGCCGAAGCCGGCGTCGAGCCCGGCCACGAAGCCGCCTGCCGCCACTTGAACCAGAACCAGTCCGGCGATCAGAAGTGACGTCCATTCGCGGCCATCGCGCGGCACGTGGCGGCGGGCTTCAAGGCCGAGGGCAACCCACAGCAGGGCGCCAAAGATGATCGTCGCAAGGCTCAGATGCGCAGCCAGCCGATACTGACTGACATCCACCCGGTCCACGAGACCAGAGGTCACCATGTACCAGCCCAGGGCGCCCTGGAGCCCGCCCAACACGAAGAGCGCGCCGCAGCGCAATGCGAGCCTGATCGACAGCGCGCCGGTGACCAGGAAGTAGACGAAGGGCAGGAAGAAGGCGAGGCCTATGACACGCCCCAGAAACCGATGAGCCCACTCCCACCAGTAGATGAATTTGAAATCCTCAAGGGACATGCCCTTGTTGACCAGTTGGTACTCAGGGATCTGACGGTACTTTTCGAAGGCCTCGAGCCAGTGCTGTTCCGTAAAGGGAGGAATGGCCCCAAGCAGCGGCTGCCATTCAGTAATCGACAATCCGCTGTCGGTCAGACGGGTTGCGCCGCCGACAATCACCATCACGAAGATCAGACAGGCGACGCCGATCAACCAGCCCCGCACATAGGGAAGGGCCGCCTTTTGCCGGGTATTGAAAGCGAGATAATCCATGCCGGAGCCCAATACTTGGGCGGGGCGCCATGGTTCAAGTGATGAAGCGCCGCAGCCCGCACAGCTTGCGCGGGGGCCAGGTGGCGGCTAGACCGGCCCCCCATGAACCAGCGCACCCGAAAAGCCATGGGCACCGCAGCGATCGTGATCTTCGTGATCGCCTACGCCCTGACGATGATGACTCTGGGCGGCGAACTCGTCGTCGGTCGAGGACTGGCCCTGGAACTGGGCTTTTATGCCGTGGCCGGCGCGCTCTGGCTGCCGGTCGTCATGGCGATCATCCGCTGGATGGCACGGCCAGGCTCCGGCTGACCGCACGCCACTCAGCGACGGGCCGGCGCGTCTTCGCCGAAATCCAGCCCGCGCCCCACTGTTCGGAGATTGTCATTGGCC
This sequence comes from Hyphomicrobiaceae bacterium, assembly GCA_900298995.1. Classification (GTDB taxonomy): domain Bacteria; phylum Pseudomonadota; class Alphaproteobacteria; order Rhizobiales; family Aestuariivirgaceae; genus Aestuariivirga. The sequence continues at coordinate 1,395 of OMIC01000018.1, read as the reverse complement.
ACAACTTGCCCCGCCAGGCCCTCTGCGGGCCATTCGAAGATCAGGCCGGCGATCCTGAGATTGCTGAACCCTGGCCGCGCAGGCCTTCCAAGCTGAGACCACGCCTCCGCGTCCCGGTGTCGCGCACCGGCCACAAGCTCCAGGAGGCGCAGGCCATCCTCGCGGGTCAGCCGAACCGTTGCCAGCTCCGAGGTTCCAAGATCCTTCAACGCATCCGCAAGCGCCATCGCTGCCCGCAGCATGCCGGCGAGATGAGGGTCAACATCCTTCAACATCTCAACCTTACTTCCTATCTGTTCGCCACTTCTACTTACGTAATTGCCGAAAGGCCCGCTGTTTCACGAAAAAGCCCGCGAAAGACTTAACGCGCCACACACCATAAGCAGATTTCGCAGGCAATTTCCGTAAACCAAAGGTTTCATCAAAACATGGCATTGCCGAGACCATGTTTGCGTCTTGCACATATTCAGACGCTACAAACGTTTTCTTATTACATCTTCGGGACGATCATGAAAAGGGCTTGGGCAATCGAACGGAGTACGCGGGGCTGCTATGCGTCCGGCTATGCCGTGATTGCCGGAGTCCTGGGCGTCATATTGCTGGCGACCCTTGCCCTTGCGGCCGAACCCGCGCTCGGATTCCTTGGCTTCTTCGTGCCAGGTTGATCATCGGAAGGCCCTCAATTGACGAGTAGCCTCGACTCCCGCACACGCACAGACGTGGTAGGCGCGACACTGCAAAGCAAATCGCGGATCTGATTTACACCCTAACTCGCGGATAGCTTTTGACATTCCCGATCACCCTCAATAGCGTAACAAAACGAGGATCACTGTTTGGTTTTTCCTCGGTTCAGTCAACTCATGAAAGGAGCGAAAGACAATGGTGTCTTCGGTCTTGAAAACAGCCGTCCTGGCAACAGCAAATCTGTTTATCGCGAGCGGGATTGCGAGTGCCGACAGCCACATCCCGCAGCTAAAAGGCGTTTGGAAGGGCAGCTATACCGGCGGCTTTCGTGTCGGTGACTTGACCTATTCTCCCGATCGCACCGAACCTCAGTCAGTCACGAACATCGCGCGGCAGTGGATCCTGACGATCAAGAAACAGGATGGATCAGGACTTGCAGGAACCTGGACGATGTCGGGGTCGTCGAAAGTGGAAACGATGCTTGGGGTTATCCGCGCCGACAACCAGACCATCCTGTTTTCCGATGACGACACGCTGCATCAGGCGAAGCTGATCTCTGAAACCCGGATGGAACTCTGCTCGCAGGAAACCGGAAACGCCATCATTGCCGCGTGCCGAATCCTGGTTAAGCAATAGGCCCAAGCCTAGGCCCAACTCCGGCAGGCAGCTTCTCTGGCGGCATGTCGCCCAGATACAAAAACGAAAAGGGCT